>JAUNGE010000021.1 GCA_030524675.1 bacterium
GAAGTGCTGGTACATCCCGACTGATGCCTTGATTTTCTTTTTATTTATAATTTCTTTTTCTTGTTTTTTCTATTTTGCCTCATTCAAGACCCGCTTTTGTGAGGCCTCATAAGATTTTTTAATCCTTTTTCACGTTACAATTTTCTCTACAACAGCCCATACGGCACAGGCTTTCTGCCGTATCGGTTTGCCATATTTCCGGTCACAACCAGACGCAGTTCATTCGGTCCTTCCTTCAAAAATGGCCGCAGTGAGAAACAATGCGGCGCCCAGAAGCACACGCCCGCAGAGACGCCATTGACAAACAGCTCTGTCATTTCCTCAGCCGAAACTTCTATCTGTATACCTGGCTGCTCCAGCTCTTCTTTTGTGCAATCCAGTTCTGCCCGATAGATTTTCTGGATGTTCTCCGGCCTGTCCTCCTCCAGACAAAATTCCGGCGTTTTCACCAGAACACCGCTCTGTTTTTTGGACAGATTCATCGAAGGCTTTTCGGGCAATTTCTCGTACTCCTGTCTCTCGCAGGCGAACATCAGAAGGCTTCCTCTGCGCGGCAGGTACAGCTTCCATCCTCTGTTCCATTCTCTGCTGCCCAAACATTCAAAATCCAGATTGTCCTCGCATCGGTCAGAAGTATTCTGGTTAAAACACGGTTCACCCTGCCATGCCTCGCCGGTCCACAAATCATAGCAGCCAATCAGACTTTCTGTCGGAAGCGCCACATCTGCCTCTATCGCTTCCTCCCCTTCATTGACAAAGAACCAACATTCTGTGTCCGCACGCCGAAAATGTGCGGAGCGCAGTTTATCCTGCCATGGCAAACAGATGCAGTTTGGCTCCACTGTACTCTGTTTCCACTCCTTGTCCGCCCTGCACACAGGAGGAGCGAGATGTGGCACCTGCTCAAACTGTGCCTTATCACCGACCACCGCCTCATAGACCTGCTCCCCACACACGAGCCTGCCATTCTCCACACGGCAGTCCTTCCAGACACTCTCTGGCAAATACCGGAATCCTATCTGATTTCTCTGCAGAGGCGCGGCTAGCTCCGGCACTAGGTTGCGGTTGCTGCACAATACAGCCACTTTATCCAAGGAAACGATATCCGTCATCAGTGCGCTCAAGCGCTGCATATAGCGCGCCCACAGGCGGTAATGCGGCCACCATATGCTGTTTGGTCCCACATCCGGCGGGCGCTCTCCACTTCTGGCGCCTCTGACACTGTAATAAAATGCATGCGGCACAAACAGATTCACCCCGCGCACTGCCATCCAGTCCAACCACCATTTGATATCGCTGCCTGTGACGAACCACGGATTTTTATCTTTGCTGCAGTCGCCAAAGCACTCATTAGCATTGCGCCTGCGCCCCATAAGCAATGCAGCATCCGCACCGCAGTGCGCCATTGTGGATTCCATGCCATCCACAGAATCCCCCTCCGGCGCCACACGGCGCTGTATCAAATCCTGCCCTGGAATGTGAAACCAGCGTTCTACCTCAATGTCATCGCTCTGGTGCGGATGTCCCATCAGAGCAATCCCATGTTCCTCACACCACTCAGACAGCCTCTTATAGTACACATTACTCTCTCTCTGCAAAATAAGCTGTTCATACAGCCTGGTATCCTCATTCTGCTCTCCGCGAAACAGAGCCGCCAAATTCGCCAGATTTCCGCCCGCGGCCGTGAAATCCGCAGCAAATCCTGCCGTCCATGGAAACATGTCTCTCACATTTCGTCCCAAAATACTGGGTTCATCCGTAAACATGGCAAAAATGGTATTTCCAAAATAGGGGTTTAAATGCGCATAATACTGCTCATGCGTCAACTCGATAAAACGGCTGACTGCTGTGGGATTTAAAATATCCGCACTGAGCGGAACATCGGGTTCCCCGTCATCCTCCCCAAAATGAATTCCCCGCAGCGTACCGCCGCTGTGACGTGCCACCAGCACACCGTCCGCTGTCTCTGCCAAAACCTCGTCCTCCGGCTGCGGCGCAGGCACCAGTGCGATTCCATATGAAGCCAGCTCCGGATGACCTTCCACTACTTTTCCGCCCGCCGAGCCGGAAGGATACATACCCTCATCGTACAGTACCACCTGCATATTCAGCTTTGCAGCTGCCTGCACCGCCACCTTAATATAGTGAAAAAAGGTATCTGACAGATACGCAATCCTCTTTGGCAAACCAATGCGCGGATGCAGCACCACCCCATAAATGCCGTGCGCAGCAAAATCCCTCAACTGGCATTGTATCATTTCCTCTGATAACTCATCATTCAAAAACCAGAATGGGACTGCTGTAAATTCCCGCTCCGGCTCAGAAAGAATCTGTATGATTTTTATGTCGTTCATGTAAATCTCCTTCAGAAAAGTGAACTGCTCTTTTCTTATGTTATCTCTGCATCATTCTGTGTGACTTTTCCATACCTTTACTATAAAACTTATTCGCCTTTCTGTCCATGCCCTTCTTCATCTTTCTTTTATACCAGAACCACCAAAAAGACCGCCTTTTGCCATTGCCAATCGTTTGCTTCGCACAAAAGCGCTTGACAACTCTTTACCGCTGTGCTATTTTATTAAAATAAAGTTTAAAGTGAATAGAGAGCCGTATTCCGAAGAATGTTATGGGACGGAACATCGGCAAAAAAGAATAGATATTTGCAATGGGGTAGATATTTCTATTTGCATTAAAGTTTTCCTGTGTGCAAATACCTGAGTTGGTCTTTTTCTTGCTCGCATACAGCAGGCAGGCGGAACGAATCGTTCCACCTGCCTTTTCTTTTTTACTCTTATTTTTTACCTCTGTTTTTCACTCTTTTTTGCTGTCTCTTACTTGTTCTGTTACTCTTTTTTGTTCTTTCTCCTGCATTTCTTCTCAAACTGCTGCTTTATTGACTTTATTACTAGTATTACCGCTATTCTTATACATTATCACACTAGGAGGAATGAGTATGATCGATCTGATCGCGAATATCAACGGAAAAATCAATGGCTTTGTGTGGGGACTCCCCATGCTGGTTCTTCTGGTAGGAACTGGAATCCTGATGACACTGCTCACAAAGGTCTTCCAGATCTCCCACTTTGGCTACTGGATGAAACACACCCTGGGCAGCATCTTCACCGACAAACACATCACAAAACACACAGGGGAGGATGACCAGTCCATCTCTCAGTTTCAGTCTCTCTGTACTGCACTGGCAGCCACCATCGGTACAGGCAACATCGTAGGCGTGGCCTCCGCCCTGCTCTTCGGTGGTCCTGGCTCTATTTTCTGGATGTGGATTGTAGCGTTTTTCGGCATGATGACCAACTATTCTGAGAACGTTCTCGGTATTTATTACAGAAGAAAAAATCCAAACGGTGAATGGTGCGGAGGCGCCATGTATTATCTGCGCGACGGCCTCGGTGCAAAGCAAGGCATGAAACAGATCGGCGCTCTTTTAGCTACTTTGTTTGCTATATTCTGCCTTCTGGCTTCCTTCGGTATTGGAAATATGAGCCAAATCAATTCCATCGCCGGAAATATGAAATCCGCATTCGGCATTCCGAATCTGGTTACTGGTATTGTGCTGATGGTGTTTGCCGGACTCGTTATTCTTGGCGGTATCAAGAGAATCGCTTCTGTAACCGAAAAACTGGTGCCTTTTATGGCAATCTTCTACATCATTGGTGCTCTTGTTATCTGTATCTGCAATGCAGACCAGATTGGACCGGCCTTTGCAGCTATCTTTAAGGGCGCATTTGCCATGAAAGCAGTCGGCGGCGGCATCGTCGGTTCCGGCATCAAGCTGGCCCTCACCTGGGGTATGAAGCGCGGTGTTTTCTCCAACGAGGCAGGTCTTGGTTCTTCTGTCATGGTTCATTCCAGCTCCAATGTAAAAGAACCGGTCCGCCAGGGTATGTGGGGCATCTTTGAAGTATTTGCAGATACCATTGTTGTGTGCAGTCTGACTGCACTGACTGTACTGACTTCTGGACTCGTTGACCTAGAAACCGGCGCTGTTGTCAGCAGTGCAGAAGGCTCTGCTCTGGTGGGTGAGGCATTTGCTACAGTATTTGGGAAAGCCGGCCCTGCCTTTATCGCTGTTGCGATTCTGCTCTTTGCGTTCTCGACGGTTCTCGGATGGAGTCACTACGGAACCAAGGCATTTGAGTACCTCTTCGGTTCTGGCGCTATCGTTGTGTATCGTGTGATTTTTATCGTATTCATTCTAGGCGGCGCTACCATGAGCTTAGACCTAGCGTGGGATTTGTCCGACACCTTTAATGGTCTGATGGCAATTCCAAACCTGATTGGTGTCCTCTCTCTGTCTCCGGTCGTATATCAAATTACCAAAAACTATGTAGACCGCAAAATCCACGGCATCGATGAAAAACCGATGTTGTCTGCTTTCCCTGATATCCAAAAACTTCAGGAACAAGCTCTGGATGACAGTGAATAAAAGCGCCAAAACAACGGCAACAACAAAAAGAAGGGTATCCTGTGATGATTCAAAGCCTAAAAAAGCTTGAAATTCACGGGATACCCCTTTTTTATATCTCTCCGTTCTAAAACCTAGTGTGTGCAGCCCCTTCAGCTTTTATACGCTAAGTTAAGGAGAATGAATTCCATCTTAAGAAGTTCACTCTTAGCAGTTCACTCCAAAGTGCTCAAACAGGATTTTCTCTGCTTCTGCATTCCAAAGACCTCTGTGAGCCTTGCAGGAATCGCTCAGTTTCTTAAATAACGGGTCTGTCTCCCCCAGCTTCTCAAAATCATCAATCGCTGTCAGCGGCATGTCAAACTGCGTGTAGGTCAGTTTCTTTCCTCCTGGAATGGACGGCAGTGTCTTGGTTGCTTCTGCGATACTGTCGATACCGCCTACATGTGTTACCATAACAGCTGGCTCAATGGCACCCTTTGCTGCCAGAGTGTTTGCCTCAATCAAGTCATCGGTATTTCCACCGGTGGTTCCCATGATGTGAGAGCTGGTGTAATGCACATTGTACAGGTTGATTTCAGCCTTGAACTGGTTGTCAGTCGGGCCTGCGAAGAAGTTCATGCAGCCGTCAAATGCCAGCAGTTTGTCGCCCATCTCAGCAACCGGCTTAATCGGAACGTATACAAACACATCATCATATCCGTGTCCTTCGGTAATATCCATAAGCTCTTTGATCGGGTCTTCCATCTTTGCTGTGTTCACATACAGAAGCTCTACGCCTTTCTCTTTTGCAGACTCCTCAGAAATCACTTCTCTTGCGCGTGCAATTTTTGCATCATCTACCTCAGTAACTACGATTCTCTTCGGACGGTTCTCAAACTGGATACCATAGCTGACTGCGCCCAGTCCCATCGGGCCGCATCCACCCATAATCAGAATGTTTCCATCTACCTTGGTTCCCATTGCATGATTGTAATTCTGCTTGTTGGTATGGTAGTTTGCATGATATCCACCGATAATACAGCTCATCGGCTCGCCCAGGGAAGCCTCAAAGAAGCTCTCGCCCTCATACGGAAGCAGGCAGCCCAGTTCCATCACTTCGTGAGGAATGATGCAGTAGGTGCAAGCTCCGCCGAAGAACTCATAGGAATATCCTGGAGATGCCAGGCTTCCTTTGTAGTTCAGTGCTGGCTGCTGTGCAAATTTCTGTCCTGGTTTGAACTGATCCTGCCACTTTTTGCCGACCTCGACGATAACGCCTGCGAACTCATGTCCGATGATAACTGGATTGGTGTCGATGTTCTGCGGAGCACGTTTGTGCTTCTTGCCCTGTTTTACCAGCTTGTAAGTGGACATACAGATGCTGTCGCTCATAACCTTAACTAAAATCTCATCATCTTTAATCTGCGGAAGCTCAAACTCTTCCAAACGTAAATCCATCTCTCCATACATTCTGACTGCTTTCGTCTTCATAACCATATTCTCCTTTACTGAATTTTATTTTCTATATTTTCCACTCTATGTTCTGTTTCTTACCTGTCCAAAAGCGATTCAAATTACCAAAAAACGCTTCTTTTCCCCTTTGTTCTTTGCCCTTTCCCGTATGCTTTTTTCCTGCATCGGACCTGCTGCCGTATCTTGGCTTTTCCTTGCTATTATTTTGCCGGAACTACTGTCACCTGCTTTGCCAGCTCATCTACTTTCTCTCTTGTCGGCGGCTTCGTTCCGATGGTTGTCACTGCACCTGCAGAAGTTGCCATACCCAGCTTAATCGTCTCATCAAAAGATAAATGATTATCCCAGCTGTATGCCAGTGCTGCTACCATCGCATCCCCTGCTCCTACGGTCGAATGTGCTTTTACTGTCAAACCTGGGCAACGCACAGTATTTTCATCTGTCAAGAAGAGTGCTCCCATCTGTCCCAGAGAGATTGCTACCAGCTGAGAGCCATTCTCCAGAAGTTTCTTGCCCATGGACACCAACTCGCTCTCGGATGCACGGTAATCCAGTTTATAATACGCTTCCAGCTCTACTCGGTTCGGCTTTATCATATCAGGATGTGCTTCCAGTGCGTGTACGAAGAGCTCTCCGTCCGCATCCATCAGTACCTTTGCACCTTTTTTGTGCACACGCTCTGTAATTACTTTGTAGATATTCTTGTCAACACCCTTTGGAATACTTCCTGCCAGTACCACCAACGTATCCTCAGAAGCATAACTTTCCAGCTTCTTCAAAAGTGCCTCAACCTGCTCCTCTGTCACCTTTGGTCCAGGTTCATTTAACTCTGTCACCTCTCCCATCTTCTCCACTACCTTGGTGTTGGTTCTCGTCTCACCATCCACATAGATAAAATCTGTCGGGATTCCGTATTCCTTCAGCACATTCTCGATAGTCTCTCCTGCCTTGCCGCCCAGGAAACCAGTCGCCAGGCTGCTGCCGCCCAGAGCCTTGATGGTCTTGGAGACATTGATTCCCTTACCGCCTGCATCCATCTCCACATTCTGAATTCGGTTCAATCCTCCCCGCTCCAGTCTCTCGATATCAATGGTCTTATCAATAGCTGGGTTCATCGTCACTGTGATAATCATGCTACATCCCCCTTCTCCGTAAAGGTACGGTAAATTTCTTCCTTAGTGCTTGCCACTACACGCTCAACTGCATCCAGCTCTGCCATTTTCTCAGCGATAATGCTCAGGATTTCCAGGTGATCCTCACCCACTCCTGCGATGCCGATTACCAACTTGACGTCCTCTGTGCCCCAGTTGGTTCCTTCCGGAAATACCATCACTGCAATACCAGAGCGCTTGATGTCCTTCTTCGCTTCCTCTACACCGTGAGGAAGTGCAATGCCGTTTCCGATGTTAGTCGGGAAAGAAAATTCTCTCTGAATCATCGCCTCTGCATAGGATTCATTCACATAACCGCTCTCATAAAGAATCTTTCCCATCTCTCGGATTACTTCCTCTTTCGGCTTTGCCTTGCAATCCAAAATAATATTTTTCATTTCCAGAAGCTGCGGCTTCTCAGAAACAGCTTGCTCTACTGGCTTCTGCTCTACAATCTCCGCTTTCTCTGCTTTTCTCTTTTTACCAAAACCAAACATATACATCCTCCCATCTGATTTTTTATGCAATATTTTGCATTTTTTTACATTTTGTTTTTCTGTTCATTTCCTTTTGTTTCGTTCGTATCTCTTTTCTGTAATCTCATTATATGACCAAAATACGCGGTTTTCAATCGAAAGAAACGGGCATTTGGCATCAGTCAATGGTGACAAAATCTGATGAAATGACAGTGATTTCATGTAAATATTCATAAAAAAAGACAGGCCACATTTACAGCCAAATCCTGCGCTTGGCCGTAAACCATACCTGTCTTATTTTCTTTCTTCCCATCTTCTCTGTTTTATTTTTCTTGCTTTTTCTTCTCTTCTTTCTTCTCTTTTTTTCCTTTCTCTTTTGTCTTTCTCCATTTAAAAACAAAAATTTCACTGAGCAAAAATGCGGTTATGTCTCACACGCGGTCCAGATATTGATTGAAGAACTTCTTCAGATATTTTGAGAGCATCGCCTGTATCTCCTCCTTGTTTCCTCTCTCAATGCTGTCAAGAAATTCGTCCTCCTCCACTAGCGTCTCACTCAGAAAGCCCAGTATTTCCCGATTCTCATTTACATGCTCGTCATCTGGCAGAAGCATCACAATCACTGTGCCGATTCCCTGAAAATAGGGGTCCTCAAAAGGAACAAACCCTTTTGTCAGACACACAGAAAAGCTAGGTTTCACCACACCCTTTGTCTTTGTGTGAAGCAGTGCAAACCCAAAATCCACAAACACCTGCGTTCCCAGTTTTTCTCTCCGAATCAGGTCCTCCTGAATCTGCCTGCGGCGGTCATGATAGGGCGACAACATCTCGCTGATTGCCACCAAAAGTTCCTGGAAAGAGATGGACGGACTCACCAGAAGATACCCCATCTCTTTAATCATGGTCTTAATCTGCATTGCCATAAAATTTACCTGCTCCAGCTGTCGGGTAAACTCATTTTCCTCTGCAGGTTTCTTCGGCATCCTCTCATAGTAGCGGACCCGCTTCTCAATCTTTTCCATCTCGCTGTCTGTCAAAAGCGGCCCCACAAACAATGTCTCAATATCTTCTTTTATCGGCAGTGTAGAAACCAAAAAATCCAGTTTCTCCATCACATAGGGCGTCAAATCAAACCTGCCATAAGCCGCGATTTCTGCGCGGTCCAGAAAATGATGGGACAATTTTGACACCATCAGTCTGGAAATGCCGATACCGCTGGCACAGACCACGCCGATGCACACCTTGCGCTTGTTTTCTCTCCGATTTTCCAGGCGCACCATGGCAGCGCCGAAATGAATAGCCAGAAAGCCAATCTCCGCCTCCGGCACCTCATATCCATACCGCTCTTCCAGCACTTTTGCCACATCCTCACACCGCCTGTAAATATCCCGATATTCTGTCTTAATGTGTTCCAGAAGAGGATTCTGTATCATCATATGGTTGGAAAGCCGCACCAGTGTGGGCTGCAGATGCGCAATCAGCCCCTGCACTACAAATTCCTCATCCTGTTTCAGCGCATAGGCAACATCTGGATCATAGCGGTCAATCATTTCATTGACTACATCCAAAAGCTCCCGATACTCCTGAATCATCTCTCTGGAAACGCCCTCCACCTCATACTGCTGTACCTTGGAACCTTTAATATGAAGACAGATGTATGCTGTCTCCACTTTGGGTATGCGAACCTGAAACTCTGCTTCCAGCTGACGGACAATCTCTCCGGCAAGGAGAAAATCTTCGTCTTTTTCTATCGTCCCCAAAAGTTCCGAATTTTCCTCCATGATCTCCTGATTTAAAATTCGATTCACAGCAATCGTCACGTGGATCACCAGACCAGTATAGGAATTTTCTGTCAAATTCTGAAGGCGCTTGTCTTTCACTCGCTGGATACTAGAAATCACCCGCTTCATCATGCTCTCATCCAGCACCCGATAGATGTTTTTCTCGCTCTTATCCCGAACCATTTCCATCACTTGTCTGGCCTGACCGTTCTCCTCCTCCTGCTGCTTGGCGTTTTGATACAGTTCCTGAATCATGGAAGAATTGATATTTTCATCGATAAACGCCCGCAGCGCCTGGCGGAAATTCCCCTCGCTGCCCTCAATACTGATGCCCAGACCTGGCTTTCTCACCACCTTCAGACCAAATCCGGCAAGCCAGCCTTCCACCGACTCCAAATCTGAACTGACTGTAGCTTCACTGACTCCGAACAGATCACTGTAATAATACAATTTCTTCACTGTCTTATCTCTCAGAATTTCTAAAATCAGGCGCTTGCGCCGTTCTGACTTGTCAGTGACATCCAGGCTGTCCTCTGCCTCCAGCTGAGACAACAGTGCCTTCTTATCCTCATCGCTTCCATCCAGCCACACACCGCTTCCTGCCTTGGAGCAAAACTCCAGACCATGCCTTTTCAACGGACGTCCCACGGACTCCAACTCTCTTTGTACTGTCCGTTTGCTGATCCCCATCTGCTCCGCCAGGGCTTTCACCGGAACCGGCCCTTCCTGTTTCAGCAGAATTTTTAAAATCTGCTGCATTCTTGAGGAAAAATCTGCTGTAATTGTACCCATTTTTATAACCGCCCCTTTATCTCTTCCAAAAGCATCGCATACTCTGCGCCGTTAGTCAATGTCTCCACCAGACGGACTTCCGGCAGCTGCGCTTCTCTCTCCTTTAATCGCTGTATATAAAAATCTTTCTGACACACAATCAAATCTCCATCATCCGGAATCTCATCTGCTGCCGCCTGCCGGACACTCACCCCTACATATCCGGCTTCCTTTATTTTTCGTCGAAACAGCGCTGCTCCCATGGCACTGGACCCCAATCCTGCATCGCACACTACATAAATTTTGCTTATCTTCGCCATATCTTCCTCTTTTTCTGTCCGCGTATTCTGCACTTTTTGACTATCCTGTATTTCCTGTATCTTCTGTTCTTCCCGAATTCCCTGCATCTTCCCCTTCTGTATGGTATCGGTATCTTCCTTCCTGTCTTTTAAAATGCCGCACGACACAATAAAAGAAACTGCAAACGACACTGCAATTCCAATCAACACCTTCAGCCAGCTAGACATCGGACACAAAAGCAGGATTGTCAGAATACTCCCTGGCGCAGCAGGGCCAACAATTCCCGCATCTGTCAAAAAGAACCAGAGACTGCCGCATGTTCCTCCCGCCATCACAGCAGCCAGCAGCCGCAGATCATACAATACATACGGAAAATACACTTCATGGATACCGCCCAGACACTCAATTACCATCTGCACGCCAACATCCTGCCTTCTATTCTCCTCTCTCTTCTCTTTTCTTCGTTCTTTTCTCTGCTCTTTTTCCTGCTCCTTCGACCGCCGTCCCATCATCCAAAAAGCGGCCAGCACACCAAGCCCTGGACCAGGATTGCTCTCCAGCAGAAACAAAACCGAACTGCCCGCTTCCTTCATCTGCTCCATCCCGAGCGGAATCAAAATCCCATGATTGATGCTGTTGTTCAGGAAAAATACCTTCATCGGCTCAATCAGCAGATTCAGCAAAAACAGCCATGGACTCGCTAGAACCATTTTCACCTTCCCCGCTGCCTCAAGGCTGAACGAACGGATAAACGGCTCCAGCACCGCCACAGATACTGCGGCAAAGACAAGGCCGCAGACGGCCGTTATGCAGTTTCTCACAATCATCTCCAAACCGCAAGTCACCCTGTTTTCCAGCCAAAGACTGCACTTTACTGCCAGATACCCTGCAGCCGCGCCGAGAATGACAGCACCTATCATATTGGCACCAGAATGTACAGATATCAAACCAATAGAAGCCAGCGCGCCCGCAACATTTCCCATATTCCGCGCCCCAGCCATCCCTGCGCGCTCTCTGGCTGCCCGTTCTCCGCCTTTTCCTCCTGCTTCATATGCCATCAGCAGCGGAATAACCATACCGTACAGCACATCATTTGCCTGATTCATGGTCTCATTCGGAAACCATCCTCGCTCTGAAAAAAGGATATTTAACACTCCCACAGCCAGAAAAAGAGAAAGATTCCTCGTAATCATACTGCTATAACTTTTTAATACTGCTTTCATCCTTCCCCCTCTGTATCCCTTTATTTTTTTACATAATACCACATTTTATCTTCTGAAACAACGCCAAAATCCGCCCTGCGCAGACATTGCCGCAGGGCGGAAACACAACTTATCAATTACTGATTTCTCTTCTTTAAATCTTCCACCAACACATCATACTCCGGTGCTGCCAGGAAGTTATGAATCAGAACCAACTCAGCGCTCGGATTGCTGGCTGCTGCACGCGGTCCCAACTCCTCATGGGTTACTACAATCTGCGCTGCTTTTGGAATAGAAGATACCGGCGCATGTTCCACCTTCACATCCTCCAGACCAGCCGCTTTCAGTTTCTTTTTCAGAACGGTGGCGCCCATGGCACTGGAACCCATTCCAGCATCACATGCAAAGACAATGAACTCCACTTTTCCTGTTTTCGCCGTTGCTGCATTTGTTGCTGCAGGATTTGTAGAAGCTGTGGAAGCGTTTGCCGCAGTCAATCCCTTTGCATCCGCTTTCATTGCCTTAGTCTGAGCTGCTGCTGCCTCCAAATCCTCATCTTTTCCTGCCACTTTCAAAATTACCATGGACAGTGCGAAGGACACCGCCGTTGCTGCCGCCACGCCCAGAATCACTCCAAGATAGGAATCATGAGCAGTCATTGCCAGAATTGCGAGGATACTTCCAGGAGCTGCCGCGCCAGTCAGTCCTGCACCAAAGATTGTTTCTATTAAAATTCCAGTTGCACCGCCGCAGATAACAGAAATCAGCAGCAATGGATTCATCAGGATATATGGGAAATAAATCTCATGAATACCGCCTAAAAAGTGGATGATAACCGCGCCTGGAGCACTTCCTTTCGCAGAACCTTTGCCTGCCAGACAGTATGCCAACAGAACGCCGAGGCCTGGGCCTGGGTTTGCTTCCAGAAGGAACAGAATGGATTTGCCCACCTCTGTTACCTGCTGTGAACCGATTGGAGTCAGGATACCATGGTTGATGGCATTATTCAAGAACAGAATCTTTGCCGGTTCAATCAGGATACTTGCAAACGGCAGCAGATGTCTGGATACAAAGAAGTTTACGCCGGCTGCCAGCGCATGGTTCAGCAACAAAACAAGCGGAGAAATAATCTGAATGGCAAGCAGTACGAGAATCAGACCGATGATACCGATGGAAAAGTTGTTCACCAACATCTCAAAACCGGCTTTTACCTTGCCCTCGATTGCCTCATCAAACTTTTTCATAATAAAACCGCACAGCGGACCCATAATCATAGCTCCCAAAAACATCGGGATATCAGAGCCAACAATCAGACCCATGGTAGTGATGGCTGCCAGCACACCACCTCTATGCCCGCACACATTGAAACCGCCGGTAAAAGCGATCAGCAGGGGCAGAAGCTGAGAGGACATAGGACCTACCAATGTCGCAAATTTCTCGTTGGGAATCCATCCGGTTGCAATAAACAGAGCTGCAATAAACCCCCATGTAATAAAAGCGCCGATATTCGGCATAACCATCGCACTTAATGTACGACCAAACAACTGAACTTTTTGCTTCATTTCACATACCTTCCTTATTCATCATTGAACTTTGCTTTTTTTACTTTTCATTTTCGTTTGATGTTTGGAAAGGACTGGCCAATCTCTTTTCCTCTTGATAGCTCTATTATAAAGCAAAAAATCCTGTATTTTCAACAACTAGAAACGTGGATTTGGCACCAGCAAATGGTGCCAGAATCCACGTTTCTAGTTCTAGTTTGACAACTTCCCGCCTGGACATTATAATAATTCCAATTTCTATTTTTTGTTTTTAAGGAGACAACCATGCCAAATATTATCGAAATAACTGACTTTTCCGCTCCGGAACTAGATATCTATGCCCGCCTCTCTGAGGTGCAGCTGCTCCATTTTTATGAACCAGACCAGGGCATTTTCATTGCAGAAAGTCCAAAAGTGATTGAGCGGGCACTGGATGCCGGATACGTCCCTATTTCACTTCTTCTGGAGAGAAAACATATCGACGGACAGGCGCATGAAATTCTTGCACGCTGTCCAGATATCCCCGTCTATACTGCAGATTTTGATATTTTGACGCAGCTGACAGGGTTTGCGCTCACCCGAGGCGTGCTGTGCGCTATGCGCAGGCACAGACTGCCGGACGTCGCCCAAGTATGCGCCAATGCGCGCAGAATCGCCGTGCTGGAAAATGTCATGAATCCTACCAATGTCGGTGCTATTTTTCGCTCTGCTGCTGCATTGAATATGGATGCTGTGCTCCTCACACCTGGCTGCAGCGACCCCCTCTACCGCCGTGCATCGAGAGTCAGCATGGGCACGGTCTTTCAGATTCCATGGACATACTTTGACGGTGAAATTGCAGGATGGCCGCAGCCAGGCATCGGCCTTCTGCAAAGTCTTGGCTTCAAAATGGTCGCTATGGCACTGCGCAACGATTCTGTCCATATCGACGACCCCAAACTTATGGCAGAGGAAAAGCTGGCTGTCATTCTGGGGACAGAAGGCGATGGACTGGCGGACTGCACGATTGCTGACTGCGATTACACGGTGCGCATCCCCATGTCCCACGGGGTCGATTCTCTGAATGTCGCGGCAGCCAGCGCAGTTGCTTTCTGGCAGCTTGGGAAGCGCCATTAAAACAAGCGAGCTATACAAAAAAAGCTATGGTGCGAATGTTCTCCAGCTCATACACTGGCCGTCACTCAAACCATAGCTCTAGTTGTCATCCTTTTTTCTATTTTTCAGCAGTTCCCTTTTTCTCGTCCGCACTCTCCTCTGCTGGAGTTTCCTCCACATCTGTATTGTGCGGTGTTGTCACTGACAGGACAACCTCATCCAGTCCTACATTCAAGTCAATATCCTTGTCAGCCGCCAGAGACAGGTCACCAACTTTCACCACGTCACCGACTCTCAGCTTCTCCAAGTCTATCTCTACTTTCTCTACCAACGCCGCAGGCAATGCCTTATATGGAATCTCATGCAGAACCTGCTGAACAATTCCGCCTACCAGCTTATCATGGTTTATCAGCACAACTTCTGCTACCGAGTGTACCTTTTCATCACTTACCAGTGCCTGAAAATCCACTTCCTCGTACTGACCTTTCATGGAATTGTAGTCCAATTCCTTAATCAGCACATCATACTGCTGTCCTTCTACGTCCAGAATAATCTGACTGCCTTTGTTTTTCCCCTTCAGCAGACGCTCCGCCTCTGCTCTCACCATCTTCACTGGGATGGAACCTTCGATTTTGCGGCCGAATACATTTCCGGTCACATACCCTTCTCTTCTCAGCTTTTTTGGTGTTGTCAACATGTCTCTCTTTTCAGCTTTTAAAGTATCCATTTTATCTCTTCCTCCAAAATACTGATTGCTTAGCTGACTTGTCATGGGTCCGTTAAGTATCTCTTTTCTGTTACATGTGTATTATAACACGTATTTGTTAGAAAAGATACACAATCTTTTTATTTTTTTATGTCAATTTCTTGTGTTTTTTCACAAAGAAGTCAGGACCAAGCCAATTTATGTCTCTGTCTCTATCACTTTTCGGTTCACATATTCCACAAATGCTTCCACTCTCTCCATATCCGGATTGTCCGGCAGCCAACTCTCTTTGGCCGCCTGTTCCAGCCGCCTCTCATACTCCGATAGAATATCATAAAATTCCGCTGAGAACGTCTTATCTTCCTTCTGGAACCCACCTCTTCTGATTTTTAAGAGCAAATCCAGGTCCTCTCTTCTGTGCGTCCGAATCTCGCCCTTTTCCAGAATATCAATCGCCATCATAAACAGGCGGATTAAATGCATGGCATGTTTATTGAGATGGTTGTCATCCTTCTTATGATTTCTTTTTCCTATCTTATCATAGTCCTTCACTACATTGTGCATAGCTGAGAGCATTCCCTCATAATCGCGAAGCGGCAGATGCCGGTAGGATGCATCCACAAAGATTTCCGTCTCCAATTCTGGATTCTGCGCTTTGTCAATATACAAACGGATACTTCCCTTGTCAAACGTGCTGTATCTTCTCTGAAAATCTTCCAGGGCATTCCTCACAGAATTGAAAATATGCTGCTCGCGCTCTGTCTGCGGCATGGAATCCCTAGCTACTGCATTCTGAAGGCGCCGCAGCTGCGCACCGGCATATCCGCCAAATGATTTTGCAGCCCTCTTTGACAAAAAGATACTTTTATTCTCCAAAAGTTCCTGTCCCAGTGCAGATTTCACCAGATACTGTTCCTCATCCAGCCCCAGAATCTCACAGGTATTCGGATTACATTCCAGAAGCAGCTTCACTATCTTCTGAAACGAATAGATGACCGTATCTGTGCGGCCGTCCTCATATTGCGCAAACTCTGTCAGCCCCAACAGGTCGGATGGAAGATTCAGGGTAATTCCTCTAATGTCGATATCGCTGTTCTCATTGTTGGTCCCATACGCATAGCTCCCGCCCAGCCCCAGCAGCATAATCCGCTTTCCAAGCCGCCTGTTGTTCCACAAAAACGCATATGGCTCTGTATGTATCAATTCTTTAAAATCAGGCATTTTCATATCTCCCATTTTTCCCCTTTCATGTGCTGGCATTTTCGTGCCTCAGAAATACTCCTGTTCATTCTAACAGTGATTTCTGCTTATTTCCTATTATTCCCTGCTTGTTTCACAGCAGTTATTGCCGCTTATTATACTATACCCCTTCAATATCTGCCATACCTGCAGTTTCTGCTCGATAGATTCATTTACTGTGGCTGGGTTGTTTACCATGGCCGATTTGATTTCTGCAGCTGATTCCAAAACTGCTGATTCAGAGCACACCACTCTTCTCTTTGCTCATCTGGCATGGAAGCAATACACTCCTTCTGCCGCTGCAGTTCCTCCTCAATAAACCTGCGAATAACCGGAATCTGTGGATTTCTGTCTTGTTCATCACTCACTTTCTTCTTTTCCAGAAGTTCCTCGATTCCATCAGCAAGGTCTTTTGGTATCTCTGCCGCTTTTACCAGTTCTTCAAATAACACCGGCGGCGGGCAGTGATGTGCTTCTATATACTGGCATGCCAGCAAAGGACGCAGCGCATACAGATATTTTTTATATTTCACCTGCTGCTCCTGCAGATACTTCTCGAAGGTGCTTTTGGCAGTTCCATAATAATGATACGCCGCTGCTTTGGGAGAAAAATACGATTTTGCCGTCTCATAAATCTGCTCCCAGTCCCTGGTTGTCCTGTAGACAACCGAAGAATTGCTCCATTCAAAGAGTGTGGCATTGCTGCGGTGGAACTGCACCAGTGTCTTTTTCAAATCCCATCCATTGATGTCCAGCACATCGTCCAACTGCCATTCAATCACATCCCGCATACCTTCCAGGCGCAGATAGTCTTCCTTTTTTCTCACATAGACAAAACGTACATCGTAATCGCTGTCTGGCGAGGCAAATCCCCAGGCACGGCTCCCAGACTCCACTGCATAAAGAATCCGTACTTCCTCTTTTTCTTCAATCTCCTTCAGTTTTTCCGCGATTTCTTTCTGTTTCTCCTCTGTCATACCTTTCTTCCCCATCCAGTGAGCACTGCCGCCAAAAATACTGCGAACAATACAAATCCATAAATGGTGCCGCCTGCCACCACCACAGGGGACAATCCTGTCAGCGCAGCCCCGATAAATACGAAAACGCTCATAAATGGTATGATAGCCGGAAGGCTGTTCGCCGTTCCATCCAGAAGATTGGCACGTCTGTACGGATGAATGTTTTTGGCCGTTCCAATTTTATTTAAAATCGGTCCAAATGTCAAAATGGATGCGCTCGTGACGCCGCCGAGCAGAATGGTTGTCAGTGCAATTCCCGCCATACAGATCAGCTCTGCGCCTGTATCTGTCTGTGCCATTTTGCTGCTAAGTATCTTATCCGCAATCAGGTTCAACATTCCCGCATCGTTCAGCACTCCCATGATACCAAATACGGAGATAACCAGCGCACAGGTCGGAAGAATATTGTTGACACCATCAACCAGAAAACCGACTGCTGCGTTATTGGCCGCATCATTCGCAAACACTGCGTCAAATGTGAACAGCCCTGCTGCTAGGCCAACTGCCGTGCCGAGTCCCAGCCCCACGAGAATTCCCTCATAGATATTTCTGGTTTTGGTAGATACCATTAACATCACCACGACCGGAATCAGCATAATCAGAGAAACCGGATTGGCAACTGCATCAATCTCTCCACCCTGATAGATGCCTCCGCGCCCGCCGAAAATTCCAAATATCACAATCGTAATCAGGCCGGCAACTGCAGAATATTTCAGTCGGCTGGCCACAACGCCGCCGATATCTGCCGGACGTCCATCTGGAAACTGCTGTGTGGAAGCAGAGGCAATCGTTGTGTCAGAAATTGGCGCCAGATTGTCTCCAAAAATAGCGCCGGACACGATGCTGCCCGCCATAAACATCTCATTGGCCCCGAGAATCAGACCTGCCGGATAGAAAATCGGAAAAGCGATAAACATGGTTCCGATGGACGAACCTGTGGCCGTTGACACAATACATGTGGCGAGGAACGTAAATGCCACAAAAAGTCCTCCCTGGATTCCCATTGCGTTCGCCATCCATACAAAACCGCCGGACAGCCCACAGGTCTTAATCAGCTGGCTGAACATTCCCACCAGAAGAAGAATCACCACTACAGAAACGGATGTAATCGAGGAAATTCCCTTTATTACACTGTCCCAGAAAGCCGTATAGCTGGTGCAGAACAGTCCTCCCACCAGCAGAGCCAGAAAGCCGCCTACTGCCAGCGCTTCCATATTAAATGCCTTAAACCCGATAAACAAAACGATGCAAAAGAACACATAAATCACTACGGGTACAAGGGAAAACAGAATTCCTCCCCTAAATGTCAGTTTATTTTCTTCTTTCTGTTTCATAACTTCCTCCATTCTGTGCAGATTCTGCGGCTGCCTTTGCAGCAGGAACTGCCCTCTTCTTATGCCTTGCTCTTGTGTCGTATTTTTTGTCTTGCTCTTATATCTTACTCTTATGTCTTGCTCTTGTATCCTGCTTGCTCCTATATCTTGCTCTCACAACTTATTTTTATGCTTTATTCAGATTCATTTTCATGATATTGCGATAGCGGGAGCCAGGCGTTCTCTCCAGAGTAAACGGCTCGCCTTCCGGCATCGGATACTGCGCGATGAAGGAACGGATACTTTCCATCTCCTCGTCTGTCATGTCAAATTCAGCAATTCTTGCATTGTCTTCCACATGCCTGCTGTTTCTGCATCCAACCATCGCAGCACCCACTCCAGGCTGATTCAGGATATACTTGGTCGCCACATTGGAAATGCTCACCTGGTATTTATCTGCAATATCCTTCAACAGAAGAAGCAGTTTCTGGAATCCATCCCATCCGAGAGAATCCTCAATAATCTGTAAGTACTTCACATGCGATCTGGTCTCCGGCTCAAATTCACTGCGTTTTACGCCAATCCACCGCTCGGCCAGGAAACCTCCAGATAAAGTGCCATAGCAAAAACTATAGACATCATGCTCTCTGGAATACTGCAAAAGTGCTCTCTCCGGCCATCTGTCAAATACAGAATACTGCGTCTGATTGGATACCACCGGAATGCCTGCATCTATCATCATTTTCAGGTGTTCCGTATCGAAATTGCACATTGCAATATTGCGGATTTTTCCTTTTTCCTGAAGCTTTACCAGGTCAAACGCAGTTTCCATCATGCCTGGCACTTCATAATCCCACCAGTGAAACTGCACCAGGTCCAGACAATCTCTGTGCATACGCATCAGACTGCGGTCTACCACTTTTTCTGTATAGGCAAAATCCACCTGGTCCAAAATATTTAAATCTGGAACATATTTCGTGTGAATCTGAATATCGTCATGGGAATAATTTCCCATCGCCTTTAATTCATTCACAAAACGGCCCAGGATTTCTTCCACGCCAGTGTAAATATCCGCACAGTCAAACGTAGTCAGCCCTCGCTCTTTGAGCATATGAAACGCTCTGATTGCATCGTCGATATCCAGCTGTCCCTTCAGGCAGTGCTCTGCAGAAAGCTGCCAGCAGCCATTGATGACGCGGCTGAAGGTATATCCGTTATCCAGTGTAATCTTTGATGATGTGATTTTGTTAATCATTGCTGTTTCCCTCCTTAGAATCTTCATAGTTCTCTTTATAGACAGGAACCACGGTGCAGTCCCCATGTTTTAGTATTCGTTTTCTGGTCCTTGTAATCTTAAATCTGGCCCCACAGTTTGGATCAGGGCAGGCAATCAGGCTGTCTGAGAGCATCCAGTCATTCTCATGCAGGGGACGCTGTTTGGCTGGCAACAGAGGCAGCAGAGCACTCAGCGCATACATGGAAAAAGAATGTGTCTGCGGAAACACGAGATTTTCTCCTTCCACAAGAAAGTAATCTCCCTCTCTGTGGCTGCACACCATCGGCTTTTCTGACGCGACCACTTCAACTTTCAAGTCATATAATGTAAAACTGTCATCCATACTTTTGCTCTCTCCTTGTCTCTCTTTATTCCTCGTATTACAAGGTAGTATTGTTTATAGTCCCTTTTTATTTTTCTGCACAGTTTCCTCGGCGCGGCGTGTGCATCCTGCTCGGAGAGCTTTTTTTATAATAGGAAACTCCGAAGGAGTTTCCTATTATAAAAAAACCTGCCCTTGAACAATGCTCAAGGACAGGAAAATAAACCTGCGGTACCACCTTAATTGACATACAAACCATATGCCCACTCTCACGGAATGCCATCACATCCCTGACCTGCTAACGCTGGCCATGCGTCTCAACTAATAGGAAAATCCGTTCATCTCGCCCTCTGAGGCCCACTCGCTTTCACTGGCACCATCCGGATCACAGCCCCCCGGACTCTCTGAAGATCGTTTAAAAGCGCAACTTCCTCATCACTGGTTTACAGACATTTTATCACGATTATTTGAAATGTCAACAAATTTTTATAATAAATAAGAAAAATTTTTATAATAAATAAGCAAAATAAAACCTCCATTTGAGCGAAAATTCGGTCAGAATCAAAACAGCGAATCAAACAATTCCTGTGTCTCATCGCTCATCTTGCGGACATTGGAGCTGATAGAAACCACCTTCGGACAGCCATTGGCGTCCAGCAACATGGGTCTTTGCTTCGCCTTTGTCGGTCCAAACAGCAGCTGCGGCAGCTTTTCCTTTGAAATCGGCCGCAGTTCGATGGAAGAGCCATGCGCGCCGACTGCTGCGGTCTCCGAGCAGCAGTTGAAAGGCCGCTGATGGCACTTGTGGGGTTTCATAGGAGTATCATAATACTCCCTCCAATCCATCCCTTCTGGTATCAATGCGCCGCATCGGTTCCCCAGCTCCCGAATCAGATACTCATACGCCGGTTCTATCTTCTCGACCGGCAGCCTTGCCGCCACACACAGCGTTCCGCCGCTCACAGTGACAGGATAGATGACATCTCCCTCTTTTACACTCTTTATAGAGGGCATTTTCGTGTGAATGCTGCCGAACACCACCATAATCGGTCCGCTGTCCTTCTCTTTTTTCAAATTTTTTATCTGTTCCTTCGGCCAATATGTAATAAATCCTGCCATCTTTCCTCTTCCCCCAATCATTCTCAAAATTCTGCTGCTAATAGCTGAACTCATTCCGTCACTACAACATAGCTGGCACTTCCGTAGAATCCTCTTTCATTCATTTTTTCCTCTGCCCATCCTGCCGTAATCTCATACACTCTTTCCGGTTTTATATGCACAACAAGGACCTCATCATATGCTTCACTGGAAAGAGCTTCTGCATCTGTATTTCCCAGGTCTGTGACTGCATATTCTGTTACCACTATGTTGTCAGGCTTTTCTGTCATAGAAACGATATAAGAGGCAAAATCCAGATTGTTGTACTGCACCAGTTTCAGTCTCTCTTTTTCTTTTGCCTCCTCCAGCGGAGCCAAACCGCAGGCAATGCCGCCTGCTATCTCATCTTTCTTGCCCGTGCTGTAATACCATGAATAATTTCCGGACGCAGTCTCAAACTTATCATCTGTGCTGGAAAGAACATCTTTAAGGCAAAGCAGCGGTGGTTTTGTCAAGTTTCCGGATTCCAAATTTTCGGATTCCAAATTTTCAGCGCTCTTTCCCAGCTTTCCTGCCAGAAAAATGCTGGTTGGCCCGTCGGCTCCTCCAATGATGCTGACTGCGCTCGCGTCATCTTTCTTGGTCTCATTGATGTTCAGGCCCTGCTGCCGAATATAAGAAACACAGAGCACTGCCGCAGCAATCAAAATGCCCGCAGCCGCACTTAGTATCCATTTCTTTTTTCTGTTCATATTCTCCCCTCCAAATCGCCTGTCTGTATTTGTCTGTATCTCACATAGGGCGGCATAAGCATATAGAAACAACTCCAGCGTTCTGCTGCTTTGTTGTTTTTATTCCGTTATCTGTTCCTTTTTATTATATCAGATTTTCTCCTGCTTTTTTTTAATATTTGCTTACGATTCCCTTTACAATAATACGCTGGTTTTTCTGGAAGTGATTACACTATCAGCCAGTCAGGTTATTCTCCCTCTTAATGTTCTGGTGTATATTCAAACGCAATGTCTCCTCTGATATATTCATAATCTTCAAGTTTAATTTCTTTAAAACCATATTTTCTGTAAATGTGAAGTGCCGGCTTTAATTTACTGTTTGAAAGAATAAAAAGTTTCTTTGCACCATGGTCTAACGCCCATTTCATCGCCTGTTCAAATACCGCGCTTCCCGCCCCTTTATGCGGAACGTTTTTATTGGAACCAAGTTTACATATCTCCCATGTCGTGCCTTCCATCGGCATGGCCATACAGGTTGCCAGTGCTATGCCATCTTCAACAGCGAAGAATATCATAGCTCCTGCTCTCATTTCCTCATCAATTTTTTCAAACGTTTCTCTGTCATGCTGCTCCAAAAATCCAAAATTTGAAACAATCCAGTCCGTATTGAAATCAATAAAATCCTGTCTGTACTTCTCTTCAAATGGTATCACTTTCATATGACTCATTCCTCTTTTCCCAAAATTGAACGTATCGTGTTCAATGCACTGCACAGCGCATCGCACTCATCCGAGCATAATCCACTTACTTTTTCCCTTATTTGATGATTTGTCAGCTCAATCAATCTCTCTGTCTCCAGAATTCCTTTTTCAGTCAGCGTGATATATACTGCTCTTTTATCCTCTTCTGATTTATCTTTCTCTATCAGCCCATCTTTATAAAAACGTTTGATTATCCTGCTCAAATAACTTTTGTCTATGTGCAAAGCTTTTGTAATATCACTTTGGATGCATGTCTTATATGTGCTGATTTCAAAAAGGATTCTGGTTTCCACTACCGAATATTCTGTATCAAGATAACCTGCGTCCAAAAATCCCATATTTACCGTATAAAAACGGTTAAATTTTCTTATTTCACCGATTGTTTTATCATACACATCCATACTGCTTCTCCCTCCTCTCAATAGTTGATTTTGTCCACTTCTTAGTATAGTTTATTTAGTGGATATTGTCAACTATTTTTCAAAGAAATTCTATCCATCACAACATTCCATTCCCACTTTGCTTGCAGGCACCACCGCACACAAAAGCCCCCAGCCGTGTTGTCACTCTTCACAGCTAAGGGCTTTCTTTCTAAGGATATTTATAGTCAATCACCATACCCTGCATTTATTGTCTGGAGCACTTTTCCGCATCCACAGCGAGCACCAGCATCAGCGCACACAAAGCGTCTTTTGGGTCACGCACATCAATCACATAGGTATCCGTCCAATTAAACAGCTGTTTGGATATCTCAGCGACACACGTTCCCATCTGGTCTGCAATCGTGTAGTCCCATTCTATAAAATCGCCTTCCACATGCCATCCTTTGCAGTCAATGTTATACTTTGGCTTTAAAAACGTAAATTCCTTGCTGATACATCCAATATAAGTTTCTCCCAAATACAGCTCAAATTTAGGAAGCCATGTCAAAACACGCTCCCGCACAGTACCGATTTCATTGCCGGAAGCGTCAAAAATTTTCAGGCAATGTCCCCATGAAAGCTGTCCTTTAACCACATATACGGTATTTCCCTGTTCATCATAAATATCATAACTGTCAAACCATGAAAAGAAACGCTGCTTAAAAAGTAATTTCAACTCTGTCCCCTCCTCTGCCTCATTCTATGCAGTCTTTATTATACCATCTTTTATGTATCCATCCTATGCCACAAGGCATCACTGCTATTGTCAGATTATCTTTTATCTTTTTTCTCTATCCCTGTATGCTTTCCATTGATTTTCAAAAAAGTAATCCACTTCCGGAATCGGGCGCACCGCACGCCACTTTGCACTACATTCCACGCCATCCAACAAAATTTCCTGCACAATGCCTCCATGTGCTCCCTGATCCAGTCTGCACCGATACAGCTCCGGCAACTTTAAATCCGGCCTTTTTCCATCTTTATCCGTATAGAGAGCCGATCCTCTGCTTCCCGCACTGCTCTTTGCATAATCCAGCATTGCAAACAGATACACTTTCTGAGAAATCAGCATATCACGCAACCGGTAAAACAGCGGTATCTGATGGGGTGCTGGATGCTTCACAAGTTCCAGATATCCTTGCAGCTCTGCTTGCGTTTCTTTCAGAGCAGACTCCAGAGTTTCCTGTTTTCGGATCATTCCGCCATAAGCACTCATGCGCATTGCCGCTTTCTGCCAAAGTTCCCCAGCAGGCATACTGCCAGCGGCCCTCTCTGGAAGCTTCACAAACTCCTGCACCTCTTCACGCAGGGCCTGCTCGATTTCAACCGAAACGGTTTTTTTCTCTTCATGCAGCTTTCTCAGATGAATCTTCTCAGCTGCCCGCACAGCACCGACCTGCCCTGCATTCAATGCGCTTCCTCCAGGTCTAGTCACACCATGGCTTCCGCACACCTCTCCTACTGCAAACAACCCATGTATTCTACTTTCCCAATAGGCATCTGTAGAAATGCCGCCATTATTGTGCTGGGCGCAGACGGCAATCTCCAGTTTTTCGTGATATAAATCCACTTTATGGTCCTGATAAAAGCTGATTGCCGGCTCATTCATCTGTCTCAGCCGCTCAATCGGTGTGCCAAACAGGGCGCCTGCCTGTTTCAGATAGTCATATGCCTCTGCTGACAGTCTTTCAAACGGAATGTTTCTGTTGCCTGGATTCTTTGTAAAATCAAGGTATACCTTTCTTTTTCTCAAAATCGTCTCCTGGTATACCAAAAGGTCTATCACCGAGGAACCGCCAAAAATTTTGTTCACATCAAACGGCCATTGATACCCTTTCAGAAACACCATGGATAACATTTCTTCTTCCTTTTCAAAATAATCCATGAGAAATTCCCGCTCATCCATCCCATTCTGGTCGGTGGAAACAAATCTGGGCAACGCCTGCATGTAAGTTCCGCTTACATTCCACCTGGGATTTAGGGAAGCCATGCCAAATTGCCATTCTGTCAGGTTTTTCCCCGCCGCTCCCGCTTCAAAGGCAATGCCGCTGGAACCCAGCTGAGAAACCGGATACACGCTGTCATGATACATTCCGGCAGGACCTCCGGTTGCCATAATCACATCCTGACACCAAATCAGAACATAACTGGCTTCCTCCTTTTTCTTTTTATCCAGGCACAGAATGCCATAGACTGTATCGTTTTTTACAAGAAGGCGAATCACCTGCATCTGGTCCATAATTCGGATATGTTTCTCCTTTACGCTCCTCTCCAGACATTCCGTCATAAGTTTTGAAGTATAAGGACCCGCGCTGGTAGCACGCCTTCCCCTGTCGTGATCCGTTTTATATCCCATAAATTCGCCATATTCCGTACACGGAAAAGGTACACCAAGCTCTGTCAGGCGAAAAAAACTTCGGGATGACAGCGCTGCCTCACAAAGCGCCTGGTCCCCATCCACACACTGGCCCAAAAACAGGTCCTCTGCCATCGTGCGCACAGAATCCAAATCTCCGCTGGCAAGCGACAGCTTATAATATGTCTGTTTATCGGAACCTGTGTTTCTGGAAGTCCCTGCATATAGGTTCTCTGTCACTATCACCAGGTCGGTCTCCCCGTTCTGATACAGCCGCAGCGCTGCCTGAAATCCTGCTGCCCCTGTTCCAATCACCACATGTTCCACTCTAAGTTCCTGTATTCTCATGCTTCTCACTCACACTTTCTCTTCACACTTTCTTCTCACAGATAGGTTCTCTTGACATATTCTGATAATACCATTGGATTCCAGGTTCTGTCAATCTGCGAGCAACGTATGATGGAAGCTGCTGTCCCAGATACCCTGTACACGATGTACCTGTACGCTTTACTGATGTGATCTAATAATGATATTTTTCTTTCTTTACAGCGATAAACAGAACCGTCATCACAGCTGCTACCAGTTCAGCCACTACAATCGAGAACCAGATTCCATCAATTCCCAAAATCATCGGTAAAAGCATAACCGCGGCAGCCTGAAACAGCAAACTTCTCAGGAAAGAAATCAGCGCAGAGGTCAAACCGTCATTCAGTGAGGTAAAGAAGGAAGAACCATAAATGGCAATCCCCGAAAAGAGGAAAGAAAACGAATAAATCCGGAATGCTCTTTTCGTCATTTCCATAAGTTCCACATCATATCCAACAAAGAGTGCTGCCAGAGGCTTTGCCAAAAGTTCAGCCAAACCAAACATAGCCACTGCAAATACCCCAATGATGACATAACTCTTCTTTAACAGCCCCTTTAATTCTGCATGATTCTCCGCACCATAGTGGTAGCCAGTAATCGGCGCGACTCCTGTCGAATATCCTATGAAAATAGCAAGAAAAATCATATTTACATACATCAATACGCCGTATGCTGCAATTCCATTCTCTCCAGCATATTTCATCAGCTGAAAATTATAAAGCATACTGACAATCGAGGTGGAGATATTGCTCATAAGCTCGGAAGAGCCATTGACACAGGCTTTTAAGAGCGCGTTTCCATCCATTTTTGTTTTTGTCAGGCGAAGCACACCGGAATTGGCTTTGTAAAAATACACAATCGGAATTACGCCGCCAAGCACTTGGCTAGCTGCTGTTGCTGCAGCAGCTCCCACCAGTCCCCAAGAAAAGACCGCCATAAACAGAGCATCCAGCACCATATTTGTAAGTCCGCATACCACGGTCACAGCAAGTCCAAGCTGAGGTTTCTCTGCCGTGATAAAGAAGCTCTGAAACTCAAACTGGAGCATATAAAAGGGCAGGGACAGCAGCAAAATCCTGGCATATACCACACAGTTATCCAGCATTTCCCCCTGCGCTCCCATCAAAGAGGCAAGAGGACGGATAAAAATAAAGCTGATAATGGCAATGATAACTCCACAGATGGCTGTACTGTATATAAACAGAGAAAACATCTGCTGCGCTTTCTCGGGCTTTCCCTCACCCATAGTTTTTGAAACCAATGCGCTGCCTCCGGAACCAAACATAAACCCAATGGAACCTAAAATCATGAGAACCGGCATAATAAAATTAACGGCGGCAAATGGTGTTTTTCCCACAAAGTTAGAAACGAAAAATCCATCCACCACGCTGTACAGCGAGGTAAATACCATCATAATCATGGATGGAAATGTAAAATATAACAGTCGCTTATAAGTAAAATGATCGGAAAGCTGAATATTCATAATGACCTCCTAAACCAGCACATAGCAAATTTAGCAGCTGCTGGTGCCAGTTCTTTGATATTCCATTCTGTTGTATTGATTGTAAGATGATATGCACTGCCGTTTCCCCAGTTACTGCCTCCGAGAAGTTCCCGCGTTCTGGCACGGTTTTTGTCAATTCGACGAATATTCTGTTCGATTTCTCTGCGTGACAGATTCTCGCCTTCTGAGGCTCTTTCCATACAGCGCTGGATTTTTGCTTCCATTCCGGCGCAGACAAAAATGCGAAACGGCTTCTTATCAGCGAGCAGCACATCTGCATTGCGTCCCACGATAACACAGTTTTTTCCTGCCTCTGCAATTCCTTCTATCACACGTTTCTGTGCAACCAGAAGGTTTGTCTGCGTCTGCTGCATCATATTGGCGCCAGCAAAGGAGCGGCGAAATGTCAGAGGTATCGCCTGGCAGTTCTCCAGAGCTTTTTCTACATAACCCTCATCCATTTTCTTTTGTGCTGCAATCGCAGCAATAATCTCTCGGTCATAATATTCATACCCAAGCAAATCGGCCATCCTTTTCCCCAGCTCTCTGCCCCCGCTGCCAAACTCACGGCTGATTGTAATCATGTTCATAATCCTAACTCCTTCCTTTTTCTTTCCAAACAGACATGCCTGCTGGCACAGGCATCACTATACATGAAAGTTGATTTCTGAATAATGATTTCATCGTTTCATCTGTGCGCTCATGAAACATTTCATATTCAGAGTATCAAGTATGAAATCGTACCTTGTATAATATAGTATGATTTCGTACTAATGTCAAGCTGTTTTTGATCATGCAAAAAAAGAACCAGAAAGGCTCTCATACCTTTCTGGTTCTAAAAAATGGTTTCTATGACAGCTGACAGGACCTTACTTTAATTCTATGCCGTCCTTAAAAGCATTCCCGACACGCTCTCCTATCACATGATATCCAAGATTTACTGGATCAAACAGAATCGGCTGCAGTTTTGCCGGATCAATCTTTCTGTCCCTTCCAAGCACACTCTCGTCTGCGCTGACATTCACGATCTCACCAATCAACTGGCAAGTTTTCGGGTCATAGCTTATCAGGCGGCACTCAACTGCCATACGCAGTTCCTGGATGATCGGGGCGTCTACATATTCAGAACGAACCGCATGGAATCCCGCCTTTGCGAACTTATCCGGAACATCATTTCCAGACACAATGCCCACGTAGTCGCACTCCTTCATATAAGCCGCCTCAGCCATACTCACGGTAAATGCGTTTCTCGCCAAAATATTCTTTGTGGTCTTATGATTCGCGCTAAGACATATCGAAATCTGTGTGTCATCACTGATGCCGCCCCAGGCAGCATTCATGACATCCGGTGTTCCATCTTCTCCGTATGTCGCAATCATAAATACCGGCTGTGGATACGTCCACGGTTTTGCTCCAAAATTTTTTCTCATTACAATGTCCTCCTTGTTTTTGGTCTCTCTTTTTTGTCTCTTTGAACCTGTGCTTTCAAACTGTGTTTTCAAATGAACTTTTTAAAACTATTATACCATTTTACTTTTTTAAATCAAGAGAGGACTCCTGTTCTTCATTCCAATCTGTCAATGAAGAAAACTACATTTTGGCTGTACGCACCCGTTTTGCAATCGCAGGGCCTGCTAAAACAGCTAAAAGAATCTTTGCGCCATCGCCTGGCAGATATGGCAAAACTCCCATTCCCAGACCTGCGCCAAAGGAAATATGGAGCTGGTAGCACAGCCATACAGTACCGAACGCATAGCAAACTGCGGTTCCAAGCACCATTCCCACAACATGAATCCACCGATTCTTCGGAGCTTTTTCCATGATTACGCCGGCAATCAGCACCATGAAAATAAAGCCTATCAGGTATCCTCCCGTGGGACCCGCCAGCTTTGCAAGACCACCGGAAAATCCAGAAAACACCGGAAGACCTGCTGTGCCCAAAAGCAGGTATACCAGATAGCTCACCAAAGTCTTTTTTGTCTTTAACAGATACAAAGACAGATAGAGTACCAGATTGGTAAAAGAAATCGGCACAGGACTGATGACTATCGGTATCGCCATCGGACCCAGAATACAGGTTATTGCTGTCACCAGAGCGATAACCGTCATATCTACGGTTGTGATTTTTGCAGGCTTCATGACCTGCTTGTTTTCTTTCAGCATTGATTTTTTCTCCTTTATCCTTCAGATTCCATATTTTGTTTATACTTTACATTCCAGTGATACTTCCTATTCTGGTTATGCTTTGCATCCTCTTTATAGTTCATATCCCAGAGCCAGAAGACTGTCTCTATCCTCCTGAATGCCATTTCCAGAGGTAGTCAGCATATCTCCGGTGATAGCTCCGTCAGCTCCCGCCTGAAAAACGCGGATTCCTCTGTCTTCCATCGTATTTCTTCCAGCCGCCAGCCGCACCTGAATTTCTGGATTCACATACCGAAAGAGAGCAACTGTCCGAAGGATTTCCTCCTGTGAGAGCCGCGGCTGATGCTCCAGAGGCGTACCTGGAATCGGCTGGAGAACATTGAGCGGAATGGAATTTACCTTCAATTCAGCCAGCTCCAAAGCCATATCAATTCGGTCCTGCCAGGTTTCTCCCATACCGATAATTCCACCGGAACAGACCTCCAGTCCCGCTTTCTGAGCCCTGCGGATAACCTCCAGCTTATCCTCGTATGTATGCGTGGTACAGATATTTGGAAAGTTTCTTCTGGAAGTCTCAATATTGGCATGGTATCTAGTCACTCCTGCCTCACGCAGCCGATAAAAATCCTCCTGCGATAAAAGGCCATGCGAAGCACAGATTTCGATGGGTTCCTCCGCCATCATCCTGTCTGCCTCCAAGGCTCTCTCCATCTCTTCTCCATTCAAAGCTCTGCCTGCCGTGACAATCGAGTACCTCCGAACTCCCTTTTCCACATGCTTTTTACAATCCTTCACAATGGTCTCAGAATTTAAAAACGGATACTCCTCAATATGTGCATGGTGTCTGGCAGACTGCGCGCAAAATTTGCAGTCCTCACCACATCTGCCGCTTCTGCCGTTAATGATTGAGCACAGTTCCACCTGCTTTCCTCGAAAATGCTCTTTGATGGTATTTGCTCCCCTGCACAGTTCGTCCAGATTTTCCTCCACAACAAATCGAAAGTCATCATCTCTGCTCAGGCGTCTTCCCTCTATAATCTCTTCTGCCAGCTGCATTGCTGTTTCAACCATTCTTTTCTGTCCCTCTCCTTCTATTTTGAATCATCTTCCATTTTTCCGGCACCATGCTGCACATTTCTATCTTGTTCTTTGTATTCCTTGAATCGCTTTTTGCCGCTTTCCATGATGCCGTGATTTTCTTCTGCTCTACAACGCCTTCATTATACGGTTCTCTTCTCAGATTGTCAACTTATTTTTTATAATTAGTTGACAATTTTTCTAATGCCTTGGATTGTTTCTCTTGGAACATCTTTGCGTTTCATTCCTACTCTTCTTATTTTTTCTCAATTACATAATACCAGGGTCAAAAGGTCAGAAATCCGATGCAAGCTTGCCTACAAAAGGATTTTTGGCCTTGAGACCCTGGTATCATGACATATAACTAAGTGATTCCTATTTTTTTAGATGTTCAGCAAGTCGCTGAATTCCTTGAGCGCTCCGTCTGTCTCATGAGCAAGCACACGCTTTGCCAATACTTTGCCAAGCTGTACGCCCTCCTGGTCGAAGCTGTTCACATTCCATACAAAGCCCTGGAACATAACCTTATTTTCAAAATGAGAGAGCAGCGCGCCAAGTGCTCTTGGGTTTACCTGGTCGCCGATGATAATGCTGGATGGACGGCCTCCCTCAAAGTTTTTATTGCGGTTCTCGTCTGCCTTACCGCATGCAAACGCCACAATCTGCGCTGCCACGTTCGCGCACAGTTTCTGCTGGCTTGTACTTCCCTGAATCACAACATCTGTGCCCATCTGGTTGTTTCTGAATCCGATGAACTGAAGCGGCACGATGGAAGTTCCCTGGTGAAGAAGCTGATAGAAGGAATGCTGTCCGTTTGTTCCAGGCTCACCAAAGATAACCGGACCTGTCTGATAGTTTACCGGCTCGCCAAAGCGGTTCACGGATTTACCGTTGGACTCCATATCCAGCTGCTGCAGATGTGCTGGGAAACGGCTCAGTGCCTGAGAATACGGAAGCACTGCGGTACACAAGTAGCCCAGTACATTGCGCTCATAAACACCAATCAGCGCATCCAACATGGCAGGGTTCTTTAACATATCTTTGTTGAGGGACAACTTGTCCTCCTCTGCTGCGCCCTCCAGGAACTGTGCAAATACTTCCGGTCCGAATGCCAGAGATAATACTGCTCCGCCTACTGCAGAACTGGAGGAATAGCGTCCGCCGATGTAATCATCCATAAAGAAAGCAGCCAGGTAATCGTCACTCTTTGCCAGAGGAGAAGTCTCACTGGTAACAGCAACCATATGTTTGGAAGCATCCAGCCCTGCATTCTTTAACGCATCCTTCACAAAGGACTCATTTGTCAGAGTTTCCAGAGTTGTGCCGGATTTGGAAACCAGAATAAACAGAGAATGTGCCACATCAATAGAGTTCAAAACTGCCGCTGCGTCGTCCGGATCTACGTTGCTGATGAATTTTGCTTCCATCTTGAGTGTATTCTGCTTCTTTGCCCAGTTTTCAAGAGCCAGATAGATGGCGCGAGGTCCAAGGTCACTGCCGCCGATACCAATCTGTACAACGGTAGTAAATTTTTCGCCTGCTGCATTGGTAATCTCGCCTGCGTGTACCTTATTTGCAAAATCAGCAATCTTCTTCTGCTGCTCTACATAGAAAGTACGCTTATCAACGCCGTCTGCCTGTACTGCTTCACCGAGCTGGCCGCGGGTCATATGATGAAGTACCAGACGTTTTTCACCGGTGTTTATCACTGCGCCATTGTAAAGCTCTTTAAATTTATCTGCAAGCTGTGCTTCCTCGGCCAACTTTGCCAGATCGTCCAGAATCGCATCATCTACCTGCTTTGCAGCATAGTTATAGACAAAACCTTCTGCCATTGGAACGCTGTATTTCTTCACACGTTCTGCGCCATTTTCTCCGGACATAACCTCGGCAAGATTTACTCGCTCTGCCTTTGACAGTTCCTGAAAAGAAGCCAGCGTATCCAAGTTGTTCCAGTTAATCATAATAGATTTCCCCCTTAATATTAATTAATATACTCAGGCATTTTTATAAATGCTCAAATTCATGGACGGTATCATCCGGCCAGATATTCCTGATTAAAATAATTATACTATCAAATCCGTTTTTATTCAAGTATCTGTATACGCCGGTGTCAAAAAATCATCTGCACTTTTTATATTCTTCTGTTTTCTCTGCATCATACAAACTTCCCCTTTCTAATGCCAGCGAGATTCCAGATTCTCCCCCACTTTATTTTTAAGCGTTTCGGGCGGGAATTCTCGATTGTTTGTATCCGAGAATTTCCGCCCGAAGCCCTTAAACTTCTATAAATTCAATAACTAACCTTGCCGATGGAGATATTTCCGCTGACAGGATGTTATCTCCGTATTATTGTGCTGTTTTTCCGTCCCATACGCCGTTTTCGTCCACAAAATGGCCGTCCGGCGTAGTTTCATTTTCGTACATGGAGCCGTAGGGGCGTCCTGTACTGTCGAGTTTATATTTCCATGCCCGTTCTGTCCGGTTATACTCCCAGGTAGCCTCCGGCGTGTAGTCGTTGAAGAAATACCATTTTCCGCCTATCCGCTGCCATCCAGTCAGCATCTGCCCGCCTGTCACATCCAGGTAATACCATCTGCCGTCCTGGGCGTCCTTATGCCAGCCAGTGTCCATGCCAGTGTTGACATCCAAATAGTACCAGTGTGCCGTATTCTGGTCGTACACCCACCCAAAGAGTGCATAATTATCCGCACCGAATACATACCATGCGCCGTCTGTTTTCTCCCAGTGATATCTTTCCGTACCGTCTATTTGCGAACCGCCGGCCCAGCTGCCGTCGGCATAGCGCAGCCGCCAGCCTTTCTCATCCAGCACCCAATGGCTGTAACCGTCGCTGGAAGCCCCGCCGACAGCGCCAGTGATGATCCCTGTCAGGGAATTGACGCGACCTTTCACGCTGTCTATTGTGATAATACCAGTACTGCTGCTTCCCGATAACGACGATGACGATGATGCTGACGATGCTGACGACGGTAAGCTGCCGGAATCGTCCGATTCATCGGAAGAAGAACCTCCTGAAAGAGGTTTTAAGAACAGGTAATAACCTCCTGTCTGAGCAGTAAAGGATATGGTATTCCCGCTTTTCTGGGTACGCACTGCCGTCAGATTTCCTTCATTGTCCATGTAGTAGAAGGAAGCGCTGGCATATCCGGATGGAATTGTGAGCCGGATTATCGCTTCCCCTTCCAGACCTGTACTGGTTGCCCCATCATAAAATCCAAAGTGGTAGGCGTATGGAGACATACCTGTCCGTGCGGTCTCTCCAGCAAGCCACGCATAAGCCTCCGCCTCTGACGCCTGAAGGACAGGCGTCACTACCATGCGGATTTCCTCATCCAAACGGTTGGTCAGGACCGCCGACATCGTCTGGCCGCCGCCAAGAGCCAGGGTATTCGTTTCTTTCAAAATCAGGGTTGCCATGCCTGCATAGCTCCCATTATATTTTCCCTTTACATTGATATCCGTATCCGAAACAGCCGCAGACGCCGGAACTGCTAGGCAGAAGACCAGCAATGGACTGACCGCGGCGGATATGATTCGTTTTCTGTTCAATTTCTATTTCTCCTTTCCGCAGTACCCTGACTTCAGGGCCCGACTGCCAGCGTTGTGCTCAGGGAAACTGCTCCAGCACTATGATAGGTTTCCGGCTCATAGGCCATGATCCGGAGCGTTATGGGGATTCCAACCCCTTCTGCATCGTTTACGGCTGCCTGCGCAGCTTCCACTGCCTCCATATCCAGAGCAATCGACTCGGCATATTCTCCCGGGCGCAAGAGACCGCTTTCTCCAAGCACCCGTCCGGAATCGTCCAACAACCGCACCTTAATCCAGACCTGGTTAGTCTCCGGATTGGTCAGATAAAGGATGGCTTTGCCGTCTTCAATGACAGGTGCTCCGCAGATAGCAACCTGATAGTCCACAGCGTCAAGGTTACTATAACCAAGCCCCTTCAGCCTGTCTCCGATTGATGTACCGGGTTTGACTTCTGGTGTTCCCTTTACAGCGGATTGCTCGAAGGGCGGCGGAATAAACGCTGTCTGTTCTTTCCCGGTCTTTCCGGTAACAATCAAGGCATATACCATCACCGCCAAAGACAAAATGCAGGCTGCCGCCAACGCCGGAAGCAGAAGACGTTTCTTCTGCTTCCGTGTTTTTTCTGTTTTTGTCATCAATGAAACCGCCTCCTGTCCTGCTTTTCTTTTCGGTTGCACCATGCCTGATTATTCCACACATTTCTACGCGAAACCCCAGCTGACATTTTCCCTGCTTACAACGGATTTTCTATCCACTTATCTTCTTACGCCGATTAGTTCACCGTCACTGTAATCGTACCGATTTTACTAAAATCCGTCATGGCAGAATCCAGACTTCCGGAAAGCTTTAGCTGTACAGTTCCTGAGGGCGGCGCATCCGCTGGGGTCCCGACGGCACTTTCCAGAACAAGCCCTTCATTCAGTCGGTCATCTCCCTGATAAAATTCTCCCGTTACCGACTGTCCATCTGCGGCTTGGAAGGACAGGGCGGCATTTACCCCGGCATTGGAATGGTTTTTCACCGTCACCTCATTGCCGGACTCACTCCAACTTCCCGTGACGGAAAGCTCATATTGGTGAGTCTGGGGATTCCATTTGTTTTCGGCGGATTCATGGTAGGTAAATTCCATAGCTCCCCATTCCACGTCCACCTTGTAAACCACCTGGGTATCGGTACTTCCCTCATACTTTGCCTGGACATCGATTACTGCGGACGGGGTGTCCATGGAATCCACGGTATGGTTTCCAGCCGCTGCAAAAGCCAAACCAGGAACAGCCGCCGTCAGCGCCGCCGCAAAGGCGGCTATTCCCCATATGTTTCGTTTCATAAACTGTCACCTCAAATCAGGCCGAAGCCATATTCCAATCACTGGATTGAAACTGTCACGGTACCAATCGTTGTTCCGTTTGTAAAGGATCCTGCCGGGTCTCCAGAAAGCGTCATCTTGGCAGATTTTGTAGGTGTCTTATATCCGTTGTCTTCACTGGAATCCTCTACGCGGTACTCATCCTGATCCGCACTTTCCAGCGTCAGCGCATCACCAATCAACGCACTGTTGGTATCCGCATCGGTGAAAGCTGCTGTTATCCCTTCAAAACCAGTTCCTCCTGCGAAGCTTAAATGTGCCGTTACATCTGTATTGGAATGATTCTTTAATGTTATGGTATTGCTCTCCGAAGACCAGCTTCCATCCGTTGCTCCGGAATAGCTATGGGTATCTACATTCCAGCTGCCTTCTCCTGCTGCGGTGTAGGTAAACTCCATATTGCCCCAAGTAATATCCACTTTATATCTCGTAGCAGCTGAACCTCCAGGCACATAATTTCCGGTTACAGTCTTGCTGTCAGAACCATTAGCGGTTGTAATCGGGTTCTCTGCATACGCAATCATCCCCATGGACATGCTCATCATTGCTGCTGCGGTTAATACGGCTGCGGTTTTCTTTAAATTCTTCATAATCATTTCCCTTTCTTTATCATGATTTTTTATTGTAATGCCTTGTTTATATATATCCTGCCGCGCTTTTGGCTGTCCGCCTGCTGACGCGGCGAGGACAAATACCTTGTTTTTAAACTACTACAAACGATTTTGCATCCTACTATTGGGTCACCGTGATTGATATTCCTTCCACGTTTCCATTTACAATGGCCTTCTCTCCGGAATCCGGGTCGTAATAGAGAACGTTAAACTTACCGTTGTAAGTTCCTTCCGACAAGGACGCTGCCCCTTCGATCAGGTCTAACTGGTCGATCTTATTTCCCGGCTTAATGGAACCGGACTGAGCGATCACCGTCTCCGTGCCGTCCGAACTTACAATAATCAACTGTAAGACCATGTCATTAACCGACTTGGACGGGTTCTGGAACATCAGCTTCGCCGTGTTTTCCGCCAGAGAAATTGTCACGTTTTTCTGGTAGGTCATGGACACAGCCCCGCCGCCCTGATCGGCCTCCATTTTATCTTCCTCCGGCTCATTCTCGATGGGGACGGCGTAAACCTCCGCCTCCACTGGGGCGTAGTCCGGAGCCAGCACTGGGGCAGTCTTTCGAAAGAATAATGCCCAGATAGTCACTGCCACCGCGATGGTTGTAATCAGAACCAAAAGCAGAATCAGAATCCGAGTGTTTCCGCCGCTCTTTCGGCTGCTTTTCTGTTCCATCATTCTCCACCTCCAATCGGGTCATTTTTTGTCGTACCACTTCCAATGGTGACGGTGACAGTTCCCAACTCATGGGTTCCTATGAAATTATCGCCAGGGTGTCCAAGCAGAGACAGCCAGGTCGTTTTTGTTTCTCCCGCCGGAAGAGCAATGGGATTTGATGTATCCAAGAGCTTTCTGCTCTCTCCATCCTCGCCCATTTCCATGAAGCTTCCGAAAACCTCCTCATTCGTCTGAACGTACAGGTAAGATACTGTAACATTTGTATTTCCTTTGTTGGTGACAGTAATCTGGTCTCTGTCATCCGTCGCTGTCCAGCCTCCGTCCCCATAAGTATGAGTTTCCGGGTTCCATGCGCCGTCGGTATAGGTAAATTCCATCGCGCCCCAGGTTACATCCACAGAGATGACATCCTCCACTGCTGTAATCTCAAACATCACGCCATCCGTAAAGGTAAGGTCATAGTTCTCTGTGGCGGTCAGTGTACCCTGGGTAATTTCATACTTGCCAACCGCTCCGTCTCCTGTATCACAGGCCAGCGCTCCTGTCAGGCTTTCGCCCTCCGCCATGCCGTCGCCGGTAATGGTATAGGTCAGCACGGGCATTGCCTGCCCATATCCCCTTTTCTGTCCCTCGTCCGGCGTAACGGTAATCTTCCGCTGGGTAATGGTTCCGGTAAGGAAGGCAGGCTGTTTTTTCAGAATATAATTATCAGCATCCCCGCCAGTCAGGGTAAATTCACCGGTATAGGTAATCACTTTTTCTTCGCCTGCTGCAGCGTCTGAAAATTGTGCAGTGACGCCGCTGGCATCCAACTTTACATCATCATCCTGACCGTACCAGGGATAACCGAAATCAAGCTGAAACTCTGTGCTGTCCAGGGCGATGTCTGCCGTACCGTCATAAACTTTTTCAATCATCCAGCCTCCTACGGTCAATTCCCTTGGATAAATTTCCCATTCCGCCGTGGCGGTTCCAGTGTAATTGCCCTTGCCTTCCACAGTGACCGTGTAAGTTTTAGCTGCCTCCCCAGTAGAGCCGCTATAGATATAATCGGTTCCCCAGGTCAGTTTGACACCGTTCAGCATGACTGACTGAACACCAATTTCCAATGTCCCACCCAAATACTCAAAACTGGTGCCTGTCAGCGTTACTGTCGCATTCTCAATGCTCGCCCGATTCACAGTAACGATGGCTACTGTACCAGGCAGGGAATACCCGTCCACGGTAGCGGTACAGGTGTAGGAGTACTCGCCCACATCCAGTTTATCGGGAGTGTAGGTCTCCCCTGTTGTCCCGGCAATTTCCTCACCGTCTAAGTACCACTGGTAAGTAACGTTATTGGTGCTGCCTTCCGGCTGTACCGCAGTGGCCGTCAGTGTGGGGGCAGTGTCGCCGTAGGTAATCGTAGTCGTGGCTGGTGAAATACTCACGTTCTGAAGAGGTGCTTCCTCCACGGTGACAGTACCGGTCAATTCGGTAACCGTTGTGTCGTTTACCCATGTGTCACCTTGTTTATAAGCATAGCCATTCGCCAGATAAGCTCCAACTGAACCGCTGCCTCCCACAGCGTAATTACCTCCACTACCTCCGATATAGGTGCCGCCGCTCAGTGTGACAGTCACCGGAGCATCCTTATACACCATTAACCCATAACCCCTGCCAGCGTCGATGGTTCCTCCCTCAATCGTTACCGAGCCAGCCTCTGCAACCAGCGCCCAATAACTACCGACGATGGAGCCGTCTTGCATGATAAAACTGCCGCCTTTGACATTCAGACCATATCCCATAGAACAAGGTTTGATATTGCCGTCAAGCAGAATCAGGCTGCCTCCATTGACAGCAATCACTCCCTGGTAACCCAACATGTCGCTGGAAAGCGTATGAACAACACCATCCGCGCTTTTACCTGTAAAGATAATCTCCTCGCTATCCTCCACAGTTAGCGAACTTGTAACCACTGCATCCGCCAACAGGGTAACAGTCGCTGTCCCAGTCATATTTTTCGCCGCCTGCCATGCCTCTTCGATGGTGGGATAATATGCCGATTTCCCATCATTCACAGTTACGCTGGCTACCGCCTGCGCCGTACAGCCTTCTGCCGTACACTTCCCGTTCTCACCCCAGCTATGATCCGCCGATATGGAATCTCCGCAAACCACACATGTTCCGCTATGGGTCTTTCCATCCTCATTAGCTGTCCATACGCTGTAGCTGTGTTCACACTTGCCCACGGTCACAGTGCCGGTCAGACTTCTTCCAGTCAAATCCGTAATCAGATTTTCTGCAATGATATCGCTTCCGCTGTAATATGCCATATCCTGTTCCAGTATGCTTTTCAGCGTACTGTCCACATTTCTCAGAAGTATCGCTGCCGAGGTTCCTGTATAAGTTCCACCGGAAATGGTAGCAGAACCGCCGTCTACGATCGCCGCGCCGTTGTATCCGCTGGCGCTTCCTGATCTCAAATCTGCCGCTCCCCCGTTGTATACGCAGACGCCAGATTCTCCGGATGCCCGTGCAACAGCCGTTCCGCCGTCCAGAATAAACAGTCCACCATTTACTGCAACTGCGTTCGTTCCATTTTCTCCGTTTTCAATAATTCCTCCCTGCAGCATAAAGGTTCCGCCGGAGACATTGATGAGTCCACTCTCCCTGTTATATACATCACCGGACAGGGAATACTCGGTTCCCTCTGCACTTGTAAGGATAATGTCGTCGCCGCTTTCCACGGTCAGCGTGGCGCTGACCGTAACATTCTGAAGCAGCGTCAGTGTTGTCTGCGTGTCCCCATTGCTTAACTCTTTTGCCGCTGCCCACGCTTCCTCTATGGAAGAATAATAATTCGCCGTCCTGCCGCCGTCCCTGCTCACGCTGACAGGCGCTTGTGCCGTACAGTCGGTGCAGTTTCCGCTGGAATCCCAGTTGTGATCTCCGTTCTCCGTCGCTCCGCAGTCTGTGCAGATATGAATATGCTTTCCGGACGCCTCATCATTGGACCAGCCTCCCCAGTTATGGCTTTCCGCATTCTCTTTCCCACAATATCCGCATACATAGGTGTGGACTCCCGTGCCGGTGTCTGAGCAATCCCCATAGTTATGCTCCATACACAATCCCACGGTAAATGGTCCTGCCGGGAGATAGGTTTCGGTGCTGTTCACGCCATAGGCGGGCGTTCCTTCGGCTTCCTCGCCATCGTAATATACATAGCCGTTCACCAGCAGGGTTCCGACCGCCCCAACCGAGCTGTCGAGCGCATAAACTCTCGAATCCAAGCCGGCGAAGGTTCCGCCGGAAAGGGACGCTGTCCCCTCTGCAACATACAGCCCACAAGCGTTTCCTTCTATACGACCTTCGCTGATGACAATAGTGCCGCCATAAACAGCTATGCCGTATCCGACGCCCCAAATATCCGGTGAAAGATCTTCTGCATAAACAGATCCCCCATGGATCTCAACCGTTCCGCCGGTTGCATATATACCCATAGTCATCTGGCTTCCCTCATGCAGAGCCATAATGCTTCCGCCGTTGACTGTCAGGGCTCCGCCATCCACGGTTATGCAGTATGACGAATTATAAGCATTGTCTACTGACACTACATTGCGGATTGTACCGCTTTGAACCGTCAGACTTGCGCCGGATGAAATATGGAACAGACCGGTTGCAGAACCTTTCCTGTAGTAACTGCGCGTGCCGGAAATGGTGTAATCGCCTCCCACCAGTTCAATAGTACCGGAAACGGTAATGCTTTTGCCGCTTTCGACTTCCACATCGTGAAACAGCGTGATGGTCGCCGTCTGCCCTTCATGTACAGAGGCGAAAGCTTCGGAGATTTTAAGATACTCTGTCTCGGTTCCGTCCTCCAAAGTGACTCTCACCGCCGGGGTGACTTTAAAAGTGACCTCTCTGGTTCCCGCATAGCCGTTCTCCGGGATTCCGGTAATGGTCACGGTAACTGTTCCCAGCTGCGACCCGTCGCTGGTGGGGTTCCCGTCCGCGCCAGTCCCGTTTTCACTGGTAATCTGCTGGGTGTAATGAACGCCCTCTTCCAGCACGTTGCCGGAAACCGTGTCTGTCACGGTCAGGGTATAGGAGGCGTCCTGTTTCAACGGTATTACCTTTTTCCCACAAAACTTTCCTTACCTGCCTGCCGTCAATATAAATCGGAAAATTGAACTCTATTGACTTCAACGGCATTTCCGATTCCCCATTCGGGTATATCTGGATTTCCTTGATAAGGTAAGTAATAAGGCTTTTCTTTTCCTCGTCACTCATTATAGCATATAGCTTACCAAAATTCTGCATGATTCTATAAACATTTTCAAGAGTAATGGCTTCCATTTCAATAGAGCTTCTTCGCAATTTTGCATCTTCAATGCGTTCTTCCAATTCTACCATTGTATCGTACAGAGCATCGAGCCTTAATGTCATATCGTGAATTTTTCTCTCACGGAAACGAGCATCAACAGGAAGATTATCAATCTCATTTTCCAAACGAGCTTTATTCAAATCCACTTCTTTCAGCTTGCTTTCATAATTTGCAAGTTCCTTGTCTACAGTGCTTGTGTCCGTCTGAACACCAATTCTTTTCTCTATCTCTCTGGCAAAATATTCATCGCTTACCAACTCCTTTACCGCTTCAATGACAAGCGGCTCAATATCCGTTTTTCTTAAAGATGCTTTATAATCACAATAATGTCCTCGTTCCTGCCTATTCCTGCCACATATATAATAGTAGACCTCCTTATATGTGCCATCCTTGTTTGTCCATGCGTGTTTGTTGGTATACATTGAACTGCCACAGAGAGGACACTTTAAAACTCCAGTTAAAAGATGTGACCTGTCTTTACCAATCTTTGACGGCTGCTTAATTCCTGTTGCCGTCCGCTTTGCGTGAACTTTCTGCCAGAGTTCCTCGCTGACAATTCCCTCATGCTGCCCGTCCTCTAAAATATAGTCGTCTGTATGAACCTGCTTGTATTCGTTTTTTGTACCTTTGACCTTTTCCCGTGTCCGCCTGCCATAAGCAATCTTACCGCAGTAAACAGGGTTATCCAATATCTGCCGTATTAGATGACTGCTCCATGTTTCTAACTTCCCATTCTGACGAGGTATTTTTTTAATCCCTTGCAGGTTTAGATACTTCGCAACTCCGCCCAGACCTATATCGGAATTTCCGAACTTATCAAATATAATTCGGATTGCTTCCGCTTCGGTTTCTTCTATTAGAAGTTTATTGTCTTTCAGATAATATCCATACGGGGCAAAGCCGCCATTCCAACCGCCCTGTCTTGCTTTTTCCCTGCGCCCATTCATGGTCTGCTCAATGATGTTTTCCCTCTCAATTTCCGCAACCGCAGAGAGAACGGATATTAAAAGCTTCCCGCTTGTCTGGGATGAGTCTATGCCTTCCTCAATACAGATAAGATTTATCCCATAGGACTGCACAAACTCTAAAGAATTTAGAATATCGGCTGCGTTTCTGCCAAAACGGGACAGTTTATAAACCAGAATATAATCTATCTCCAATCCGTTTTTTATGTCGGAAAGCATCTTCTTAAAGGCAGGTCGCCCCTCGATTGATTTGCCTGACTTTCCTGCATCCTCATAAATGCCAACAACCTCCATTTCCTCACGGTCTGCAAACCGCTTCAAACTGTTTTTCTGTCCTTCAAGACTGTATCCGTCAACCTGCATCTCGGTACTTACTCTGGGATACAGGACACATTTTTTTCCTTCTCTGTTCATTCTACCACCTCCGATAATTGGGGAAAATGTGATATGTACGGTTGCGTAAACCTACGCAACACAATCCAATTCCTGCAAAACAAATCTTCCGTATTTTTCAACTATCTGCACCATAGCCTTAATAAAGACATCAAAATTTTCCGCTTCGCTATCTACATTTTCGTGCTGCTGTTCTGCATTTATGGACGCTTTAACATTTTCCATCTGACTACCTCCGCAAAACAAAGCGGCTGTATGCTCTTGATTATAGATATACAGCCGCCATTTGACCAATGTGCAAATCTCTCCTTTTTCACTAATTTGCACATTTTCTGTCGGGTCTGTTATTGAGTGAAATACTAATGGCAAGAGCTTTATCAACTCTTGCCATTATGTTATCGGGTATCATTCCCATATACTGTTTTAACCGCTGTTTATCAATCGTCCGTATCTGCTCAAGCAGAATAATGGAATCTTTGTCGAGTTTATCAAAATCTTGTACCTCGGTATGTGTTGGAAGTTTTGCTTTCGTGTGTGTACGGCTTGTTATAGGAGCAATGATAACTGTCGGGCTTTGCCTGTTTCCTGTATTATTTGAAATAATAAGAACAGGTCTTGTGCCGCCCTGCTCCGAGCCGATAACAGGATTAAGTTCTGCGTAAAAAATATCTCCACGCTTAATTATTCTTTCCATTGTGTTTGACCTCCCATCTGGAATTAGGCAGGTACATCCTGCCTATGTAACAGCCAGACACAAGGAAGTAATTAAGGTTGGGAGAGCATAAACAATTCTCTGTTTCCATAGACCGCCCTGCATCTGGCATTATGATAAAAGCATTTCAATTTGTCCTCGACGCCCCGAAATGCTATGGGAAGTCGCCAAACGGTCAGCAGCGAACTGACACCACAGGAGTTCCACCTCAACTGTCGTTCTGACAGAGCCGCCCTCATTGCCTGTGACGGGTTGGATACCGTTCGGACTGTGACTGGACGGGAGTACCATTATTCTCTTTGTGGGTTATGGCGAAATCGGGAGCTGCCCGATATTTTGAGTCGGTAAAGACTGGCTCACCACCTTTCATCGCTCGCTGCCATTTGGCAGGTCATGGCGTACCGCTGCACACGCTTATGCTCATCACAATCACAAAGAGGAAGTATTTGGCGAATGAGTATTCGGTTGTCAAGGAACAGTCCCGTTTTCGCCACACAAGGAAAACTGGGTGGGAGGATTTTGTCCTCTCACCCAGTAGCCGATGGGAAACCGTCAAATTCCCCTCTACCTCAAAAATTTTTTCATTTTTTCTTTGAGCCTGTCCATTCGCCTATATACAGACTTCTCCGTTACGCCGAGCCGCAAAGCAATCTCACGATAGCTATAACCTTGTATCTTCAGCAGCACAACTTGTAGGGTAAGCCTGTCCACTTCAATTAAAATTTCATAAAGATGGTCGTTTTCAATGCTGTCCAGAAAATCATCAACCGTCTTTACCTCGGATTGTGGGTCACTCTCGGCAACTTCTTCCAGATATGTACCTGCTTCCTGCAACTTCTCATAGTACCGTCTGTCAGAATTAAATATTGCCCAATCGTGAATACGGAGCTGTTCTATGGTATCCTCGCTGACACCTAAACTTCGCAATTTCTTTTCCTCGGCTTCTTTCCAGAGCTGCCATTTTCTTTCTTCTTTGGCTTTGTTGTAAGCCATATTTATTTCCTCCAGTCAATCTGAATTTTTTGAAAGTCCAGATTGGTCGGGGGAGAACGGCAGCCTACGCCGCAAATCTGCCTTTTACAGAGTTCTGCAAAAAACGACAAAAGAAAAACCGCAAAGGCTGTCAAGCCAATGCGGATATAAGCATAATCACTTCTAATTTGTAGAGATTTGGCATCTACTTTAAGAGTATAAGAGTACCACGCACAAACAAGGATTTTTTTAACAGGTTATCCTCGCTTGTTCGTGATATTATGTAGATAACTGCCGCTTCTGATAAACAGCGGCGTGTCAAATTTAGACCAACACATATAAAAATCCCTCCAAACTCAAACAGGTTTGGAGGGTTAAGCTATTTTCATTTGGGCACGAAGATACAGCCCACCAAAACGCTGTTTTTTTTATTTGGTGGGCGTATCCTACCTATGGAATATAAAATAAAGAGCCGATAAACCTGTGATTGCTCACTTGTTTATCGGCTCTGCGGCTTAGCGTCTGGCTCTGTAATAACAATTATTTGTAAATTTTTTACATCAATTAGATTTTCATGTTTACATTTGGGACAGAATAAAGGAAAATTTTTTAGTATTGTATCCTTTCTCATCTTATCCCGTGTTTTACTTCCACAAACAGGGCATCGTATCCATTCGGCTGTGTTTGTATCCATACACTACCTCCTGCAAATCAGCGTTCATAGCTGTTTCTTTTTTTATTCTTGGCATATCCAGAGAGCTTGTCAACAGCAAGGGAAGCGGTAGGCTGAAAGTAAATATCTTTTCCTTTATTACTCTCATACATAAAATCCTTTAAAGGCTTACTTGTATATTTTGAAAAATCTCCGTATATGGCAAACCTCACACCATAGTTGATGAATTTCTGCAATATTTCTCCTGCCAGACAAGTACTCAATACAAAGAAATCATTTATGATAGCACCCTTATTTACAGCAATATTTGTGCAGCCCGTCTCGTATTTTATGGACATAATCAAGTCCAACGCCGACTGAACATCTGTAATCAGCAGTTCATCACTGCTCACAACTGCAACCTCGGTATTATTTTTCTTTATAACTTCTGTTTTCATTTTATACCTCCATCAATTTTAACAACAGCTTTCGATTGCCACTTATTCCCCTTATATCTCAGAACCACAATAGCACTTGCTACACACCATCCCAAGCAAGAAGCAATAGCAATCGAAAGAAGTCCTAATTTTCCTATCAGCAATACAGTTACAAGCAATTTCGTGAGTATGGATGCCAGTGAATGAATCCCTGCAATCAGTGTATCTCCAACACCAGAAAGCACACCGCCCAATCCGTATATCAAGGCATTTATCGGGTAAAACCATAGACAGACATGAAAATAGCTATAACCGCTTAATATCATTTCTTCGTTATTGCCGATGATTAGCCCCAATATTCCTTTTCCCCAAAACAGCAGAATCACGGAAAGCAGAGCTGTGATAGCGACTGCAAGCATTATGCCAAACCGTGTGCCTTGCTTCATACGGTCTTTTTCATTTGCTCCGATATTTTGTCCTGCAAATATGCTCAGAGCATTGCCGAGTGCTTGAACAGGCAGCAAAATAAATGCTTCAATTCGGCTTGCTGCTGTCATTCCACCAATGCTTGCATTTCCTAATTGATTGATAAAACCTTGCACAATCAGCATACCGAGAAAAACTGCCAGTTGCTGTATAATAATTGGCGTACAGATTTTTAAGGAAAGTCCTAATAATTTTCTGTCGAAAACAATCTCGCTTCGCTTTGGAATTACCATTGGAAATTTCTTTCGGAGTTGTAGCAACAGGTATATGCCAGAGATTGCCTGTGCAATAATTGTTGAAGCTGCAATTCCAATGACGCCCCCGCCATTTATAACAAAGACGATATTAAGCACTAAGTTGATAATGGACGATACGACCAACGCATATAACGGCATTTTTGTTTCGCCAAAACTTCTCATAACTGCACCGAGCATATTATACAGCATTGAAAACGGAATGCCTAAAAATACCATTCTTAAATATGCCGTAGCAAGCTCTAAAAGTTCGGCGGGGGTCTGTGTAACCTGTAACAGTGGTTTTGCAAAAATTGCTCCGATAAATGCCATCGCCAATCCCAAAACCAACAAAAATATAGACATCGTGGAAATTAAACTTTTAATCTGCCCGAATTGCTTTGCTCCAAAAAATTGGGCAAGAAGTATCGTGATACCAATAGCCAAACCCAAAATAACGGAAACAAACAATAGATAAATCGGAACAGATACACCGATTGCAGACAACGCATCTTCATTTACCAAACGTCCCGCAACAACTGCATCAATAACATTATAAAGTTGTTGTAATAAAGTTCCTAAAAAAATTGGAATAGAAAACAGCACTAACTGTTTCTTTATGCTCCCAGAAGTCAGCACCGTAGACTGCCCTCTGTTTTCTGCCTTTTGCATTTCTTTTCTACCTCCTGTTATTCATATATACTTTCAATCAAATGGTCAACCATAAAATCAAAGGTTTCCATGTGATTGTAAGGAAGAATATCCTTGTTTTTAACATTCATAATTAAAGAATAAATAACTGACATCGCCAAATCCGCATCAGCCTTAAATTTCAAATATGGTTGGCTTAAAAAAAGCTGTTGGCTCATTTTATTGGATTCCTCGATTTTTTTTGCCTGTTCCTCTGACAACTTATTCATCAAAATTGTGAAATCCGTGCTGTCTGAATCGTACAAAAAATTATTTCTATCATATTCCCGATAAATGAGTTTTAAGGCTTCTGCAACACCGTACTTGTCTTTGTGTTTTTCAATTATCTTAGATGCGGCATTGCAGATTTGTTCTTGCACGGAACACAGTACCTCACAAAAGAGAGCCTCTTTTGATTCAAAAAAAAGATAAAATGCTCCCTTTGAGATGCCTACCTGCTTACAAAGGTCATCGACACTCGTTTTCTTATAGCCGTACTGTGTCCAACTCTGCTTACAGATTTCCTGCAAACTTTTTTTAATGTTATCTTTTTCTCGTTCCGTAAAACTTCTTGCCATATAATCCTCTCCTTTTTTATGACTCAAAATACTGTTTCGGTCATAGATATAATATACGAAGCATCAATAAATGTCAAGTGGTTTGCTTAAAAAATCTAAATGTGACTTTAAATCTCTCCGTATAAGAGATTTTATCTCCTAAATCAAGAGATTTCACATCGTTTAATCAGAAGCCACATCTCTGTAAAATATAAGAGTAACATTTTCAGAAAATAGGTGGTGAGCTAATTGGACGAAAGGAACAATGATTTTGACTTCGATTTTACTCCGATAGGACAGGCAATCAAAAAAGCCCGTGAAACCAAAGGGATGACAAGGGAGCAGCTATCTGGGATTATCGGCTACGCCCCCAGACACATTCAATCTATTGAAAATGAGGGGCAGTATCCAAGTATTGAGCTGTTTATCCAACTCGTTACAATGTTTGATGTGTCGGTTGACGAGTACATATTCCCAAACAAGGAAATCAAAAAAAGTTCTGTCCGCAGACGCTTAGACGCACAGCTCAACAGATTAGACGATAAAGAGCTTTCCGTCATAGAAGCAACGGTAAACGGACTATGTAAGGCAAAAGAGGAAACAGAGGAATAAGGCCCTCTGTTTTTCTTTCGCCCCTTTTCTAATATCTCGGACAGCCATAGCCGAGGATTTCATAATATCCTACGGGATAGCTGTTCTGTCGGCAGGCATCGCCAGAGTTACCCTCCACGGTATAGACAACACCGTTTTCGCATTTCTCTACAATACCCACATGGTCGGCATCGCCGTCCTGCCCGTTCTTGCTCCAGTCAAAAAAGATAATGTCGCCCGCTTTCGGCTCATAGTCCTTTCCCTGCCATTGTCCGTTGCCGCTAAACCAGTCCACACCGTCCGAACAAAGGGAAAATTTCGGTATGATGCCGCTGTCCAGATAGCCGCACTGGTCGGCACACCATGACACAAAGCAGGCACACCATTCCACACGCCCGTCAAAGCCATACCAACTCCAATAGGGCTGTCCGCCCTCATTGCCGAGCTGTGTCAATGCAACTTCAACAATCGCTTGATTGCCGCCGCTTGTAAATGCCCGTCCATACGGATAGTACCGCAACACATGGGCGGGGTACTGCGTATCGCCGTAACTGTCCCAACCTAACCGTGCCGCCTGCATGGTGGAGAACTCCACCGCATTTGCATAGGAATAACCGCCATAGTTGCTCTTTGCCCATGTGATATAGCCGTTTCCAAAATTGTAGCCCTGCAAAGCGAGCTTGATACGCTCCATATCAATCGGGTTTTGTACCTCGGCGGAGATAAGCGCCGCCTTTAATTCCTGTACGCCGCACTCAATGGAATACTCTGGGTCTTGAATCCCATTCGGCTCATGGGGATACCTTGTGTTAAAGCTGCCCTCCGCCGCCTGCATGGGGTCAAGCCCACGCCCGCCGCTTTCCTGCATCATCACAGCTTTGATAAGCTCCACATATTCGGGGATGCCGTACTGCTTGGCATATTTTTGTATCAAAGGCTCATAGGCTTCCACCTCCGCACTGACAGGCGTATAGGAAGTGCTGCTGCTTCCTCCGCCAAATAAAGATACGGCGCAGCCGAGCAGTACAACGATTAAGATAATCACAATGGCAATCCAACCGCCTGCGATAAGGGCGGTAATCAGAGCCTTTGTCCCTGCGATAATCGCCTTGACTGCGGAAATGGTAGCTTTGACCGATGCTTTTGTCGCTTCGGCTGTCGCTTTTGCGGTGGCTCTCGCCGCCTGCGCCGCTTTCTGGGTCGCCTTAACGGATGCCTTTGCCGCTGCCTGTGCGGTCTTAGCGGTCTGCTCTATCGTCTTGATTGCCGCCTTAGAGGTTGCCTGCGCTGTTTTGACTGTCCTCTCGGTGGTCTTGACCGTGCCTTTCGCTGTAGATTTTATCGCTTTTTCCGCATTTCTGGCGGTGGTCTTAACCGTCTTTTTCCCCTGTCTGCGGGTCTTTATCAACTGTCCCGCACCTGTCTGGGGAGCTTCGCCCTTAACCAAAACATCGGGGGCAGGGGACAGGCTCGCAGTTCCGTGACGGATCTGCGAGCCTGTCTGTTCTGCAGCCTGCTGTGCCTTTTTCTGTTCGGCGGCTTTCATTGCCCTTTTTGTTTTAAAATCAGAGAGCTTATCCTTTGCCTTACCGATATTTTCTCTGGTAGTCTGGACACTTTTTTGCCCCTGTTTGTTAAATTGATGGATGCCCTCATCTCTAACACGCCCTGCGGCACGGGATACCCTGTCAGACGCATATTCGACAGAGGAATTTTCATCTGCGTAATATCCCTGCTCCGCCTTATCCTTAGTTTTGGCATAGGCGTTTTTCATACGCTGACTGGCAACGGCGGCTTTGTCGATGGTCTTTATCGTACCCTTGACCGCATCTCTGGTCTTTATATCAGCCATACAAAACCTCCTTTCCCAGAGGATTTGCGGTCATATCAGTTTATCTTTTTTGCCACCACCGCAAGCCTGCCATTCTGGGCAGAATATTCGCAGGTGGAAAGGGTAATGAGCCTGTCGCCATACTCGGCGGTCACGCCCGTATCATACAGGGCAAGCTCTTTGCACTTCCCGACAAAAGCATCAAATTCCTCCTCATTTTCCGCATCCACAAAGTCGTAATAGCGGTAGCCCTGTGAGCTGTACGCCACGGTCTTAAATACGGCGATGATTTCATACTCCGCCTGCTCCGTGAGGGTATCAAACTGGATGGTCTTGTGTTCCTCATAAAAGCTCTGGGATTTGTAATCTTCCAATGCCCCGAACATCCTGCCCCCTGTGATATGATGACCGTAAATAATGAGATTGTCGCTTGTGGCAATATCGCAGTTCTCTTGGATATACGGTACGCCTAAATCGCTGTATTCCTTTTCAAAGTTGCGCTTCAGATAGAAGTTCGGATTGTTCTTGGTCTGCATGACGGGATAATTGATGGTCGTGCCGGCAATGGAAATCCAACCAACCATATCCTCATTCTGCAAATACAGTTCCCTGTACTTCGCAAGAATGTCCTCGCCCTCGCTGACAGGCTCCTCCGTCTGCTTTTCTTCCTCATCGGGAGCGTTCTCTACCACCTCGGCAATCTCCTCAAAGGCTTCTGTCTGCTCGTCCACCTGTGCGTTATGGTGGTAGATATGATAGCCGCAAAAAGCCGCCGCACCTAACAGGCACACGGCGGCAATGATACAGATAACAGATTTATATTTTTTCAATTTCATAAGCTACTCCTTTCTATCGTGCATATTCATTCTGTTTCTTAGGGGCAGGAAGCTCCCTGCAATATTCGGGATACCTTACCTTGATGCCCTCCATGAAGTACGGGGCGAACTCACAGCAGAATAATTCCTCTGGCGTGAAGTACCGTTCCCGTCCCTCCTCCGCATAACCGTTCCAGAGGTTAAAGGCAAGGTGGCACACCTTGACCGTGCCGCTTGTCTGCCATCCGCCGTGCATCCCCTCTGGCACGATGCAGTCTGTCTTAAAATCAAACATCTGATTGATGTTCGCCCTCGTTTCTGAAGCAATCCCCATGACATAGAAAAATGCCCTGTGGTAACAGTCATTGACCCTGCATTTCATCATATTTTCCAGAAAGAAATCCCGATGGGCGGTATTGCGAAATCTTATATCTGCCATAGGCTTACACCTCCCCAAATTTAGTTGTCATCAGCTTATAAAGCTCCGTATTCTTCGGGAACTTATTGACAAACGGCACAAGGGAGCTGCCGACTTTCAAAAGCCCCTGTCCTGCACCGACATTCGTGATATAGCTCATCTGCAAATCGGAGATGTTAAGGAGCTTCGCAAGCTCGATACGGTCTGTGGACGCTTGGTTTAACATGATGATAAATTCGCTGTTGGCAAGCATCGTCCTCGCCGTATGGCTCTGCAAGAGGTCGTCCACATTCTGCGTGATACCCGTACAGTACGCACCATACTTACGCACACGTTTCCACAGGGTAAAGAGGAAGTTGGCACTATACTCATGCTGAAACAGCAGGTAAATCTCATCAATGAAGATAAACGTATTCCTGCCTTTCGCCCTGTTCATCGTGATACGGTTTAAGATGCTGTCAAGGACAACGAGCATACCGATAGGCTGTAGCTGCTTGCCTAAATCCAGAATGTCATAGCAGATAAGGCGGCTGTGAGTGTCCACATTAGTATGCTTGGCAAAGGTATTCAGTGACCCGTCCGTAAACAGCTCAATGGCAAGGGCGATTTCCTGCGCTTCTGGCTCACTCTGCTTCAGAAGTTCCTCACGGAAGTCCTGCAAGGTCGGCGGCGTTCCCATATAGTTGCCCTGCTGATAATAGCGGTACACGCTTGCCGTACAGCGGTCAATGATGGATTTCTGCTTTGCCCCCAGACTTGCGCCGCCGATGAGCTGCTCACATAAGGATAAAATAAACTCCGATTTCAGAATGACGGGGTTTGCACCGTCACCGTAATCGGAGTTCATATCCATAGCGTTGATATGGTTTTCAGAGGTCGCAGAGATGTGGATAACCTCTCCCTGCATGGCTTTCACAAGGGGAGAATACTCACGCTCTGGGTCTATGATGATGACATCAGCATTGGGGTCGGTCAGAATGATGTTCGTCATTTCCTCCTTTGCCGTAAAGGACTTTCCTGCACCAGACACGCCCAGGATAAAGGAATTGCCATTCAAGAGATAGCGGCGGTTGGCAATAATCATATTTTTGCTGATAACATTCTGTCCGTAGTACACGCCGTTTTCGTGATAGATTTCCTGCACACGGAACGGGATAAACACCGCAAGGCTCTCTGTCGTGAGGGTACGCAGGGCATCAATCTTCCGCACACCAAAGGGCAGGGCTGTGTTCAGACCGTCCATCTGCTGATATTTCAGCACCGCAAACTGGCAGAGATGCTTTCTGGCTGTCGTTAAGAGGGCTTCGGTATCGCTGTCAAGCTGCTCTTTCGTGTCTGCCGTATGCACCATCGTCAATACCGCAAACATCATCCTCTGGTCACGGGTCGTCAAATCGTCCAGAAATTCCTTGCTTTCCTTTCGCTGCTGCTCCATATCATAAGGAATGACCGCCGAAAAGTTGTTATTCTGGTTCTGCTTCCTCTGCCAGTTTGTGATGTTGGTTTCCACACCGAGCAGGCGGTTTTCCACCTCCCGCACAGCTTCGTCTGTGGGAACGGGGATAACGTCAACGGACAGCATCATGTTTCGGTTTAACTCGCAAAGCTCCGCCACCATGCTGTCCTTGATATAGGCGGCGTACTCTCTAAGGAAAATCACACGCCCATATCTGTCGCCCATACGGAAGTAATCTTTTTCAAATTCAAAGGTGTCGGGGCAGATATAATCTTTAAAATCGTGACCTTTCCGCATGGTCTGTACCATATCAAAGGAATATGCGGTTTCCTCGCCTGTTCGGTAGAAGTCATGGAAGATACGCAACTTGTCGCCTGCGTCCAGTTCCGTACACTTGGAGCCGAGCCGATTGAAATGCCCGATAAGGTCAGCACCGATACGGGCAAAGTAGCTTCTGGCTTCCTCGATATTCTTCTTATTGACGGAAATGGTCACATACTTATCCTGCACGATGGAATTTGCCCCTGTCGCCTTATCAAGCAGCATCCTGTTGTATTCCTTACGGTATTTATCCAGACCGTCCTCCGCCATCGGGATTAAGATGGTCTGCTCAAAATCCCTGCGGTTTAAGCGGCGGTTATTGATAGTGATTTTTGTAGTCGCCCCGCTGTCAAGGGCATTGAGAAGCTCTGAATATTCAAGGAACATGGCTTCCTTATCCTCACGGCTCGCCACGGCATAATTGATGTCCTCAAACTTATAAGTCTTAGCATACTTGTTTTTGCCAACGAGGAAAATGCCGTCCTCCCAGACGGTTTTCATAGGGATGACTGCCTGCACCGACTTCGGCACCACAAATTTCTCCCTGTCCTGCTTTGACATATTCTTAAGCGTCTTAATCATGGCTTACCTCCTTACGCTTTCTTGATTTTTTCGCTTTCTTTTTCTCTGGCTTTTCCCCCTGCCGTTTCTTTTTCTGCTTCTTCACTGTAACGGTCAGCCCCTTTTCCCTTGCTTCGATGTTCGGCTTCAACATTCCGTAATAAAGATTATCTGGGAGAAACAGGAGCTTTTTCGGCATCATAAACTCGGCTTTAAACCATGCCCAGACAAACTGCTCGGCGTTCATGCCGTTATATCTGACAAAGCCCATCGCCGCAAACGGGGCGGCTCCCAGAATACACATCCAACTAAGGGTTTCCGTGCCAAAGTGCGGGCGGAGCAGGAAATACAAGCCCACCGCCACTCCAATGGCAAGAAGCGAAAAAATGAACTGCCGCAGGGACAGCCCGAAAAACATGGATTCCGTGTAGTTACGGATTTCTTTATTTATCTTGACTTCCAAATGGATAGCACCTCCTTTTTGACACAAAAAAATCGCCACCTGTTCTAAGTGACGATTTCTGTTCTCGTTATTTTGTTGTTACTTTATGAGCCAACCATAATCCTTACGACAGTCAAGGATATAATCAACATAGACCGTATCATCTTGGATTTGGTAGAGGACGAGATACCATTTCTCAATAAACATTTTATGGTATTTGTTAGGCGTAATATACATTTCCTCAAAAAACGGAAAACGCTGCGGCATCTGGGAGAGAGAACGCATGGCAGACATGATTTCTTTCTTTTTCGCCGCCGCTGCATCCTTATTGACCTGTGCCATGAAACAGATATGCGTTCCCAACATCCTTTTTGCCCTGTCGGAAACAATGACCTTATATTTCTTGTTTTCTGTCATACGCTATACCTCTGCAATCACATCATCGAGATAAGCATCCAGTTCATCAAGGGTACAGCCACATCTTCCTGCAATCCTGTCCTCCTCAACCGCAAGCAGCTCCTCACGGAGTTTCAGCATCTTTTCCCTGCGGTTATAAGTTTCAATATCCATGACAACCAAATCTCCCTCTCCGTTCTTAGTAAGGAAAATCGGCTCTGCGGTCTTTCTGCACATTTCAGCAATCTCGTTGTAATTCTGTCTGATTGCTGCGGATGGACGAATATTCATACAGACACCTCCTTGAATTAGTGGTAGTAATATTCTAACCATATTATACCCATTTCATGCAACAAAGTCAACAGATTCACGAAAACTTTACAAGCCCATCATTTCCCGTACCACACGGTCTGCCATCTTGACCGCACCGA
>JAUNGE010000022.1 GCA_030524675.1 bacterium
AATCCTCTTGCAAGCAAGCTTGCATCGGATTTCTGACCTTTTGACCCTGGTATCACAAGATATAAAGAGAATCAGAAAGTATGGAAAAAATAAAAATAGAGGACGAGACAGAGAACGTAGAAAAGAAAAATAAGGAAAGAGAAGAAAGGAATCGAATATGCAGGCAATTTTATTGGCAGGAGGTTTGGGAACCAGACTGCGTTCTGTGGTGAATGACAGGCCAAAACCAATGGCTCTGGTAGAGGGGAAACCGTTTATGGAATATGTGGTTCACGAACTGGCAAAGCAGGGAATCACGGAGATTATTTTTGCAGTGGGATACAAAGGCAGCATGGTGGAAGAATATTTTCAGGACGGCGCTGCATTTGGTGTGAAAATTTCTTATGCATATGAAGAAGAACTTCTGGGAACTGCCGGTGCCATCAAGAATGCGGGCCGTTTTGTCCATGAGGAGAGATGCTTCGTGCTGAATGCGGACACGTTTTATCAGTTTGATTATGGAAGGCTGGCGAAGCTGGCGGCAGAGGAGAATGCGGATATGGCGCTGGTTCTGCGCGAGGTGGCGGATGTCTCCCGCTATGGTGAGGCGATTTTGTCGGGAAATGAACTGGTTCGTTTCAATGAGAAGACAAGTGAGTCTAGGCCAGGTACGATCAACGGCGGTATTTATCTGATGAAGCGGGAACTTCTGGATGAAATTCCGCAGGGAAAGGTATCTCTGGAAAATGAGATGATTCCGAAGTGGATGAGCGAAGGACGAAAGCTGTGTGGTATTGTAAATGACGGATATTTTGTGGATATCGGTGTGCCGGAAGATTATTTCCGTTTTCAGAGGGATGTCGAGAGAGGAGTTGTTGTATGGTAATTCGAGGAAGAGCACCTTTGCGTGTGAGTTTTGGCGGCGGCGGTACGGATGTGGCGCCCTTCTGCGAGGAGCAGGGCGGAGCGATTATAGGAAGTACAATCAATAAATATGCGTATTGTTCGATTATTCCGAGGGAAGATGACAATATTACAGTACATTCCCTGGATTTTGATATGACAGTCAAATATAACACAAAGGAAAACTATATTTATGATGGAAAGCTGGACTTAGTCACAGCCGCTCTCAATGCGATGGACATCCGACAGGGATGTGAAGTCTATCTGCAGTGCGATGCGCCTCCAGGTTCAGGTCTGGGAACATCCTCCACTGTGATGGTGGCGCTGCTCTCAGCGATGGCAAAATGGAAGGGGATTGAACTGGACGGATATGCGCTGGCCGACTTGGCATATGGTGTGGAGAGAGAGGATTTGAAGATTTCCGGCGGGTATCAGGACCAGTATGCGGCAACCTTCGGCGGTTTTAATTTTATCGAGTTTCATGGAAGAAACAATGTTGTTGTGAATCCGCTGCGCATCAAGAAGGAGATTATCCATGAGCTGCAGTACAATCTGCTTCTGTGCTACACTGGAAATATCCATGTTTCCGCCAACATCATCAAGGACCAGGTGAACAATTATAAAAAACAGGATGCGTTTGATGCAATGTGCGAGGTGAAGGCGCTAGCTTACGCGATGAAGGATGAATTGCTGCGCGGAAATCTTCACAATTTCGGAAAACTGCTGGATTATGGCTGGCAGAGCAAAAAACGCATGAGCAGCAAGATTACAAACCCGAGAATTGATGAGCTGTATGAGGAAGCGATAAAGGCGGGTTCTCTGGGCGGAAAGCTGTTAGGAGCAGGAGGAGGCGGTTTCCTTCTGCTGTATTGCCCATATAATGTAAAACATAAAGTGGCAGAGAGATTGGAGAAAGCAGGCGGACAGCTCACGGACTGGAACTTTGAGCTCCGCGGCGCGCAGAGCTGGTGCTCGGATGAGAGCCGTTGGCAGTATGACCATGTTTCCGTGAAGATGCCAAATAAGGAGTATCGTTTTGATTTTTAATTCTGAATACAAAGATATGGAGAGCGGAAGAAAAGTTGTTTTTTTGGACAGGGATGGAACCATCAATGAAGAGGTAAACTATCTGTACCGAAAGGAAGATTTAAGGCTGATAGAAGGCGTGCCGCAGGCGATTGCCCTGCTGAATCAGGCCGGATATGAAGTGATTGTGGTGACAAATCAGGCGGGAGTGGCGAGAGGATACTATACGGAAGAGGATGTGAAGGTGCTTCACGAGTACCTGAATGAAGTTTTAGCGAAGGACCATGCGCATGTGGATGCTTTTTATTACTGTCCGCATCATCCTGTCCATGGAATCGGCGCCTATAAGGTAAAATGCAGATGCCGAAAGCCGGATATTGGGCTTTTGGAGCAAGCAGAAGAAACTGGAAAAATTGACAGAGAACATTCCTGGATGATTGGAGATAAGACCTCCGACACAAAAGCAGGCATTGCCTACGGAATAAAGTCCATTTTGGTAGGAACAGGATACGGCAGGGAAATTTATGAGCAGGACTGCCAAAAAAACCAGAATTCTGGTTATGATTTTTTTAAGGAAAATCTGCTAAAAGCGGTACAGTGGATATTGAATCAGGAAAGTAAGGAAAGCAAGAAAAGCAGCGAATAATGAAGGAACAAAGGCAGAGAGCAAAATAACACAGAAAATAAAGAAAAACAGGAAGATGTATGCAGACAGTGAGGTAAGAGAAAGGACAGAATATGAGAGAAAAGGAATATTTGACGGAATTGACAGAGCGCTATCCTAAATTGTCATCTATCCGTGGTGAGATAGAAAAAGCATATCAGATTTTGGAGGAATGTTATGCGGCTGGCGGAAAACTTCTGGTGGCAGGCAATGGCGGAAGCTGTGCAGATTCGGAGCATATGGTCGGAGAGTTGATGAAAGGATTTGTGAAACGGCGCCATCTGGATGAAAAAGCGCGCGAACAACTTCTGAAAGCAGATGAAACCATAGGAAAAGACCTGTATACAAAACTGCAGGGAGCGCTTCCTGCGATTGCCTTGACGAATCACCCAGGACTCAGCACTGCATTTTTGAATGATGTAGAGGGAGAGACTATTTTTGCGCAGCAGCTTTGGGGATTCGGCAAAGAGGGAGATGTGTTTTTTGGCATTTCTACATCGGGAAATTCTAAAAATGTTCTGTACGCCGCCTGCGCAGCGAAGGCAAAAGGCATGAAAGTGGTCGGGCTTTTGGGACGGGACGGCGGTAAAATAAAGCAGTTCTGCGATGCGGCTGTGATTGTGCCGGAGACGGAGACATTCAAGATTCAGGAACTGCATCTTCCGATTTATCATGTGCTGTGCCTGATGCTGGAAGAGCATTTTTTCTGCGATTGATTGCGCTCTGCTGAGAAAGCTGTGAAAGGAAAAGGATGAGAGTGGTATGAAAGGGAAAAAAATGATATATGGCGGTCTTCCTGTCCTGGGAATTCTGTTCTGCTTTCTTTATCTGAACAGGGCTGTCGTGGACGTGGCGTATACCGATTACATCCGCCTGATTAACAGTTATCTGCCGGATGTGTGGAATCCCGATAAATTTTTTGTTGCAGATGTTCTCACCCGTATTCCGTTAAATTATGTGGAGAGAATCCTGAATGTCACATTTTTTGGCTACAATACAGTAGTGGAGATGGGGCTTGGTGTTCTGGGCTTGGGAGCATCTGCATGGGTCCTGGCAGGGTATTGCAGAAAACATCAGGTATCCTATATATGGTATGGCATGATTATGCTGCTGCTGTTTAGTCTGAATAAATGGGAAATGCTGACAAACGGCACAGGATGGGTGCATTTTACAGCATTTGCCTGTTTTTATTATCACTATACTGTGCTGGACAGAGTATACCGCGGGGAGACAAAACGCGGGGATACTGTGAGAATGTGCGTGCTTCCGTTTGTGATTACGCTGGGAGTGGCTGGGCCGTACTGTGCGGTGTATTCCGCTGTTATGGTATTGTCGTGCATCTGTGTGGCTGGGCTTCGCGTATTTCGGGCAGGCAGCCTGAAAAAGAGCAGTGCGGAAGTGAAAAAGTGGATGCTCTTTGCGGTTTGTGTGCTGATTCCGCTTTTCCTTTACATATGGAGCAATTCCTGCACTGTGGAAGAACATGCAGGTGCTGTGGATATTCCTTTGAAAACAGCTCTTTTTGACAACCCTGGCTTTTTTCTTGTCTTTTTTGTAAAGTCTTTTGCATCTACTGTATTGGGAGATGAGTGTATTCGGAATGTGCTGGCGCAGGATTGGCAGATTTTGCTGCTGGGCGGTTTTGTGATTGGATGTTATCTACTGGCACTGTACTTAAACTGGAAAAATCGGATTTATGAGAGAACGATTTTGCCGCTTGTGTTTCTGGCAGCGGGGGGAATGAATCATGTGCTGATTCTGTTGTCGCGATGGATTTTTATGAAATCCGATTATGGCATGAGCTCAAGATATGCATTGCAGTTTCAGGTGGGGATTATTGGAATTTTTCTGACATTTGCTTTCAGCGGCAGGAGCAGAATGACAGTATTCCCCTCAAAAAGAAATGAAAAAGAAAATGCACCAAAAGAACGTGTGCGAAAAGAAAATGCGCGACAAGAAACTGCGCAGAAAAGAAGCAGAATGCAGAGAAAAAGCGGATGGAGTTTTGTGTATCTGGTGCTGGCGCTGGTGTTTGTGGCAGGAAGCGTATATACGACATGCTGTGAGTGGAAAAAAGCGCCTTACAGAAAAGAAAATTTGATAGAAAAGCGAGAAGCTGCACTGCACTATGAAGAACTGACGGATGAAGAACTTGAGAGAATATTTCAGTACAAAAAAGGGCCGGATCAGATTCGCAGAGCGTTCGCTATTTTAGAAGAAAATAAGTGGAATGTATTCAGAGAGTAGCAGAGAGCAACAGAGAAAATCAAAGAGGCAAGAAAGAAGAGAAAAAACAGAAATAACAGAAACAACAGGAAGAAAGAGAGGCACAGAGATAGAATGAAAGTTGTACTTTTAGCGGGCGGTTTTGGAACGCGAATCAGCGAGGAGAGTCACTTGAAACCGAAGCCAATGATTGAGATTGGGGAACGCCCCATTCTGTGGCATATTATGAAGTATTATTCTCAGTTTGGCCTGCATGATTTTGTGATATGTTTAGGATATAAGCAGTATGTAGTAAAAGAGTTTTTTGCAGACTATTTTCTGCATACATCAGATGTCACATTTGATTTGATGAATAATAAAATGGAAGTCCATAACAATTATTCTGAACCATGGAAAGTAACCCTGATTGATACGGGACTTCATACGATGACGGGCGGGCGAATCAAGAGAATTCAAAAATATGTGGGAGATGAGCCATTTATGCTCACCTATGGAGATGGAGTGGCGGATGTGGATATTCATGCACTGCGCAGATTTCATGAGAGTCATGGAAAGATAGCGACGATTACGGCAGTGAATGTCGGGCAGAAGTTTGGGGTTTTGGATGTCGCAGAGAATGGAAAAATCTGTACATTCCGCGAGAAAAATGATATGGATGGCAGTTTGATTAACGGCGGATTCATGGTGATGAATCCAGGTGTTTTTGATTATATTGCTGGAGATGAGACGGTATTTGAGAAAGAGCCGCTGGAACATCTGGCGGCCGATGGAGAACTGATGGCGTACACGCATACCGGATTCTGGAAATGCATGGATACGCAGAGGGACAAGATGCAGCTGGAGGCAATGTGGCAGTCGGGAAATGCACCCTGGAAAATCTGGGATCATTGATTTTGATGATACCAGCTTGACAGTGACTGGAGCAGAGCATAGACTTTGCGAGAGCATATCATGCGGCGCCATTCGGTATCAAGGGGCGCAAAAGGGAGAATTATGAGGAAATGAAGATTATGGAATTTTATCAGGGGAAAAAAGTTCTGGTAACAGGACATACTGGATTTAAAGGCTCCTGGCTGTGCGAAATTTTGAAATTGTGGGGAGCTGAGGTGACAGGATATGCTTTGCCGGCGCCAACATCCCCAAGCCTTTTTGAGATAGCAGGAGTAAAAGAAGGAATGTGCTCGATTGAGGGCGACATCCGTGACCTGGCTCATTTAGATGCCGTGTTTGAGCAAGTACAGCCGGAGATTGTACTTCACCTAGCGGCGCAGCCAATCGTGAGAGATTCCTACAAAGAACCAGTTTACACCTATGAAACCAATGTCATGGGAACGGTTCACATTCTGGAATGTGTTCGTAAACATTCGTGTGTAAAGTCGTTTGTGAATGTTACGACGGACAAAGTTTACGAAAACAGAGAGTGGGAATATGGATATCGTGAGATAGATAGGCTGAATGGATATGACCCGTATTCCAACAGCAAATCTTGTTCGGAGCTGGTGACGCACAGCTATAAAAATTCATTTTTTGCAGATGGCCGATGTGCGATTTCTACACTCAGAGCGGGAAATGTGATTGGCGGAGGAGATTTTGCCAATGACCGGATTATTCCGGATTGTATCCGTGCTGCCATAAAAAAAGAGCCGATTGTTGTGCGAAATCCACATTCAACGAGACCATACCAGCACGTCTTGGAGCCGCTTTGTATCTACCTGGCAGTTGCTGCCAGGCAGTATGAGAATCGGGCATATGAGGGAAGCTATAATGTAGGGCCGGATGAAATCGACTGTGTGACAACTGGTGCGCTGGCCTCTATGTTCTGTGAGGCATGGGGAGAGGGAGCACGCTGGGAAAATCATTATGATGGCGGACCTCATGAGGCGAGTTTCCTGAAACTGGACTGCTCCAAATTGAAACAGACATTTGACTGGACGCCTCGGTATCATGTGAATGAGGCCATTCAGAAAACAGTGGAGTGGACGAAAGCATATCTGAGAGGCGAAAATATGGGACAGGTGACGCGGCAGCAGATTCGGGATTTTTTTTTGATAAAGTAAAGGTCTGATGAGATACCTTGTGAAGGGAGTTCTGGAGAAAAGGATTATTTTGGAGAAAAGGATTGTTCTGGAGAAATAGAGGAATAGAGGAGAAAAAAATATGTTTGAGCATATGAATGAGCAGCAGGCGAGGGAGCAGATTTTAAAGCAGGTGGCGGAATACTGTGATATGTTTCATAAAAAGAAACCATATCAAGAGGGAGACAGAATCCCATATGCTTCTCGTGTGTATGATAAAAATGAGATGGTGAATCTGGTCGATTCCAGCCTGGAATTTTGGCTGACTTCCGGACGCTATACAGAAGAATTTGAGAAGAAGCTGGCAAACTATCTGGGGGTGCGGTTCTGTGCGCTGGTGAATTCTGGTTCGTCTGCGAACCTAGTAGCTTTTATGACGCTGACCTCCCCGCTTCTGGGAGAGAGGCGAATCAAGCGCGGGGATGAGGTTATTACGGTGGCGGCCGGATTTCCAACGACTGTGACGCCGATGATTCAGTATGGCGCGGTTCCCGTTTTTGTGGATGTGACAATCCCTCAGTATAATATTGACGTCGAAATGCTGGAGAAAGCGTATTCGGAGAAGACAAAAGCTGTGATGATTGCGCATACACTGGGAAATCCGTTTGATTTACAGGCTGTGAAGGATTTTTGCAGAAAGCACAATCTCTGGCTGGTGGAGGACAACTGCGATGCGCTGGGAAGCGAGTATGAGATAGACGGGCAGGTAAAGCTGACAGGAACTATCGGTGATATCGGCACTTCCAGCTTTTATCCGCCACATCACATGACAATGGGAGAGGGCGGTGCTGTCTACACCGATCAGCCCCTCTTAAATAAGATCATCCGCTCCTTCCGCGACTGGGGAAGAGACTGCAGCTGTCCGTCCGGACACGACAATCTCTGCGGCCACAGGTTTGACAAGCAGTATGGAGAACTTCCGCTGGGATACGACCATAAATATGTGTACTCTCATTTTGGATATAATTTAAAGGCAACTGATATGCAGGCAGCCATTGGCTGTGCGCAGCTGGAGAAGTTTCCTTCTTTTGTGGAGAGAAGAAGACATAACTTTGACAGACTGCATGCGGCGCTGGAGGATATGCAGGATAAACTGATTTTTCCGGTGGCATGTGCACATGCAAATCCGAGCTGGTTTGGTTTTCTGATTACCTGCAAAGAGGGCGTGGACCGCGCAAAGGTGGTGCAGTATATCGAGCAGAAAGGGGTGCAGACCAGAATGTTGTTTGCCGGAAATCTGACGAAGCATCCATGCTTTGACGAGATGAGACAAGAACAAAAAGGCTATCGCGTGGTCGGAAACCTGGAAAATACGGACAGAATCATGAGCGATACATTCTGGGTTGGCGTATACCCAGGAATGAACGATGCGATGATTGATTTTATGGCAAAGACCATCCGCGAGGCTGTAGAGAGGACAGAAAGGGAAGGATAAGATGGCAGAAACGTACGATTTGAGCCAAGTACATCAGGCTAATTTGAAGATTCTGAGAGAGATCGACAGAATCTGCCGGAAATATAAGATTCGATATGCACTGGATGCGGGAACGCTTTTAGGTGCCGTTCGTCACCATGGATTCATTCCGTGGGATGATGATGCAGATGTAGTGTTTACCAGAAACCAGTTTGATGCATTTGCCAGGGTTGCAGAGCGGGAACTTCCGGAGGGAATGACGCTTTTGATGCCGAATCAGCTGAGAAATGGCAGAGCTTTCTATGATTTTACGCCGAGAATTGTGTATGAAAAAAGCAAAATTCATGAAGATAGCGATGAGATGGCGTATTATGAGGGAAAGCTGAACCATCTGTGGGTGGATTTGTTCATTTTAGATAAGCTTCCGGAGGCAAAGTGGCGGGCAAATCTGATTACATTTTTCCAAAAGGCAATCTATGGCATGGCTATGGGACACCGTTACCAGCTGGATTTTAAAAAGTATGGCTGGAAGGATAAAATCTTGGTGGGCGGCCTGTCGGCTGTAGGAAAATGCATTCCCATGAAGGCAATTTTCTGGATGCAGAAAATGGTGTCTCTCTGTACCAGAAAGGAAAAGACAAACAGATATTATTACAGCAATTATCAGCCAGATTATCTCTATGTGACACTGGAGAAGGAATGGTGCACCCATGTGAAAAATATGGAGTTTGAGGGGACCAAACTGATGGTTCCGGCAGGTTGGAAAGAAGTGCTGGAGATGGTGTACGGTGATTATATGCAGCTGCCGCCAAAAGAGAAGAGAGTTCCCAGCCATGCTAGTATGGAAGTCCAGATTTTTGGATAAGTGATGGAAGAATAGAAGAGTGGAACAGAAGAGTAAAAGAGGCAAGAAAATGGGAAAATTAGTGTCTGTTGTAGTATCTGTATATAACGAGGAGAAGGCACTGGAGCAGTTCTATCAGGAAACCAGAAAAATTCTGGACCTGCTCACATGGGAGTATGAACTTTTATTTGTCAATGACGGAAGTGCGGATGGCAGTCTTTCCATATTAAAGCAGTTCGCTGCTCAGAATGAAAAGGTGAAAGTACTCAGTTTTTCGAGAAATTTTGGGCATGAGGCGGCCATGATTGCCGGTCTGGACTACAGCAGAGGGGACTGCATCATCTGTATGGATGCGGATTTGCAGCATCCGCCGGAGTATATTCCTGAGATTTTAAGAAAAATGGAAGAGGGATACCAGATTGTCAATATGGTGAGAACTAGAAATGACTCGGCAGGACTGATAAAGCGGATTACATCAGCGGGATTTTATAAGGTAATCAATGCACTGTCTGATGTGAAATTTGAGAACAATGCCTCTGATTTCTTTGCTGTGGACCGCCAGGCGGCCGAGGTGCTCCGCCAGGATTACAGAGAGCGGGTTCGTTTTCTGCGGGGGTTTGTCCAGAATATTGGATTTAAGAAAACAACGATTGAGTTTGAGGCCAGAGCCAGGGTGGCAGGGGAAAGCAAGTACAATCTGAGAAAATTGTTTGCTTTTTCCATGAATACAATTATGTGTTTTTCAAATATGCCTCTCAGGTTGGGGATTTATGCGGGGATATGTTCGGCATTTCTGGGATTTGTGGTGATGCTGTACACGCTGTATACCTGGATTAAGGTGGGAACCCCGAGTGGTTACGCGACGATTGTGGTTCTGATTTGTTTTATGTTTGCAGTTCTGTTTTTGATTGTCGGCATTATTGGGGAGTATATTGCAATTCTGTTTACAGAATTGAAAGGACGCCCGATTTATATTGTAGCTGAGACAAAAAATGTAGAACAGACACAAGGAGAAAGGTCCGAGAAGGTCCAGTAGACTTCAGGGAGATATGAAAAGAAAACCAGTTATTTTTTTAAGTCCAAAAATACTGAGATGACGCAGGAGGAAAATAATACGATGAAAAAAATGATAATAGCTTTCGCATGTGGTGCTTTTTTGCTTACGGGATGTATGAAGAGTACCGTGACAACAACCTTGCCTTCTATAGAGGAAGAAACTTCCATGATGGCAGTTCCGACTCCGGATATGGAGATTCATGATGATATCGTTCTGGACTGGGAACAGGGCGTCAATGATATAGGCAATGTGCTGCAAAATCTGAACTATTATCCGAAAATAAAAGACGTATCTGTTATGGTGGATGATGATAAAAAGGAAATTACGATTGTGATGTCTGTGGAAGATGATATCACACCGGAAGAAGCTCTGGAATATGCAGAGAGAGGTCTGGGAGATTCCAACAACGCGGTTGGAGACCAGGATTTCTCGATTGCGAAAGCGGAAGATGATGTGACATATGGAGGATTGTATGAGAGATATGGAGTGTATATAGGTGTCGCTCCAGAGAGTACAAAAGACGATGAAGCGACATGGCTGGTGAACGAACATCTGGAAAAGGGAGAATCATTTCGCAAACTGCAGCTGGCAAAGTGACAGATATGTCTGAAGAAATATAGAAAAAACATGTGAGAATAAAAGACAAAAAATAAAAACGAAAAAACAAAAACAAAAAAACAAAAACGGAAAACGAAAAAATAAAATTTAAGAATAAAAAGGAACAAAAGGATGAAAAAGAATGAAAAAAAATATCATATGCTTGATACTTGCACTTTGTATGTTTGAACTGTTGGAAGAGACAGCCGAATATGTATGGGCAAGTCAGGATGCCTATCCGATTTCTCTTGCACCTGCTGTCTTGGATACGACAGCGCCAGATTCTGTATGGACTGTGTCAAATACTGCATCAAACACAGAAATACATGTTTCATCGAGCGCAGCGCCGGATGCCCCGACGAATATCATAACAGATATTTCACCAGATAGTTCGACAAAAACTCCAGCAGCTGTTTCACCGAATGTTTCTAATGGGGCGAACAAATATACGATTGTCTCGGACTTGGATTTTCTGCCGATGGGGACAGATGGTCTGTCTTCCGATGGGGAATATCTGGGCGATGCGTCGCTGCTGATGCCCGCCAGTCAGAGTTATGGACAGATTTTATCAGCTGTTTTGAGAACAGGTCATGGGGAATTGATTGTGGTGGATGGCGGAAGAGCGGAAGATGCGGACTATCTGGCTTCTATTTTGAGGGAGCAGGGAGGAAAAGTCAGTGCATGGCTCATTACGCATCCACATGATGACCATGCGGAAGCACTGGTGGAAATTTTGAAAAATCCAGACAGCAATATTTCCATTTCTCGCATATATTATGCTTTGGCAGAGCAGGAATGGTATGCATCCGCAGAACCCTCCAGGGCAGAGTTTGTCCAGAAATTTCGGGAGACCATGGATGCATTGCCAGCGGAGCAAACATGTGAGGTGGCGTTTGGCACGCAGATTTCTGTGGATGGCGTGGATATACGAGTTATGAACGATCTGTGCAAAGAAAGCAACATCAATAACAGTTCGATTGCATACCGTCTCACAGTCAACGGGAAGCGCATTTTGTTTCTGGGAGATCTGGGAGATGAAGGCGGTACGCATCTGTTTGAGCAGAATTCCACGGGTGAGCTGAAAGCGGATGTTGTGCAGATGTCCCACCATGGACAATCAGGACTGACAAAAGAAATGTATGCGATTATAAAACCGGAAGTATGCCTGTGGGCTACGCCGGAATGGCTTTGGAACAATGACGCTGGGCAGGGGGTGGACAGCGGTCCATGGATGACGCTGAAAACACGCAGGTGGATGCTGAATCTGGGAGTGAAGGCCAATTTGTGCACAAAGGATGGAGACCAGATTTTGGAGTAACAGTATTCCAGAAAGAGTGGAAAGTGTGATACAGGAAAACTGTGATACAGGAAAACATGCGGCAATGTAGAACTTTTTAAAAAAATTTCAGGCGGAACCGTTCACATTTTAGAGAGGACAAGATATAATATTGTTAGACATGGTACCTGTGAGAAATACAGAGGGAAATGCCGTAGGGAAAAAATGAAAATCTGAGAGAAATTTAAGATGGAGGACAAAGGGATGAGATTAGGGGCATTGGAAGCTGGCGGAACCAAGATGGTATGTGCAATCGGAAATGAGAACGGAGATATCTTAGAGAGAGTTTCTATTCCAACCGAGACACCGGATATCACCATGCCGAAGATTATTGAGTATTTTAAGGACAAAGAGATTGAAGCATTGGGGGTTGGATGCTTTGGGCCGATTGATTTGAACCGCAAATCTGAGACATATGGATATATTACTACGACGCCGAAACTGGCATGGAGAAATTACAATATTGTTGGTGTGCTGAAGGAGGCGCTGGGCGTTCCGGTCGGATTTGACACCGACGTAAACGGCTCTGCTCTGGGAGAGGCTACCTGGGGAATCACAAAGGGGCTGGAGAACAGCATGTATATCACAGTTGGTACAGGTATTGGCGCCGGTATTATTACCAATGGAAAGCTGCTTCATGGTATGCTGCATCCGGAGGCGGGCCATCTCTTGATGGTGAGACATCCGAAAGATACATATGAGGGAAAATGCCCATATCATAAGAGTTGTTTTGAGGGTATGGCAGCAGGTCCTGCGATTGAGGCAAGATGGGGAAAGAAAGGCGTAGAGCTGGCGGACAAAAAAGAAGTTTGGGAGATGGAAGCCTACTATATTGGTCAGGCTCTGGTAGATTATATTGTGACACTGTCTCCACAGAGAATCATTCTGGGCGGCGGCGTAATGCATCAGGAGCATATGATGCCTCTGGTACGTGAGGAATTGAAGCGTCAGCTGGCCGGTTATATTCAGACAAAAGAGTTGGAAGACATCGAACATTATGTGGTGCTTCCAAGCTTGAATGACAATCAGGGCATTATGGGTGCGCTGAAGCTGGCTATGGACGAGATGGAGTACGAGAAACAGTAAAGAGAAAAAATGACGGGCTCTCTTCCGAGCAGACAGATGAAAGGATGAAGGTGTTTGTTTGGGAGGGAGCTTATTATATAAAAAAGTGGGGAATGTTGGAGAAGACCATGTTGAGGAAGGAGGAAGAATGGTATGAAACCATTGTCATTTGTTCTTGTTGGCTCTGGATTTCGGGCTATGTTTTATGTCAGGATTGCTAGAAAATATCCAGAATTGTTTGAGTTGAAATATATGCTGTGCCGTTCAGAAGAAAAAGCGCAGAAGATGAGACAGGAGCAGGGGATTCCTGCTACGGCTTCCATTGAAGCATGTGAGAAAGTACATCCTGACTGCATTGTAGTGGCGGTTGGCAAAGATGACATTGCGGACGTGGCAGAGGAATGGGTGGTAAAGGGATATCCAGTTGTGACAGAAACACCGGCAGGCAGCAGTGTAGAAAAGTTAAAAAGATTGTGGAATCTGAAAAAAAATAATGGCGGACGCATTGTGGTATGTGAACAATATCATCGCTATCCTTTCCTGGCAGCTGGATTGAAGGCAGTGCAGGAAGGCGTTCTGGGAGAACCATATGCCGTCTATTTGTCTTTGGCGCATGATTATCATGGGGCCAGTTTAATCAGACGTATGTTGGGATTAAAGATGGAGAGAGTTACTATGCGCGGAAGCCGGTATGAGTTTCCTGTTACGGAGACAGATTCGCGCTATGGAGAAATTACAGATGGAAGAGTCAGCATGAAGGTGCGGGACCATGTGGTGATGGAGTTTGAGTCGGGAAAAGTAGCATTTTATGACTTTTCTGGAGTCCAGTACCGCTCCTTTATTAGAACCAGACATTTGACTGTGCAGGGGCAGAATGGGGAATGGAGCGATACGATGTTGTATTATGTCAATGAAGAACACAAGCCAGAGGCAGTACATCTGCTTCCCTATTTCAATCCAAGGTATCGGGCATTGGAAACAAAAGAACTGCGTGAATTGTGCAGGCCATGGAAAGCAGAAGTTCTGCTGGAGCAGGCGCAGGATGAATATGCGGTTGCGACCATGCTGTATGACTTAAAGTCCTATTTGGATGGAGGGGAGGAAGTGTATCCGCTGGCGGAGGCGCTGGAGGATGCATATATCTGGCTGCTGATACAGGAAGCAGTTCAGAATCCTGGAAAAGAAATTGTGTCGGAACAGATGCCGTGGCACACTAACTTGCTCTAAGAATAAAAGGTTCTATGGCGGTAAGCCATAGAGCCTTTTGTCGTAGAGCGGACAGGATTAGTCCACATCCAGCCCACTGTGGTAGGATTTATTGCCCAGGGCAGTCAGGATATCCTGAAAATCAGGATTTTCAAACAGAGTGCCAGTGGCCAGAGCACGGTTGATGAGAGAATAAATCTGGAGGCATTGTTCCAGAGTCCGATTGAACAGGTCCGGAAAGGAAGCGTAAGAAACAGAACGGTCCCATGGATTGATCCAAGCGTCATGGTTGCTGTTTAAGCTCTGCTTGATATTCCGAATGTTGTCTGTCACCAGTTTTTGGGATGCAATCGGCTGCTTCAATATCAGTGTTTCGACAAAGCCAATACTGCTGCTCTTTCTGCCAGATGGGTCAGATAATGTGCGGCATCCAAAACGCAGGGCAAGAATGGAGCGGTGTATCATTCTGGCTGTTACTTGGTAACTGTTTTCTTCTGTGATGGGATAGTAGGTTTCATTGATACATTGGCATAAAAAGTAAGAGATAAACTGGATTTCCTGCGCGTTGAGGCAAATCGTGGCCGCCTGGTTGAATTCGGACGGTTTTTTGCGCTTGTATTTTTGCAGAAGAATCGCATCCAGCTCATTCTCCAGAGCGGCGTGCAGGCCGGCACAGTGGTTGTTCGGCTGCTCCAGAGTATAATGAATCCGCCCATAGATAAAAGGATGGCAGACGGAATCACCGATGTAGTGGCAGATAAAACCGCATAAATAAGAAAGCCCCTGCTCGCGCTGCTGTTTGGAAGAAATCTGAGACAGATGTGTGAGGCAGCAGGAGAAAAAATCGTTTACGTGAGATTCGTGCATGTAAGAACCGACATTTCTGTAATCTCTGTGGCGCAGAATTGGAAGATTGTAAAAAAACATATCAGGTCCCTGCAGACCAAGCTGGTAAAGCCAGCGGTATTTGGCGATGATATGCTTTAAATAACTGGGAGACATCTCATTAAAAACTTTCATTCCCATGATATAGTGGGTAGTAAAACCTGGCACAGGCATTCCTCCCTTCCGGTTTTCATACTTGCTGATGTGTTGGTAAGATAGCAGTTCAAAGGATTTTCTGCTTCCGATATCTTTATCAGTATTGTACTAAAAATGAGGTTTAAATACAAGGGAAGGGGCATATTTTGTGAAAAGAAAGAAAAAGGAAAAGTCAGTCTGATGCTTGTAAATTTGCTGGAATGTGTAAAAGGCTGGGTATGGGGCCCGTGGCTTTTGATTGCGATGCTGGCGACAGGAACGTATTTTACGGTGAAATCCCGTTTTTTTCAGATGCGAGGATTTCAAACCTGGTGGAAATATACGGCGGGGGGAATCGGAAAGACAGAGGAGGACGTGCCAAAACCGAGCTGCGATGAGAGAACGATAGGGGATACAAGGACGAGTACGAAAAAAAATACGGAAGAAGATACAGAAAAAAAGATACAAAAGAATACAGCAGAAAGGGGAAGGAAGCACGGAGTTTCCCAGTTTCAGGCAGCGTGTACAGCTTTGGCGGCGACAGTCGGGACGGGGAACATTGCAGGAGTGGCGACTGCGCTCCTAGCGGGCGGACCAGGAGCTATTTTTTGGATGTGGGTGTCTTCGCTCGCCGGGATGATGACGGCATATGCGGAAAACTTTCTCGGAGTTTTGTACAGGGAAAGAGGAGCGGACGGGCATTTTCATGGAGGTCCCATGTTCTACATAGAGAAGGGGATGGGGAAGAAATGGCTGGCGTTTGCGTATGCGGTCTGTGTAGTGCTGGCTTCTTTCGGGATGGGCAGTATGGTGCAGGCCAACTCGATGGCAGATACGCTGGCTTACACCTTTCATTTTCCTGTTTTTTGGACGGCGTTGATTCTCACAGGGGCGGCGGGACTGGTTCTGTGGGGCGGAATCGGGCGAATCAGTAAAGTGGCTGAAAAGCTGGTTCCTTTTTCGGCCGGTATTTATCTGGTGCTGGCCTGTGTGGTGGTTCTGGCAAATCTGGGGGAACTGCCGGAGGTGTTTGGACTGATTTGGAGGGAGGCGTTTCAGCCAAAATCAATGTTGGGCGGCGCTATGGGATACGGCGTCTCGAGAGGCGTTTTTTCTAATGAGGCAGGGCTTGGCAGTCTGTCCATTCTTCACAGCTCTACGGAGTGTACAACACCGCAGGAACAGGGAATGTGGGGAATTTTTGATGTGTTTTTTGACACAATCTTGATGTGCACGCTGACGGCTGTGGCGATTCTGGTGCGGCCCGAGATTCGGATGCTGTTTTCAAACGGCGGTGTGGGAGTGACAGAGGAGATGATGGTGCAGGCGACAGGGCAGAATCTGAATGGAGCGGCACTGGCCTCTTGGGCGATTTCAAGGACGGTGGGAGAGGGCGGCGGCGTTTTCATTGCCCTCTCCATGGTCTGCTTTGCTTTTGCAACGATTGTCGGCTGGTACTGTCTGGGCAGCCAGGCGGCATCCTATTTAACTAGAGGAAATCTGTTCTTGTACCGTCTGCTCTATCTGGAGGCCATCTTTTTTGGCTGTGTGATGCAGCTAAAAGTGGTGTGGGCGCTGTCCGATATCTTTAATGGGATGATGGCGGCGCCAAATCTACTGGCTTTGTTTTGGCTGAGAAAGCAGGTGGAGGCGCCGGAGGTGAATAAAAACATCACAAATTAAACAGCAAAAATATTGCGTTTAAGCTATTTATCTAATAAAACAGCAATATTATTGCTTTTTAGGAAAGGATGTGGTATAGTTATCACTGTCAAGTAGGTCAAGTGAAAGCGAGGTATGTGTATGACAGATGATGAAAGATTAGAATTTGCCAGTATGGTACGAAAAGCAAAAGGCAGTCAGTCGTTGAGCGAATTTTCCAAAAAGACAGGCGTCAGCAAATATCAGTTGTCAAGAATTATGAACGGAAAATTGAAAGAGCTGCCCAGAAAGTCTACATTGCAAGCTATCGCGCTGAATTGTGAGGATATGGCGGTGAAAATGGAGCTGGGAATTTCACTTTTGGGCTACAAATATGAGACGGTAAACGGAATAGAGACGAGAGTGGACGATGACCCGCGCGAGAAATTATTGTCTTTTTTGAACTTGGAAGTGAAAATGAAGCGAAAAGAGCAGATTCGTTTTCAGGTGGGAAGAATTCTGGCAGAACTTTCCGAAACGTCTCACACATGGATGAGAAAGAAGATGGAAGATAAGTTGAATCTTTCTTTGGCAGACCATTCTCTCTATATCGAACTTCTGGATGACGTGAAAATGAAAAAATGGCATTTCTATTTTGTGCCGAAATCGCAGAAAACAGATGAATTCTTTTATGCCTTTTTGGGATGGCTCTCGTGCTGCCAGATGGGTGGTGACGAAAAATGTATCCTGGTTCCTGAGAACGAGCGGATGTATATGCAGTTTTTGAACAAAAAGCCAAACTGCAATGTGAATCTGTCCGTCATCTATTTTGACAATGATGGGTTTACAGAGAGCACAGAAGAGTATCTTCAGGTTGTCGGTGGCATGACAAAAGAAGATATCAGAAGCAGCGCATTTTTGGAATCTACGACAGTGCATATGGAGGACGGCGAAGAAATTTATTTTTATAAAAATAGGAATGCGGATATCTGTGAAGGGGAATTTACGTAAAATTAAAGTACGCCTTGGCAGACCTGCTGTGAGCGATAGGAAGAGAAAACTGAAACAAACAGTTCATATGTTCACAATTCGTTCATATAACATTCAAAAACCTTTTACACAATGAACATGATTTCTTCATGATTCCACCGTATACTATAACCATAAACAGTTGGTGCTGTTTAAAAAAGTTTACAAGATTTTTTTCATAATACTCGGCCTGATAATGTGAATTGTCAGGTCTCCTCCCTTTTTCAAGCAATCATTTCATAGAAAAAGATGTACATTACAGAGCCAGTAATTTACATCTTTTTCTTTTTTTTCGATTTTTTGTTCTAGTTTCAGCTGTTGTTATTCCAGCAGAGAATGTGACAGAGATATGACAGAGCGGATAGGTCAGCGCAGGATGATATATACCATATAAGCGGCATACATCAAAATCATGGAAGCGCCCTCAAGCCGGTTTATCTCATATTTGGATTTGCAGAAGAGCCAACTGATTCCACTGAACACAAGGAGCAGGATGATGTCATATACGGATGTCATCTGTACCGGAATCGGGCTGATGGCTGCGGAAGCTGCGAGCACAAACAGGATATTAAAGATGTTAGAGCCAACCACGTTTCCGAGAGCCAGTCCAGTCTCACCTTTTCTTGCTGCCACAATCGATGTCACCAGTTCCGGAAGAGAGGTTCCCATTGCCACGATTGTCAGGCCAATCAGGCTTTGACTCAGTCCAAAGGTTGCTGCAATCTCAGAAGCGCTGTCCACAACTAGGTCACCGCCCGCTACGATTGCCGCCAGACCGCCCAAAATATAGACAGCGCTGAGAAATGGATTTAAAACTTTAATGTTGTCCTCGGCTGCATCGGTTCTTCCTTTTAATGCCTGATGCACTGTGCGGAACAGGAAATATGCAAAAAATACGAGCAGAATGATGCCGTCCAGACGGCTGATATGCAGGTCGAACGCGACGAGCAGAAGCAGTACAACCGTGATAATCAGTGAGAAGGGATAATCTTTCAGCAGAAGCTTTTTGTCAATCGCTGTGGGAAGAATCACGGCACAGCATCCAAGAACCATCAGCAGGTTGAAGATATTGGAGCCGACCACGTTTCCGACTGCGATTTCATTTTGCTGGGAAATCGCTGCTGTGATGCTGACTGCGGCTTCCGGTGCACTCGTACCGAACGCGACGATTGTCAGGCCAATCACGATGCTCGGGATGCGCAGAAGTTTTGCCACAGAAGAACTGCCTTCCACAAAAAAGTCAGCGCCTTTTACCAGCAGGACAAATCCGATTAATAACCATACATACATCATTTTCTTTTCCCTCTTTTCTTGTGATTTTTTATTTGTGAGTTTGTGGTATGTGCCATGCAATCCGTATATTTGTGCCATATATCTGTGATGTACATAGTTTAGGTTTGCATGTCTGTGGGAGTTTTTCTGAAAACAGAAAGAGACTTTTATCATACCTCCAAAATTCACAGGGGTATGATAAAAGTCTCGCTATTTTCTCATGTAGACCGGAATCCAATATGATGTATGACATGTGATAACGCATACATAACTCATATTTTCTTCGAGCTGACGACGCTACAAACCATCCTTTTCAGGATGCCAGCTACTCCCTCTTATCGATATTCAGTATATGTGTGCGGATATGTTCTGTCAAGTCCCTTTCTGCGTATTTTACAGAAATTTTACAAAATGGCAGTAAAAAATCTGAAACAGTATAAAATGCAAAAGCCTGTGGCATAAAAGTGCGTTCGCAAAAAAAGGTTGACAAATGCCTGAAAATCCGTTACACTTCTCCATAAGAAACAAGGGCGTTCTGCTGATAAGAGCAGAGCGTCTTTTTTTTACTTTATAGAAAAGTTTGCTAAACTTCTTGTGAAATAGAATTGTTTGGTAAATTTCCTGTGAAGCAGAGTTGCTTGACTAAAATGTGCACTCGCAGGAAAAAGGAGCTGTTCCAGGGGGAACGAACGGCTTCTGAGGTTGATTTTTGGAAAGGGATAGATGGTGATGCTATGGAGAGAGAGAAGATGGATTTGTATGAACGAGCGGATACGGTCAATGAACTGCTGGCGAGATATGGGGTGAAGTTTGGGATTTATAAAAACAATCATTTTCATGAGCAGCTTTTTCCGTTTGATGCCATTCCCAGAATCATTGAGAAGAAAGAGTTTGAGTACTTGGAGCGGGGTCTAAAGCAGAGAGTTGCGGCATTGAATCTGTTTTTAAAAGACATTTATAATGAAAAGAAGATTTTAAAAGACAAGGTGGTGCCGGAGGAATTTATCTATGCCTCGAGCGGCTACCTGGCACAGTGCGAGGGAATCGTGCCGTCAAAAGGTGTGTATTCCCATATTTCTGGTATTGACCTAGTGTATGGAAAAGATGGAGAGTGGTATATTCTGGAGGACAATCTGCGTGTGCCGTCGGGAGCTTCCTACCCGATGATTGCGCGTGAGCTGTGCAGGCGCAGCAGCCCGAGAACATTCCAGAGCATTTCTGTGGCGGATAACCGGAATTATGCGGCGCTTCTGAAGAAAACGCTGGACTATGTGAATACGGGTGGTCTGTCTGTCGTGATGACGCCAGGACGTTACAATGCGGCATATTTTGAGCACTCCTATCTGGCAGAACGAATGCATGTGCCGTTAGTGACATACAATGACCTGATTGTGGAGAATGACCATCTGTATTTTGTGGATTATGATGGAAAGCGGCAGCAGGTAGGCGCGGTCTACCGCCGGATTTCTGATGAGTATCTGGACCCGATGAATTTCAATCCGGCATCTGTGATTGGAATTCCGCATGTCTTTGACATTTACCGCAAGGGAAATGTGGCGCTGGTGAATGCACCAGGCAACGGCATCGGAGATGACAAGGGCATTTATTACTTTGTGCCGAGAATGATTCGCTATTATCTGGGCGAGGAACCGATTTTACATAATGCGCCGACCTATCTGCCTTTCTATGAGGAAGATATGAAGTATGTGCTGGAACATTTTGACACGCTGGTATTGAAGGATGTAGCAGAAGCGGGAGGCTACGGCGTAGTATTCGGAAGCAGCATGACGGCAAAGCAGAAGGAAGATTTCATTGCTCTGCTCAAGCGTGAGCCGCGGCGGTTTATCGCACAGGAAGTCATCGACTTTTGTGACCTGCCGATTCTGGAAAAGGGCGAGCAGGTGATGCGAAAAGCAGATTTGAGAGCGTTTGTTCTGACATCGGATGAACCGGTGGTATGGAAGAGCGGGCTGACCCGTTTCTCCAGAAATCCGGATTCCTTTATTGTCAATTCATCTCAGGGAGGAGGATTTAAAGATACATGGGTGTTAAATCAGTAGAAAATACAGACAGACTGTACTGGCTGGGAAGATATTCGGAGAGAGTGTACACGACTTTAAAGTTGTATGGGCAGCGTTTTGATAGTATGATAGAGGAAGGGACGGAAGGATACGATGAGTTTTGCCGTTCCCTGGATATCCCCAATATCTATAATTCAGCAGAGGATTTCAGGCAGAAATATCCGTTTGGCAAGGATGACCCGAACTCGATTTACAGCAATTTGAAGAGGGCATATGACAATGCGATTGAGCTGAGGGAGGAAATTGGAAGCGAAACTCTGGCTTACATTCAGCTTGCGGTATATGAGATGAATAAGGCGGCGGAGAGCGAGGCACCGATGATTGAGTTTCAGAAAGTGCTGGATGACATTTTGGCATTCTGGGGCATTGTGGATGACCAGATTGAGGATGAGAATACACGAAATGTCATTAAAGTCGGAAAGCGTGTCGAGCGGATTGACCTGTATGGGCGGCTTCGCGTGGATTATGTGAGTATGGAGCGTGAAATCCGCAGGCTGTGCGGAAGAATTGACCGCTGCAGCTTGCATTATAATAGAGAAGTATTGGAAACCTTATCTGCCATGATAGACAGAGAAAAAATGAATGAGAAGCTGAATTATCCAGAAATTGTGAGGAAAATTGAGAGAATTCTGGAGGTTTAAATTTTGAAGACGCTGAGGTTTCACTACGAGTTACGAATTACATTTGATGAACCCGTGACACAGCATAGTTTTACGGTCCGGTGCAGTCCGCCGTCTGATGAGAGACAGCAGGTTCTGCACCAAGACATTCATATTCTGCCAAAAGAGTTTTTGTGTGAAAACAGGGACTCTTTTGGCAATTCCTATTTTTTTGGACGTGCCAAGAATCCGCATGATTTGTTTGAGGTGGTGTCGGACGGGGTGATACAGACTGGATTGTCGGAGACAGTGAGGGCGGAGGAATCTTATCGGCTCGGCATGTTTTTGCAGCAGACGCCATACACACAGCCAGGAGAAGAATTGAAAAAATTTTTTGAGAGTGTATGCCAAAACGGCAGAATGGGCCATAAAGGATGCTGCGATAAAGAGATTACACGGAGGGTACAGGGGCAGAATGCCTTGGAAATGAGTTTGTTTCTGATGGAAGCTCTGCAAAACTCCTTCTCGTACAGGCAGGGGTGCACAACGTTTGGCACGACGGCGGAGGAAGCCTGGAAGTTGGGCTGTGGAGTCTGCCAGGATTATGCACATATTTTGATTTCTCTGTGCAGGATGTCTGGGATTCCGGCTCGTTATGTGGCAGGAATGTTGATTGGGGAAGGACTCAGTCATGCCTGGGTGGAAGTTGCACAGGATGGCAGATGGTACGGGCTGGACCCGACCAACGGTGTGCGGGTGCTGGACGAGCATATCAAGATATCGCATGGCAGGGATTACAATGATTGTCTGTTGAATCAGGGGGTTTTTACCGGAACTGCTAGGCAGACGCAGAGTGTTTCAGTCAGGGTGGAGGAAGAGGAAAGGCAGAAGGAACAAATGGGAGAAACAGGCAGAAACAGCTTGCAGAGACAACAGATGGAGTGGGCAGAAAACAGCATGTAGAAACAATGGATGGGATAAGCAACAGGCGGAAAAGAGAATGAAATATTTGTGAGAATATGAAAAAAGGTGAATGGAGGGAGACGAAGATGATTTCGGTGGCGAGTGTGTCTCTTCCTGTGAATGAGACACTGGAAATAAAGAAAAACCGCTTCTGTCCAGCAGACGGCGGAAACGGCAGGCGAATCAGCATTGTCACGGGAATTCATGGGGATGAGCTGGAAGGGCAGTTGGTCTGCTATGAAGTGGCGAAAAGAATTCGGGAAAATCCGGAAAAACTGAGGGGAACGGTGGATTTATATCCTGCACTCAATCCTCTGGGAATTGATTCGATTACCCGCGGAATTCCAGGATTTGACCTGGATATGAACCGCATTTTTCCAGGAGTGCCGGATGGCTCTCTGACAGAGTATCTGGCGACAAGGATTGTGGAGGACCTGGTGGGGTCTGATCTCTGCCTGGATATCCATGCGAGCAATATTTATCTGACGGAGCTGCCGCAGATTCGCATCAATGAGCTGCACAGGAAAAAACTGGTGCCTTTGGCGATGGAGGCAAATGTGGATTTCGTCTGGGTGCACGGTGCCAACACGGTGTTGGAATCCACGCTTGCTTACAGCATGAATACACTTGGGGTGCCAACTCTGGTGGTGGAGATGGGCGTTGGGATGCGCCTGACTCCAGCATATGGCATGCAGCTGGCGGACGGCATTTTCCATCTGATGAAAAAGCTGCGCATCTGGGACGGGGAAGATATCGCGGTTCGGACGCCGATTGTCTCCATGGAGGCAGACGAGGTCAGCTATCTGAATGCTGCAGTATCTGGCATTTTTCTGAAAAAGAAGGAGCATGGATGCATGGTGAGAAAAGAGGAGGAAGTCGGTGCAATTTTGAATCCGTTTACAGGGGAAGTGTTGGAAAAGGTGTGCGCGCCGCACGATGGACTGTTGTTTACAATCCGAGAATATCCGGTGGTGGATGAAGGGTCTCTGATGGCGCGGATTTTAAAGCGGGAGGTAGAGGAGTCATGAAGAAAGAGGTTTTATATACCATTCCTTCTCTGTACCGCGATGATTTCCGCATACAGGGATATCGGTTTGGAAGCGGGCAGAAGGCGTTGTGTGTGGTGGGCAGTCTGCGCGGAAATGAGTATCAACAAATTTATACCTGCTCAAAATTGGTAAAACAGCTGAGACAGCTGGAGGAGAGTGGAAATCTGTGTGAGGGGAAGGAGATTTTGGTGATTCCTTCCTTAAATCCAGGCTCTATGAATATTGGAAAGCGTTTCTGGCCTACTGATAACACGGATATTAACCGTATGTTTCCTGGATATGCGTTGGGTGAGACGACACAGCGCATTGCAGCGGGCGTGTTTCGGATTATCTCTGAATATCAGAATGGAATTCAGTTTGCTTCTTTTTATATGCCAGGAAAATTCTGTCCCCATGTGCGCATTATGAAGACAGGATATGAGAATGTGGAGAAAGCGAGACAGTTTGGACTGCCGTATATTGTCCTGAAGGTACCGAGGCCGTATGACACGACAACATTGAACTATAATTGGCAAATTTGGGAGACCGATGCGTTCAGCCTGTATGGCACGACGACAGAGAGAATTGATGAGGAAAGCGCGCAGGAACTGGTGGAGGCGATTCTGCGGTTCTTGAGAGCCAATGGAATTGTGAAGCAGGAAGGCAATGCCACGATGCAGGGGCAGCGGGGAAAACAGGATGCAGAAGAAAACGATGTCCGGCAGAACAATGTACCGGATTCTCATGTTCTGGCGGACAGGGAGCTGGTTTCTGTGCGTCCGAGGTATTCTGGCATTTTCAGAGGAAAAATTCAGGTGGGTGAACGAGTGAAGGCAGGACAACTCCTGGCGGAAATCCTGGATGCCTGTGAGGGAGAATGTTTGGAAACGCTGCGTGCACCTGTGGATGGAGTGGTGTTTTTTGAGCATGACAACCCCATGGTGTATGCAAATACGGCGGCGATTAAGCTGCTGCCATAGAAGATTTTTTGAGCAAAGAAACCACCTGCTGTGCGCAGCATCATAAACTTGAAAAATGACTCATGTAAGCGGCATTTTTAGTTTATGATGCTGCATTTTACAGGTGGTTATCATGGAAAAGATTAAAATATTTTATTTTTAGAATGTTTTTGATTCTATTTTGTCTGAATCACTCCATTGACTACCCATTGTCCATCTGCATTCAGGGTATATCCTTCCACTGTCGTGTCTTTTAACATCTTACCGCGGAAACCGTCTGAAATTGGATTGAAATAGTAGCATTTCTGCACACCGTTTGCATCTGGTATCCACATCCAGCCAGTTACCATTTTTCCTCTTGTTCCGTCTGAATTTGGATTCATATAATAATAGTTTCCATCGGTATCCAGGAACCATCCAACCATCATATTTCCATTAGTATCAAAACGGAACCAGTCAAAAGAGGACTGTCCAATGGCTGTGTTGGCATATGGATTGTAAATGGCAGCCCATTTATTTACGTAGCTAGAACCTGTTGTGTCTGTGAATTTCCAGATTCCGTTGGAACAATCTGTCCAGTTTCCTACTACAACATAAGGAGGAAGTGAGGAATTTGTGCTGCTGTTATTTCCGCCAGTTCCGTTTGGACTGCTTCCACTAGGTCCATTTGTGCTGCTTCCGCCGGAAGAGGAACCTTTGCCGGAGGATGAACTACCACCACCGCCGGAACCACCGGACCCACCAGAAGATGAGCCACCACCACCGGAGCTGCTGCCGGAACTGCTCTTTTTTCTGATACGTACTGTACAGGTGGCTGTTTTTCCGTTTAATTCTGCGGTGATAACGGCACTGCCGACTGCAACTGCTGTTATGTTACCATTTTCATCTACAGAAGCAATCGATTCATCAGAAGAAGTCCATACTGCCTGGTCTAAAGTTGCATCTGTGGCATCCGCTGGCACCATAATGAGCTTCATTGTATAGGAGTCATCTTTATATAAGGACAAGGAAGCCGCATTCAAACGGATTTCCTGCAGCGGTTTTTGTTGAGGCTGTGTCGGCTGCGTTGGTTGTGTTGGCTGTTCGCTTCCAGAAGCGGATACTGTGATGGTGCAGGTAGCTGATTTTCCATTCAAGGCTGCAGTAATTTTTGCAGAACCTGCAGAAAGTGCAGTTACCTTGCCAGTTTTATCTACAGATGCAATCGACGCATCAGAAGAAGTCCACACGATCTGGTCTAAGGATGCATCTGTGGCATCCGCTGGGTTCATAGTTGCATGTAATTGATAGGTTGCATTGGCAGCCAAGGAAACAGAGGAAGCGTTCAGTGTGATGCTCTGCAGAGGTTTTTGCTGTGGCTGCTCGGTCTGCTCCATGTCAAAGAAGGTGACTGTATATGTAATGGAAGTATCTGCTCCAGACAGATATTTCAGTCCGCTGATGGAGACATCCACGATATCGCCTGCATGGAAGGTTTCGCGTGGCTCGAATATAATACAAGGGCCATAACCGTAATTGCCAAGATTGAGATTGAAGTACTTTCCGGACGGGTCTGTACAGGTCTCGTCCAATGTATATACTTTTCCTGTTCTCCGGCTGGTTAAAGTGACTGTGGCATGGCTGTTTTTCGCATCATAGAGATCTGGACTCAGAGATACCGACCATGGGCCATTGAAATATTGAACGGGCATGGTCTGTGCCGGCCATGGAATATAGGAATATGCATATTCATCTGAGGAAAAATTATCAAAGGCGTACATGGCAGTATAAACATTACTGTGTCCGAATCCAGTCTGTTCCATATGAGGGTTCAGACACCATCTGCGGTGCCCTACACGGTCAATGTTGCTGCTGCTGCCGTCATTCATCCACTGTCTGACAACGGCATAGGCCAGATTGTCGTTGGCAGAACTGTAGGCAAGGTTGGAAGAGGACGTGCCCGTATAGCCTTTTTGATAAAACGCATCTGACACGCCTGCCGGTTTGGATGGCGTATGCTGAAGTTCATGCACTTTACATAAAAGAGTAGTACCTGCCTGCGCATATTCTTCGTATTCCTCATTGATTGTTAAATCGGATGGGATACCAGCTACATAGCGGATGAAGTTTAAGGCATTCAGCGCATTGGTTACGGACTCGTCCGTGAGTTTTCCGGCAATTTCCGCGTTGATATCCGGTGTGACAGAAAACGTATCTTTTTTGGACAGGTCAAATGGATGTGTCTCGAAATAATCCTGGATTTCGCTTTCTGTGTGAAGCTCTACATCCTGCGTCTGGCGTTCGGTAATAGTGAAAGAAGAAAATGCATTCTGCTGTAATTCAATCGATTCACATTCATCGGAACTGATTTTGGTAATTTTATAAGAGCCAGGCTCCTCTCCGGCCTCACGCTCATACTCGATATTGCTCAATGGGTAATAGGACAGAGAGGTATTTGTGGCCGGATCAATAACACTTATTTTGTCCTTGGAAATGTAGGAGATCGACGGGTCTGGGTCTGCGTATGCCTTAGTAAATACTGCCTCATTCAAGGTAACATATAATTTGGGATATTTTTTTATCTGTACAGTGAGCTTGTCACTGACCGCTGTGTCTGTCTGGTCGGCGAGCCAGAAATGGTATTCTCCGTAAGGAAAAGAAGACCTCCATGTCCATGTACCGGATGTTGTAAAAGTACTGCTTGTGTGTACAGTGCCATTTTGCTTCTGGTACTTCAGAGTTAATGCCGTATTTTCTGGCAGATTTTTTATGGTAATTGTAAGAGATAAGCTGCCTCCTGCATAAGCTGTTTCTCCCTCCGTTAATTTTAATTCGGAAGAGAATGCCTGAGCTGTCGCTTTCAGCTCAATAGGCATGGCAGCCGCTGCATACATTGCATTGGAGGATGAAGCGTTTAGGGAAATGTTTGGGGAAGCATTTGAGGAAGATGCAATGCTTCCTGTTAGAGTTTCACCGATCGTCTGACCCCAGGTAATGCTGGAAAAGGCCAGGGAGGCGGTGAGAACAAGTGAAAGAAATTGTCTTTTTTTCATAAAGACCCCCCTTTATAAAATGTGATTTGCCGAAATACCACTGCATAGTATAGCTTATGAGAAGATGCGAAGTGGATTCTGTAATATAGAACTATGTGCTGCTGGCTCTAAATAATACTATACTGTTTCGTAAGTGATAAGTCAATGTTGTTCTTAGGGGGAATTTTGTGGTATGATAGTTGGACAGAAAGAATTCTTAGAGTCAGGTATCTGCCGCTGCAGGAAAAGAATAGGAATGAACAGAAAAAGAACAGCATACGAGCAGAAGAAGGGAGAGAAACGTATGACATTACAGCAGATGAAGTATTTTGTTGCTGCAGGAGAGTCGGGTTCCATCAGTGAGGCGGCCAAAAGGCTTTATGCGGCGCAGTCCAGTGTTTCGAGTGCCATCAAGGAAGTGGAGTCACAGTATCATGTTGTTGCTTTTCGGCGGGAATCAAAAGGCGTCTCTCTCACCAGCGAGGGAGAAGAACTGATGCTTGAGTTTAAGGGAATTCTCAACCGCCTGGATTTCCTGGAAAAGAAGTATTCTGAAAAAAATTACAGCCAGTGCGGTTTTTCTGTCTCTGCACAGCATCATATCTGTGGGCTGGATTCGCTGGTTCGGCTGCTTTTGGAGCTGCAGGAAGAGAATGACAATTATAAACTGGGATTTCATGAGTGCAAGACAGTGGAAGTGCTTGAGCGGGTGGAAAAGGGCATGGATGATCTGGGGATTATCTTTTTTGCAGAGAAGAGTAAAGGTCAGATGATTCAGGAGCTGCGGAATCGGGGGATTCTGTTCAATCACATTGCGTATCGCAAGGCACATGTTTACCTTTGTGATACGCATCCACTGGCGCAGAAGACAGAGATTCATCTGGAGGATTTGAAAGAATTTCCGTTTATCACATATGACCGGAGGGCAGACTCAAATCCGGCCTACACAGAGATGCTGGTTCATTATCAGAATGTTAGGAAGAGTATTTCGGTGTCTGACAGGGCAGCAGCATATTCTCTGATGCGTGCCTGTCATGGATTTGTGGTGGGGAGCGGGTATCATTCCCTCGATACGCAGTATCGGGATATTCTGGCCATTCCGATTTATCAGGGGGAAAATCTGGAAATTGGCTGGATTATCAAGAATAATTATCAGTTGTCGGAACCGGCGCAGAAGTTTGTGAATTATCTGTTCTGTGAGTAGGCAATGTAAATGATATATGTATGGGCAGCGGACTTATAAGGATATATCACAATACATAGCAATAATATAGCCTTCACAGCCAAAACGATGGATTCCCATCGTTTTTTTTCGTATTCGCATTTGAATATTTTTATGTTAAACTAAATTCGATGTACATCTTGGCACTGTTGGAAAACATAAGAATAGGAAGGGAATGACGTATGGAAAGTGTAAAACGAGTTGTAAAAAAATACTGGAAAGTGTATCTGGTAGCAGTGGTGATTGCCCTTGTCTGTGATTTGATCGGAACCATCAAATTTGACATTGGCATTGGAACACTGACGATTCTGCCTATGGTCTTTGCGACAATCTTTGCAGGATTGCTGGGACCAGATCTGTTGAAATTATTTGACACAAAAGAGGCAAAACTGGGCGGCGAGCTGGTGCTGGTAGTGTTGGCGCCGTTTATGGCAAAAATGGGAATTTCAGCGGGTGCAAACTTGGCGAAGCTGGTGGCTGTTGGACCAGCTCTGATTCTTCAGGAATTTGGCAATCTGGGAACCATTCTGTTCTCCCTTCCGCTGGCATTGGCGCTGGGATTGAAGAAAGAGGCGATTGGTGCCTGCTATTCCATCAACCGAGATTCAAACCTGGGTCTGACAACAGATATTTATGGGCCGGATGCGGCTGAGACCAAGGGAACCTTTGCCGTGTATATTGTAGGCTCTATCATTGGTACTGTATTTATCAGCATTTTGGCGAGTGTGGTGGCTTCTCTGAATCTTCTGCATCCGCTGGCGCTGGGTATGGCGAGCGGCGTGGGAAGCGGCTCCATGATGTCGGCAGCGGCCGGAACTCTGAGCACATTTTATCCTGATTATGCAGAGGATATCATGGTACTGGGAAGCGCGAGTGATATGCTGACTGGTATTACAGGTATTTATATGGGAACTTTTATCGGTCTTCCTATTACAAGAAAGTTATATGCTGTTTTGGAACCTAAGTTTGCGAAACGTAAAAAATAGACATTACAAAGTAATAAATATTACAAAGTAAATGCAGAAAGCAGGTATGGGAAAACCTGCGAGCAGCCTGTGCAGAACATGAATGAAACATGGACGAAACGTGAGAAACATGGGAAAACATAGGAAAATGACATAGGAAAAAGGAGACTGATTATGGTTAGAAAATACTTTGTGAAAGAGCTGGGATTGCTTTTGGCTGTTTCTGTTATTATGATTATTACCAATATGATTGGATATAAAATGCCGCTGGTGGATTCTATCAAAGGTGTTTTGCTTCTGTCTGCGATTGGTCTGTTTGGTCTGACGGTAAGCAAGTTCATGAGCCAGTTTATTAAACTGCCGTCCATGATGTATGTATCTCTGACAGGACTGCTGCTGGCATGTCCGATTTCACCGGTTAAGGATGCTGTTATCGGAATTACTTCTCAGGTTGCTTTCCTGGCACCAACAACAGCTCTGGGTGTTTTTGCAGGTATCTCTTTGGGAAAGGATATCAAGGAGTTTGCCAAGATTGGATGGAAGATGATTATTATCACATTGTTTGTAATCACTGGTACATTTATCTTCTCCGCGATTGTGGCAGATTTGGTGCTGAGGGTGACAGGTGCGATTTAATCTGTGATGTAATCTGTACTGCCTGAGTGTGAATGTACAGGAGAAAAGGAGAAAAGAGGAAAAATGCAGAAGTGTGATATTTTAATTAGGGATTGTATCCGGTTGAAACCGGATATGAGCATATCAGGAACATGTTCTGTCGTGATTAAAGATACAAAGATTGCAAAAATACTGGAGAATGAGGAAGATGCTGCAGAGTGGGCTGCGGATGAGGTCCTGGATGGAAGAGGAAAGCTTCTGATGCCTGGTTTGGTGGATGGCCACACGCATACCTGCCAGCAGCTTCTTCGAGGCCGTGTTTCGGATGAATATCCGATGGTGTGGACTCGTTTTCTCGTTCCTTTTGAGAGCAATCTGCGTCCGGAGGATTCCTATATCAGCGGCCAACTGGCATGTCTGGAGATGATTAAGCACGGAACGACAGCGTTTGCGGATGCAGGCGGCGTCCATATGGACAAGGTGGTTGAGGCGACAGTGGAGTCCGGCATGCGTGCGGCAATCGCAAAATCTACAATGGATATGGGCAATGCGATTGTGGGAGCAATGAAGGAAACGGCGGATGAGGCGATTGCACACACGAAAGATTTATATGAGGCATACCAGGGCGCAGGAGATGGCAGAATTGATATCTGGTTTGCTATCCGTCAGGTTATGACATGTTCAGAAAAGCTGGTCCGCATGGTGGGAGAGTCCGCGAGAGAGCTGCATACAGGAATTCATGCGCATCTGTGTGAACACAAGGATGAGGTAAGTTTCTGCCTGCAGAATTACCAGTTGCGTCCGGCACAGTATTTGGAGAAGATGGGCGTGCTCGGTCCGAATCTGCTGACCGCACATAATGTACTGCTGTCCGACAGAGATATCTCTATTTTGGCAGAAAATGAAGTAAAAATTATTCATTGCCCGAGAGCAAATCTGGCAAACCATGGTTTCCCGAAGACACCGCAGATTTTGGAGGCTGGCCTGAGTGTAGGTCTGGGCTGTGATGGTGCGGCACCGTCAAACTTGGATTTGTTTGACGAGATGAAAGTGCTGCGCTATTCCATGATGGCTTATTGGGGCCTTCCGACTTTCAATCCAGTGGTGATGCCATGTGCATCTCTGCTGAAGATGGCGACACAGGGTGGAGCCAATGCGATTGGCTACGGCGATGTGCTGGGCAGTGTGGAGGAAGGCAAGAAGGCAGATGTGATTCTGTTAAATATTGCGCAGCCACATATCACCCCAACTCAGAACTTGATTAACAGCGTGGTGGAGGCAGCAAATGGCCATGATGTGACCGATTCCATTATCAATGGTAAACTTGTTATGAAGAACCGCGAAGTGCTGACTCTGGATGAAGAGAAGATTCGCTTTGAGGCGCAGAAGCACATGGAAGAAATCATAAAGCGTGCATATTAAAAGCAGTATACGAAGACAGCATATGAAAGATATACGAGTATTTAGAAAATAACACAGGCGGCAGATTTCCCGAAAAGATGGGGACCTGCCGCTTGTTTGCTGTATGTAATGATGATAGAATGATGCATGATTTTTTCCCTGATTGCATAGGATGTAAAAAAGATTTTCAGGGGGAACGCCTTGAAGGAGTATATCGAAGAGCGGGCGGTATCTATTGCAAATTACATTATAGACCATAATGCAACCGTGAGACAGACAGCAAAGAAGTTCGGAATCAGTAAATCAACAGTACATAAGGACGTCACAGATCGTCTGACGAATGTCAATCCATCCCTGGCGGCACAGGCCAGAGTAGTTTTGGATATCAATAAAGCGGAGCGCCACATTCGCGGTGGCATGGCGACAAAAGAGAAGTACGAGCATCAGCTGGCGATTTGCAGCAGAGAGAAAAAAGAGTAATTGTAATTTCAGGAAGAGATGGAATTGTAGAAGATTATTGTAAAAAAATCATCAGGAGGCAGAAAAATGTTGCTTTTTGGCAGCTGTTTATAAAATAGCATCAACGAACAAACTGAAAGAGAGCAGCTGTCGTACAGGATGTAGAAAAAGACGAGTAAGAAGCAGAGTATTTCTTGCCCGTCTTTTTTTATATAAAAAAGCCCTCAGGGCGGGATGCACATGTCGCGCCGAGGAAAATGTGCTCTAAAAAGCAGAGCACGCGCGAAAGTTCTTTTTTACTTCCTCTATCGGAAACGGGTTTGGTATTTGAAGTTCTATCACAAAAATAATCAGTGCAACGCCTGTCAGCATGGCAAGCTGCGTTAGTTTTCTCATATTCATGGCCGCTCTCCTTTACCGAATTACTGCGTCAATATCACCTCCTGCTTCGGCATGTTCAATAGACAAATGATTCGGCAGGCAGACAATGGGCATCACGCCGGAATCCAGCCATCCCATGTGAACACAGGTCTGATCCGGGCATTCCGCCTCCAGCATACGGATTCGTCCGTTTTCAATCTGTATGGTATTGATCCGTCCTTCATATTCTGTTTCAAACATCTGATTCGCCGCAGAAGCCAGATCAAAGGTATACAGAACATTCCCATCCTGCACGATATTGACCTGTGTGCCGTGGGGCACCCGAAGCGTCCACAGGCTTCCCACAACCCCCAACAGGAAAATCACAACGCAAATTCCAGTCAAAATTCTATATTTCTTCATCTTGAATCACATGTACGGTCATATTGCTGTGGTAGCTGTCCAAAACAAAGCTGTCCGCAACGCCGTCTGTCAAATAAATTTCTCCATTCTCTGTGATAAGGATCATTTCAAAGTTCTGATGCTGTTGCCAATATTCTATGGCATGTTCCATTCCCATCACATACAGGGAAGTGGAAAGCGCATCGCAGAGTCGTCCTTCATCCGCAATGACTGTAGCGGAAGCAAGACCGCTCTCTGCCGGATGCCCGGTAGTAGGGTCAATAATATGTCCATAGTGCTTGCCATCTTCTCCGATAAAGTAACGCTCATAAGCACCAGAGGTCACAACCGCTTGATTGCTGATTTCCAACACTCCTAATGTGCCACCGGAGAACGGGTCACGCAGACCAAGCCGCCACGGGCTGCCATCCGGTTTGGTTCCAACAGCCTGAATGTTTCCTCCAAGATCCAACAGGGCAGAGGTAATGCCATTATCTTTTAACACCTGCGCGGCAAGATCACCGGCATAACCTTTTCCCACAGCCCCCAGATCCAGCATCATACCGCTTTCCAACTGAACCGTCATATCCTCCTGCCGGATTCGTTCATAGCCTACATTCTTTAGAAGCTCTGTAATCTCGGCATCGGACGGCACACGATTTTCCTCTGTAGTAAAGCCCCAGGCAGTCAGCACTGGATAAATCGTCGGTTCCAAAGCACCATTGGCTTCCTCCGCCATTTGCAAAGCAAAGGAAAGCAATTCCGCCGTTTCCTCGTTTACGCTTACAGGCTGGCCATCACTGTGGTTGACAGCATAAATATCACTGTCCGGGTCTGTTACCGACCATAGCTGTTCCAATTCTATTAGCTTGTCCTCTGCATCCGATAACGCCGTTTCTGCATCCCTGCCATAAGCGGTCATCGTTATGTAGGTATCCATGGCGAATAATTCTGTTGTTATCTGATTTGAGCTGGCATCTCTTGAACACTTAAATTTTGCAAATAATAGGCAACCACCGATCAAGCACAACACCGCTGCCAGTATACAAGCACAGACAAGATGACGATTTCTGCATTTTCTCATAGCGTTTCTTTACCATCCTCAAAATATGAGGCAATCGTTTCCATTCTGAAAACCTGATTCACATGGAATGGACAGCGATGATTGCAATGACCGCATTTCAGGCAGTCAGAAGCTTTCTTTTCCAGCTTCTCATAATGATCGTAAGCAAGGCGGTCGCCGGCTTTGGCAAGATCGTAATACTTATTGATCAGGCCGATGTCCAAGCCCGCAGGACAGGGCTTGCAGTGATTGCAGTAAACGCACTTGCCGTTCGCGTCCTGGGGCGCAAAACTGCCAACGACGGAATAGTCCTTTTCTCCCGGTTCTGCTTCCAGAAAGCCGAGAATCCGATCCAGATCTGCCTTTCCACGAATCCCCGGCAGAACCGTCAGCACGCCCGGCTTGTCCAGCGCATATTGCAGGCACTGATATTCCGTAAGCGCCTGACCGAAAGGAGAGGTTTTCGCATCCAGAAGCTGCCCTCCACTGAACGCCTTCATCACGGAGATCCCAACGCCTTCTTTTTCACAGCGGCGGTACAGGGTCATCCGTTCCTCCACATCTCCGATCCCATAATCGCCCTTACGGTAATCATAACCGGGATTGATGCTGAACATCAGCATATCCAAAATGCCCATATCCAGTACTTGATTTACCAGAGACGGCGTATGGGAGGAGAGACCGATATGCCGGACAACTCCCTGTGCTTTTAAATCTTCAATATATCGAATCACGCCTGCTTTTTCTACTTGGCGTAGATCGGCGGCATCGTCAATACAGTGGATAAAGCCAAAGTCGATATAGTCCGTCTGCAAGGCATGAAGCTGCCAGTCGATAGACCGCTTGATGGTATCCATGTTTGTTGTCCAGCCATAGGTACCGGTTTCATAATTTGCGCCAAAATGAATCTGGAAATACGCCTTATCTCGCTTGCCTTTCAGCGCCCGCCCATAGGCCGCAAAGGGCTTTGCCTCAGCGGAGGCCATGTCAAAATAATTGATTCCCCGCTCCAACGCATAACGAACGGTTTCTTCTATTTCCTGTTCACTGGCCGCCTGAATGGAGCTTGTGCCAAGTCCTATGATACTGATCGATTCCCCTCCGTGGGGCAATATTCGATATTCCATCGCATTCATCCCGCTTTGTCCTCCCTGCCATTGTTTTTATAAGTTCAGATTCTTCACCCAATTTTTCAGGGAATCTTCTGATAAGTTTCCATTCAGCAGCTTGCCTTGAAGCAGTGTTGCCCCCGGACAGCTCGGTTTCAATTTCGCATTTGTCTTTCCCATGCCGCTTCCACCGGAGGTTGCAAAAGGAACGATTGTCTTGCCGGAAAAATCATAGCTCTCCAGAAAGGTATTGATAATCGTTGGGGCCACATACCACCAAATCGGGAAACCCAAGAAGACAACATCATACTTTTCCATGTCCGGCAGCTTTTCTGCAATCGCAGGCCGGGATGACGGGTCGTTCATCTCCATCGAGCTTCTGCTCTTTTTGTCCATCCAGTTCAAATCAGCAGAAGAATAGGGAACCTCTGGTTTGATTTCATGAAGATCGGCGCCAATCGCTTCTGAAAGTTTCCACGCTGCCTTTGCAGTCACACCACTGGCTGAAAAATACGCCACTAAAATTTTCTTGCTCATAATGTACCTCCATCATTTTTCTAATAAAATTATATTACCTGAAAAGTTTTCCACTTCCCGGACTTTTGTCTCCAGAAGAAAATAACAGCCCGGATAACCCAGTCGCTGACCATTGCAATCGCAATTCCTATGACGCCCATCTGCAGGGCAACCCCTAAAAGCCAGGACAGCAATAAACGCACTGCTATGGTGGATATGACCGAAACATACATGGTGAACTTCACATCGCCTGCAGCCCGCAGTCCGTTGCTGAGTGCCCCGGAAAAAGGATAGGCGATGGCATTGAACAGATTGTGGATCAGAACCAGCCTAATCACAAGCTGCTTTGTATCCGGCTCCAACGCATAGAATCTCATAAATAAGGGAGTCAGCAGGAAAATCAAAAGATTCCATACCGACGAAAGCAACAGCGTGATCTTCGTCAGTTTCTTAAAGTAGACTTCCGCAGCCTGTGTATCCCGGTTTCCCATACACTGCCCAATGACCGTGATAAACACTGGCCCCATAGCAACACCGGCCAGGGCAGCCAAAGACCAGATGCTCTGCGCCACGCCGTTTGCGGCAATCTGATAAGTACCAAAAAGTGCCACAATACTGCTTAAGGCTACCTTTACCAACTGGAAAACGCCATTTTCCAGCCCGTTTGGAATGGCAATCCTTAAAATGTGCCGCATAAGTTCCCCATTCCACTGAAAAATCCACCTTCCGGCATAGAATACATCGTTTTTCCTGCGGAAGCAAAGTGCGGTAATAACCACAGCCGAAAATGTCCGGGCAATCAGGGAAGGCCATGCGACACCGGCAACGCCTGCGTGCAGTACAAACACGCCAATCAGGTTGCCGATGACATTGATGATATTGGATGCCACCGACAGGTACATAGTCACGCTGGTTTTTCCCATGCTGCGGAAAAGCGCGGCACCAGCGTTATAAACTGCCAACGCCGGATAGGAATAAGCGGAAATTCTAAGATAAGTAATGCAGGCCTGCATCACATCGCTTTCCACTTTTCCGAACATCAGACGAAGCATCCCCTCATTCCCGATCAGCACAAGTGTCGAAACCAATGCGGAAAAAATCACAGAGAACAGCAGGAGCTGGCTTGCAGATTCTCCTGCGGCATCCAATGCCTTTCTGCCAATGTACTGGCTGATTACTACCGCTCCGCCGGATGCCAGCGCCGTAAACAGGTAAATAAAAATGGTGTTGAACTGGTTTACCAAAGAAACGCCGGAAACCGCCGCTTCCCCGGCATAGCTGACCACCAATGTATCTGCCAGACCCACAAGCATAACCAGCAGTTGCTCTAAAAATAGTGGGATAATCATATCCTTTAATGCTCTATTTGAAAATAACTCTGTTTGCTGATTCATGCCTTTTCCTTTTCTCTAACCTTTCGTTAATTACTTTTATTTTAAAATCCCATTACTTTCCAGCCATTCCGTTATATCGTCTGGCAAACTATCGCCGCCAGAGTAATGTACCGATAATGCTTCACCCATAGTAGCATCTGGCACCAGCTTGGCAATCGCCGTCAGACTCTGCCCGAACCGTCCGCCGCCATGAGAACAGAAAGGAATTATTGTTTTTCCTGTAAAATCATATTCTTCGAGGAAAGACGCAATCGGCATAGGGATGGACGCCCACCAGTTGGGGTAACCCAGAAGAATCGTATCGTACTCATCCATATTTTCTACATGGGTTGCCAATTCCGGGCGAACCTGTTCGTTCTGATCTCGCTGCGCCTCATCCAATACGGTGTTATAATCTGTGGAGTAGGGATTTACCAGCGTAATCTCAAATAAATCCGCACCTGTCTGAGACTGGATTTCTTCTGCGATCCCCGCTGTATTTCCTCCCCATGAGAAATAGGCAATCAGCACCTTGCCTCCAGCACTCTCTGTATTCTCAGTGCCTGTGCTGACAACACTCCCTGCGCCGCTTCCCGCATTTCTCACGAGCCGGATGCCAATGTTAAAACTGCCTTTACCTTCTGCCATAGCTGCCCGGTATGCGCTCCGCATATTTTTTGCAAAGTCATTCCAGCCGCCGCCTCTGTATACCCGGAGCGTTCCTGTTTCCGGGCCGGTGGGGTCGGTCTGTTCCTCTGGGCTGTATGCTCCATAGTAGTCCCATACCCATTCGCTGACATTCCCATGCATATTGTAGAGGCCCCATCCGTTGGGGGAAAAACTGGTCACTTCAACGGTTGTCTGACGGTATTCGCCCGGCTGCGTGTCAAGATTTCCCTGCGAGAAATAATTTTCCTCGATCTCATAGGGATAATGTCCGTAATAATTTGCTTCCTCCGCACTGATGGAATTTTCCGTATTGAAAGGCGTTGCAGTTCCTGCGCGGCAGGCATACTCCCACTCTGCTTCTGTGGGGAGACGATATCCGTCTGCGCTGCGGTCCCAGGTTACTGTCTGCCCATCTATGGTATAAGCAGGCGTTAATCCTTCCAATTCGCTTCGGGCATTACAATAAGCCACTGCGTCCAGCCATGAGATATTTTCTACTGGAAGATTGTCTCCGGAAAAGCTGCTTGGATTATCATTCATCACTTCCGCATACTCTGCCTGTGTCACTTCATACTGGCTCATATAAAAATCACTGACCGTCACGGTATGCTGTGCTTCATCTTCTGACCGCCAGCCTTCCGTATCTGGGCTGCCCATCTCAAAAGTTCCGCCCGTTATCAGGACAAAATTTTCAGGCGGCTCAGATACGATGGCATTCAAATCTTCCGTTTCTTCCGAAGAAACTGTACTCTGAATAGCTTCTGTTTCAGCATTGCCTGTATCCGGTTCCCATGACGTTGTGCCGCACGCCGCTAACGAGAAAACCATTACAGCCGCCATCAGAAAAGCACTAATTCTTTTCATGGATCTTCTCCCTTCCTTTCGAGTGCTTGCCGGAAATCTTCCCGATTCCCCGGATTATATAAAAGCTGACAAAAATCCAGAATCCCATCATCGCAATGTACTCTGCGAATACGGATATTGCGCTTTGTTCAAAATCAAAAAATACAAATTGATTTTTCAGGAACATATAAGAAACAATGTCCTTTTGGATAAAGCAGAACAACCCATATCCGGCGATCACGGCGGCGGCCAGCCGCAGCCCCCACACCGCCGCACCCGGCATTTTTCTTCCTTTCAGGAGTCTCTTAAACATTCCTATGATCATTCCCCAGTGCATCCCTAAATGAACGCTCATCAGCACAAATCCCCAATAGGAAGCTGCCATGTGCATACTTCTTGCAGTAGCCATCGGCCCGCCGATAGGAAGCGCCGCAAAGACATGGCGCGACAAGACGATTCCACTATATCCAAGACAAAGCATAGAAATAAGTACGCTAAAATTAACGAATGTCTGTAAAATGCGCAGAGGCTTGTATTTTCCCTTGAACAGATTGCCATACCACCGGATGTTGAGGATATGATGTGCGATAAACAAAAGCAGCATCCCGGCACCGAACCACTCATGAAGCGCCTCCCCGGTGATTTGATATGCCATCAGGCAGAGCAGCAGCACTGTCATCAGGAGATCAATTACCATCTTGATTTCCATTTTTGGTTTCATGAGTCATTCACCCTTTCCCATCACTTGGATAAGCCGAGTTCAGCCACCCATTCATTCACTCTGCTTTCTGCGTCAGTTACACTGGAACCGCCGATATGAAGGCCGTCAAGGACGTCTGCGTCCGGCTCCATATCCTTAATTTCTTCAATCGCATCCGAGAATGCGCTGCCCCCGGAGGTGCAGAAGGGAATCACAGTTTTTCCGCTGAAATCATACTCGTCAAAAAAGCTATACATGACCATGGGCATTCCATACCACCAGTTTGGAAACCCCACAAAAACGGTATCGTACTGATCCAGGTTCTCGATATGCGCAGACAGTTCAGGGCGAATCCCATTGTTTTTTTCAGACTGTCCAACATCGATAGTATCGTCATAGCTGTCGGGATAAGGTTCTACCGTCCGAATAGAGAACAGCTCTCCGCCGGATGCTTCTGCGATCATGTGGGCCATCACACCGGTATTGCCTGTGACTTCGCCGTTAAAGATTTGAATACTGGCACTGGACGAAGCATCCACATCATTGGGAAGCTCCGCATTTTCACCGTAGGTAAAGTAAGCAATCAGTATGCTGCTGCCTTCCGCTTCTTCTGACTCTAAAGAAGCAGATTCTGTATTAGATATATCCGTATCGTTCTGCTGTGTATTGGAGCAACCTGCCAAGGAAAACGCCAGTACAATAGAAAGTGTAAGGGCAGTCAATTTTTTCATGTAATCATCTCCTACAATATGGTTTGGGTAATAGGCACGGAAGTCAGCCGCACCTATTACTATCTCCCTGAAATTTTTTATCGGATTATTCTCCCAGGCTCAGTCCAAGACCGTTTACCCATTCCATGACAGTGTCCTGAGAATCGCTGCCGTTCAGTCTTTGTCCGTCAAGCCAAGTAGCGCCACTGGTAAGTTGTTCCAGATTAGTTGCACTGGAACCCATACCACTGCCACCGGAAGTGCAGAAAGGAACAATGGTCTTACCGGAAAAGTCATAGCTTTCCATAAAAGTGCTGACAATTCTCGGTGCCTCTCCCCACCAGATCGGATAACCCAAGAATACAATGTCATACTGATCCATGTTATCCACGGAACCGGAAATGGCGGGGCGGGCAGACGGATCGTTCATTTCAATCGTAGTACGGCTGTTGTTATCATTGTAATTAAGGTCAGCATCTGTATAAGGATCTTCAGGAACGATTTCATAAATGTCTGCGTTCAGACCGTTTGCAATATGTTCCGCCACGCCTTCGGTAGTGCCAGTGGCAGAGAAATAGGCTACCAGTACCTTGGTTCCTTCCGCCTCGGTTTCCGTTTCAGACGCAGGTTCTGTACTTTCAGTTTCATCGGGCTGCGTAACTTCGGTTTCCGGCTCGGATTCTACCGCGCTGCTTTCTGGTACAGATGTTTCTTTGGATACGCTATTCTCCGTATCAGAGGAATTTGTTTCAGCCGGGTTACTATTTCCGGCGCAGGCCACAAGGGATACGGCCATCAAAAAAGTAAGTAAAAGAGCTGCAAATTTCTTCATTGTTTTTTCCTCCAATTTATATTTTTACTCAGCCAGCGAGAAGGTGATTTCCTCGCGGCTGTCAAGGTTTTCAAAAACAGACAAGTCCGAAGTCACCCTGCCAATCGAAATGACATCCACGGAAAGCACCGGATCGTCTGTCTGTGCATAAAAGATCGCCATGTTGTGGTGCGCCTCACAGTAAGTAATGTCGCCATCGTGAAAGGTATTTCCACCTCCCACCAAGTTCTCATCTGCCGGGTAGAAATCTACACCGCCATAATATTCTCGCCCTCCAAAGCCACTCATGGAAATGGTAAGAGGGAAATATGCTTTGATTTCCTGGGCAAGAGCAGTGTCATAAATCACTCCGTCAAGAACAGTATTTCCGATCGTAATGGTAATGGCTGTTTCTCCATTTTCCGCTCCAGCGCTTTCTCCTGTGATGCCTATGCTCTCAAGCCACGCAGCAACGGTATCCCCGGCAGACGGAACATCCTTTGCCTCAATCGCCAGTCCATCCGGTGACTCTGCCGCATGGCTGACCTCCCGGATCGTACTGTAGCTTCCACCGGCACCATATCCATCATGGGTGCAGAACGGAATGACTGTTTTCCCAGAAAAATCATATTCATTCAAAAAAGAAAGTACAGCCTGCGGAACTTCTGTCGCCCACACCGGATAGCCAATAAACACTGTATCATACTGTGAAATATCCAAGTCGCTTTCCACCAAAGCCGGCAAATACCCATCCGCCATTTCACTGTGGTTTACATCCCGCAGCTCGTCAAAATCCTCCGTATAAGGCGTGACCGTTTCAATGAGGTGAATATCGCCGCCTACAGTCTGCTGAATCAGGTTCGCAACGTATTCTGTTGTGCCGTACCGGCCATTTTCGTCTGCCACGATGCTGGCAGATGTCGTTGCATCCACATCATCAGGATACTCTGTGTTGCCCCACCTTGAAAAATAAACAATCAAGATGTTACTGCCATTTTCCTCCGCCGAGGTTTCCGGTTCCGTATCAGCCGTTTCTTCCTCTGTCACAGTCTGGCTGCTATCGCCAATCGTTTCGTTTTCTTCCTGCCCGGAGGATTCAGCCCCACACGCAGCCACGGAAAGCATCATGAAAACGATGAGTATAAACGCTAACCCTTTTTTCACGTTTCCACCTCCTATGCCTCTCCATAAACTTCTTTCGCCATTCTGAACGCCGCCCACGCCTTCGGCCAACCGGCATAAAAGGCCGCGTGGGTCAGGATTTCAGCCATTTCCTCTGCCGTTACCCCGTGTTTTTTCGCGTTCAAAATATGAAATTTCAGTGAGCTGTCCAACACGCCGCTTGCCATCAGCGCTGTTACCGTAACCACACTTCTGTCCCTGGCAGATAGCTTATCCTCCCGCGACCAAACCTCACCAAACAGCACATCATCGTTCAACTCTGCAAACTTAGGTGCAAAAACACCCAATTCGTCATGTCCAGCAGTAACCTTTGCCATCTGAAATGCCTCCTTTACTTCAGCTTCCCGTATTCTTCCTCTGTAACTGGCTCCAGCCATTCATTGGAAGTGTTCTCACCGGGAACCTCTATGGCGATATGCGCAAACCAGCTATCCTTTGCCGCTCCGTGCCAGTGCTTGACACCCACAGGAATGGCAACTATATCTCCCGCATGAAGTTCCTGTGCCTCCTTGCCCCATTCCTGATACCAGCCGCGCCCGCCGGTGACAAGCAAAATCTGTCCGCCGCCTTTATCACCGTGATGGATGTGCCAGTTATTCCGGCAGGCGGGTTCAAAGGTCACATTTGCAACGCCCACGCCATTTAACTGTGTCAGCATAGCCAGATAAGACTGGCCTGTGAAATATTCACCGAAAGGATTCGGCACACCTTTTTCAAAAATCGTTCCATGCTCTAATTCATTCATGCTAAAAACCGCCTTTCCTTATTTATTGGCTGTACTTTCCGGCCATTTTGGTATACTCGAAGGGTATTTCTCTTATTTATAGGACTTCTGATAAATTTCCACACATTCTTCATGGGACAATTCAGCCGGATCAGCCATAAACAGACCGCCCATGGTTTCACGGGCATTTTCTGCCAGCCTGTCAAGTTCCTCCTTCTGAATCCCAAAATCAGACATTTTCAGGTCTGCCACGCCGCAGTCTTTCTGAAGCTGCACCAGCAGATCCACAAAATCCTGCGCACAGGAAGCATCCTCTTTCCCCAATGCCTTTGCCATGGTAATAAACCGTTCATCGCAGGCATGGCAGTCCACAAAATGCTGATAGTATGCGGCAGAAATCATGATCAGTCCTGCTCCGTGAGGCAGCTCCTGATGGTAGGCGCTCATGGCGTGTTCCATAGAATGTTCGCTGGTACAGCAGCTCACGGTCATTACCTGCCCAGACAGGTTATTAGCAAAGGCCACGCCCTCACGGGCCTCCAGATCGTTTCCATCCTTTACGGCACGGACAAGATACCTTCCAATATTTTCAATGGCAGTCAGGGCCAGCATATCGCCCATGCGGTTATGCGCCTTGGAAATATAGCACTCTGTGCTGTGGAACAGTGCATCGAACCCCTGATATGCTGTAAACTTCGGCGGAACCGAAACCATCAGCTCCGGATCAACGATAGACAATACCGGGAACAGGCAGTCATAGCCGCCAAAGCCGATCTTCTCGTTGGTTTCGTCATTGGTGATCACGCCCCACTGATCCGCTTCGGAGCCGGTTCCGGCTGTCGTTGTAATACAGATTACCGGCAATGCTTTTTCCGTGAGGGTTTTCCCGCCGCCAGTGCCGCCGTTCATGTAGTCCCAGATGTCACCGTCATTGGTTGCCATGGCAGCAATCGCCTTCGATGCGTCCATCACGCTGCCGCCGCCCAGGGCAACGATAAAGTCGCAGCCATTTTCCTTTGCGTAAGCCGCGCCATCCATAACAGTGGAGCGAAGGGGATTCGCCTGTACATGGTCAAACACCGCCGTCTCCACGCCGACATACGCTAATTCTTTCAGTACCTGATAAAGCGTTCCCGTTTCCTTCATAGACTTGCCATTCGAGATTACGACCATTGCCTTCTTCCCAGGCAGTTCCTGTGTATGCAATTCATTTAATTTTCCAGCGCCGAATAAGGTGCGGGTAGGTACATAAAACTGATAACTCATAAAAAAATCCTCCTGTCATTTTTTCTTATTTCATGAATCATATAGTCTAACTGGTCTAATAACTGCTGCTTGCTGTGGATTTCATCCAGCAATTCCGCCCTGCTTTTCCGTATAATCCTAATCTGTTCCTCCTTTGTATTCCCATGCTTTTCCAACTGCTTTGTTACTTCCTCTAACGTCATTTCCTGCCTCCTTACCCCTATAGAAAGCCAATTTCAAAGCCTTCCGTGTCAAAAAAATGTAGGTGTAGAGGAAAGTGCGCTGCACTTTTTTTCTACACCTACATTATAAGCGGAGATACAGGTTATATCAAATGCTTAGTTTCTACGCCTTGGTTATGCCTAAAAAGCATTTTGTGTGTTCTATGAATTTTGTCGCTGCCAGACTAAACGGCTGCTGCTTTTTCCAGGCCAGCACACTGTTTGCAGTAAGTTCTGGGGACAATGGCCGGTATGCAATTTTTTCTTTATCCCAAAACGGAATCGAACCCTCAATGACAAGGGAATATGCCAGACCTCTCTGAACCATAAGAGCGCTGTTCGTAGTTAAATTACTGGTAAAGAGAACCTGCTGTTCCTGAAAAGAATTTCCGAGCCAGTTGGACAGTTCATTCTGTACATTTGTCCTTCTCGGAAGGATGAGTGGCATATTCTCCAAATCTTTTGCATTTACCGTTTCTTTCTCCGCAAGCGGATCATCCGGGCGCATTAAGACAACCCACCGTTCCTTTCCATGCAGGCGGATAAATTCAAACTTTTCTATATCAACCGGTTCCAGCAATACGCCAATATCAATCAGGCCTTTTTCCATCTGTTCCTTTACCAGGTCGGCGTTTCCGGTAAAAATGTCAAACGTAACAAGCGGATATTTCTCACGAAATCCTTCAATGATTTCCGGCAGCACCTGCATAGCCGCCAATTCTCCGCCGCCAATCACAATCCTGCCTTCCACAAGCTCATCCTGTTCAATCAACTCCCGCTGTGTCCGGTCAACCAAAGACAAAATTTCCTCTGCCCGCCGCCGTAGTAGAATTCCCTCGTTTGTCAATGTAATTTTTTTCGCGCCTCTGTGAAATAGTTTGACACCGACTTCTTCTTCCAACTGTGATAGCTGACGGCTGAGTGTCGGCTGTGTAATATGTAAGACCTCTGCCGCCCGATTGATTCCTTCTTCCCGGACAACCGTCAGAAAATAGCGAAGCACTCTGATTTCCATGGCATTACCTCCTGAAAAGCGTTTTTACTATCATAGCAAAGATATGCCTGAAAAGCAACTTGTCGAGTTCGATTTCATTTGAAGCATATCCGTTTCACAAAAGCACCACTCCAAGAGCAAAAAAACGTTTATTTAGTTAGCCTTCTCCAAAACTGCCGAAAAATCTCCGTCATGGGAAGAGAGCAAATCCATGCTCGAATCAATATGCCCCAGGAGAATCAAACCATCTGAATATTGAAAATCCTGATAAAAAATCGAAAGATTTCCCCACGGTGCATAAAGACAGAAATCGCCAACATTGGGATCGTAACCATCCGACTCCCCCGTTATCGGTAACGCCTGGGAAAGATAGCTAATTTTTTCCACTCTATTGTAATCTTCAAAACTCAGTTCGAGAGGGAGCATATCATATAATGTATTTGCTGCGGGAGTATCATAAAGTGTAATGAAAATCTCCTGCCCGTCAATAGTCATTTTCGCATTTTTCTCACTGTTTTCCAATTCCGCATTTTCTTCTGCTTTCTCCTGGAACCCAAGCTCCGCTAACCATTCATTGACCTCGGATTGTGCCTGTCCTATATCTGCCCTGTAAACGCCAAGCGGTTCCAATACCTCCGCCGAATCCGGCAATGCTGCCGTAATATCTCTTACGCTGCCTGCGATGCCTCCGGTTCCGTGGGCACAAAATGGAACGATTGTCTTGTCGGCAAGATTATATTCCTCAATAAAAGAAAATACAGCCATAGGCGCTGTGTACCACCAATTGGGGAAACCAAGGAAAATGACGTCATAATCACTTATACTGTCCAAATGATTTTCCAGTTCCGGACGGGCATTTTCTGCCTTTTCATCTGCGGCCCGATCCAAACACTCATCATAGTCGTCCGGATATGGTTCTGTCACAACAATCGGAAACAGATTGCCTCCAACGTACTCCTGAATCCACTGGGCTAATCTTGCAGTATTCCCCGGTGCTACCACACTGGCCGAAGCAACTGCATCCACATCGCTGTAATTTTCGCTGTCACCGATAGAGTCGTAATGCGAGAGTGCGGATTGAACAGCAGCTTCTTCATCCTCCACAACCGTATTATCTGCCCAGGAAAAATAGGCAATCAGGATATGTTCCCAGTCTGTCTCGGAAGTATTCTGAGTTTCTTCATTCGTGACAGTGACTGGTTCGCTTTCTTCCATCCCCGGCTGCGTAACTTCGGATAAGGGCGTTTCTTCCGTCTGTTCTCCGCAAGCCGTCAAACTCAGCAACAAGCAAGCTATAAGAATCCATAGAATCCGTCTTTTCAATTTGTCGCCTCTTTCCTTTCTTATTTCTTTTCATCTAACAGAATCACACCGTCTGCCGGATTATGGTCAATCGCCCCGACAACCCGATGGGGAAGATATGGCTCTTCCAGATAAGCAATATCCTTTTCTGTCAGCTTAACGTCAAATGCGCCTACCGCATCATCCAGATAACCAGTCTTTGTGGCACCTATAATCGGAGACGCCACCCCTTTCGCCCAATGCCAGGCGAGAGCAATTTGCTGCATTTTCACACCATAGCATTCTGCCAGTTCATGAACCCGTTTCACGATCTGCAGATCCTGATCCATGGTATTATCATATTTACCTTTGGCAACTCTGTCAGTTCTGCTGCGCAGCGTATCGCTGTTCCACTGCGAGCGGGTCAAATGTCCCGCTGCCAATGGGCTGTATGGCATGAGCGATACTCCCATCTGCCTGCAAATCGGAATCAACTCCCGCTCATCCTCACGGTAAAGCAGATTATAATGATTCTCCATAGCCTGAAACTGCACCCAGCCATGGTCACGGGCAGCAAGCTGCATATTGTAAAACTGATAACCGTACATAGCAGAGGCTCCTATTGCCCGTACTTTTCCGGCTTTCACCAGATTGTTCAATGCCTCCATGGTTTCCTCAATGGGAGTTTCGTAATCAAAGCGGTGAATGATGTACAAATCCAGATAATCCGTATCCAGCCGCTTCAGCGTTCCATCAATCTCCCGATGAATTGCCGATGCGGACAGCCTTCCGGGATTGAAATAAACCTTGGAGGAAATAACAACCTTATCACGGGCAATATTCCTTTTCAATGCCCGGCCCAGATATGCTTCGCTGGTTCCGGCAGAATAGCCATTGGCCGTATCAAAAAAATTTATCCCCAAAGAAAGCGCATGGCTCACCACTTTCTCTGTTTCCGTTTCGTTCAGTGTCCAGTCATGCATTGTCCCAGCCTGACCAAAACTCATACACCCCACACACAGTTTGGAAATCTGAATATCGGTATTTCCCAATGTTGTATATTTCAAGTTCATGACCCCTTTCTGTTTCTTTAATATTCCGCTATCATCTGGATACGATTTATATCCTGATGGTTGTTACCTAGTTTTATATCGAATCAATACCGCGCCGGAATCATATGTCCTTGCCTCAATCAGTTTTAAAGGTGTCGGTTCGCTCCGGTCCTCGTCCTCTCTCTGAAAAACTGTAGGGAACGATGCTCTGCCGTCAATACCGGCTCCGATTAAAACAATTACTTCCTCCAGCAATCCTTCATCAAGAAACGCCGTATTGATTGCAGGGCCTCCTACAATACCCAGTTTTTCGATTTCAAAGGTTTCCTTTAACACTTTACACGCAGCAGACAGATCGATCCGGGTATCACCTGTCACGATATACGAGATGTTTTTCTCATCCAGATAAGCTAAGTATTCTTTACTGACCTGTTTGGAAGTAATAAGGATATGTGGCTTATCATATTGACTGTCGTGTTTCCAAAGCAGAGTACCCTTCGTGTCTACAACGATGGTATAACCATTACTACTTTCCGCCTTTTTAGAAATGGCTTCTTTCCCAAAGGGCAAATTATTTTCAGGCTTAAATTCTCCGGGTTCCGCCAGCTCCAGCCTTGCGGTCGTCTTTCCGCTGATTGTGGACTCAAGCCCCAGTTCATCCAGCAGAGGATAATAGTCCTCCACACCCGCAAGTTTCCCCACCATGTCACAGTCGATTCTTCCGTCAACGGATGTCATCATGTAGCATACAATATACGGTTTGTTCATATAAATCATCCTTCCTTTTTTCATATAGTTTCTTCCATGTTAAAGTTACTAAGACAACGTTCTTCCCAACTCATACGCCAGCTTGGGGAATTTAGATCGCCGGGTCATATCGACTGTTCCACATCCCGTACCAAGTACCATACCCTTATCTGTAAAATTCAGATACCGGACAAGGGTTTTGTAATGGATCTCCAATGCCTCAAACGTCCAGGCATCATCATTCCATGCTACGGAAAGCAGCGCCGACTTCATTCTTTTCCTCTGAATGCTGCTGTTAAATGCACAGAAGCGGTCAATGAGGGTTTTAAGCTGTGCAGACATTCCATAGTAATAAAGCGGCGTAACAAATACCAGCATATCTGCTTCCAAAATTACCTGACGGATTCGGCTTACATCATCTTTTTGTACACAAGGGCCTTCATATCCACAATGGATACAGCCAGTACATGGACGAATATCCCCATGGGCCGCATCAACAACTTGAACGCTATGCCCGTTTTCTTTTGCACCCCGAATAAATTCTGTAGCCAATAAATTTGAAGAACCATTCTTATTGGGACTTCCTTCTAATACTACGATTTTCATTTTATTTTCATCTCCTAACGATGGAGCAGACGCCTCCACGCTATATTTTGATACACATACAGTATAAAACAGAAACCCCCTCATAACAAATACTTGCTTTTTATGCTTCCTTATGCCTTAAAGGTATCTCTTGGTTTCTGTGAAAAGAATATCCCAAATCGACTATATCAAACTTGGGACAAAATGCTTGTTGGTGACATATCCCCAAACCCCTAAGATCATTGCCTACGGCAATGGCTGCGCGTTCCGTTGGAACGCTGAAAACCAAAAGAAGAAGAACCCTATTGCCGCGATTTCTGCGTATCGCGCCCCGGTTCCCGTCCAGTAGGAATGTCCAGCAAATTCTCCACATTTGCCCGGACATTATAGAGTTCCTTCATATCGACCCTTGCCTGCTTGTAAGCAGAGTAGGCTTTCCGTTTCTGCTCCAGAAGTCCGGCGTATTCCTCCCGCAGAGATTTGACAGAAGGCAGCTTTGTAATCCCCACACTGTCAAAGTGTTTCTTCGCCGCCTGGTGCAGCAGGATTTCTGTCTCATGCGCCGCACGGAATTTTTTGCTGTACCCGGCTTTCCGGTATTCTATATAGACCGCCCGCGTCTTGGCATAATTTACGATCTGTTTCTGCAGTTCCCCGTTGGCGGCCATTTGCGATTCCAGTTCCTTGATCTGAGCCGACAATGCATTGAAACTGGCAGTAGCGGCGTCCGATTTTTTCTGCAAATCTTCATAGCTCATATCGCCGTGTTCTTTGAGATAGATCACTGCCTGGGAAAGCTGTTTTAAGTTGAATACCTTCGCCCACCGCTCATAAGCTGGTCCCTTGCCGGAGCGGATTGCCGCCTCAACATCCACAAGCAGCCCGACTTTGGAAACCGGCTTTTGGGAAGAGATACGGCGAGGTTTTACTGTACGGGTTCCGGCAATCCGTTCCTTGATGGCCTGCTCGGTATAGTCGCCTTTCAGCGTGTCGCACCGAGTATACCGATCCTCCGATGAAAGACGGAAACGGAGGTGCTTTCGCTCCCGGTTGACCTCAACGCCTGCTGCCTCCAGTTTCTTCAAAAGTTCTTCAAAGTCCTTCGGCTTTTCTTCCAGAGCTGCGTCAATCGCCCATCGTAGCTGCTCCTGATGAGAAGGCTGTTTCTGACTTCCTAACCATGTGCCATAGTGGTCGCGGCTTGGTTTTGGGTTCTCCACAATGGATAAGCCATGCTCCAGACACAGCTTGTCATTCATATCCTGAAGCTGGTCAACGCCCTGATTATGAACACGAAGGGCGAAGGGGAAAAATCCTCCGAGGATTTCTGGGTCAGTGCGACTCGTTCGCAGGCAGTAAAAAGTCTGCGCACGAGCAACGGTTTTCCGTTGTTCGGAGAACTGGTAGTTTGATAGGTGGAATGACGGGGTAACGCCCTGAAACGCCTACCCTTGATGGGCGTGCATTGGCTGTAATGGCTGGTGTGCGAAGCCCCATGACAAAGGCTGAGAGTAACCGTAACCACTGCCTAAAGTGGTCGAAAGCGGTCTGGCGGCAGACTGTGTTACCTATAAGCCGAGGGTCTATAAGACATCTATGGCGAGAATGTTCGCTTTGGCGGGCGGACTGACGAACTTGCGAATGTACGGGTCTAAAAGAAGACCGTATAGAAATGTACGGGTGCGTTAATGCGCAGTCAGTGTGGTTAGTATAGATTTTGCCCTATGAACGCCATACTGTGTTACAGGCACAGTCAAGCTGACAGGCTTATAGTAAGCGCCTAAGGATGTGTATGTAGAGATAGAACTATCGGAACGAGGAAAGGCAGCAGATTCCGTAAGGAATAGTCTGACGAAGAACAATAAGCAGACGAACTGCTGCTGAAAAGTAGTGGTCGAACCTACGATGTGCTTGCGTTATGTGAGTTACGGAGGAATGGCCACAAGTCGGTTGGGATAAACAGGCATTATTCAATCCAACATAAGGATTCGAGTAAGACCAAAAGGGTCACTTTCGCAAAAGGAGGTGATGCCTTATGCCAAAGAAAAGCAAAAATCTATGTGTAGATGATTTACGGCACGCCGAGTATTACGGTATGCAGCCAGTCTTTGACGAACTCTATCGTCGAAGCATGGACGGAGATACTTTTACCGACCTTATGGATTTGATACTTAGTCGGGACAACATTCTTCTGGCATATCGGAACATCAAAGCGAACGGAGGAAGCTACACAGCAGGAACAGACAACAGAAACATCAGTGACATCGGGTGTTTACCGCCCGAAACAGTTGTTGAGAAAGTGAGGTTTATTGTCACAGGAAGTCAGCATGGATACCGACCTAAGCCGGTCAGACGTAAAGACATTCCGAAGCCAAACGGAAAAACTCGCCCGTTAGGTATTCCCTGTATCTGGGACAGGCTGATACAGCAATGTATCAAGCAGGTTATGGAGCCAATCTGCGAAGCGAAATTCAGCGATAATAGTTACGGATTTCGTCCTAACCGTTCCGTTGAACATGCCATGCAGAAAACATACACTATGCTTCAACGTATGAACCTGCACTATGTGATTGAGTTTGATATTAAAGGATTTTTTGACAACGTAAATCACAGTAAGTTGATACGGCAGATATGGGCATTGGGAATACATGACAAGCAGTTGATTTTCGTAATCAAGCGGATCTTGAAAGCGCCGATTAAAATGCCAGACGGTACTACTCTCATTCCAGACAAAGGTACGCCGCAGGGCGGCATTATTTCACCGCTCCTTGCAAATATCGTGCTGAATGAATTGGATAAATGGGTGGAAAGTCAGTGGCAGAACAATCCAGTAGCCATAGAACGGGGACGATACAGACTGATTGGGAATCGGGAAGTATTTGATAAAAGTCATGGTTACAGGATAATGAAGAAAACCAATCTGAAAGAAATGTATATCATCAGATATGCAGATGATTTCAGAATCTTCTGTCGGAGTAAGGAGGACGCTTTGAGAACGAAAGAAGCTGTAACGGCATGGATAACCGAGAGGTTGCGGCTTGAAGTATCGCCGGAGAAAACAAGGATAGTCAATGTCAGAAAACGCTATTCGGAGTTTCTCGGATTCAAGATACGGGTCAGACCCAAAAGCAGTAGGTACGCTGTGCAATCCCATATTTGTGATAAAAAGTTGGAACTGGAACGTCAAAAACTGGTGGAGCAGGCGAAGCGGATTGCCAGACCGTCCGAGGGAAAAAGACCTCTGGACGAGATAAGGTTGTTCAATTCAATGGTTCTGGGAATACAGAATTATTTTCAGCTTGCTACGGGCAGCCATAGTGAGGCCGACCTTGGCTGGCACTATGTGGAGTATTTAACAGGCGTGCTCCTGCCGGATGAATTGCTTCAAGCCATCGATCCGGTTCCCTTTGGCAGATATGCCATGAAGGAGGAACAGGGCTGCTTCACCAGCCGCGGCTACCTCTCCCTTTCCGGGGACGAGTGGCAGCATGAGCATGTGGCGGAGCATCCCCACCGGGAGGCGGAGAAAAAGCCCTCCATCCGGGAACGGCTGGAGCAGGGAAAAAAGGAATGTGCAAACAGGCAGGCGACGCCCCAGGCAAGGGGCAAGTCTGAACCGGAGCTTTAAGGAGGTGTGACCTATGCCGGTATAGTGATCCGCTCCGCGGCACTATTCAAGCTCATGCCGCCTCTGCTGCTCCTGTTCCTTCGGAACGGAGAGAAGGGCGTCCACGTTCTGCCGGATGGTCTCGTACTCCTGGGCCTCGCTCCTAGCGGTTCGGTATTCGGCCATCAGTTGGTCCTTCTGATTGGTGAGGGCGGCCAGCTCTTTTTCCATGCGTTCCGCGGAAGGAACCGGAACGGCGCCCAGCTTTTTTAGCTCCCTTGCGGCAGCTTCAAACAGGATGATCCCGCTCTCATGTCCCCGCATAAATTTCTCTTTATCCTTAGACTGGCGGTAACGGTCATAGAGCGGCTTTAGGCGGCGGTAGGTTCCGGCGTGCTTCATCACAAGGGACAGCTCCGCGATCCGGGCCTCCGTGTCCTTGATGGAGGCATGGGCGGTATCCCGCTTTTCCGTCACGGCGGTCAGGCGCCTTTCCAGTTCTTCGTAGCTGTCGATCCCATGCTCCGTCAGGAAGTTCATGGTCCTGGCGGCCTGTTTCAGATTGTTCAGCTTCGCCCAGTGTGCGAACCCGGCGTTCTCCTGTGCCTTGATATTGTTCTGGATATCAATGAGCAGACTGATCCTTCCGTCACGCTGTTTCGGCTGTTTGGATGGTCTGGAGCGTCCGGCAATCCGGTCGGCAATGGCTTCCTCCGTGTAGTCCACGCCCAGGGTTTTCATCCGGGTAAAGCGTTCCTGGCCGGAGGCCCGGCAGGAAACGTATTTCCCCCGCTTGACCTCATATCCTTCCCTCTGCAGGCGGAGCAGTAAATCTTCAAAATCGGCGGAGGCGGGGATCAGACGGTCGATGGCCGCTTTCAGCTTCGCCTTGTAGCTGGTCCCGGCTTGGGCCGCCTGGTGCGGCGGATGTAGTGATAGCTCCGCTTGTTGGAATGGTAGTGCTTGTGATCCGTGA
>JAUNGE010000087.1 GCA_030524675.1 bacterium
TTTTCATTTTTGCACTGGCTTATTTCGGAATTGCCAATGATCCGGATACGGGGGTGCCGGATGCGGCACCGGGGAATGAAATGATTTCATCCTCCATCGAACTGTTTACCAGTATGTCCTTTCTGATTTTTACAAGCGTGATGCTGGCATCCTTTATTGTTACGGCGTATAAAAACAAAACGATGAACCTGATGTTTTCCTATCCGATCAAGCGGCAGAAGATATTGGTATCCCAGATGTTGGCAGTATGGATTTTTAACTTTATTGCATTGGTTCTGACAAAACTACTGATCTATGGATGCGTTCTGGCAGGTTCCCATTTTATGACATCTGCGTTCCCGCTTGATTTTAGTATGGCAAGTCTGTCGTTTTATGTGCAGCTTATCCTAAAGTCAGTGGTAATCGTAAGCATGAGCTTTATTGCACTATTTATCGGTCTTGCTATGAAGTCTTCAAAAGCAACGATTATTTCGTCTTTCCTGCTACTCTTTCTGACACAGGCGAATATAGGTGATTTTACGATGAAGAATCATCTGGTTTTCCCGATAATCCTGACTTTGGCATCTTTGGTATTTGCAGTGCTGTCAGTATACAATGTGGAAACCAAAGATTTGATGTAGCGGAAAGGGCCTATGAAAATAAAAGTATTATTGTGTATGAGCCTGCTGGCAGTATCCCAAATCTGTTTGAGTTTGGAGGGATTTTATATGTGTTGGTCTAAGTCTGACATGCTGCTGCTTATCAGAAGCGGCAGTTATCTACATAATATGTTGCAGCATTTTTCAAACATCCCCGGCAATCCCGAAGGACCTTCCTTGTTTCAACGCCTTTCAGTTCCTATCATAGAACATAGATTTTTTCCATTTCCTTTTTTCACCATATTTGATAAAATGTGCTTATTGGACAGTGTAAGGCTGATAAAATATCGAGAGCTGTGAGTAGCGCGCGAAAAGAGAGAAATGTTGTGAGAAGGAGAGGGCATAGATGAATGTTGAAAAACTGAAACAAATGGCAGAGGAGAAGTTTTCCATTCTGGGAAAGGTGGAAGGATTGGAGGTATTTGGAAATGGACATATCAATGATACCTATCTGGTTGTATGCAGGATGGAGGATGGCATGAGCCGCCGCTATATTTTGCAGCATATGAACGGAGAGATTTTCAAAAATATCCAGGGACTGATGGAAAATATTGTGAATGTGACAGCGTTTTTGAAGAAAAAAATTATCGCGGTGGGTGGAGATCCGATGCGGGAGACATTGACTATTATTCCCACAAGAGATGGCAGAAATTATCTGGAAAATGAGGATGGCAGCAGCTTTCGGATGTTGGCCTTTATTGAGGATACCTTCTGTCTGGATGCGGTGAGAAATACGCAGGATTTCTACAACAGCGCTGTGGCGTTCGGCAATTTCCAGTACAGCCTTTCCGATTACCCTGCAGAGACGCTTTGTGAAACCATCCCCAATTTTCACAATACAGTGAGCCGATTGGCGGACTTTAAAAAAGCGGTGGAGGAGGATGTCTGCGGACGCAGAAAAATCGTGGAAAAGGAAATCCAGTTTATCTTGGATCGGGAGGCAGATTGCCATGTGATCTGTGATGCGATTGCCAGTGGGGAAATTCCGCTTCGGGTGACACACAATGATACCAAATTGAATAATATCATGATAGACAACAGAACAGGAAAGGGAATCTGTGTGATTGATTTGGATACCGTCATGCCAGGCAGCGCTCTGTATGACTACGGCGATTCCATTCGGTTCGGCGCGAGCACAGGTGCAGAGGATGAGCAGAATCTGGATTTGGTTTCCTGCGATATGGAGCTGTTTGAAGCATATACAAAGGGATTTTTAGAAGGATGTCGGGGCAGTCTGACGAAGACGGAAATCCAGATGCTGCCGATGGGAGCGAAGGTGATTACGCTGGAACAGGGTATGCGTTTTTTGACAGATTATCTGCAGAATGATGTTTATTATAAGATTCAGCGAGAAAACCACAATCTTGACAGGGCGAGAACGCAGTTGAAGTTGGTCGCGGATATGGAAGAGAAATGGGACCAGATGATGGCAGTTATAGGAAGGCTCTGAACAGGATAAAGATTTCTGTTGGCAAATTGAGAAAAAGTCAGTATAGTAATGATAGGAATAATTTCGTCGGCAGAAAGGATTTACTATGCAAAAGAATACAGCTAAGAAAATTGACACCAATATGTTTATGATTATTATCAGTCTGGCATGGCCTACTATGTTGGAACAGCTAATGCAGACCGCGGTTCAGTATATTGATACTGCGATGGTGGGTTCTCTGGGAACTTCAGCAACGGCAGCGGTTGGCGCGACAACGACGGTCAACTGGCTGATTAACAGCTCAATTTCGGCTCTCAGTATCGGATTTCTGGCGTTTATCGCCAAATCTCTTGGGGCGGAAAACAGGGAATTGGCGAAGCGTGCAGTGGGACAGGCAGTCTTGACAGTAATGGTGGTTGGGACTTTTTTTACGGTGGTCACATTGTCTTTGAGCGGTGTGATTCCTGTATGGATGCAGGTGAAAGAGGAAATCCGCGGGATAGCCTCTGTGTATTTCTTCATTTTATACACGCCGATGCTGTTTAAGACGGCCACAATCATCTTTGGCACGGTTCTGCGTGCAGCCGGTGATACAAATACACCAATGAGGATAGGTGTGATTGTCAATCTCATCAATGTTATACTGAATTTTTTCCTTATTTATCCGACACGTCCAGTTTTAAACGGCAGTTTGATAATACCAGGTGCTGGTATGGGAGTGGTTGGCGCGGCTGTTGCCAGCGCTGTGTCCATAGCTGCAGGAGGAATTTTGATTACAGTCATACTGTGGAGACATCCAAATATCTCTCCAAAAGGACAGAAAATGACTCCAGATATGCAGATTTTAAATCCCTGTTTGAGAGTAGCATTTCCGAATATGCTGCAGCGCTTCGGCACATCTCTCGGATATGTGGCGTTTGCATCCATGATCAATTCGATTGGGGAAGTGGCGACTGCCGCTCACACGATTGCCAATACTGTGGAGTCTACCTTTTATATTCCAGGGTATGGAATGCAGACCGCGGCGGCAACGCTCGCGGGCAATGCATTCGGCGCCAAAGACGGAGAGAGGATGAAACGTCTGGCTAAAATGTTTATTCCGATTGAGATTGGTTTGATGATTTTTTCTGGTGGCGCACTGTTTTTTCTGGCTCCGACACTGGTTCAAATTTTTTCATCCAGCGAAGAAGTTATCACGCTTGGTTCTACAGTACTGCGCATGGTAGCGCTCTCCGAACCATTTTATGGATTTTCTATTATCATTGAAGGGCTCATGCAGGGAGTGGGAAAGACAAAAGAACCATTTGTGTTTAATATCATTGGCATGTGGATGATACGAATCGGCGGTACCTATATTTGTATCCGAATGTTGGGATATGGTCTGGTTGCGGCATGGGCATGTATGATTGCGCACAATATGTTTTTATTCTGTATGTTTTTGCTCTGCTATATTCGGGGTGTGTGGAATCCTCTGTATGTATCGCAGAAAATCGGGTAATACCCAGATGGTACTCAGGTGATGTATATTGATATAATTGGTGTATCATCCATATAGAGAAAAAGAAGAAGATGGGATAGAAATAGAAGGCAGGTATTTGACGGGAGAGGGTCAAATACCTGCCTTCTGGTGCCATGATGTATCAAAAATTACTGTAAAATCTAAGATTTACAGCATCTGGAAATCAACAAGAAAGAACAATGAACAACCATTTGAAAAATCTGAATTATTTTAATGTGCGCTCGTAATCTGTGAGAGATTTCAGAGCTTTGCTGGATAATGGGAACAGGGCAATCATGTTAAAGATTGTCATAAGGCCAACTCCGATATCACCCAGGTCCCAGACAAAAGTATATGCCGCCAGGCCACCGACAAAAAGCATGACAAGAGCGAGGATTTTGTACAGAGTCTGTGACAGCCAGTTGTCTCCGAACAGATACGCCACATTGGGGCGGGCATAGAACAAAATGCCGATAAACGTGGAGAAGCTGAACAGCCACAGGACTACGGCGATAAATACCACACCAAATTTGCCCATGTGGTAGTTCATAGCGGTCTGAAGAAGGTCCATTCCCTCCAATCCCTGTGTCATTTCGGCCGGAGTCAAAAGCATAATCATTGCGGAGCAGCTGCAGATAACGATAGTGTCAATAAACACGCCAAATGCCTGCAAAAGTCCCTCTTTGGCAGGATGGCTGATATCAGCCGCTGCCGCCGCACACGGTGCGGAGCCGCTTCCGGCTTCGTTGGAGAAAAGGCCGCGTTTGGCACCATTCATCAAAACAGCGCCGAATCCGCCGGCAACCACTTGGCGAATACCGAATGCTTCTGCGAAAATCTGTTGGAAAACAGAAGGAAGGCTGGTGATATTTTTCAAGATAATAAAAATGGTTAAAATAAAGTATAAACTTGCCATGACTGGAACCACAACATCTAAGACCTTGACTGTTGCGTGTTTGCGCAGGACAATCACAGCGGCAATCGCTACCAGAACAGCCGTTGTATAGATAGGTGGAATCTGGAACGCATTCTGAAAAGCAGAGGAAACGGAATTCCCGATTACCTGGCTGATGCCGCACCAGCATAGAAGGCCAGAGAGGGCAAACAGGACAGCAATGACAGAATGTTTGCGTCTGCTTTCTTTTTTTATGAAGAGATGATGAATATAGTAGGCGGGACCGCCGCGGTATCCGCCGTAAAGTGGGTCTTTTTCTTTGTAGAGCTGTGCCAAGGTTGCCTCAATAAATGCAGTGGAGGAGCCGATAAGAGCTGTCACCCACATCCAGAAAACAGCACCAGCACCACCAGCAGAAATGGCTGCAACGACGCCGACCAGATTTCCCATACCGACTCGTGTCGCGGTGGAGATAATCAGAGCCTGTACACCAGAAATACTGCCCTTTTGAGAGTTTACTTTCTTTTCTGTGGCAACTTTTAGCATTTCCGGAAAGAGGCGGAATGGAAGAAAATGAGTCCGAACAGTAAAATAGATACCAGATGGTATCAGGATAAGGACTAACAGAGAAAGTCCGAGTGAACTGCCGCCAGGGAGCGGAAGTGTGATAATGTCTCCCCATAACAGGTGGTAGACAGCTGTGATAATACGCATGATGGATATGTCTCCTTTTTCTTTTGCGCGGCACAGTCAAATGCAGATGACATACATAAAGTATCCTGACCGGCAGCGGGTAATACAGTGGAAATGCGGGAAGAGAAAAATAAAAATGGAATTGCATTTCCATAGTCTTTAGTATATAGTAGAAAATAACATCTGTAAAATGAATAATCATAATAAATAGCATCGAAAAATTAGATGAGAAGGAATGAAAATGGAGAGAGAACCTTGGACATTAAAAATTTGATTACATTTATTCATGTGGCGGAATTGAACAGCTTTACAAAGACAGCGGAAACTCTTGGCTATTCGCAGTCTACTATCTCGTTTCAAATTAAACAGCTGGAGAGCGAGCTGAATTCCCAACTGTTTGAGAGAATCAATCACACAGTGGCATTGACAGAAAAGGGGCGGGAAGTGCTCAAATATGCGCATCAAATCCGCAAATTGACACAGGAACTGCAGGAAAACATGCAGGATGAAAAAATACTCAGTGGGCATGTCAGACTGGCAATGGCAGATTCCCTGTGTGATTTCATGCTTGGCAGAAAGTTTTTGGATTTCAGAGAACAGTATCCAGGAATTACATTGAAAATCATTACAGCTGGAACAGAGGAGATGTTTCGCCTTCTCAATCACAATGAAGTGGATGCCATTTTGACTCTCGACCATCACAGCTATAACACGGAATATGTCATAGCCAAAGAAGAAAAAGTGGATGTCCATTTTGTGGCAAATAAGAACAATCCGCTGTGTCGGTCGAAGAAACTCTCTATTCAGGATTTGCTTTTGGAACCGTTTATTCTGACAGAAAAAGGGATGAGTTACCGCAGAATGATGGATGAAAAATTGGCAGAAATGTCACTGCAGCTGACACCGGTTCTGGAGATTGGAAATACAGGAAGAATCTGTTCTTTGGTGGAACAGGGAGCAGGACTTTCGTTTTTGCCGGATTATGTGACAAAACAGGAAGTGGAAGAGGGAAGGCTGGCATATTTGTCTGTGGATGGATTTGAGGTGGAAGTCTGGAAACAGCTCCTGTATCACAGAGATAAATGGGTTTCCCCGCAGATGGAATTGGTGCTACATTCTTGTATGGACAAGGTTTTTCTGAAAGAGTAGGCGTAGCTGCTGCTTCGGAAAATATTTGGCGATATCGGGCAGAAGCAGACGAAGACAACATCAGGCAGTATCAGGTGTCGTTTCCTGTGATATAGTAGCGGAATGTGTGTGCTCTCGCCTTCTTCCAGAGCTGTTTTTCCTCCTGATTTAGTACTGGTTTCCAGAGCAGCAGCTCAGAAAAGAAGAGGTTGTCAGAAAAAATGGCTTCAGGGTGGTCAACTTCGCAGTGATAAAGTCCCAGGCAACGATGGCAGATGGGATAGAGTTTCCCAGGAGGAAATGCTGCATCCAGGTCTTGGATATGTGCATTTTCCAGATACAGCATGGCTAAATCTTCTACGCCATGCAGAAAAGACAGAGAAGTCAGATGCTCTGCCGAGAGAATAGCAAGGTCTCGAAGTTCATGAAATTGTGCCAGAACATCATAGTTTTCAAGCGGGGTGAAGATATAACATCCAATGACATGGCACTGACTTAGCTGAGAAAAGATTTCTGCATCTTTGAGATCGTCTTTGGAGAGGTACACATTGGGAAGCTTCATATTCATGGCACTGATTGTATGTTCCCAAGGAATCCAGTAAGAAGAACGGCATTCACCATTTTCTGTGATTCCCAGGCTGATGTATCGCCCCATGCGCTCTTTCAGTTTTTCCTTTTCTGTAGCCAGCATAAAATTTCCTTTCTTCCGCAGATAAAGCGGTGTGATATAGATGAGTTTTTGTATAGGTAAAGACAGAAAACGGTTGCATTTGGTTTTATAACAAACATATAAGAATTATACAGCAAAACGGGCAGGGAGGCAATGCATTTTCTATGAAGAAAGAGAAAGAAAATGAGAAACAAAGAGAGAATGTGGAGGGGAAACTAAAAGAAAACAGAAATAGAAACAAAAAATAGAAATAAAAACAGAAACAAAAATAGAAAACAAAAAACAGGGGATGGCAGGGAGAAGATGAAAAGGAGGAAATGTATGAACTATAATATATTTGTGGAAGGTATACAGGGAACGGGAAAATCTACATTGCTGAGACTTTTGCATCAAAACTTGAAAGAATATCATATGTACCTGGAAGGAGATATTTCGCCAGTTGAGCTGGCGTGGTGCAGTTACATGACACCGGAGCAATATGAAAAAGCTCTGCTGCAGTTTCCAGATTTGGCAGAGGAGATGAAAAAACATACAGAAAAAGAAGGGGAGCATTATATAACAGAGTATACAAGAATTCTGGCAGAAAAAAGAGGATTTTATCAATATATGGAGGATTTTGAAATTTATAATGGGAGACGCACATTTGAAGAATTTCAGAGCATTATTCTTCGCCGTCTGGAAACTTTTTCGGGTGAGGGAAATCTGTTTGAATGTGCTTTGTTTCAGAACATCATGGAAGAACTGCTTTTGTTTTATCAGAAATCGAGTGAGGAAATTCTGGATTTTTATAAAAGGGTATATGACAGGATTCAAGGCAAGCGTGTGAAGCTGCTGTATCTGCGCTCAGATGATATATACGGCGATATTTTAGACATTAAAAAAGGGCGTTCAGATGACAATGGGAAAGAAATGTGGTTTCCTCTGATGATGCAGTATTTGAATGCATCTCCATATGGAAAAGAACATGAATTTCGGGGATTAGAAGATATGGTGGCTCATTTTGAAAGACGTGCGGAAGAGGAATTACGAGTAATTGAGAATAGTATGAGGGATTGTACCCTGATTTTGCCAGCAAAGAAATATAGGATAGATGATGTGATAAGATGGCTGGAAGAATAGGGGCATACTTTAAAAAGAGAGAAAAACTCTACCGGATTGACAGAAACCAGCAGATGATGCAGGCAGAAAAGGCGGAAATCAACTATAAGCGTACAGAGAGGCAGATGCCGGAGTGGCTGGTATTACAGAAAAACAGGATATATTATTTGAAAACAGCATATCTTTGAGAGAGTGAAGGAAAAGGTGCTGGTGTTTTTATGAGACTGTATAAAAAATGGTATCTGAAGCATGTGTTTTTGTTTGTAGTAGGAGGGCTTTTATACAATGTGATTGAAATTTTATTTCGGGGATATTCACATTGGACAATGTTTTTTCTTGGAGGCATATGTTTTGTACTTTTGGGGCAAATCAATGAGGGAATTTCATGGGAAATGCCGCTCTGGAAACAGATTTGTGTCGGGGCGGGAATGATTACAGGACTCGAATTTTTGACAGGGTGTATTGTAAACCTGTGGTTGGGATGGAAAATATGGGATTACAGCGGGGTGCCAGGAAATGTGTTGGGGCAAATCTGCCTGCCGTATATTCTTTTATGGCTTCCCGTAAGTCTTGGAGGGATTCTTCTGGACGACTGGCTTCGTTTCTGGCTGTTTGGGGAAGAGAAACCTCACTATAAATGGAAAAGTGGAAATTTAAAAATGCGGAATTGAAGAAAAAAATTGAAAATACAGAGATGGAGAGATTGTAGGGTGTATGAAAAAAACAGAATTGGTGGTGCTTGTCGGCCTGCCAGGAAGTGGGAAGAGCACATATGCGAGAAAAATGAGAGAGTGTGGGTATCAGGTTCATTCATCAGATGAAATACGCAGAGAACTGTTTGGAGATGAGGAGATTCAAAAAAAGAAAGATAAGGTTTTTGGAATTCTGATAAAACGTGTGGGAGAAAACTTGGAACAGGGAAAATCCTGTGTTGTGGATGCCACAAATCTCGGACGCAAGAAGCGGATGTTTGTGTTGGCAAATGTGCAGGAGATTCCATGCAGAAAGATATGCGTGCTTTTTGTGACTCCGGTGGATATATGCAGGCGCCGCAATGCAGCCCGTCGGCGCAGAGTAACAGATGAGGTGTTTGACAAAATGCTTCGGGCGTTTGAGTGCCCTGGATACTATGAAGGATGGGATGAAATCAGACCTGTATTCTGTCAGGAAAAGTACAGGATTCCGATTGAGCAGGCAGAGAATTTTTCTCAGGACAATCCGCATCATTCACTGACGCTGGGGCAGCATATGGAAGCCGCCAGGAAGTATTGTGAGGAACATGGTTACAGCGAGATGCTGCAGCAGGTTGCAGAGTACCATGATTGCGGAAAACTCTATACAAAACAGTTTTGTAATAAAAAAGGAGAAGTGACAGAAACAGCGCATTATTATGGACATGAGAACTATGGCGCATATCTGTATCTGACGCATTGCTGCAGCGAAGGAAAGCTGAAATATCCAACCTGGGAGGACACTCTATATGCAGTACAGCTGATAAACTGGCATATGAGACCTTTGGGTGTGTGGAGAAACTCAAAAAAAGCACAGGCGAGGGACCAGCGTTTGTTGGGAGAAGCGTTTTATGAAGATTTGATGAAGCTTCATGAGGCGGACCGTGCCGCTCATTAAAGTGTCAGGAAATAAAGTCTGTTTTAACAGAAAATATATTTGTGACTATGACGAAGCAATGAATGGTCGGTATTGATAGTGGGCTGATGAAAGGATGAAAAAAGTCTCAAAAAACGATTGCAGAAAAACAAGTATGAACACCTTGGTTATAAAGATGGGGTTGAGCTGGATGCACATACTTAATATAGTATCACATAGAGTGACAATATGGCTACATCTATATTAGGAATGTATGAAACAGACCAAAGACACCTAAAAGACGTGAAAATTCAAAAACTGTAAACAGGTGTTCTGTATATTGCACTACGCATTTTTGTGTGATATATTATACCTGTCTTTAAGAGTTGAACTCAAAAAATGGTGCTAAACCACAGTTTAAAAC
>JAUNGE010000088.1 GCA_030524675.1 bacterium
CCATTATTTAATTATGCAGTTCGAATTATACAAGTAGCACAACGAGTTAAGTTACCCACCAAATAGGTCACTCATAGTATTCAATCCTTCTCATCATACATGACAAATCTCATTTCGACAAGTAGTTTTCCGTTCCCTTCCACTTCAAAATCCGCTCCACTACCTCCAGCGGCAGCACATCCAGATGTGCCAGGGTATTTCGCGCATCCCGAAACATCACCAATTCTTCATATACGGCGGTCGAAGTAAGCGTGAGCCGCCCGCTGCCCACCATAAACACCAGCGTTCCAATCTCGACATCCTCTGCCTTATCAATGATTTCGCCAAACGAGTTTCGCACCGGCAGCGCCGCCTGAATCATTTTCTGGTATTTCTTTATAAAATAGTTCCGATACTTCTCAATCACCGGAAACACCAATTTTGTCTGACTCTCCCAAATCCTATTTTGAATCTCGTCCGCCTCTATGGTATCCTGAAACTCCATACCGTTGCTGCGCACTTCAGTATCCAAAATTGTCTGCATGGTCTCCTGCGGGTTCTTTAAAAACGCACTTCCCCGCTTTACGCACGCGGCACACAGTTCAATGTCCTCCCGACAGATATTGGAAATTAGCTCCGCCAGGTACGGCCTGAGATACTCTTTGCAGTCCGTCTCTGTCGCCGCGAGCGTGCAGAAAGCAAATTTGTCATACGCAGTAATGTTCTGGTCAAAACTGAACTTTTTCATGCCCTTTTTAGCCTTCTGACACAGACTGTCATCATGCACTTCCAGGATAAACACCGCCGGACTTCTGCCTGGCAGCATTTTCTGATTGTACTCGGCGATAAACTTCACCCACTCCTCACATTTTTTTGCGTTCACATCCCTGATCCACAGGAAGGTATTGTTCAGCACAATATCGTCGCTCTGCGCCAAAAATTCCGCCAGAGAGCGTCCCAAGCGGTACTGATGGCGTTTTTCCTTCTTACAGTAATGCTCCAAAAGATACTTTCCAGCCTCTTCTCCTGGGCACTCTATGATTTCCAGCCGCTTGTCCGAATGATTTTTCTCGCGCAGAATATCATCAATCAGCATCACCATCGTATCATACCAGGGAACTGACTCCGGCAGAGACAAAATCATGCTCTTCTCCGCCAGTGCCGCATCCGTCACCTGCTCAATGAAATGGTTCGCTCTTGTAATCTGTTTCCACCACACCCGTTCCATTCCCTGATTCCTCCGTAATTCATTCTTTTTTCCTGATAAAATTTTCTTTTGCTCACACAACAACATTCCAGCGCCTGGATTTCAACAACAAACGAAGAAACCCACTGCGCTGGAATCTTACGCGCCAAAATACTATGATACCAAAATCCTACTATTTGCCGCTGCTATTTATTCCATATAGCTCAAAAGTTCATCTTCAATCTGTGAGATTGTGCCCATATTCTGGCAGAAGCTCAGTCTGGTAAAGCGATAGCGCTCCTCGCCGTTGTACTGGAACACATTCAGCTCACGGAGTTCTTCCATCAATGCCACTACTTTCTTCTCATCCATATCGGCAATCTGAGAGATTCCCAGATCCCCTGCCAGTTCAATGACATCCCATGCACTGCATCCGTTCTGGTCTCTGTTTTTCTGGTAATGGTATGCCACCAGCAGCGCGATGATATGGTAATAATTGTCATTGTCCACTTTCAGAGTGATAAAGAATTTCTCACGGATAGTATCCAGAAGTCCTTTTTCTGAGAGCACCTTCTTGATGTGCTCCTTGCGCACCACATACGGAGGAGTCTCAGACTCAGAGTATCCGGCATAATCACGCTGCATTGTCTCAATCAATTTTTTACAGTACAGCTGAATCATGCCTGGGAAATAGTTGGTGGTTCCCAAAATCGTCGAAATCAAAATCTCGGTGTCTCTGTCCTTGGGGAAGCGGAATCCCAGGTAGGACAGCGGAACCATCAACAATTCTCTCGCCTCCATCGAGCGGAACGGCTTGATAGTGAGGTGTCCCAGATGTGTCAGAACACTGTTATTTTTCAGGGATTTATTCTGGTCGAAGCGAACCACATTTCTAAGGCCCGCAATCACGAACTTAAAGCGCCCTGTGCCCACACTCTGAATATCCTTCAGCGCGTCAAGCGGCTGATAGTTGACTTCCTCACAGCTCTCAACGAAAGCATCCGCCTCATCCATCATCAGCAATAAGTATGGAATAAAATCATCCTCTTGGCGCAGGCGGTTTTTGATATTTCTTGCCAGCTCACCCCAGTCATCCGTCTCCTCTTCCTGAAGAATTCCCACATCCAGAAGTTCTCTGGAAACCCGCACGGCCGCCTGTTTATAATTTAAATCTTTGATGTCAATCACAACTGCGCGGTCTTTGTTTTCGTCCTTGTCAATCTCCTTCTGTGCCATGCGCAGAAGCGCTGATTTTCCAAGCTGCCTTCCGCCGTACACGATATTGACGCCTGTCGGGTCCTCAATCTTCGCCAGTTCGCTCTTTCTTCCCATGAAAATCTCCTGTGGCATCACGCTCGCAGAATCTTCAATGTATGGCTGATAGGACGCAAATGGCATAATCACGGACATCAGGATGCGGTTAATCGCAGTCTCTGTGTAATGATTCACCAGATAGGCAATCACCACACGGTCAATCACCGCAAACACTTTGCCATCCAGCTCGGTCTTTGTCTTGCGCGCCAATTCTCTTCTGTCACGCAGTGTCAGTGCAAAGTCCAGAAACACCAGGGTATGCTTTGCATTGCCGATTTCCTTAAAGGTGTCAATCAGGCGCCCAGCATCCATTCTGCCATACAGGCATACCACACGGAACGGCTTGACTTCTGCCTCGGAACCAAACGCCGCAATCGGATGCTTGTAATTATTTTTCTTGCCATTCTGCGGTTTCTTCAAACTCACTTGATACATATCAATCTTGTTCTGTGCTCTGTCCTGCGCCTTCACGGACTCTGTACAAAATCCCAGCGCTTCCAGCAGATTGCGCACTCTATCCTCACCGGCCGGATTTCCCTTCGGCCAGAAGTCCAACAGACGGCTGGCTCCGCGGGCATCCTTATTTCTTATAGAACCTGTCATCAATTTTTCCAAAGAAAACCCTGTGTTTGCAGTCTTATTTTTGTAAAACTCATATTCGGAGAGGAATTCCTCAAGATAATCCGTCTGCCCTCCCTCGCCATCCGAATCAATGTCCTCTGCAATCAGGCGGTTCAGCAAATCCTCTGCTGCCACATAGTTCTGTGACTGGATTCTCTTCTGAATTTCGGCAACGACAGCTCTCGTCTTCTCCTCCTCCATCCATTTCGGATGCTTTTCCAGATTGACCTGCAGAGTCCGCTTCATCTGTTCCGCTCTCGTCCGCGCATCTTCACGGATTTTCTGTTTAAATGCGCTCAGAATCTTCTCGAAAAATCCATAATTCTGTGTCTCTTTCGCCCACTCATACCAGGCTTCCATACTCTGAAGAATGGACTCTTTCTGCTCGATTCCTGTCTCATCAAACTGGCCGTTGCTCTGCGCCAGCTCCAAATCCTCCAAAAATCCTATTTTGCGGTCTTTCATGCCCTCAAACGGATAACCGGCAGCCTCTTTCGCGATATCGTGCTCTGCCATCTCCTCGGGCACTTCCTCTCCCACATCCTGCAGATATTGAAGAATTAATTTTGCGCTGCCATAGTCGTCTGCACCATTAAAAATATCCTGAAATCTCTCTCTCAAATCCTGCTCTGGCTCTTTCGCATGCTGCTCAATGCGGTTTAAGACAGAGAACTCCGGCAGCTCCGGAACATCCTCCAAAACCGGCAGACAAGCCTCATCCAGCAAAATCTTGTCATTCTTCAAAAATCCCAGATAAAAGTAAGTGTTAGACAACTCATTGTATGTGCCGTCCAGTCTTGCCGCCAATTCCTTCAGCGTGAGAAGAAGAATCTGGTCCGCAGCTCGTTCTTCCAAAGGCTTCTCTGTCTCTGTTTGCTCCAGTCTTCCGATGACTTCCTTTATGTCCGAAAGCAGTACAGCATGTTCTTTTCGATAACCGCGGCTTCCGGCGTCTGTCTCATCGCTCACCACAGATTTCTGCAAGGAGACATATTTACACAGAACTCCAACCGCTTTTTTCACCGCACTTACAAGGTTCGTGCGCAATCTTCCCATCAAGTCAGAGGATTTCTTAGTCAGACGCATGGATTTTGCCGCCTCTTCCCAACTCTCCTCGATTGCCTGCTCTACCTTTGTCTGGTCTATGTTGGTCTCATCAATTCCCGCATTTTCCTTTATGTAATACTCACGCAGAAAATCTTCCATATCTTTCAGACTGCTGTGGTCATCCTTCACCACTGCTTCCAAAAACTCTCCAATGTAGCCATCTCTTGCAAAAATCAGCTTTCTTGTCTCCAGAAGACGTCTGTTTGAAACATTCTCCTTCTGCTGTCCAAGAACATTATTGTCATAGTAGGAACGTGCTTCACTCCGGACAGCTTCCAATCTGCGCGCCCAGACTTCTCTCTCTTTCGTCCGGTAGTCCGCATAGCGGTCTATGCCCGCGCCATAATCACTCTTAAAAAGGAACAGTTTGTACACGATTCTGCTGAGTGTGCCATCCGAGGACAATACCTCATTATTGGAGATAGTCCCATACAAATCACGCATAGAGTAATCATAGCTGTACTGGTCCAGGAAAAAATTCCGCAATGTGGCAGCTACCGCATACTGTGCTGGCACCTCCGCAGTGTGACTGAAATACATATTCAAAATCGTGTCCGAATTGTAACTGCACTTCTCTATCGGGTCATTCACAGCATAGGCAAACTGCTGGTATTTGTTTTTATACGGTGCATACTGAAGAGCGAGCGCCTTCAGATAGGCCGCTGCACAGTACACACGGCCGCTGCAGATCATTTCCTGGCAGATTTCATCATACGCTCTCTGCTGCTCTTCGGTCAGCTCCTGCGAACTCATTCTTCTGTCAGAAAGTATCTTTCCTGTCGTTTCTTCTGCTGCGTGTTTTTCTACTGTCTGTTTTTCTGCCGATTTTTCTTCTGCCGATTCTTTTTTTGTAACTTCTTCTGCACTTTCTTCTATTGTAGATTTTTCTACTGCACTTTCCTCAGCAACAATTTCCTCGGCCTTTCCTGTTTCTTCCTGAGTCTCCCCATTTTGCACGTTGGCTGTTTCATCCGGTTCTGCCATCTTCTGTGCTTCTGCCGCCTCATCTATCTGTACGTTTTTCTCAGGTTCGTCTTTTTCCTCTTTCTCGCTCTCTTTCTCCGATATATCCCAGGTTCCCAGATCAATTTCTTCTCCTGTATGACTGTCAAAAATTGCCCGCTCTCCACAATAACAATACCAGATTTTCGCTGTGATTCCATTTTTCAGACCAGAAGCTTTTTCACTCAGCCAGTCAGAAACAGCTCTCGCATGCTGTTCATTCAATCCAAGAATCAACAATACATCCAAAAGTCTCCATCGCCGGCCCACAACCTCCAAAAATTCAGCATACTGTTTTGGCTCTTCAGAGACAATGCTGACAGCTCCGATGGCCTTCTGCTCTGTCAAATGTCTAAATACAGTCACACAGTAGTCCCTTCCAAAAATCTGTGACTGCTCCATCTGATAAGCTGGATTGATATCCAGAATTCTCTCAAAGCTTTCAAAATGCAGTATTCGCGCCAGTGCTGCATTTGTGGTATTCTCAATTCTCTCCTTATCGTCTTCTTTCAAGTTTCCTTTCATTTTTAAAAGCTCACATGCTTTCTGATTTTGGAAAGCCTTCTCTCCTTTTATAGACAGCGCATAAAACTCTCCATACCCCACAACCCAGTATTTGTCAAAATATCCCATCTGCAGCAGACGTTCACACATATTGGTGCACTCGATTGTGGTTTTGTCACAAAGCTGGGCCAGAAGATTCGGGGTAATCCCGTTGAAATTATAACAAGCCTGTAACGCTTTTCTTGGGAAAAAGAGATTCATTTTAACCATATCATTCTTAAATTCTTTGAACCCGAACTTAAGTTTATTGGAAGATGTCACATCTAATTTACTTCTGTCCTCTGGAACAAGCATTTCTTTCAGCTCTGCACCATCCAGATTTTCCCATATTCTTTCCGGATTTTCCTCCTCCTCTTCGCTTTCTGCCTTGTGATTCATATATACAGTAGAAGTATCCGCTCCCAAAACCACGGTCTTCTCCAAACTTTCCTTTCTGGAATTCTCCTGATTTGAATCTTTCTGTACGGCATTGTCTTGGCTCAAATCATTCTGTGCGGCATCACCCGCCTCTGAAGTCGCAGAGCACTCCGCTTCCGCCTGATTCCAGACAGGTTCTTCTGGTTCTGATATCTCATTTGCCTTTGCTGTGCTATCTGATTCTGCACTTTCACATATTTCTGCTACCTGAGCAGACTCTACTGTTTCCTGTGCTTCCGCTATCTCATCTGATTCTGTTGTTTCTTGTAATTCTGCTGCCTCATCAAACTGTGCTGTTTCCTGGACTTCTGCTGCCTTTCCAAGCTCCTCTATCTCCGGAACTTCTGTTATCTTATCTGTCTCTACTGTCCCCTGTAGTTCTGCTGCCTCATCCTGTGATTTCGTTTCCTCCCTGTCACAAAAAATCCAGCCAGCCACCAGCCCCATCACAACAGAACTGTCAAACTCACGCATCAGCTGCATTGCTAGCTGATGTCTCCTGTCTGGAACCGTCTCCTCCAACGTTTCCATAAACAAAACATATTTTTCAAATTCATTCTGACATTGTTCTTCTGATAGTTCTTCAATCCGCTTAGAAGAAAGCTCTTCCTGTATTTTGGCCAATTTTCCTGCAATATCCGGAATATCTGATTTCAGGCATAGAAACAACTGAATTGCCGCATCATACTTTTGTTTTCTCTCCAGTAGTTTTTGATACTCTTCCAGTAGTTTTTCTGCTTCCTCTGCCGTCTTCCATTTTTTCTCCAAATGCAGTGTCTGATAACGCTCTGTGATTTCTCTCTGTATTCTGCTGATTTTAGAGAGCTTATCCATCACTGCAACAATACCAGCATCCCCCAGAAAATTTCCGGCATCAAAATCCGCTTTTAAATATGCAGTTTCCTCGTTCCACTCATTCCTGAGCGATTTCCATTCCAGAAATTTCTTCCGTAAATCCAATATTTTTTCCTGTTCTTCCAACATTTTCCCCCTCTTTCCATTCTTTTTCTATGCTTTTCGCCTAAACGGACATGTCGCCTGACGGCGACACCACCATGATATGAAAGTCGATTGCTCCGTGCTCACGCGCTCCCGCAATCGCCGCCTGTATTCATAATATCACAAATCACGCTGCCTGCACAGCAATAAAAAGCCAAAAAAAGATGGAACTTCTCACAGACATATTTTCTGCAAAAATTTCCATCTTTTCCTTTTTACAATCTTTCCATTTCTACTATTTTGTTATTTTCCTGTATCTTTTATTACCTTATCTGCAAGTTCAGTCGTTCGCAAACAACGGTGTGGACAGGTATCTGTCACCAGAATCTGGCAGCAGGACTACAATCGTCTTTCCTTTGTTCTCAGGACGGGCTGCCAAGACACTGGCTGCCTTCAAAGCCGCGCCGGAAGAAATTCCGACCAGAATTCCCTCGCTCACTGCAAACGCTTTTCCCTCTTTGAATGCATCCTGATTTTCCACAGTGATAATCTCATCATAAATTTTCGTATTCAGGACTTCTGGGACAAATCCGGCTCCGATTCCCTGAATGCCGTGTGAGCCTGCCTTTCCTGTCGATAATACTGGACTTCCCGCCGGTTCCACTGCCACAACCTGAATCGCCGGATTTTTCTCTTTCAAGTACTCACCGACACCGGTAATCGTTCCGCCTGTACCGACGCCTGCTACGAAAATGTCAATGTTTCCGTCTGTCTGTTCCCAGATTTCCGGACCAGTCGTCGCCTTATGAACAGCAGGATTTGCTGGATTGACAAACTGTCCGAGAATCACCGCACCTGGAATCGTATTTTTCAATTCCTCCGCCTTGGCAATCGCACCCTTCATCCCCTTTGCGCCCTCTGTGAGAACCAGCTCGGCGCCATACGCTTTCAAAAGATTTCTTCTTTCCACACTCATAGTATCTGGCAATGTCAATATTGCTCGGTATCCTTTTGCAGCGGCCACTGATGCGAGACCGATTCCCGTATTGCCGCTTGTCGGCTCAATGATGGTAGCGCCTTCTTTCAGGATTCCTTTCTTCTCAGCATCCTCAATCATTGCCAGGGCCACTCTGTCTTTCACAGAACCCGCCGGATTCAGATATTCCAGCTTCGCAAGGACAGTCACATCTTTGATTCCCGCCTTCTTTGCATAGCCATTCAGTTTCAAAATCGGTGTGTTTCCAATTAATTCCAATGCGCTTTCTTTGATTTTTCCCATACTCCCTGCCTCCATTTCCCTACCCATTTAGTAGGTTTTATAGTGTATGTTTGAGATTATACTCCCTCCTTCCTCTGTTGTCAATCATTTTTCTCAATCTCCTGTTTTCTTATATTCTCTTAAACTCCAGAAAACGGGTTCCCTGAAAACTCAGTCGTCCTTGGTCGCCTTCAACCAGCATTCCATATTCTCTGGAACTAATTGCAAATTCCATGCGATCTCCGCTCTCCACTTGAAAAGTCGCATAATAGCTGGTTGACGATGTTGTGTGAACTCCACCTGCCTGACCAGCATTTCCATGATAATGGTGATTTTGAGACACATGAGTCCGCTTTGTCACCAGCACAGCATCTACAGTCAGTTTCGGTGAGTGATTGTTCCGATTCCATTCTCCAATGCCTCGTACAAACATCACTATAAACATCAGCACAACCATGCTGAATATCAGAATAAACATAATTGTAAATATACTCTCAAATCCTCCACCCCATAAAAAGCCGTCCATTATCATACTCTGGTCTCCTTCCTTTTCTTCTTATCTGCCAGCTTCGCACTTCTTAACTACATACTTCTTACATTTCTTTTACACACTTTTTTTCTTACATTCGCTCCATACGTTACATTTTTATCATACCATATTTTACTGTCACAATCCTAACGAATCCCTTAAGCTTCTTTGAATGATTTCTTGCTATTTCTATTGTTTTTTCACAGCATATTACATCATAATATTGAATACTTTTATATTTAAACAAAAAGCCCATATACTTATATTTCTACAAGTATATGGACTCTCTTTATGTTCTTAATTCTGGGAGTTTACTTAATTTTTTTCGTCTTCAATCCAAATTCCATCTGCATCAACGGTATATCCATCTGGCGTCTGTGCATTTGTCATCATAGCTCCGAGCGGAAGAATGTCTCCACCATTATAGATCCACTTTCCTGTCTCATCTTCGCGAACCCATCCTGTTGCACTGAGGACTTCTTCATTGAAATAATACCATTTTGCATCAATATTGGTCCAATCCACAGCCATAATGTATGTAGTCAAATCCAGATAATACATATTTCCGTCCTGCGTATCACGATACCAGCCTGCTTTTGCTGCTCCCTGTATTGCTCCGCTTTCTTCCAGATAATACCAGTCACCATTGTCAGCACGATACCAACCTGTATCCATAATTCCATTTTCTGAGAAGTGATACCAGTGGTTCCCGCTTCTGTCAGCAACATATTTCCAACCACTTGCTAATACTCCGGAACTCAAACGGAAACTCCAGCTTCCATCTTGTGCCTGTTCCCACTGTCCTGCTGTCACTGCTGCTCCTGCATAAGGAACAGATGGAATCTGGGCAGCAGAAGTTGTTACAGAACCACCTCTTGTTCGGCTGCTGGACGATGTGGAAGAACTTGAAGAATCGGAGTCTTCTGACTCATCTGGCGTATCTGGCACATTTGGTGTATCTGGCGTATCCGGCTCATCT
>JAUNGE010000089.1:0-2492 GCA_030524675.1 bacterium
TTCCCAGATAATCCATATAGAAATGGTTCACATACTTCATCTCGTTGCGCCACTGTTCCTTGATGCATGTGTACTTCGGAATCATAACACGAACATCAAAATACTCCTTGTCGAAACATTTCGGCAAAGATCCGGCAACATCTGCAAGCCCCCCTGTCTTAATAAAAGGCACAGCCTCAGATGCGACAAATAAAATCTTTTTCATGTAACTACCTCCCACTCTCACAATATCCTTTTTACCTTCTCGGTCAATAAAACTCCTGCCCGTTTTGGCAGCGAGCAACAAAATTGTCCCACCTATACGGTATTATACAATACTTCTTGCAATTTAGGAAGCAGAATCTTTGAAAAAATTACAGTCTTTTGTAGTCCAAGCGGATTTTATCTGCTATCAGAGCAATAAATTCTGAATTTGTCGGTTTTCCCTTACCACCGTTCACGGTATAGCCGAACAGTTCATTGATGGTATCCATCTTTCCTCGGCTCCACGCCACTTCGATTGCATGGCGGATGGCGCGTTCCACGCGGCTCGCTGTAGTCTGATGTTTCTTGGCAATGGAAGGGTACAAAATTTTCGTCACAGAAGCCAGCATCTCCTGGTCTGTCACAGAAATTGCAATCGCATCTCTTAAATATTGGTAGCCTTTGATATGAGCTGGAATTCCGATTTCGTGAAGCATCTGCGTCACATCGTTTTCCAAGTTCTGCCTTATGTACTCCTCTTTGTTGGTATATCCTCTGGAAGAAGCAGCTGTCGTCGGTGAAATTTTCAAAATATCATTCTCCGCGGCCTGATACAGCATCAGACGGCGAATTTTATCTACAACTGTTTCCCTCTGAAACGGCTTCATAATGTAATAATTCGCTCCCATGTCAAATGCATCTCTCGTCATATGTTCGCTTCCTGCCGCTGTCACCATAATAAACGACGGGGTTCTCTTGATTTCTTCACAATTTTTCACTTTCTCTATCACAGAAATCCCGTCCATTCTCGGCATTATGACATCCAAAAGTACAATATCTGGCTTTGTGTCTACAATCATAGAATATGCATCTTCCCCATTACTTGCTTTTCCGACAACACAAAAATCGTCTTCTTCCTCCAGTAAATTCCCAAGCATCTCCAGCGTCTGCTCATTATCATCAGCGATTGCAATATTAAGACATGCCATTTTCACTCCTCCTCATTTTGTTTCGACTTATTCTTTCTCTCAGAATTTACCTTTTCTCCCAAAAAATATTATAGTCTCTGGTAATGTCTTAAAGCAACATAAATCCGCCGCAAGTTACGACTTGATTCGCCATTTTCGTTTCTGTTTCTGTATAATATACTTTTATACATGTACACGTACTGTCTTTTTAATGCACTTTTTCATTTCTCTGTTTTCCCATATCTGTCCTCTTTTGCACTCCCGCGGTCAAAATAGCACCTGTCGGACATACTTTTTTACAATCTCCGCATCGAATACATTCTGGGCTGTTGGGCTGTTTCCAGACAGGAATTTCCATCTTACAGGCTCTCTCACATGCATGACATCCGATACATTTTGTCTCATCAATCCGAAACCGGTAGACAGAAATCGGATGAAACAAACCATACACGGCGCCAAGCGGGCAGAGATATTTGCAGAAGGGGCGGTAATACACTACAGCCCAAAGCAAAATGCCAAAAAGAAGCAGCGCCTTCCAGCCAAACAACAGTCCTGCTGCCTCGCGCAGACTCCGGTTTACTGCCATCAGCGGAATTGCTCCAAACAGTGTTCCGCTCGGGCATATAGATTTGCAGAACCATGGAATTCCCACTCCTGCCGTACCCGCCGCACCAGTCAAAAATGCCGGAGCAAAAAATGCTGGTAACAGGCAGACCAAAAAAAGAAACACGGCAAGAGGCAGACGTTTCAGATACTGGTGTCCTGGCATATTTTTCCTCTTTATCGGAAATGGAATTTTGTGCAGCAAATCCTGCGCCAGACCAAACGGGCAGAGCCATCCGCAGACAAATCTCCCAAGCAGTGACCCAAACAGCATCAAAAAACCAAACACATAGCAGGAAAACATAAATTTCGGACTGGATATCACAGCCTGTAAAGCCCCGATTGGACATGCACCAAACGCCCCAGGGCAGGAATAACAGTTCAGTCCAGGCACACAGATACTTTTGCTCTTTCCTCTGTAAATCTTCCCCTCCAGAAATCCCATCACATAGCCATTTGTAAGGGCAAACCAGGCAGCCTGGAAAAAATGACGGATGGAATTCTCTTTTTTTGTGCCCTTTCTCCTCTCACCCAATGCCGATACACTCCAGGCAGATAGTGGCTGCTTTCGTCAGCACGGTTCTCGCTTCCCCGCGCCAGATGTCGGCAAAAAGCAAAAGCAGACTGCTGCACACAGCCAAAAATTGGCATATTTTTAATCTTGTAGTTTCATTTTTTATCATTTCATTTTTTATAGTTTCATCTTTTATGTTTTTATTTTGCATCGTTCGTCTTCCT
>JAUNGE010000089.1:2502-9785 GCA_030524675.1 bacterium
CTTAATTTTTTCGCTATCTTATTATACAGAAAACCAGAATGACATTCTAGCTTTTCCTTTCCTTTTTTGATATACTGTAGTATATACAGCATACAATGCTGTCGGTATCAAAAGGTACTTTCCCCCCCTGATACCAAATTGCTCCACACCATATGCTCCCACAATTCTCAAAGAAAGGATATCGTAACTACTATCATGAATCCCCAAACTTTACTTCATTTTTTAAATCTGGTAGAGCCTATGAAATACCATACCCGCCACTCCTGGACCTCAACCGGCAGGCAGGAAAGTGTGGCAGAGCACAGTTGGCGCCTCTCGCTGATGGCATATCTTGTGAAAGACGAGTTTCCTGAGGCAGATATCTCCAAAGTTATCCTAATGTGCATCTGTCATGACCTCGGAGAGGCTGTCACCGGAGATATTCCTGCCTTCTTAAAGACAGAAGAAAATCGCGAGACAGAGGCCAGCGCCGTGCATACGCTTCTATCTGCACTTCCTGAGCCCTACCAGAGTGAACTCACAGACCTGTTTTTCGAGATGGAAGAACAGAAAACTCTGGAATCCCATATTTATAAAGCGCTGGATAAAATGGAATGTCTGGTGCAGCACAACGAGGCTCCCATCAGCACTTGGCTTCCCCTGGAATATGAACAAAATCTGACCTATGGCGCTGAACAGGTCGCTTTTTCTGACTATATGAAACATCTAAGAAAACGGATTAACCAGGAATCTCTGGACAAAGAAAAACGTGAAAAAGGGGGAACACTATGAAACAATCCAATCTGAAGACGGCTGCTTTACTTCTTATTCTGCTTCTTCTGTGCGCCAATCTGCTTTTTATGTATCAGACAAAGCAGGAACTGGCACGCCTGAATAACAATTATTCAGCCACATACAACCAGATGCAAAGCGGCCTTGCCAACCTTCAATATCAGGTACAAAACAATTATAACTCTGTGGAAAATCTGCTGAAAGAAGGCCAGAGTTTTCTATCTGACAGTTCTGTGGATTTTACATTACAGAATCATCAGCTTCTTGTAACTATGCGCGCAGTTCCAAAAGAGCTGAAATCCGGAGAAACTTTATTTGCCCGCGTGGAAGCAGGCGGAAAAACCTATGAACAAGCAACAGACGCCGATTATCAGGCCGTCCTCGCCGTGGATATGGCAGAAGAAATCACACCTGTTTTTGTGATTCGCTCTGATGCAGGCGTGCGCCAGGAATCTCTGGATTCCATCTATGTCGCTGACCGTTTCATCGTGCCATTTCAAAGCACATGGCTGGATTCCCTAGAAAGTTCCAGCGGCGCGACAACAGGCCTTGACAGCATACCCCTGTCCAAAGGCAAGCATGTGCTCTCTATGAAAATACAGTTAAATGAAACCTCTCCTCTGTTTACGAGAGAGGATATTGAGACAGCTTCCTTCGTTGTTTTGAGCACATCCGCCATGGAAGAATCCGGCAGTCTGCCGGAGGCAGCGGCAGTTGCCCGTGCTGCCGGCGACCCAGAATTTTATAAGCTCCTGACAGCAGAAGATAACGATTTCCCGCTCACCCACGGCGAGATGGTACCTGCCTCTCTCCTTGATGGTACAGGAGATTTTTCTCTGCTATATTATGCAGATTTCACTTCTTTCTTCGAGAAAAAAGAGAACATCCAATATGAAATTTATTTCGCGCTGACAACCAAAGATGGGGTTTCGTATGCGTCTCTCTACGAGCCAGCTGCAACTTTTTCTTCCTCTGAAAAGGGTTCAGATAGCGGCTGTGGTAACGGTTCTTTGACCCTACTCTTTCCATAAAATCTTCCTGCTCTGCAATTTCTTTGTGCAGAGCAGGATTTGCATACAGGAGGAAATTTATTATGCCGATACCAAACATCCAACAGCCTGATATTCTTATTATCGATGATACACTGCGTCTGAGAAAATACGATGGAAATTTTGATTTTGCCTGGGGTTGGTACCAGGATGAAGAGACATTGCTGCTTGTTGACGGAGATACCAGACCGTTTGACTACAAACGCCTCGAAACAATGTACACCTATCTGGACGCCCATGGAGAATTGTATTTTATAGAAGCCATGCAGGACGGAACCTACGTCCCGATTGGGGATGTCACATTTTCACAGCAGGACATGCCTATTGTGATTGGAGACAAACAGTTTCGCGCAAAGGGAATCGGAAGACGGGTAATCGCGGCTCTTGTCACACGCGCAAAACAACTGGGATATTCTTATCTGCTTATAGATGAAATCTACGATTATAATATCGGCTCCAGAAAAATGTTTGAGAGCGTAGGATTTTATCCTTTTGAATCCAAAGGCAAGGGACACAGGTACCGCCTGGACCCGACAGACACTGCCAATTAGCAGACAGGAGGCATCATTTTGAGCAGAATGACAGCATATTCTGGCTCTTTTGATGCTTTCCTGCATTTTCTTTACAGTGGCAAAAATGTCCATCCCACGGCGAGAAAAATCACTGGCAGCAGATTTGCCACTTTTATCATTTTTCCCCAGACCAAATTTACACCGACACAAAAAATCAGGATGGAACCTGTCAGAGACAGATTAGAAAGTGCCTGTTCTGTCATGATAGGCTCGATAAACTGCGCCAAAAATGTAATCGTTCCCTGAAACAGTGCGACTGGAACAGCAGAGAAGATACATCCTTTTCCCATGGAAGCAGTCATAACCAGGATGATAATCAGGTCCAATACGGCTTTTGCGGCCAGAATAGAATAATCTCCGAGAATTCCGTCCTGAATCGCTCCAACCACTGCCATCGCACCGATGCAGACCGTCAGCGATGCAGTGACAAATCCCTGCACAAATCCGGCGTCCCCCTCGCTTTTGGTCTTTTTCTTCAGCCATTCCCCGAATTGTTCCATATGTAATTCCAGATTGAGCCATTCTCCAATCAGAGCGCCGACTGCAAAACATGCAATCATCATCATGGTGCCTCCGCTCTCCAGACCACCTTCCTGTGTGATGGTGAACATCTCTTCCAGCGTCCCTGCAATTCCCAAAAACAGGACACAGATTCCATTTGCACTCATCAAAATGTCCTGATAACGCTTCTCCATCTTTTTTCCGAACAGAAGTCCACCCAAACCGCCGGCAATAATTCCAGCTACATTGATTATCGTTCCTAATCCTGCCATGTTTCTTCTTCCTCCTTACACGCTGTCAGCCTGGGGATTTCCGGTACAAAGTCTTTAAAACAAGCTGGAATAGCTAACTCCCATTCCTTCTCAGGATTTGCACTCCAACATTCCAGTGGATAGCGATAATACTCCAGCAACGCGATTTCCCACCATTCCTTCACATCTGGCACAACCTCCAAAAACTCATCATAGCATGCCCGAATCCGTTTTCTTAATTCATCCCCATCCCACATCACGCTTCCATTCTCCTTATACTTCTGTTCTGCTTATTTCTCTCAAGTTAGTTTCATCATACACTCATATTTTTTCATTTTCTTCTTAACTACACTGACATCGTTTCATGCCACATACGTCACATGTTCTAGGTTTTCAAATTCCCTAGTTTCAGATAAATACCCATACCAATCAACTACTGGAATACAAAGCCAGAACTTATAAAAATTCCCATGAACGCTACGATGCAATCAGTATAACATTCATGGGAATTTTATTCAAGATGATTCCAAACCACATACTAACAGCTGTCTGTAGATAGCCAGGTCCTTATCTGTAAAAACATTGAAAATCACTCTGCGGATGGAATCATCTGTCTTCATAAAATCCGCCACTGTCTCTATTGCAATCTCAGCCGCTTTGTCATTCGGGAAATGAAATTCACCGGTTGAGATACAACAAAATGCAACCGACTCCAGACCGCTCTCCTTTGCCAGCTCCAGACAGGAACGGTAACAGGAACGCAGCAGCTGGCAGTCTCTTTCTCTCAATGTTCCGTATACAATCGGGCCCACTGTGTGAAGAACATACTTACATGGCAAGTTATATCCTTTTGTTATCTTTGCTTTTCCAGTTTCCTCCTCATGCCCCTGATGCCTCATAATCCGGCTACATTCCTGGCGCAGCTGAATACCTGCCGCGCTGTGAATCGCATTGTCAATGCATCTGTGACACGGAACAAAACATCCAAGCATCTGTGAGTTTGCAGCATTGACAATCGCATCCACCGCCAGTCTCGTGATATCTCCCTGCCAGAGCGAAATTCTGTCAGCAAAGGGCTGTGTGCTCCCATATTGCTCTTTTATGTCAGGAATCTCTTCCAGTGTGACAATTCCTTTTTCTTTTGCCTCCTCTGTCAGGAATTCATCCTGAACCTTCAGTATGTCCAAATCCATGTATTTTGGCATACGGATATTCATCAGAGAACGAAGCAGCATCCGCTTATCCTGGTATGTGTCTCCCACCTGCAAATCTCTGTATTGCACAGAATCTTCCTTAAACTCTTTCAGCAGATAATCCAATCTCTTTTCCTGCTCTTTTTTGTCTATCTGTTCCATCTGTCCTTTCTCAGTTTTTATGCCTTTCTCATTTTTCACGTTTCTCTCATTCTTCACATCTTTTTCATTCTTCATATCTTTCTCAATCTTCATGGCTTGATACCTCCCATAGCAAATCTTGTATGCTTTTTCCCATATCTTCATTGATGCCGACTGCCCTCTCTCCAAAAGACTGCGGAATCACAGCCTCGTCCAGATTCAGACGAACCAGTGACATGTCTTTATGCTCGCGCATCAAGGCTTCAAATGGGAAACGAATGATAGTTGGGGTATTGAATCCGGCTCCGAGTTCCAGCAATACGGTCTTTTTATCCTTACATTTTTCTAAAAACGCTCCGAACCGCTTTTCTGCCTCATGCCACGCTTCATCTTCCACAAAATACTGGTCGCAACGCAGATTCATCTCCATAGGACCTCCACATACCGGACATTTTGGAACCATATACGACGGCACCAGACAGTCTTTTCTCGCCTGATCCATCTGATGAAACATTTTTATGGCATCATATGTTTTTGGATGACAGCCTTTCTGGCACTGAATCCGGCCATAATCTCCCTGTGTGGCAAATACGTTTTTTTTCTCAAAACCGACGAGAAAAAACTGATGGTCCACATTGGTTGTCAGAACAAAATGCGGTTTCTTTTCCACTAACTGATACAGCTTCTTATAAAGAGGCAGCGCTCCTGGAAGAATCCGGTTGACCATACCGTTTTTGGACCAGTATCCCCATTTTGCCTCTTCTGTCGGAAAGGGGTAAAATCCGGCGCTGTACATGTCTCTCATATATGGGCCGCCATACTTCTCGATAAATTCTTTAAAATTCTCCGTAAAACGGGCACCTCCCATAGTGAGTCCTGCTGCTGTGGACAGCCCTGCCCCCGCGCCAATCAAAATAAAATCTGCCTCTTTTATCTTATTAGCCGCCTGTCTTATCTGTTCTTCATAAAGCGTCTGCTGAAAGATATAATCTCTTGCGGGAACTCCGCTCAAAAAGCTCTGAAATGTTGTAGTCGGTTTTCTTCCAAATAAAATACGCTGTGCCATTTTGGCTCCCTCCAATCTTCTTTTACTTTTTTTGCTTTTTTTGCTTCTTTTGCTCTTTTACTTTTTCTTTTTTCTTCTTTTTAGGTTCTGTTTCTATTTTCTTCTGACCGCTTCTGCCGGACAGATATCCAGACAGTTTCCACAGTGTAGACAGTGTTCCTGGCGAATCCGAAACGGTGTGGTTTCTGTATCAATGCATACCTGCGGACACACGGTGATACATTTTCGGCAGCCCACACAGGCGTCTGTAATAAAATATCCGTTTTTCTCTACCTTTGCATTCATCGAGGTTCCTGTATGTTCAGACCCTTCCGAATCATTTGAGCAATGTGAACCATATGAAGCGGCTAACCCCTCTGATCTATCTGAGTCTTCATCCTGTCTCCCTACTATAAAGCTCGCTCTGGTAATCGGCTTTGTGGAAAGGTCAAAAAATTCTCCTGTTCCCTCTGTCACGCAGAACACTTCCAACGCTTTTCGGGAAGCTGGATTCGGATAAATCTGGTTCATATACGGGTTCTTCAAAAAAACCTCTTCCAGTTTTTCCTCACCGATATTTCGCACTTTTCCTCGGATAGAAATGGCCTTCATATGAATGGATGCTTCCTGCTTATCCATTCCATCCCCTCCGCATGCGCCGCTGATAGCGACAAACTGCTGTTCCATCAGCTGTCTGTAAAATTCCTTACCTTTCGCAGTAATAAAATACAATGTCGTATCATCCACTAACATCACATCAATCACTCTGGCTACCGGACGCCCTTCCTGGTCCACAGTAGCCATAACCGTCGTATGAATCTCATTTTTCAATATTTTCAAATACTCTCTTGTCTCCATACTTCCCATACTATCATTCCCCTTTTTATCCTTCTTCATTGTAACATCAATTATTACATCTTTATCTTAGTGTGTTTTTGTTGTAATGTCAATAGTTACATTAAAATTTTAATCAAAAAAATTCACACATATTTTCATATTTCAAAAAAGTGCTCTGCAGACCTCCGCCTGCAAAGCACTTTTTCACTTTTTTCTCATTACAGTTCTTTCTCGTCACGACCATCTGTGACTTATACCAAGGATTCGTTCGTTTATGATGTCTCAATACACTGCTTGATATCCTTCACAACATCCGCAATGGTATATTTTTTCATCTCATTTTCCATTGCATGCTGAATATCTGCCAGCCTGCCATCCAAAGCATTGTGGATATTGCGTCCCACCGGACATGCTGGATTCGGATTCTCATGGAAATGGAACAAATCCCCATCCTCCAGAAGGTCCACCGCCAGATACACATCATAAAAGGTAATCTCTTCTATAGGTCTGGCAGCCGTCGTGCCGCCTGTTCCTCTCGCCACCTGAATCAGCCCTGCATTTTTTAACTGTAACAAAATTTTTCGTATAATAACCGGATTCACATGGATGCTGGACGCGAGGAAATCGCTGGTAATCTTATATTCTCCGCCAAAAGTCTCCATACATGCAAAAATATGAATCGCAATCGTAAATCTGCTGGATATCTGCATAAAACCGTCCCCCTGTGCTGTTGGGCATTGTATCGTACTCTCTCCCTTTTATAACTACTTACTGCTTTGTCGTCTGCAGCTTAAGCTTTCCATTTATCTTCTTATCTTTCCTTTTATTTTATATATTTTTTAATGTAATGTCAACAGTTACATTAGATTCTGTTTTCTTAACAGACTCAGCATGTCTCCTCCATTTTTTACATAAGCTCTCAA
>JAUNGE010000023.1 GCA_030524675.1 bacterium
AAAATTGTTTTTGTTTAAAATTGTTTTTGAATTGTTTTGAAATATTTTTGCTGGCAGAAAGGTCACGGACAAAACCGTACAATATCTTAAGAAAAAATTTATATGCGTTTTGCCAGAAGATGGTGTATACTGTTACTAATCATGTACTGCTATTTATCTTAATACTAGGAGGTGTTTTTATGCAGACAATTCTTGTTTGTGATGATGACAAACAAATCGTGGAAGCGATTGATATTTACCTGACCGGCGAGGGCTTCCGCGTTCTGAAGGCATACGACGGGTTTGATGCTCTGGAAATTCTGGACAAAGAATCTGCCGACCTGCTGATTATAGATGTGATGATGCCTGGACTCGACGGTATCCGCACGACCTTAAAAATACGGGAGACGAGCAGTATTCCCATCATTATTCTGTCCGCGAAATCTGAGGACACGGACAAGATTCTCGGCCTGAACATCGGCGCCGACGATTACCTGACAAAGCCATTCAATCCGCTGGAACTGGTGGCCCGCGTGAAGTCACAGCTTCGCCGCTATACCCAGTTAGGCAATATGAACCAGCATGGAAACAGCCAGGTCTACAAATGCGGCGGCCTGCAGATTAATGATGAGAACAAAGAAGTAACTGTGGATGGCGAACCAATTAAACTGACTCCCATCGAGTACAACATTCTGTTCCTGCTTGTAAAAAATGCTGGAAAGGTGTTCTCCATCGACCAGATTTATGAGCAGATCTGGAACGAGGAAGCTATCGGTGCAGATAACACTGTCGCTGTACATATCCGCCATATCCGCGAAAAAATTGAAATTAACCCGAGAGAGCCCCGCTACTTAAAAGTAGTATGGGGAGTGGGCTATAAGATTGAAAAACAGTAGGAGAAGGAAACGTTTTATGAAAAATTCACCTATTTCTTATACTTTCAAAAAAATCCTGCTTCTCTTTCTTCATTTTTTCTTTGTTGCCCTAGTATTCACAAACATTGGTATCCTCTACCACAACGAACATTACGGACAGGGGCTTTCCTGGCTGCGCACGGAAAAATATGAGGATACCGCCGCTTTCTCCGACCAGTTCAAAGATGACGCCCTAAAAGTCTTTCAATATGCACAGTGCCGTGAAGCCTTTGAGACAAACGGCAAAATAGATTTTTCTAAGATTGTGGCAGAAATCTATTATGGACCAGACGATGAGCGCAGCTATACACTGAACGAATTCATTCTTTACGCCAAAGCTCGCGGATACTATCTGGATGTAAACTGGAATCTTGCTTTTGAGCCAACCTCTTTGTCTGGAACGGACAAAGAGAAGTTTCTCGTGGATTGGAAAGCCTATGACCCAAAGTACAACACGGATAATCTGGATGCCAATGAGACTATTTCTGCGGAAATGACTATGGAGGATCTCTCCAAAGAAGTACTTTCCTACCTTGGTTCTTACTATTATGTGTACAATAATTTCATGAATTCTGCATCCAACTTCTATTTTAAGGTTGTATACAGCAATGATGACTTTGAATATCCGATTTTAACTAGCAATGTACAGCAGCTTTCTCTCGACCAACTGAAAGCACTGGGTAAATATCTGTATATTTCCAGCGAACTGCCAAATGATGTCACAAACCTGACGCAGCAGATTCACTCTCTGAACGGGCTTGCAGAGCAGTCCTCCCCCTATTATCAGGGAAATTATGAAATCACTCTCGCAGTGGATACCTCCTATCCTGTCAAAGATGTGTATTGCGAGGAAGCTCTGAATTATGCGGCAATCCGCACACAATACGTGCACAGCCTCTACCTGAGTGCCGCGGGCCTTCTCATCTGCCTGGCTACTCTCCTTGCCCTGATTGCCTTAACTGGGCGGACCTCCTCCAACAAGGATGCTGTCATCCGTCTTCACGGTTTTGACCAGCTAATGCCGGAAATCTTTGTGTTCTTCTGTGTGCTGGTCACGCTGATAGCGCTGTATCTGTATAGGCGCATCGGATGTAAACTGATTCATATTGTAGTTCCTATGGAACATTGGTTTTACTGGGAAAAAATCGGACAACTCCTGCTTTTCTATATTGTGGGATTTTTTGCCGGATTCAGCCTGCTGCGCCGTTACAAGGCCAGAACGCTCTGGAGCGGCAGTCTTCTGTCCCGCTGCATCCATACATTCCGCGTTTCCCTAGAACACAAACGTTTTTCCACCATCCTGCTGTTTTTCAGCCTGGCTTATCTGATTGTCAGCACGGCATGTATTTTGGGAGCTTTTTATCTGTATCTCACGTTTCCTGGAAGAATCATACGAACTCTTGCCATTCCGCTCGTTCTGCTTTGGATTGGACTGAATGTATTCGTATTCCACCACTTTCTGATGACTTCGATTCAGAGAGATAAAATCAATTCTGCCATCAAACAGCTGGCGTCGGGTGACACCACTTACAAAGTGCCCCTGAAGGATTTCTCCGGCAAGGAAAAAGATATGGCGGAAAATCTGAACAATATCAGTTCTGGGCTGGAAACTGCACTGCAGGAAAAAGTGCGGAGCGAACGCCTGAAAGCTGACCTGATTACCAATGTCTCCCACGACATCAAAACACCGCTCACTTCGATTATCAACTATGTGGATTTGATTAAGAGGGAGCATATCTCAGACCCGAAAATCCAGTCCTACCTGGAAGTTCTGGACCAGAAATCACAGCGCCTAAAAACCCTGACCGAGGACCTAGTAGAGGCATCCAAAGCCAGTTCCGGCAATGTAAAGCTGGATTTGATGGATATCGATCTGGTGGAACTCGTTCAGCAGAGCGCAGGGGAGTTTGAAGAAAAATTCGCCACCCGAAATCTGAGTCTGGTGATGGGACTTCCTGAGCACGGTGTCACCATCGTCGCGGACGGGCGGCGCATGTGGAGAATTCTTGAAAACTTATACAATAACGCCTTCAAATATGCAATGGAGCAGAGCCGCATCTATGTGGATGTATTCACCAAAGAGTCGTCTGTGTATTTTACCATAAAAAATATCTCTGCCACCCCATTGAACATTCAGCCAGATGAACTGACAGAACGTTTCGTGCGCGGTGATGTCTCCCGAAGCACTGAGGGCAGCGGCCTGGGGCTCTCGATTGCGAAGAGTCTGACAGAACTCCAAAATGGACAGTTTACCATTTATATCGATGGAGACCTGTTTAAAGCAGAACTCTGTTTTCCGATAAAAGAATCTGCCCGCTGATGCGCATTGTATAAAACATGTATAATCCAATGATGTATAATCCAATGGCGTTAAATATGCCGTTCCTATCCGCGCAGTCATGAGACGCTGGATAGAAACGGCATATTTGCATTTCTATTACTTTCTACTTTTCTTTACTACTTTTTATTTGCTTTTTATTGCTGGCTGCCTCTCAGTGCAGCACTCCATTCTCGTCTGGTGTGAAGGTTCTTGGAGAGGTAAGCATTTTACCGTCTTCCGTCATATAGTATGTGTTACCGTTCACCATCACAAAACCAGTCTGCATTGCGCCAGACTCTGGATTTAAGTAATACCAGTTTCCATTTGAAAATACCCATCCGGTACGTCTTGCACCATTCTCATAATAGTACCAGCTGCCATTTTCCTCATTCCAACCATTGCCCTGTGCATTCTGAGAAAAACCATTCTGTTCCCCATTCTGCTCTGTATTCTGAGAGTTCTGAGAGTTCTGGGAATTCTGAGAATTTTCAATCGCCTGGAATGGACTGGATGGAAGCTCTTCCTCCTCTGATGCCATCTCGTCTCCCAGCTGTCCTTCCATAAATACAACAATCTTATATGCCGTATCCGGCTGTGTATCTGTCGTCCATACAAGGAACTGTGTTCCTGGCTCCAGACTTTCCGGAACCACTCTGTTTCTGGTAAGGAACGGAAGCATCACGGTATCGCTGTTAATGGTATACTCCTCACCGGAAACGGTCTCAACTACATAATTATTATCAGACTCCTTCACCAGAGACTCTACTCTTTCCAAAACCGGAACTTTGAAATCCTGCGGAATCTGAGTCAAAAGCAGAATCGCGTGGGTCTGCGGCGGCAGGCTCATCGTCATCGCCTGACTGGTATATGCATACATCGCCTCTCCATCTGTAATATCATCAAAGCCGATTGGCAGTGCATCCACTGCATCCAAAATTTTTGTACTGTCCGAAACATGCAGAACAATCTCTCCTCTGTCCTGTGTATTCAATAAGAGGGAAGTGTCTCCTTCTTTCGTCACCGTTCCATAAAACTGTCCAAACTCCGGTAATGGCGTATTTACCTCTGCCATAGTTACCATACTGCCTCCTGTCATCAACATCACTGCACAGGCTAATCCTGCTACTGCTGAAATCATTCTCTTTACCATAAATATATTCTCCTTTTTATTTTCTGCAACTTTTTCTGCAGCTCTCTTTAGAACTTTTTCTTATTTTTCTTTTTTCATAACTTTGCACAACCATCTTTATAGTACTATCTTTGTAGTACCACACCATTTATGGTTTGTAGTTGTAATTTGCGTCTGCGACGTATATATGAGTTGCATTTGCTTTGACGTATCAGTAGTATATCATATCATTTCAAAATATCCTATAAACAATTCATTACAAATCCTTACAAATCTATTGGGAATTTTTTTTAAGTTTTCCACTTTTTTAATATTTCTTATCTTTACATTAATGCATATTTTTTGTATACTATGAATATTAGTTATTCTATTTTAGAATAACTCTGTTCGTGCAAGGAGGAAAAGTATGGAAATTTGGCAGTTGAGATGTGCAGTTCAGGTAGCAGAAGCAGGGTCGATGAACAGGGCGGCAAAGGAGTTGAAAACAGGGCAGTCTGCCGTGTCAAAGACAATAAAAGAGTTGGAGACGGAAATCGGGTGTTCTCTTTTTGTGAGAACAGCCAGTGGAATCCGTGTCACAAAACAGGGCACAGAATTTCTGATGTATGCCCGCAGTATTTTGGAACAGACGGACACCCTTTCTTCTCTGTATCAGCCTCTGTCAAAAAAAATGGAAGTTGGACAAAAACAGGTTTCTTTTTCCATCCCTCAGCTTGAAGAGATGGATTATATAGAACCGGCTCTGCAGCGCTGGTTTCGTGCATATGGAAAAGAAATCTCCCGTTTTTCTCTCTCATCACCGGATATAGAAGAAGCACTCTCTGGCCTGATTTCCGGCGAAACAAATCTTGCTGTATTCCGCATAAAAAATCGCGACCGCCTCTATTGGGAACACAAATTACATACAGCAAATTCAAATGCAGATACTCCCCTTCATATAAGCACTTTGTGGGAATTCCAGAAGAAAATACTGGTACACGCGCATCATCCACTTGCCTCTATCCATGAAATCCCATTTTCTGCTCTGCGCCAGTACTCTGAAATTATCAGCGATAAAAACAGGGAGCCAGCTGACGGGCAATTTTCTGTCCCCAACCGCTCCCTTGTCTTCTCATGCCTGAAAAGCATTTCTGGCAGCTATACCTTTTCCGCTCCACTGCCGGATGAAATTTTGATACGTGAAAATCTGAGAGTAAAAGAAGTATCCTGTGAAAATGTCACATTTCCTGATTTTGCTCCAGAGCTTTTTTTCCAAGATATCGCTGTCTGGGCTGGTTCTCTGGACGATGCCTGCCGTCTATTTCTGGAATATGCAAGACAAGAAACAGCATCTTTTTTATAATTTCCGGTAGAGGCCAAGAAACACCACAAACCGTCTCCTGCATATGCGGACAAATCTATCTTGGCCTCTCTTGACAGATACGTATAAACCAGCAGAATTTCTGATATTTCTACCCTTATCTTTCAAACAATCTCATCCGCAATCTTCAAAAACTCTCTCACTGCTCTCTTCATATACCGCGTCCGCTTATAATAAAAACTGACATTTCTACTGGAATCCTGATGATCCAGGCGGTAGTACACCACGCGCGGGTCTGGTTTCTCACTTTTTACCAGCGTATCACTGATAAAGGAAATTCCCATACCCTGACATGTCAGATTATAAGCGGTAAGCTGTTGGTCCAGCAGCAGAATGATTTTCGGTTTAAAATGGCTGTGTATGCAAATCTTATCTGCCCGAATTCTAGTGTCATTCCCCTCTTTTAAAAATAAAAACGGCATTCTTTTGAACCATTCCAATGATACTGGCTTTACATCTTCTTCCAGATGTTTCCCCAATCTGATGTCTTCAGCTGACAGCCACATATGAGACGTTTTCTCTGTTTTTTCCACATCTTGTTCTACCTTTTCTTAGGTCGTCTCTGTCTTGGAATCTGTTTCTTTTGTCTTATAACTTGTTTCGTCTGTATTATTATTTGTTTATTCTATACTATAATTTGTCTCTTCTATTTTATAGTCTTCCAGATATTTCATAGGAACTGCCAGAAGCAGATGTTCTTTCGCAAAAAAATGGCTCTCGTACAGCATGGAATCAAAACAGTAATTATCAATCACCAGGTCAATCTGTCCCTCAAACAATTCTTTCTCCAGCTGACCTGTATTTGTCTCCATCAGATTGATAGAAATATACGGATATTTCTCCGAGAAGCGCTGAATGATCGGCGGCAAAATAAAGGACGTAAAAAATGTCGTTCCTCCAATGGAAATGCTCCCTGTTTTTAATTCCTCTAAATCGCTCTTAAAATTATCAAAACTTTCCTCAATCTCCATCACCTTCTTGACAGACGCAATGTACGCCTCCCCACATTCTGTCAGCTGAATCGGGGTGCTGCTTCTATCAAAAATCTCACATCCAATGTTCTGTTCTACCTTTTTCACAGCTGCACTCAAAGATGGCTGCGAAATATATAAATTCCTCGCCGCTTTTGAAAAACTTCTCTCTTTGTACACCTCATACACATACTCCATCCCCCGAAACATATGTACTCCTCCTTCTCCCTTCAATTTTTTCCCATTCATGCTTTTACCCTTTTCGCTTCTTTATCTTTTTATTTCTTTATCTTTTTACTTCTTTATCTTTTTGCTTTTTCACTTTAACGTTTTGATATAGCTAAATATCTATATTAATATAAAAATCTAAGTATTTGATACTATCATAAAAGTGCTTTATAATAAAAGCAAGATAAATTTTGTATCCTTTTCAGAAGGAGATGGCATATAAAATGGAAAAAACAGAAGAAAAAAAGAAATATCGTTTGGAACATGATTCTATTGGCACTAAGGAAGTGCCGGCTGATGCCTATTATGGAGTGCAGACTCTTCGCGCATCAGAGAATTTCTATATTACCGGATTGACCATGCATCCTGAGCTGATTAACAGTGTAGCGCAGATAAAAAAAGCGGCCGCTATCACAAACTTTGAAATTGGTGAATTGGACCGTCGCCGCACGGATGCGATTGTCAAAGCTTGCGATGAGATTATCTCTGGAAAGCTCCATGACCAGTTTATTGTAGACCCGATTCAGGGAGGCGCCGGTACCTCATTGAACATGAATGCCAATGAGGTCATTGCTAACCGTGCACTTGAGATTTTAGGTGAGGAGAAAGGAAATTATTTCATTGTAAATCCGAATGACCATGTAAATTATGGGCAGTCCACCAATGATGTGTTCCCTTCCTGCGGTAGAATGACAGCTCTCCGCCTAATTTGCCTAGCTCAAGAACAGCTTCGCCGCCTGTACGACGCGCTTCAGGAAAAAGCGAATGAATTTGACCATGTGATTAAGATGGGGCGTACACAGCTTCAGGATGCTGTTCCCATCCGTCTCGGCCAAGAATTCCGCGCTTACAGCAATGCAATCATGCGTGATATCAACCGTTTTGAAAACGCCAAGGACGAGATGAGTGTCTTAAACCTCGGCGGCACCGCTATCGGAACTGGTCTGAACGCCGATGTACAGTACTTACACCGTGTTGTAAAAAATATCAGTTTTATCTCGGGTCTGAATCTGGTACAGTCCTATGACCTGATTGACGCCACTCAGAACCTAGATGGTTATGTAACCGTATCCGGCATCACAAAATCCTGTGCCGTGAACCTCTCCAAAATGTCGAATGACCTGCGCTTGATGTCCTCCGGTCCGAGAACTGGATTCGGTGAGATCAATCTTCCAGCAAAGCAGAATGGTTCTTCCATCATGCCTGGAAAAATCAATCCAGTTATTCCTGAGGTGGTAAATCAGGTGGCATTTAACATTATCGGAAACGATATGACAATCACAATGGCTGCCGAAGCCGGCCAGCTGGAACTAAATGCATTTGAACCAATTATTTTCTATAACCTGTTCCAGTCCATCGAGACTTTGACTTTCGCGGTCAAGACTCTCGTTGACAACTGTATTGTAGGCATCACTGCCAACGAAAAGCACTGCCGCGATCTGGTAGACAACAGCATTGGTATTGTCACTGCAATCTGTCCTTATGTCGGTTATGAAAAGGCATCCTTAATCGCCAAAGAAGCGCTTGCTAAAAATATGCGTGTCCGCGATTTAATCCTTCGTGACAAATTGATTCCAGAAGACCAGATTGACACGATTCTGGACCCGTTCACCATGACAGAACCTGGAATCCTTGGGAAACCAGAACCTCCCTTTAGATAAATTCCAATTTTAGATACATGCAAATATTCCACAATTCCATATTGCAATCTGAGAATATTTGCTGCTGTGGAGCATATGTTGGCTTCAGGACCCAACATATCTCTCACACAAAAATCTTTCCCCCTCATAAAGTGCCCAATGATAACCTGCCTGGTTATATTGGGCACTCTTCCATTTATATCAAGTATGCTATTTACGACCTCTATGGCTTTTATGGCCTTTAAGTATAGCATTAGCACAGCATTCCCTAAATGTCTGATACATTATTTATTCATCCATACAATTTCATAGATTCTCTCTTCCGGAAATCTTTCTTGCCAGTCGAATTCCATCTTCTACTCCCGTTTTATATAGAAAATTTTCGCGTTCTCCCTGTTCTTTCCAGATATGATCAAAACTATCCTTGATTTTTTCTGCCAGTTTGCTGCGCTCTTCTTCCTGCGTAAAATAGTTTTCCAAAAACAAATCCAGCATTTCTCCAATGTCGCCTTCTGTATCTGTTTTTCTCGTTTTATGATAATTCTCCAACAGATACATAATTCTCTCAGAAACAATAAAATCAACAAACCTTGCGTCGTCCATACAGTGTTCCTCCATTCCGTTTACATCTATATTTTATATCAACGTTAGATACCAGAAGAATGAGATACCAGAATCTTCTTTTCCTTAGTTTTTATTTTGCAAAATATTGAAAAAAATATACATGACTGCAATAATAGACATGTCGCCTGACGGCTACACCACCATGATATGAAAGCTCACGGATTCGCGTCTCTCAAAATTAACGTTCTTTTTCTTTGTATTCCTTTATTTTTTCTGAATTATTTTTATATTTACAGTTTTTAATGATAATAATATATTTTTTTCTAATTTTTATTAAAATTTCCTTCAAAAAAAAGTACAATTTATTCTGGCTTTTTTTAAAAAAAGTATTGACTTTTTTCTTTTCGTGAGCTATACTGTATTTCGTCACTGAGGAACACAGTTAGACAAAAAAATTTAAGATTGCACCTTTAGCTCAGCTGGTAGAGCAGTAGACTCTTAATCTATTTGTCCAGGGTTCGAATCCCTGAAGGTGCATCAAAGGTGCTGATTTTGCAAACTTAGGGTTGCGGGGTCGGCATTTTTTCTTGTATTTTCAAGCTTTTCTGCCGCTATCCTTCTTTTCTTCTCTTTTCTCGCTTTTTTTCTCGTCTTTCTTCTCTTCCTTTTTTTCGCTCTTTTTCTCTTCTTTTTTGGACTCTCCCTTGCTCTTTCTGTCTTTCTTTCCCACCTTATCCAAAACTTTGTTTACATCGTCCAGGGACCTCTTGATTTTCAATGCTTTTCGATTCAAATCTGCCTTGTCACCAGTCAGCTGTATCATTTTTTTCTGCATATTGGTACGGACGCCCATACTCTCACTCCTGCAGTTTCGCTTCCTCTTTCTACAAGATATTCCATTTCTTTCTCATCTGTGACCTGCTGCCTGCAAAAAAATCTGAGATTCCCATTCTGGGTTCCGCACTTCTGCTCTCATGCTTACACTTCTGAATTCACCTGCCCGCACAAGGCAACTAATTTGCAGATTGGTTTTCCTTCTGATGCAAATTTCATCTCGTACTCTGTCATCACATTTCCCTCTGCCATTGGGCTGTTGTGCAAATCAAATGTATAGGTTTCTATCTTCCATCCTGCTTTCGGAATGGATTCCAGAGAATAGTCAAACAGTCCTCTGTTGTCTGTCTTAAACTCGACTCTGCCATTCTCAGGAAGAATCTGCCTGTATACATCCATAAATTCTGGCGATGTCAGACGACGCTTTGCATGGCGGTCTTTCGGCCATGGGTCAGAAAAATTCAGATAAATATGGGATACTTCCCCTTTCTCAAAAATATCTCCCATCTTCTTTGCATCCACGCACATAAACTTGATATTGGACAGTTCCAACTCTTCTCTCTTCTGCAGTGCGCGCAGCAGAACACTGGGATACCGCTCAATTCCAATATAATTATTCTCTGGATGCCGCTGTGCCAGTTCCATGATAAAACGTCCTTTTCCCATCCCCACTTCAATATAAACCGGATTTTCATTTCCAAATACTTCCTTCCAATTTCCCTTGCAAGTTTCCGGTTCCTGTACTACATAAGGACTCGCAGCGATTGTCTCCTCCGCACCGCGGACATGTCGTAATCTCATCTCACACCAACCCTTTCTATACACTTTGTGCTCACGCAATCCTAAAAACTGCAGATAAACATACGCACATATATCTTTAACAAGCAAAATCATTATACACGAATCATTTTTCTTTTGGCAAGTCTCTGATGGAATCTTTTCCTGCGTGCTCCCAACTTATGGAAAATTTCGGAAAATTTCACTACATTTTTTACAGAATCCACGGATATTTCTTGAATTTTTCTTCTATATAATTTTCCAAAAATGTAGTATGATAAAGGTTGCTTTAAGTATATCTGCGAACCTGGAAACCCGCATAAGATTTTGTCTATCTTTTCTTTATTTCCAGGTTCGTTTTTTACCAAAATGTGATATACTATCAGGAGCGCCAAGGCGTTCTTACTTTTTATGCAAAGGAGGTTTTCAATGGACACAATCATCAAAAGACTCTCAGAGATTGAAGATGCTACTGCAAAAATTATGGAAAATGTCAATCTTCAAAAAAAGGAATATGCCAAACAAATCGAGGCAAAAACCGCTCAGTTTGACAATGAACTGCAAGAAAAAACAAACATCCAGCTGACCGAGCTTCGGGACAAGCTGACTACAGAGATGGACCAAAAACTTGCCGCACAGAAACAGGAGGCACAAAAAGCATTGGAGACGATGGAAGATAACTATAAAAAGTATCACACGCTCTATGTAAAACAGCTGATGTCCTCCCTGATACAGGTATAATTGATACAGATATAACTGATACAAATACAGTTGACACAGCACAGGTATCAGAGTATCAGATTGAGACGGCTGCCAAATGGCAGATATGTCTCATGGTTCGGCAAAGTGAAAGGAATGATAAGATTATGAAAGGTCTGCTCACTTACAGCGGAATTGCCACAAAAGTGCGGGCAATGTCGGGAAAATTTCTGTCTGACAGAGATTTCTATGAAATGGCTTCTCTGGAGACTGTACCGCAGGCTGTGGAGTTTCTGAAAAAACAGCCTTCTTATGGTGAGATCTTTTTGGGTATGGATGAGGCAGATATGCACCGCCGCCAGCTGGAGGCACATCTTTTCTCCGCCCACTACAATGATTTCGCCAAATTATACCGTTTTTCCAACCAAACGCTGCGCAGGTTTCTGGATCTCTACTTTATGCGTTATGAAACCAAACTTTTAAAAAGATGTCTGCACAATCTGACAAGCCAGACCCAATCAGGCCCAGACCTGTTGGACTTGTCCGGATTCTTTCCTTTTTTTACCAGACATTCCCACATAGACTGGACAAAAATTATGTCTGCCTCTTCTGTGGAGGAAATCCTTACAGGACTTGAAGGTTCCGTATACTGTGAACCGCTTCGCACACTGTCCTCAAATGGTGCACACGATTTGTCTGAATATGAAATCCAACTGGATTTGGTCTATATGAAAATCATATGGAAAGAAAAGGACAAACTGCTAAATAAAAAAGACAGAGAAATCCTCACGGAAAGCTATGGCTGCCAGATTGATATGCAAAATCTCATATGGATTTACCGTTTCAAAAAGTATTATCACCTGGAACCTTATCAGATTGTTCCGCTGCTTATTCCTTCCTCGTATCGCCTGAAACGGGAAGAAATTTCAGCACTGGTTCATACAGAAAACCAGGATACCTTTTTTGCTCTTTTGGACAAAACTTACTATGCATCCTGGGCAAAACAACTCCATCTGGAAAGCCACTCAAACCTTGAGTCTCTTTCTGAGGCTATACTGGATCAGGTTCACACCCTGAACAGCCGGCGCAATCCCTACTCCATCGCTGCATTGAACTCCTATCTTTACAAAAAAGAGCAGGAAATCCAGCGCATCATCACCGTGACAGAGGGCATACGCTATGGAATCGGCACTCAGGAAATTCTTCAACTTATCCATATCATGATGTAAGGGGGTATTTATTGTGATTGAAAAAATGAAATTTCTCAGCATCACCGGCCCGAAATCAGATATTGACCGCGTTGTCTCCCAATATTTCTCCCGCTATGAGATTCACTTGGAAAACGCTCTATCTGAATTGAAAACAGCAAAGGGGCTGCGTCCTTTCGTGGAAGCCAATCCATACAAAGACGCTCTCCAACTCTCGGAGGAACTCGCCGGACACCTTTCAGGTGCCAAGAACACATCCGCACCTTCCGGCATGTCTGCCGCGGATGCAGCAGAATTCATCCGTAATCTCACTGCGACCATGCAGGAACAGAATCAGAAAAAAGAAGAACTTCAGGCTTCCCTGGAACTTTTGCTGGCATCGGAAAACCAGCTGATTCCTTATTTGGAACTGGATTATAACATTCATTCCATTATGGAATTCAAGTACATCAAATTCCGTTTTGGACGCTTTGAGAAAGAATATTTTGAAAAGTTCGAGAAATATATCTATGACTCACTTGATACATTTCTCTACAAATGCCATCAGGACAAACAGTATGTGTGGATTCTCTACTTTGCTCCAGCAAGTATTGTCCAGAAAATTGACGCCATCTACACATCCATGCATTTTGAGAGATTTTATCTTCCAGATGAATATGATGGCACCCCGAAGGAAGCCATTCACAACCTGGATGAACAGATTGCCTCTATCAAAGCTTCCATCGCAAAAATCGAGACAAAACTGGCCGACTCCCTGAAAAAAGAGGAGCAGCGTATCTTGGAGGCGAATGTGGTACTGAAAGATTACACAGAAAATTTCAATATCCGCAAACTGGCTGCTCTCACGCGGTCTGAAAACAACACCTTCTATATTTTGTGCGGCTGGATGACAGCGCGCGATGCAGATGCATTTCAGAAGGAAGTGGAGAAGGACGAAAAAGCCTACTGTATCATTGAAAATGACCACAGCAACCTTCTCAGCACACCGCCTACCAAACTGAAAAACCCAAAGCTATTTCGCCCGTTCGAGATGTTTATCCGCATGTATGGACTTCCGGCTTATAATGAACTGGACCCCACAATATTAATCGGCATCACGTACTCCTTCCTCTTCGGATTCATGTTCGGAGATGTCGGACAGGGATTGTGCCTGCTGTTTGGCGGCTTTGCACTGTACAAGCTGAAAAAGATGAACTTGGCTGCCATCATCTCCTGCTGTGGCTTTTTCTCCACAATTTTCGGATTCATGTTTGGCAGCATCTTCGGATTTGAAAATATTTTGGAACCACGTTGGCTCAGACCTGCCAGCGCGATGACGAATCTTCCGTTTATCGGAAAACTGAACACAGTGTTCGTGGTTGCGATTGCAATCGGTATGGGAATTATTCTCCTTACCATGGTATTAAATATTATCAACAATGTAAAAACGCACAATATAGAGGGCACTTGGTTCGATACCAACGGCGCTGCTGGGCTTGTGTTCTATGCCAGCATGGCGGCTGTCATCGTGCTCTATATGACAGGACACGCTCTGCCTGCGACTGCTTTGCTTGTCATTATGTTTGGTATTCCTCTGCTTCTGATTTTCCTGAAAGAACCGCTGACTGCTGTTCTCGAAAAGAAATCGGCGAAACCGGAAAGCGGAGCTGTGATGTTCTTTGTGCAGGGCTTTTTTGAGCTGTTTGAAGTTCTTCTGAGCTATTTCTCAAACACACTTTCCTTTGTCCGTGTGGGCGCATTCGCAGTCAGCCATGCAGCCATGATGGAGGTCGTGCTGATGCTCGCCGGTGTCGAGGCAGGTACGCCGAACTGGCTCGTGGTTGTACTCGGAAATATATTTGTGTGTGGTATGGAGGGTCTGATTGTTGGAATTCAGGTTCTGCGTCTGGAATACTATGAGTTGTTCAGCCGCTTTTACAAGGGCACAGGGCGTGAGTTTGAACCATTTCACCATTCCCTTTAATATGATGATACCAAGGTCAAATAGACACAAAATTCAATGCAAGCTTGCTTGCAGGAGGATATATCTAATACTTTATTAATACTCACTTTCACTCACAGGAGGTAATTTTATCATGACACTCACAGTTAAAATCTTATTATCTGTTGCTCTCTTTTTAAGCATTGTCGTTCCGTTTGGCGCTTTTGCCATCGGTGAAAAATCCAGAGGACGTTACAAAGTCGCACTCGGCGTCAATACCTTCCTCTTCTTCGGTATTCTTCTGACTGCTTCTGCTTTCATGTTCACAGGCGATGCAATGGCTGCTCAGGAAGGCGCAGCGGCTGCCGCTTCTTCTGCAGGTATGGGATACATTGCAGCGGCGCTCGCTACTGGACTTTCCTGTCTGGGCGGTGGTATCGCAGTTTCCGCAGCTGCCAGCGCAGCTCTTGGCGCCATCAGCGAGGACTCTTCCATTCTTGGTAAGTCCTTAATCTTCGTCGGCCTTGCCGAAGGTGTCTGCCTGTATGGACTGATTATTTCCTTCATGATCTTAGGTAAACTGTAATCCATGAAAATGTATTTAATCAGTGACAATATCGACACCTACACAGGAATGCGCCTGGCAGGTGTCGAGGGAGCTGTCGTCCACGAGCGGCAGCAGCTCAAAGAAGAGCTGGATAAAGTCCTGGCTGATAAATCCATTGGCATTGTCCTTCTGACTGAAAAATTCGGCAGAGAATTTCCGGATATCATCGACCATGTAAAGCTGGAATGTAAGCTTCCCCTGATTGTGGAAATTCCAGACCGCCATGGAACCGGCCGCAAGGCAGACTTTATCACATCCTATGTAAATGAAGCGATTGGGCTAAAACTTTAACAGACCTGTAACAACCAACATAACCAATCACTATACAGACAGAAACATACGTGAATGTGCAAAGATTGGTAAATAAAGATGGAAGGTGACGTGACGCAATGACAACAGACGAAAAACTGCAGCACTTTCTGGAATTTTCCATGAAAGATGCCAGAATCCGCAGTGAAAAGATGTTATCTGACTACTGCAGCGCTCTGGATGCGACGTATGAGGAACACAAAAAAGAGTCCCTGAAACGCGCGGAAATGCAGATTCAGATAGAAAAAAACCGGATTGTCCGGAATTTTAACAAAGAATATTCCATCGAACAGCTCAAAATAAAGAGAGAGCTGAAAAATAAAGAGACGGAATTTACAGAAATGCTCTTTACGGAGTTAAAAGATACTCTGGCACGCTTTATGGAGACTCCGGAGTATGACGCTCTGCTGGTAAAACAGATTCTTGCCGCCAAAGAAGTGGCCGAGACAGATGATATCCGCATCTACATGGACCCTGTGGATGCTGCAAAAATCCCCCATATTTCCATGCTGACAAAAACAAATATCATTCCCAGTCAGTATTCTTTTCTGGGCGGCACCCGCGCTATCGTAATAGAAAAGCACATCCTGATCGACAATTCTTTTGAGACAAAACTGGCAGAGGCAAAGGACAATTTCCATTTTGAAGATTTCCTTTTTGGAGATTTTGACAATGTTGAGGAAGGAGGAATCACCCATGGCTAATACAGGTGTTATCTACGGCATCAATGGTCCGGTGATTTATCTGAAAGGGGATTTCGGCTTCCAGATGAATGAGATGGTCTATGTCGGCAAAGAAAATCTGGTTGGCGAAGTCATCGGACTGAGCAATGAAAAGACTACAATCCAGGTTTACGAGGAAACTTCCGGCCTGAAGCCAGGCGAGATTGTGACGGGTACTGGAAACCCTGTTTCTGTCACTCTCGCACCTGGAATCCTGAATAATATTTTTGACGGTATTGAGCGCCCGTTGAGCGAGATTGCAAAGAGTGGCGGCGCGTACATCAACCGCGGTGTCAATGTGGACTCCCTGGACACACAGAAACTCTGGGAGACACATTTTACTGTAAAAAAAGGCGATTACCTGTATCCAGGAACCATCTTTGCAACCGTTCCAGAGACACAGGCCATCACCCACAAAGTCATGGTGCCGCCAGATGTGGAAGGCTATGTGTTAAGTGTTGCAGACGATGGTTCATACCGGATTACTGACCCGATTCTGACGCTTCAGTTAAAGGACGGCTCGGAAAAACAGCTGACCATGTGTCAGAAATGGCCGATTCGTGTGGCACGCCCGACTTCCAGACGGTTTCCGGCTATGCAGCCGCTCATCACCGGACAGAGAATTCTGGACACCTTGTTCCCGATTGCAAAGGGCGGAACCGCAGCGATTCCAGGTGGTTTCGGTACAGGAAAAACCATGACACAGCATCAGATTGCGAAGTGGTCGGATGCCGATATTATCATTTACATCGGCTGCGGCGAGCGCGGCAATGAGATGACACAGGTTCTCGAGGAATTCAGCGAACTGATTGACCCAAAGAGCGGAAAGCCTCTGATGGACCGCACCACTCTAATTGCCAACACCTCCAATATGCCCGTGGCAGCGCGTGAGGCGAGTCTTTACTCCGGACTGACTCTGGCGGAATATTACCGCGACATGGGATATCATGTGGCAATCATGGCTGATTCCACTTCCCGATGGGCAGAGGCGCTTCGTGAGCTTTCCGGACGTCTGGAAGAAATGCCTGCGGAAGAAGGTTTCCCCGCTTATCTGGCGTCCCGCCTTTCTGCATTCTATGAGAGAGCCGGCATGATGCAGAATCTGAACGGCACAGAAGGGTCTGTCACCATCATCGGCGCTGTATCCCCGCAGGGCGGCGACTTCTCCGAACCTGTCACGCAGAACACAAAGCGATTTGTCCGCTGCTTCTGGGGTCTGGACAAATCCCTCGCCTATGCAAGACACTTTCCGGCCATCTCCTGGCTGACCAGCTACTCGGAATATCTGAGTGACCTGGCGCCATGGTATGTGGAACATGGAAATAAGAAATTTGTGGATTACCGCAACCGTATCGTCCAAATTTTAACGCAGGAAAGCAGCCTGATGGAGATTGTAAAATTAATTGGAAGCGACGTGCTGCCAGACGACCAGAAGCTGACTCTTGAAATCGCGCGTGTCATCCGCCTCGGTTTTCTGCAGCAGAATGCATTCCATCCAGACGACACTTCGGTACCGCTGGACAAACAGTTCCGCATGATGGACACCATTTTATATTTATACAAAAAATGCCGTGCGCTGATTTCCATGGGAATGCCAGTTTCCATCTTAAAAGAGGGCGGCATGTTTGAGCATATCATCGCTATGAAATATGATATTCCAAACAACAAACCGGAACTTTTTGACACTTACAAACAGGAAATTGACCGTTTCTATGAAGACATTATAGAACGCAATGCATAAAAAGGAGGCAGCTAAATGGCAGTTGAATATTTAGGTTTAAGTTCGATTAACGGCCCTCTGGTTGCCATCGAGGGCATCCGCGGGGCAGCTTATGATGAGATTGTGGAGATGTCCGTGGGCGGCAAGGAAAAAAAGCTCGGACGTATCATCGAAATTTATGGCGACAAGGCAGTGATTCAGGTGTTCGGCGGCACAGAAAATATGGCGCTTCGCAACACACACACGCGCCTGACTGGACATCCGATGGAGATAGGACTCTCCACTGACATGCTTGGCCGTACTTTTAACGGCATCGGCGTGCCGATTGATGGTCTGGGAAGAATCCGCGCGGAAAAATACGCCGATGTCAATGGAAAACCACTGAATCCTGTGACTCGTGAGTATCCGCGAAACTATATCCGCACGGGTATCTCCGCGATTGATGGTCTGACGACTCTGATTCGCGGGCAGAAGCTGCCGATTTTCTCCGGCAATGGACTCCCGCATGACCAGCTTGCAGCGCAGATTGTGCAGCAGGCATCCCTGGGAGACAATTCCAACGAACAGTTCGCTATCGTGTTTGCAGCTATGGGCGTCAAATACGACGTTGCTGAGTTTTTCCGCCGCACATTTGAGGAGAGCGGCGTTTCCTCCCATGTGGCAACGTTCATCAACCTGGCAAACGACCCTGTTGTGGAACGTCTCATTACCCCAAAGCTGGCGCTGACCGTGGCGGAATATCTGGCGTTTGAGAAGGGCATGCACATCCTTGTCATTCTGACCGATATGACGTCCTTCGCAGAGGCCATGCGTGAAGTTTCCTCCTCCAAAGGCGAGATTCCTTCCCGAAAAGGATTCCCAGGATACCTGTACAGCGAACTCGCCTCCATCTATGAGCGTGCTGGTATTGTGCGCGGAGTGAATGGTTCTGTGACACAGATTCCGATTCTCTCCATGCCAAACGATGATATCACACATCCAATTCCTGACCTGACGGGTTATATCACGGAGGGACAGATTGTACTGGACAGAAACTTAAATGGCCAGTCCATCTATCCGCCAATCAATATTCTTCCAAGCCTGTCCCGTCTGATGAAGGATGGCATCGGAGAAGGATTCACGAGAAAAGACCATCAGGCGCTCGCAAACCAGCTCTTCTCCTGCTACGCAAAAGTGGGGGATGCAAGAGCATTGGCATCCGTTATCGGTGAAGATGAACTCTCCCCGCTGGACAAAAAATATCTGGCTTTCGGAAAAGAGTTTGAAAACCGCTTTATCGGACAGGGCAGACACGAAAACCGCTCGATTCTGGAGACACTGGAAATCGGCTGGGAACTTCTGGGAATGCTTCCGAGAGAAGAGCTCGACCGTGTTGACACGAAGATTCTGGATGAATTCTATAAAGCTGCGGATTCCAAATCATCTGATTCTAAAGAAGATGATTCCAACCTGAATGATTCCAACTTGAATGATTCCAAACCAGACCCTTCCAAACCGGACTCAAGTTCTGATTCTTCAGGGAGGTGATGTCCTTGAATACAAACACCTTTCCCACGAAAGGAAATCTGATTTTAGCAAAAAATTCCCTCGCTCTCGCCAGACAGGGCTATGAGCTGATGGATAAGAAACGAAACATTCTGATTCGAGAATTGATGGGGCTGATTGAACAGGCAAAAGATATTCAGTCAGAAATTGATAAAACTTTCACGGCTGCCTATCAGGCGCTGCAAAAGGCCAATATTGAGCTGGGCATCCAGTATGTGGAGGAGATTTCTCTCTCTATTCCTGTCGAAGACTCCATCAAAATCAAGACCCGAAGCATTATGGGTACGGAGATTCCGCTGGTACAGTATGATCCGAAACCGTGGACACCTACTTACAGTATGCTCTCCACCAGAGAATCACTGGATGAAGCGCGAAGCCGTTTTGAGCGTGTAAAAGAGCTGACTGTCAAGCTCTCAATGGTCGAGAACTCTGCTTACCGCCTGGCTACGAATATCAAAAAGACACAGAAACGCGCCAATGCGCTGAAAAATATCACAATTCCCATGTATGAATCTCTCACAGTCAATATCACCAATGCACTGGAGGAAAAAGAGCGTGAGGAATTCACACGTCTGAAAGTGATAAAGAAAAGAAAAACATCATAACATGATACCAGGGGCAAAAGGTCAGAAATCCGATGCAAGCTTGCTTGCAAGAGGATTTTTGACTTTGGGACCCGCCAAAAACATGAATAAGTAGCCATTTTTCGAAGAAAAATGAGCGGATTATGAATGTTTTTGAGGATTGTAAGAGCACGCAGTGCGGAGCAATCCGGTATCAAAGGAAAAAATCAAATCCGGAATGGGTTCTCGAAGGTGAGAAGCATTCCGGATTTTTCATGCATTTTCATGCACTATACCTCGAATGTACTATGACCTAAACGGACATGCCTGCTGGCGCAGGCACCACTATGAATGAAATACGCTAGGACTGGAACGGATTAGGTCTTGCCATTTTATCATCCAACATGTAAAATGTATGTAATACATCAATGTGAATCAATATCCGCCAAACACACAAATAGGGGGATAAGGGAGGTATAAAAAATGGGCTATACAATGTTAAAAAACAGCGGTACTCCAAAAAATTATCCAGCTTTTTCTTTAGAGGGGTCTGCATTGAAATTTATCAGAGAATCTTGTGAGGGACTGCGGTTTGATACCAACAAAGCAACGGTTATTTTAGATAAAAAGGCAGAAGAATTGGATTTTGACGGCACAAGTCTTCGTGCGAATCAGATTCCATTCAATATGGAAAAAGATATTGACAGACTGAGTTTTGAGAATGCGATTAACCGATTCTTAAAATCAGGAAAAAAAGAAGATGCTTTCAATGTATATTTCTGCTATCTTGAAATGTTTGTCGGAGATTATGAAAAGACCAGAAAAATGATCGAACTTTTATCCGAATTTGAGGCGAATGGCAGCGGACTGCTGATGAAGCACCGCGACCATTATTCCCATTCTGTGTATGTTTTTTGCCTGGGACTGGCTATCTATGAAACCAATACCATTTACAGAGAAACCTACAAAACATATTATGGAATCGAAGACGAGCATCAGGCGGCGTACCATTATCTGCAGTATTGGGGACTGACATCGCTGTTTCACGATATCGGATATCCATTTGAACTTCCTTTTGAACAGGTTTGCTCTTACTTTGAAGTGGATGGCAATAAGAGAAGCGAGAGACCTTTTGTTGCGTATCATGCATTAGATTCCTTTGTCACAATTCAGGAAACTATCAGAGAGAAGCTCAAAACAATAACACATGGCAGAGACTGTTCCACAACGAATGAACTGTTCGCATCTGTTCTGACAGAAAAATTAGGAAATGTGTATGGTTTTACAGAGGAGCAGATGCTCACCTTTCTGATAGAAAAACCGACAAAACCAGAGGCGTTCAATCATTTCATGGACCATGCATATTTCAGTGCAACCATTCTGTTTAAAAAGCTGTTTGAAGAGATGAACTGTGAATTAACTTCTTCGCATTTGGACGCATTGACAGCCATTTTAATGCATAACAGCTTATATAAGTTCTGCATTGCTCATTATAAGAGCGCAGGGAACAAACCGTTTCAGGCCAAACTGCACCCGCTGGCTTATATGCTGATGCTGTGTGACGAGCTGCAGTGCTGGGACAGAACCGCATATGGCAGAAACTCTAAAAAAGAACTGCATCCGATGGGATGTACTTTCGATTTCTCCGGCAATGCAATCAAGGCCGTCTACTTGTATGATGAAAGAGAAATAGGAAAGATTAACAGCTTTAAAGACCGCTATATCGAATGGCTTCAGGCCCCTGAAGGAAAGGCTCCAGCTCTGAAGGCTTATTCTGGCATGTACATCAAAAAGAATGGAATATCCAGCTTCCAGAAAGACATTGAGAGCATTGTTGACTTGACAGAGATCAAACTTTATGTTGAGACCGGACTTACAGAGTATGCACATACAGGCAAATCTAACTTTTTGTCTGACAGTACATTCATCAGCTTATATCATTTCGCCATGATTCTGAACGGTCGCTGGAACAATGCAGATTGGAAAAAGGCGAAAAGTGCCGGACAAGAAGAAAAGTTTCTCAGCAATGATACAGCAATTCATCAATTTACAGAGTCATTTAAAAAACTTTCTCTGGAATACAAACTTTACAATATCAATCAAGCGAAAGCATTCGCAAAATATATGGATGAAATCGGATGCTTTTATACAGATAAATCGGTCGATTTTGAGTTGGTAGAGAGCTTCAGCAGCGAGGAACTGCTGAAAATCGGCAGGATGGAGCATCAGAGATGGCTGCAGGAACATTATGATATGGGATGGACATTTGGAACACCGGCGAAAAACGAACGCGATTTTCTGCGCGAACATAAGGATATGATTCCGCAGTTTCATGGACAGCTTGAAGTTTCAGCGGATGCCGCACAGGCGAATTATGACCGGCTTGACCTGGCGGAACAGGATAAGGATACAGACCCTATGGAGTGTATGCTTGCCATGCTTAAACTTTTTGATGGACTGAGAATTTATAGATTGCACTAGAAGGAGCAGGTGTGAAGGAAATACGTTTCACTCACACCCGTTTGTTCAAAAGATGCACAGAATAGAGGAAAATATGACCGAAGAGCAGAAAAAAGCAAGAAAACTATCAGCAGAGAGTGGAAATATTCGCTGGATAAAAGACCATTGCCTCAGAACCAAAGACGGCGATGATGATTATGTCTTTATCAGCTATAAGTCCGATGACTTTGAGAAAGTATTGGATGACATTGTTTACCATGCATGTAAGAAATATGGCTTAAAAGTCTATTTTGACACGGCTTTTGATGATGACTCCGATTCCTGGATTATGCAGTATTATGATAATATGTGCAACCACAAATGCAAGGCATTTCTTGCATTTATAGATGACGCGTATTACTCAAGTTATGCATGTTTGTTGGAAATGATGTCCAGAAAAACAGCCGCCGCAGGCGGAGATTACAAAGTAGATTCTTTATTCTTTCTCCCCATTAATATTGGAAGTATCAGCGATATTACGAGCGACTCCAATACTGGTCTTGGAACGAAACGATTTGCAGACGGCAAAATAAACAGCCATGCAGGGGAAGAACTGGAGCGATTCAACGAAATCTTTTATGAAGTGGCAGATGACTTTATGAGAAAAAGCATCTACAAGCGAGAGCACCATACCCAATTATATGAAGAAGCAACTGCGCAAAGCCCCGCATATGGAAAGATGTATCTCAACATCACACAGTGCAGAAGACTCATGGAACGGGTTATTCCAAAGAAAAACGATAACGACGGAAAAAACAAGGCATTTGTTGATGTCATATACGATAAATTATGCAATGCTGGTATTCGTTCGGTATTTGGAAAGGATACTTCTGATGACGCATCACATCCGAAAAATCCGGTATCTGAAAAGAGAACTGAAAAGATTTCAGAACCAATACCTCAAAAAAGCACAAAACCTGTTGAAAAGAATTCAAAACGGATACCTGAAAAAACCACAGAACCAGCTGAAAAGAATTCAAAACGGATACCTGAAAAAACCACAGAACCGGTGCCTGACAAGAATTTAGAAACAGATGGGTATTTCTACACCATATTTGGTAAAGAGTATCACGCAAAAAAGCGCGAACAGGGCAATTTAATGTACGACGCCTATTCTGCATTGGTACAAAAATATCCCGAAAAGGCTGACAAACTGACAGCCAGGATATCCGTCTCAAGGATAGAAGATGTAACAAACGCAAATACACCAAAGGCAAAACCGCCTTATTTTAGAACCTGCCGAAAATTCGCAGTCGGCGAACACGAATATTATGTTGGAACAAGCTATGATTTCGAGACAAAAATAGCAGAAATAAAAAGAATGTTTAAACTATGCGGCGAAGATGCCAGTGCGTTTGTGCTGCATAGCCAACCGCCCAAGAATTTCCCTGATTCAAAAGGAAACCCAGATGGCAGTAATCATACCAATATGGACGCTCCTATGGATATCAATACTCATGTTAATACAGTTACAACTGTTAATACAGCCACAGCTGTTGATACAAATACAGCTGTTAATACAAGCACGATTGTTGATACAAACTCTGGTAATGACCCAGACACAGCCTCCAATTTGAACTGTTTTGTATATACATTGTGGAACGTCTCACACAAAGCCAATAAGCTTGCTGATATGATACATGATGTCTTTGATTTGCTTAAAGAGAAATATGCTGAAAACATGATTGCGCTCGCACATGATGACAGCATAACAGCAGTTGCACTTAAAAAAGATGTCGATGCAGGAAACTTAACGCCAAGCAAGCTGAATTATTTTCAAAACAAGAAAGAACATGATGTGAACGGTGTGATCTATTATGTCAGCGCGCGTTATAACCGTGAACAGGGAATCAATCAGATAAAAAAGATGATTTCCTGTTGTGAAGGAACAGCCGATTCCTTCCAGCTTGTTTCGATGCCAAACAAATCGGACCGTAACAACAGCAGCGCAAAAAAAGGGATTGGTGAGCTTTTATAAGACATCTCATCCAATTAGAAATGAGGGATTTGATTGACCATAGAGCAAGCAGAATCATTGATATCAAGTAAGTATTTTCAGCAATTAAAATATTTTCAGGAAAAGACAAATGTATTTACTGTTGTAGGGCAAACCCATACGGAGCATTGGCACAGTTCTTTTATGGGCTGGCTGCTGGATCCCAATTCCAGTTTGTGTTTGGGACATTACCCTTTGGTGAGACTTTTATCTCTATATATGATAAAAAGTGAACATGCCGATTTGTCATTAAAAGAAGTGTTTGAAATGCATCTGGATACTATGCATTTTGAGACAGAAAAAACATTTTTCACAGCAGACGGAAAAAAACGTTCTATTGATGTATATGGGGAAAGCAATGAGCTTATTTTAGTTATTGAAAACAAGGTGAAAGCACGAGAGAACATGAACGGAACCACGGTGGGGCAAACAAAGGATTACCGCGATTATGTTGAAACCCACAAACAATCAGGACAAAAAGTCATTTATCTTTTCATTACACCGGATCCAAAGCAGAAACCATACGACAAAAACTATGTAAAGATTACATACCAAGAGTTTTATGACTATGTCATTGCTAAATGCATAGAGCATCCGCAAATACACAAAGAAGGTTTGTATTTGTTGGAACAATATGCAAATAATCTGAGAGAACCCGTTCATGGCTCACCTATGGCACTTGTCAATACTGTTTTGTGTAATGATATATACGACAGCTATTCAGACATACTGGATGAGATATTTCATGATGTTGAGAAGAGCACCGATTATTTAAATGACGATACCCTGTCCTGCATCGTTTACAAACATTATCAGAGTATTTTTGATGAAATCTATCTATCACTTGATGAAAAACATTATGGTAAAACTCCAAAATCGAAAATACAAAGAAAATTTGTGAGCTTTACAGATTTGTATCGTGCAAAAAAAATCCAAAATGGAACCGAATTTATTATGGAATACGATGGAGTTTACTTTTATGCGATAGCTGAATATGACAGTGAAGCCAAGGAGTGTTATATGCTTCTTCTGGATGAGAACAAGCGGCCATATTATAACCAAAAAGGTGAAAAAATAGGATTCTATAAAGCGTCATCACAAGCTGGTTTGGATGCAATAAACCTTTATAGAAAAAGACATCAGATTGATAAAAAGATAACCACCCTGAACGGTCCCGCATACTGGAAAACAAAAGAAGGCGTTCCCATCAAAACTTTGATAGATTCTTTATAAGTAAACATGTGAAAACAGAATGGAAAATAGATTAGATTTTCGAGATATGAAAGGTACCACAGCGCGGAATACATATCAAAAGTCGTTATAGAACAAAAAAATTCGCAGGAGCATTACAAGATAAATGAGTCATTCGTTTGTTGAGCAATGCTCCTTTTCTACGAAATTTTTCTGCATATTTCATAGTCTTGTCTTTCATACACTTTCATAGCCCTTCATAACATTTCATAAAAAGACAATCAGATATAAAAGTAAAGAAAAACCAATAGAATATATATAACAGAATATATCCTAGATTGTTGGTAAAAATACTAGGATACTAATGAAATTATTCGTGAAATTTTTGAATAGGAGGAAACCATTCTATGCATTCACTTACCCAATTTTTTCTCGGCGCCCTTTTTTCCGTCTGCCTCTTTTTTCTCTTTCTCGTCACATCCGCCGAAGCTGTCCTTTACTGGACGCCTGGTTATTTTGAAAGAGAGTATGACCGATATGACGTTCTTGATGCTGTCTCCATGGAGATGGATGATCTCCTAACTGTAACAGACCACATGATGGCATATCTTCGTGGAAAGCAGGAAAATCTCCAGATTCAGACGACAGTAAACGGCGAAACACGGGAATTTTTCAATGAACGGGAATTAGCACATATGGAGGATGTGAAGCAACTGTTTCTGCTTGCCCTCACTGTCCGCAAATGGTGTATTCTACTCGCTGTCCTGTCGGCCATTCTTTTATTTTTTTTCACACTGGACCCTGTCAAAATTCTGGCCCGCTCTCTTCTCTGGGGAACTGTGTTGTTTTTCTCTCTCACAGGACTTTTGATATTTTTTATCTCTCGTGATTTTTCCTCTTCCTTCACAAAATTTCATGAGCTCTTTTTTACCAATGACCTCTGGCTTCTCGACCCTGAGACGGATTTGCTCATTAATATTGTGCCAGAAGCTTTTTTCATGGATACAGCTGCCCGAATTGCTCTGATATTCTGCTTCCTGCTCCTATTTACGCTGATACTCTCTTTTTTGTTTCACGTGAAACATGCAGGACCAGAATCAGAATTAGAACCAGAACAGAAAACAAAGTCTCATTCAAAGAAAAACTCCAACCATTCACATCCACGCCATTGATGACAAATTTGTTGCGATTATATGACATCTTGCTGCTATTTTTTACAATACTTTTACACATTTTTTCAGAAAGCCTTTACTTGCCTTTTTTCTTCCTTTATAATTAAGAAGAATAATCAATTATCTCATCTGACTGATGCAGAATCAGCATTTCATATGCATGCAGCAAATAACCAACAGAAATATAAATAACATAAATAACTAAAAAAAACATAAATAGCCAACAGAAATAGAATTAGCCAACAAAAGTATAAATAATTGGCACAGAACAACCAGCTCAAAACAACCACTCAATACAGAACGGAGAGATTTATGAAGCGATTTTCCTGTAGTTTTCTTTCAATTTTTCTTTCAAGCATTCTTGCTCTCTTTTTCTGCCTTCCGGTATTTGCGGCCGTTGATTGGCCCTCGGACTGTGACATCCGCTCGGAAGGCGGTATTGTCATGGATGCAGATTCAGGAGCAATTTTATACGGAAAAAATATTCACGAACACTACTATCCGGCCAGCATCACAAAAATTTTGACAGCTCTCATCGTCCTGGAAAACAGCCCCGACCTGAATGAGATTGTCACTTTCTCAAAAAATGCAGTTTACAATGTGGAGGAAGGCAGCAGCAGCGCCGGACTTTCGCCTGGAGACCAGCTCTCCATCAGAGACTGTCTGTATGCGCTTCTTCTCAAATCTGCCAATGAAGCGGGAAATGCGCTGGCAGAACATATCGCGGGCAACATTCCTCAGTTCGTCGAAATGATGAATGCTAAGGCCGAACAACTTGGCTGTGTGGATTCACACTTTGCCAACCCCAGCGGATTGAACAATCCAGAACATTATACAAGCGCATATGATATGGCTCTGATTGCCAAAGCGGCATTTTCCAATGAGACACTGACTGAAATCGCATCCACAGTTTACTATGACCTGCCGCCTTTGAAACAATATCCAGAAGGACAGACTGTTTACATTGGCCATAAGATGCTAAAGAAAAATTTCAGTGCTTACTATCCATATGCTGTCGCAGGAAAAACTGGATACACTTCGCTGGCAGGCAATACGCTGGTGACATATGCAAAAAAAGATGGAATGCGCCTGGTTGCAGTTGTCCTGAAAGGTTCTAATCCAACTCACTACTCAGATACCAGAACTCTTTTTGAGTTTGGATTTCAGAATTTCAAAACCATCCATATTGCGGACAACGAGACCACATATACTTCTCTGGAAAATGACCTTTCCATCGCCGGACTCAGCACCAGGACCAAACCGCTGCTCTCGCTCAGTGAAACGGACACTATCACGATTCCAAAGGCAGCGGCCTTTGAGGATACCGTTTCCACCCTATCCTACGATTTGACGCCGCCCTATCCCAGCACAGCCATCGCTGAACTGAATTACACATATCAGGACCACTTTATCGGGCGCGCGTATCTGGAAATTGACCAAGCTATGCTGGATGGAGATTCCACAATGAAACCGGAATCTCTGGAAACACTTTCTGCCGACCAACTGCCGACACTGGAAAATGAAGAATCGCTCTCTTCTGACAAAAGTTCGGCCAAAAACTCTGCTGACAATACTGCCAGAAACACTGCCGATGCACAGGCGCCAGAAACCGATGACTCTGCCAAAAGCAATGACAGCGCTATCTTTCCATTCTCGCTTTTCGGTCAGGGAAAAACTGCTGAAAATACTGATATTGAAAATCCCGATGTTCAAAAGAATAGTACTAAAAATACTGATGTTCAAAGCAATGGGATTCAAGGCAATGCTCTGGACAATGTACAAGACACACAAGAGCCCGATACACCAAATAGCCTGACGGAACGAAATGGAGAGCCAAACCCGCAAGACACACAAAATGAGAAAAATGAGGGAAACGAGCAAAATGAAAAAAGCCGACAGAATGGACAGAGTAGACAAAGTGAAGATATCATTCAGCCACGCGGCTCTATGGGCCTTTCCAGCCAGAACAACGAAAAAGAAGTATTACGCTGGAATGTACTGCGGCTTACCGCCATCGTGCTCCTCTTCTTTTTCATTGTCGGATTTATCCAGTGGCAGCGCAGAAAGCGCCGCGAGAGACAGCTCCAGGAAGAACGAAGCCGCCGTGAAAGACGGCAGGAACGCCTCTATGAAGCCGGATACACGCAAAGGGAGTTTAACCGCCTGTTAGAAGAAAGGCGGCAGAGAGAACGGAATTTAAACTCCAATGCGGGCAAAAATAAGAAAAATTCCTCCAAATATCTTTCTTCCAGGCACCAGCATCATGGCGGACCGTCAAAGAAGATTTGAGTTTTATGATGTTATAATATATGATAATATGATAGATATGATAGATACATCATCTCATGAACACATATCCCGCAGATATGGCATTTCTGCCATCTATCTGCGGGATATTACATTCCATGTATAGAGTTCTGGATTTTCCTCCCTCTTTCTCAGATTCATAACCCTTCTCTTATATAATTTTGCATCTTCAAACAGCTTCGGCTGCCCTTCAATATCCAAAATCATCAGCCTGTCATCCACAATCTGAATGCGTCCGTTCTCTTCCAGGGATTCTATCTTTTTCATCTGTTTGCGGAATTTCTGACGGCGCTTCTTATGCATTTCTTTCTGTCTCTGGCGCACTTCCTCAACACCCGCCTCATCCGTAAACTGCAATGTTTTTATCACAAAATTTTTATCATCGTCCGTCTTTTTCATGCGGATTTTTCCAACCAGATATCCATGATGCGGACAGTATGCCAGTGCATAATACTGCTTGGAATTCAGCGTAAACCAATGAATCTTCTTTCTAAGTTTCTTTTTGCAGTGATAACACTCCATTCCTGTAATCACCTTATCTGCCATAATATCTTCCTTGGTCGAATATGTCATGGAGACAAACTCTACACCATCACAACTCTGCACAGAGAACTCCTCTGCTCTGTTTGACGGCGGTCTGTAATAATCAACAGAATAGCAATCTTTTACTTTTTCAAAATCCATAGCGCGCATCACACGAGCGGTATAATAAGCATCATCCTTTGCCCGATGAAATGGTCTCTTGCTGGAGAGCTTCAGCTCATCCACTGCGGTATCCAACGCAATTTTTTCCTCTCCATCCCGATATAAAATACTGTACATGCGCTGCAGATCATAATACAAAAGCGGCTTCGGGAACGGAATTTCAATGCCGAAGAAACTGATATTTCTCTCCAACTCTGTCAAATCCATCGTTCCCCAGGTGCAAAAAGTGTATTCTGCTCCACACCATTTAAAAAATTCACGTATCACGGTTTTAAAATCCTGCCCGTTTTTGTTCAGCTCATTGATAGTCAAATGTGTTACTTCTTCAATCTTGTAGTGGATTTTCTTATATTTTTTCGGTTTAATCAGGCGATTAAACTGCGATACCATCCGAAGTTCTTCGTTTAGCTTCACCGCTCCGATTTCGATAATCTCGAATGGCATCTTTGCCTCTGACTGTTCCTTACTGGCTCCCTGGTTCCATTCCAAATCAATCACTATATAATTCAAGTCATTTTCACCTCTTCGTTTCCTGTTCCTAAGATGTCCCTGCATCAGCAGACATGTCCGTTTACTATAGAACCCCAGCCGCTGGGAACCCTTTTTTCCTAATTTCCAAATTCGTTATTAGCATAACACAAAATATAGCATTCATCAAGAGACGGAAACACTTTTCTATCATGGCAGCATCATCCAAATACACTGCGTTCACCACAAGAATACACACTCTAAAATCCTACGGCGCATAGCATATCCGAAGGGTATGATAGTATACTTTATAATTCTTCAACATTATACAATAAAGCACTGGAAATCCTTCTATGAATAGTATATAATAAAATCTACTTTATATGAAAATGCAAAGTTGAAAAAAGAAAGTTGAGAAATAGAAACCAAAAACAGGAACAAAGAAGGTGAACAGGATGCATAAATTTTTAAGAGCTGCTGGATTCAGTGAATATAAGAAAAAGAGGGAAATCGAAGCCCTCCTTGCCAGCCTTGTGAAACAATATCCGATTGAAAAAAAAATCTGGGTGGAATCAGACAGCAATCTCTGTGAAATCAAGGCACGCATCTCCAAAGATGTGGGAATCTCCATTTTCGGTGAGGAAGACGGGGATGGCACATTCCATTTAGAATACTATTATCCATATCTGCTCAGTGACATTGTAACATCACAGGCATACTGCTCGATTCAAAGACACACAGAAAAAGAAACACACGCCGGTCTTTTGGATGAATACCGCGTTGGAATCTCTCTTATCTTTTATCTGACAAATGAGATGGAATATTTGGAGCTGCGGAAGTCTAAAAAGAGCGTCCCAGATGTCAAACAGGCCTGTCTGAGCGCGCTCTCTCTGTCTGGAAAAATCCTCTTTCCAGTGAAAAAAACCCAAAGGCAGATTGAGATGGCAAAAGTTTCTGCCAAAGAGCGAAGCAGCCAGATTGAGGCAGCAAAGAACGGGGACGAAGACGCCATAGAAAAACTGACTCTGGAAGATATTGATTTATACTCCAGAGTCTCACGCAGAGTGATGCGCGAAGATTTATACTCGATTGTGGACTCCTATTTCATGCCATGTGGTATTGAATGTGACCAGTACTCTGTGATGGGAGAAATCCAGAGCGTAGAACTTCAGACAAACTCTGTGACCCAGGAAGAAATCTATATTATGACTGTAGAAGCCAGCGATATCACATTCCGCGTCGGCATCAACCGCGCAGACCTTATCGGACAACCAGAAGTCGGCCGGCGCTTTAAGGGAAAAGTTTGGATGCAGGGAATTGTTAAATTTGAGTCTTGATTTTTTCATTTAAATCATGTAGTATAGAGAAGGTAATGAGATATGGAAGCCCTTACAATGCCGCATATATGGATTTTATTATACTTTGTCTCTGCATAGCTCAGTTAAATAGAGCGCACAATTCCTAAGCAGTAGAGGATTCAAGTCTAAGTTTTGCGGCAACTGAATCATTTTTATAAATGTCCACGTAGCTCAGCAGGATAGAGCACACGCCTCCTAAGCGTGGGGTCGGAGGTTCAAATCCTCTCGTGGACGCCAGCAAACAACGCTGCAAACCTTTATTTTCAAGAGTTTGCAGCTTTTTTAATTCAAGCATACTCCTTAGATGGAAGCATCTTGCGTAGGTTGGAGAGCATTTGAATGTTTATGAGTTACAATGTATATATTACTCCGGCCACTGCTCTCGCCAGATCTTCACAGGCAGTCTGGGTGCCTTTCGGTTCCACGCCTTCCCGTACTGGAATTGCTGTCACATAAGGACGGAAATTCCACTCATCAAAATATCCGCCCATATTCTCTGTAAACTCTGTTACAGCTGGTACATTTCCTTCTTCCCAAAGGTAAAGGGCCTGAATTCTGGTGGAATCTGCTGCCGTATTCAAAACAGTTTCGTTGCCTTTTGGCTCCGGCATTTTCTTAAGCATACGTTCTCTCGACCACTCACTGAGCCTACCGCTTCCGTAGTCATATTCTTCTGGAAAATCTTCCGGTGTCGCTATCGTATCCGTTGACGTTCCTTCTCTTCTATCTTCGTTACCTGCAGCATCCTGCATAGAATCATTCCTTTCCGCAGTAATCGCCTCTTCCACCGCCCCAATTCCCTGTTCCAGACTGCTGTCGGAATGACTGCTGCCGGAATCATGGTTTATCTGTTGTCCGCAAGCTGTTAAAATCATAATCGCTGCAACAAGTAAAGCTATTGATTTTTTCCGTACCATCTCAATCACCGTTTCCTCTTTTACTCTTCTTCTGTTTATAACATAACAAAATCGAGACCTCCGAAGAAGTCTCAATCTGTTTATCAGTTTATACTCAAAGGTATTATGTTGCATTTACAGTCATCCGTATGGCGGCTAAAAATTTTTTCAAGTTGAATACCAAAGTAAATGCCATGTATATCAAATATAGAATGGCATTTACCTTGACAATTTACGTGGAATACTCATTCTTTGGATTGGTTGCTTCTCCTATAATTTGTGAATTACTCGGAAACAAGTTACCGAGCTTCTTGTTTCAACCACTACTGCTTAGCTGACACGCTGCGGTCAGGTTCAGTCTTACATAATGTCCACAAGCGTTAGGTTCGGGCTATTCCAGCCCTACCATTATCTAAAGGCTTACGCTGCCGTTCTCAGTATGCGTAAACCTTCCTTCTTTATGTTAATTGCAGCGTTTTGGTCACGGCTCATCACCAGACCACACTCGCATTTCATTGTTCGGACAGACAAGTCTTTCATTTCAGGATGCATGCTTCCACAGCAATGACAAATCTGACTGGATGCAAACCACTTATCTACTTTAACAAAGTATTTTCCTCGTTCAGCAAGCTTGTATTCCAACATAGTTAGAAACAAGCCATATCCATTGTCCATAGTGGCTTTCCCATTGCCAAACCTTTTATTAGACATAGAACGCATATTCAGACTTTCCACACATACCACATCGTACTGATTGGCTATCTCAGTTGATTTTTTGTGCAGAGAATCCAGGCGCTGATTGGCGATATGCCTGTGAATTTTGTTTACTTTGTGTAACTGCTTCATGTAGTGATTCGATTTCGTTTCATTCTTTTTTGAACCTCGCATTCGTGACAGCTTACGCTGGGCTTTGGCTAGTTTTTTATGGCTCTCACGATAGTATTTATGATGACTGCCAACATTGCCTTTGTCGTCCATGTACAGACCATTTGATGTATAATCCAATCCGATTGCAGTATCCGATACAGGAACAGGAACGATGCTTTCTTTGTACTCGAAAAGTACGGAAACATAAAACTTTCCGTCACTTTCCTGTGAGATGGTTGCGGATTTCAAAACCCAGTCTGCCGGCGGCCGTCTGTGTATGACTGCTTTCACTTTTCCGATTTTAGGCAGTTTGACTGCCTGGTCGAATACCGCTATCGTGCCCTTCTGATTGTTCGTTGTATACGATTTTCTGCTGTGTTTGGCAGATTTGAACTTTGGAAACCCATTTTTCTTTTTTCGGGATTTACGGAACCGATTGCGGAAAGCCTCCTGCAAATCCAGCTGCTTGTTCGCAAGAGCAAGGCTGTCCACTTCCCTGAGATACGGATACTCTTTCTTGTATTTAGCAGGAGTTACTGTTACAAATTTACCCGTAGTTTTATAGCTTTCAATTTTATCAGCAAGCATCAGATTATAAACCTTACGGCAGCAGCCAAAGGTCTTTACAAACATAACAGCCTGCTCGGCTGTCGGATATAACCGGTACTTGATTGCTTTATTCATAACTGACAGTTCTTTTGCCTTTCTATATATTTGAGGATATGTTCCTCAGAAGCACAGCCTATCGTTTCACAGAAATACGAGCCATTCCAAAGCTGACCTTTCCATAGAGAATTTCTTATCTCTGGAAATTCTTTGAGCAGTGTATTGCCGCTGATACCTTTCAGATACTTCACTATCTGTGTAACAGAAATCTTTGGCGGAGCTGACACAAAACAATGTACATGGTCTCCTTCACCCACTTTACATTCGATAACAGCAAAGCCTTTTGCATCAGCGATAGATGGCAGTAATTCATACAATCTGTTACAGATTTGAGGAGTAAGCACCTTTTTTCGGTATTTGACACACCACACAATATGATACTTGATGTTGTATACGCAAGTTCTTGCGTGAATATAGTTATTTTCCATACAGATAGTATATCATAATCTGCTGATAAAGTCTATAATTTTATATATTTATTATTACATATGGTATACTCCTTTGAGTAAAGAAAAACGGGCTTTCATCTCGGATACAAGTAACCGAGAATTCCCGCCCGAAACTCTTAAATTTGCACCTATTATATCGGCCGAAAAGTGTAGTGTCAAAGTGTCAACATTTACAGGTGACAAAATTTGTGTTAAAATAATTCTAAAAAACAGAAAACAAACATTATACACATCACTACAAAATGTTCGGTTGCCATACATTGCTTGATATTTATTCACGAATATGGAGACACAAAAAAGTAACCAGCGAGCTGCTTTCATTATCTACGGGAATACATTCTGTCACTATACGCAATATTCTTAGTTCTCTAAAAAAGATGGGGTAATATCAATCAAATTTGGAACAAGTGGAGCAACTCTAAATTGTCCATTAAGTGAGATAAATACAATATAATGGAGGATTCCAAAATCTGCGGTTCATCCACAGGATTTGCGAAGAAAGGGCGGTGTTCAATCATGTACAATCCTCAGCTTGAAACATTTATCCGTGTTGCGGATGCCGGCAGTTTTAATAAGGCTGCTGAACAATCTTATATTACGCCTACAGCAGTTATCAAACAGATCAATCTTTTGGAAGCGGATCTGGACGTGAAGCTCTTTGAGCGCACTCATCGCGGGCTGACGCTGACAAAGGCCGGAATATCTCTGTACAATGATACAAAATATGTGATTCAATATTGCAAAGATTCTGTGATTCGGGCAAAAAACGCAATGCTGGAGGAAGATAATGTCATTCGCATCGGAACCTCTCCCATGACGCCTGCCCAAATTTTGGTGGAATTATGGCCAAAAATCCATGCACTTCGTCCGGAAATCAAGTTCCAGCTGGTTCCTTTTGAAAACACACCGGAAAATGCAAGAGAAATATTGAAAAATCTTGGGCGGAATATTGATGTCGTGGCCGGAATCTTTGATAATACAATGCTGAATCTGAGAAATTGCGATGGCTTTGAGCTTTATCGGCAGCCAATCTGCTGCGCAGTATCGATTCACCATCGGCTTGCGAGTAAAAATCGGCTGACTGTGCAGGATCTGTACGGCGAACGGCTGATGTTGATGCAGCGAAATTGGAGCCATTATGTAGACTTACTCAGAGATGATATCTGGCAGAACCATAACGAAATTCAAATCGTGGATTTTGATTTTTACAATGTAGACGTTTTTAACCGATGTGAAAACAGCAACGATGTGCTGATGGCGGTTCAGGCGTGGGATCATGTGCATCCCCTGTTAAAAATCATTCCTGTAGAGTGGAATCATACGATTCCTTATGGTCTGCTCCATTCATACACTCCATCACAAACAGTAAAACATTTCCTGGAAGCAATCCAAACAGTACTGCAGAAATAAAAATTTATCATTTTTACTTGGACAGGAGCGATATCTACAAAGGAGAACTCTCCCTCCCCTATTGCCAATGTAATTGCCAGAGTACATTCGTCTTTTGATATTCCCATGTCTTTTGATATTTCCATTGGAAATACAGGGAAAAAACTTGAGAAGCCACGAGAATACGACCGTATCAAGGCGCAAAAATACAGGACGGCGGAATAGTCAGCACCTGCTCCGCCGTCCCTCTTTATTTTTCATTCACTAATTTTCCTGTCATATGTTCCACTTTAATCGCGATCATTTGAACAGCATGGATTGCAGGTTTTTTCATTTCTGCTTCCGCCTCTTCTCTTGATGGATAATATTTCAATGCCATTTTGAGCAGACGATCCTCCATCATTTCTGTGTCATCAACGAGTTCTGCTCTGCCAAATATGACAATGCTTGTGGAATTCCATTCCCAGTTTCCCTCTGTTTTAAATCCCTGATTCCATACTGTAAAACAAACTTTATCACAATTCTTTATTGCATCAATTTTATGCCCGCTTTTCGCGCCGTGTAAATAGATGCAGTTGTCGCTCTCATCATAATAGAAATTGACAGGCACAGTATATGGATATCCGTCATCTCCAACAACAGAAAAAGCGGCCCGTTTTTCTTCTTTTAAGATACGCCTACATTCTTCATCCGATACTTGCTGTTTAGATCTTCTCATTTCTCGAAACATTTTTTTCCTCCTACTATTGGGTTCTAAGACTCCCGATTTATCGATTCGTTTGCCAATGCAAGTATAACACATCTTCACATAAGAGACAATTCGCGTTTTATATCCGTTATGTATCCGTTACGGCAAAACTGGTCTCGAAGGAACGCTGGATAAAAACAACTGCGGGTCCTCGCATGTCATCAGACCACTCATAACACAACCGCCTCTCGCACCAGCGTTCAGCACAGATTTGATGTTTTGCGGTGTAATACCGCCGATGGCCCACACTGGAATATCCACACTCTGGCAGACTGCCTGAAGGAATGAAAGTCCTCTGGGTTCCAGCCCTTTTTTACAGTCTGTGGCAAATATATGTCCGGCAATGACATAAGTACAGCCAAGTTTTTCCGCCTCTCTGGCTTCCTCCACAGAATGGCAGGAAGCCCCGAGGATCGAAAACCGCTCGCGCTGCTCCTTGGAAAGCGTCCGCAGAATCGGAAGCGGCAGATGGAGAGCATCCACTCCCAATCTCTCCGCCACCTGGGGCTTTCCGTGGAGAATGAGGGGAACACTATGCACCTGACAGATGGGTATCACCTGCTCTGCCAACCTTCTGTATTCTTCTTCCTCCAAGTCTTTTTCCCTCAAAATAATCCCCCCAATTCCGGCAGCCGCAATCCGTTCCAGCCGAATCAGGAAATTTTCTTTGCACAATCTGCGGTTCGTCACACATAAAATATCAGAATCAAACATAAAGATAATCATTCAGCACAGGCTGAAGCCCTTCCTCAGAAATATCAGCATACATTTTTGCAAAACTGCGGCTGTCATTGATTTCAAACTGCTCATCGCCTTCTGCCGCACCATTCTCCTTACCAGTGTATTTGCTCTCATGGTCGCCAATTCCAGTAGAAACACCTGCGGACACTTTCGTCGCAGCAATCTTTACGATGCCATTGCGAAACTCGGCACTCTCACGAGAAGAAACCGTGATGCCTGCAAACGGCAGAAAAATCCGGTACGCGCACAACACCTGACACAACTGCCGCTCATGCACATCCAACGGGCTTATCTTATCATTATTGACAATAGGACGAAGCCGCGGGCAAGACAGAGACATCTCCGCATGTGGATACTTCCGCTGAAGATAATACACATGCAGAGCCGTTGCCAGCGCATCCTTGCGGAAATCTGCCAGCCCCAGCAGGGCAGAGAACGCAACGCCGCGCATTCCGCCCATCAAGGCCCGCTCCTGCGCTTCAAAGCGGTACGGCCAAACACGCTTGTGCCCCATCAGATGAAGCGTCTCGTACTTGTCAGCATCATATGTCTCCTGAAACACGGTGACATAATCTGCTCCACATTCTCTGAGATAGCGGTATTCGTCGCTGTTGACCGGATAAATCTCCAACCCTACCATGCGAAAATACTTGCTGGCCAGCCTGCATGCCTCACCGATATATTCTACTCCGCTCATAGAACGGCTTTCACCAGTAAGCAGCAAAATTTCCTCCATTCCGGAATCTGCGATAATCTTCATCTCATGCTCAATCTGCTCCATATTCAGTTTCATTCGCCTAATATGATTGTAACAGTTAAACCCACAGTAAATGCAGTAATTTTCACAGTAATTGGCGATATAGAGCGGTGTAAACAGATACACCGTATTCCCAAAATGTCTGCGCGTCTCCATTCTGGCTTTCTGCGCCATCTGCTCCAAAAAAGGTTCCGCTGCGGGGGACAAAAACGCCTTCAAATCCTCAATCGAACAAGTTTCATGCTGGAGTGCCGTCTGCACATCCCTGGCAGTATACTTGGAGGCGTCATAGCTGTTCATATGAGTCAGAACCTTCTCCATGACGTCCGACTGGATACGCTCCATTCCAGGCAGATATTCCATGTGATTCCTGCGGCTGGATGGGTCATTCTCCAGCTGATGCTTGCGCGCCAGCGCTTCAGGACCTAAAAATTCAGAATCCACAAAAAATTGATTTTCCATATACCGCACCCCCTTAATCCCGCAGAAAACCAGTGAGAGGGTCTGACGCAGAGGCACCGCGCGCCAGTACACGTCCAAGGCCAGACAAATATGCCTGTCTGCCTGCCTCAATCGCTTTTCGGAATGCTAAGGCCATCATAGGTAAATCTCCCGCGGTTGCCAGAGCCGTGTTCGCCATAATCGCCGCAGCTCCCATTTCCATCGCCTCACACGCCTGGGATGGGCGGCCGATTCCCGCATCCACAATAATGGGGAGGTCAATCTCATCAATCAGAATCTGGATAAATTCTCTGGTAGCCAATCCCTTATTGGAGCCAATCGGGGAAGCCAGCGGCATCACTGCTGCTGCGCCCACATTCACCAAATCGCGCGCCACATTCAAATCAGGATACATATAAGGCAGTACGACAAATCCCTCTTTTGCCAAAATTTCTGTGGCACGGATGGTCTCATAGTTGTCCGGCAGCAGATATTTAGAATCATGCATAATCTCAATCTTCACAAAATCTCCGCACCCCAGTTCTCTGGCAAGCCTGGCAATGCGCACCGCTTCCTCAGCATTTCTGGCGCCAGATGTATTTGGCAGAAGTGTGACCCCCTTTGGAATATAATCCAGAATATTCTCATGTTCCTTTGTATTCGCGCGGCGCACTGCCAGCGTAATAATCTCTGCTCCCGCATCTCTCACGGCGGCTTCAATCAGGCTCAGGGAATACTTTCCCGACCCCAGGATAAAGCGCGAAGAAAACGCATGTCCTCCGATTATCAATTTGTCATCCGTCTGCATATATAAATTACCTCCTATTTTTTATTCGTCTTATGGCTGTGTCTCTCCGGCAATCAACCGCAGAATCATATTTGCCTCATGAGCCGCACAGACCATCACTCTGGAAGATATCAGGCCCAACCCCTCACTGGAATCTGATACCTCATCTCCACATATATAAAAATGACTGGAAATCCGGCGGGTGCGAATACTGTTGGCTGTCCCCAGCCCTGCCATACCGGAACCGGCAACCAGATATTTCTCTGGAAAATGTTCCAGGACACCAGAAACCAGCATCGCTTTGGCCTCCGGACGGTCAAACGCCTCACAGACAAACATATCCTCCCCCAGCAATCTCGGGATATTCTCCTCCGTCACTTTGACCGTGTCAATCGACACATGACAGTAAGGTGCGATTTCGGCCAGAGTATCCCTCAGCGCCTCCGTCTTCCACTGCCCCAGCTGCCGGACAAAATACTGCTGTCGGTTCAAGTTGGTGATATCCACTCTGTCAAAGTCAATCAAGTGCAGCCATCCCACCCCTGCACGGGCCAATGCAACTGCAATGTTGGACCCTAATCCTCCCAACCCGCATACTGCCACATGCGAAGCACTGATTTTTTCCTGCAATGCTGTCCCATGCCGCTCGCACAGTGCCTGATAAAACTCCTCCTCTGTCAGCATCCTGTCAACCTCCCCCTACAAAGCTGACAACTTCCAGAACATCTCCGTCCTGCAAAACCGTCTCGGCATACAAACGTTTCGGCACAATCTGCCCATTTTTCTCAACTGCAATGCGCGCTGGGTCAAATTTCGTTCCTGCCAGACATTCTGACAGTGTTCTGCCATCCATATGTTCCAGACATTCTCCATTCATCTTAATCACAATCCTTACCCTCCCATCTATCTTTTATCCTGAGCATGTATTTCCCTCGGCGCGGCGGGCTTGCCTGCTTTGTGCGCCGCCGTGCGTGCTCTGTTTTTTAGAGCACATTTTCCTCAGCGCGGCGGGTGCATCCCGCCCGGAGAGCTTTTATATAATAGGAAGTTCCTATTATATAAAAAAAAGCCGCACAAAGAAATACACCCGCGGTGGTGTACCCCTTTGTGCGGCTATCCGCTGCACTCTATCTGGAGTTATAACACAAAAAATAAATGGTGTCAAGAATTTCCCAAATGGTAAGTTTACATTGTCCCAAATGATTACTATCACAAACTATCACTGTCATATCACTATCCGCTCACTCTCCCGTTCTCTGTCAGAACATGCGGGCACAAGCTGGCGATTCATACAATTTTCCATGCACAAAAAAGTTATATGAGCGGCACCCTCCAGCACAATACTTTCCATACTGGCACTCGCCACACGTTCCAGTCAGCATGTCCCGACTAAATTTCCGATTGTAGGCAAATGCATCCGGCGACTCCCAAATCTCCCTCAGTGTTTTCTCCCTCAGATTTCCTTCATTGAATCGCTCATCATACATGGACTCACAGCCTCTGACATTCCCCACGCTGTCAATTCCAATCGAGGTCAGCCCTGCCCGACATCCTGAAAATATCGCCTTGCCGCTGAGATTTCCTCGCAGAAATCCTTCCATGTCTGTAAAATATCCGATATTGTCCCCAATTCCTATGGAAAATGGCGCTTCTTCCAAATGTTTTTCCACAAAATCAATCACCCTTTTATGGCGAAACACAAAATTCACGCCATTGTCCGCCGCATTTCCCATAGGAGAGCACGCCTGCAGCTGCCACGCAAACACAGGCCATTCTTTTATCTGCTGATAAAAAGCCTCCAGATACGCCACATTCTCCCCATTTATCGTGCTGATGATGGATACAGGAATCCCGTTCTGCGTCAACACCCTGACCGCTCTCTCCGCCCGCTCAAAACTTCCTGGCTGCCGGTACTTATCATGGATTGCTGCTGGTCCATCGACAGAAACAGCCACAGACTCTATTGGAACCGCCTTCAGCCTCCGGATACTGTCCTCAGAAAAGAGATATCCATTCGTGATAATAGCCACTTTGACTCCTCGTTTTGTCAATGACTGCGCAATCACATCCCAATCCGGACGCATAAACACCTCTCCACCAATCAGAGAGACCCTTCTGCACCCCAAATCAGCCAGCTGAGAAGCGACCTGAAGACATTCTTCTGTTGTCAATTCCTCTTCTCTGGCATGTCCCCCTTTAGAGCCACAGTATTTACATGAAAAACAACAAGCCAACGTGATTTCCCAGACACAGCTTTTCAACTTAAATTTCATTTTTTCCTCTTTTCTGTATCCTTCCAAAATCGTTCCTCAAAAAATTCTGGTGGTGCATACACCTCCCCGTCATACCCTCTGAAATCGGGCCCTTCCTTAAAAACTTCTGGCGCTGCATAAAGAACGTCTGTTGCTATATCACATGCGGTATCCGGTGATACACTATAATTTCTTGGATATGCATCCCCATCCAGCCATTCTATAATTTCTCTCTCTTCCATCCTCTTATCAAAATCACTCAGAGATACCGCTCTGCTTCTTCTCTGCCACTCCCTGATATCCGCTCTCAGCTCCGGATGTTTGTACATCACATACATTCTGACATCCTCCTCAGCTACAAGATTGGACGAAAGCAGCACCTCGCCAGTCTCCTTTCCCCTTGTCCCATACTTCACATATCTCACCTTATGTTCAGCCTCCAGATACAGTCCCGCACTTCCTGAAGCAATCCCTATTCCCATATGTACATGATTCACATTTTTCCACAAAACCATATGCAAACTTTCCTCCCTTCTTTCTCCTTCTCTCTCCTCCTGCTCTTTCTGCTCTATGTACAATGTTACTACTGCAGTACCCTTGTTTTCTGTTTTTTTATGCTCTGCCTCTCTTTTTTCTATTATATTAATGCATATACCATACCAGAGTCAAACAATATTTTAACCTTAATAAATAAAAAACCTACCTTTGATAGCGCAGATGCCACAGTCCATGAATACATGTTTATTCATGTTTTTTGCATAAATCTGGTTGATAAAATATTGACACAGCGACTTCACTTTGCTATAGTATTAAAGAATCAAGAACTTATTTTTTACTGCTGTAAATGCAGTACGAACTACCCAGTAACTTCATTATTATAAGTTTCTTGTTTCTTATAGCTCCTAAAGGAGCAGAGGAGGGAAAAATTATGAAAAAAACAGCATCCAGATTACTGGCTATGGTACTGGCAGGATCTCTTGCTCTGGCTGGCTGCGGCGGAAGCGGCACAACCAGCACAACTGCAGGATCTTCTACCGAGACCACAGCTGCAACCACGGCTGCCAGCGGTACAACAGAAACTACTGCATCAGCTGAAACTCCGGAAACAACCGGCAAATATGAAATCAAAGATCTGGTAATCCCAAGACTGGCAACCAGAGAGATTGAGACATTCAATATTCTCTACAGCCAGAGTTTCTCTGATTTCGAGAACCTGGTAAACCTGACCGACGCACTGCTCGAGGTTGATACACAGGGAAAACTGGTTCCTGCACTCGCTGAGGAGTGGGGAACAGACGATAACGGCCTTACCTGGAAATTCAAAGTTCGCGAAGGTGTAAAATGGGTTGACAAGGATGCAAACGTGAAAGCAGATTGTACTGCACGTGACTTTGCAACCGGTCTTGAGTGGGTATTGAACTACTACAAGAATGAGTCTTCTCACACTTCCGTGCCGATTGAGCTGATTGAGGGCGCCGGTGATTACTATGAGTACACAAAGAGCTTAACTCAGGAAGAAGCATATGCACTGAATGCAGAGGATGGTTCCAAATTCCTGGAGATGGTAGGCGTTGAGATTCCAGATGAACTCACCATTATCTATCACTGTACAGAAGCCATTCCATACTTTGATTCCGTTGCTACCTGGGCTGGCTTGTATCCGATGGCACAGGGCATGATTGATGAGCTGACTCCGGATGGCGTAAAATCTATGAACAATGAGACCATGTGGTACAATGGATGCTACACCATGACATCCTACGTTCAGGGCAATGAGAAAATCTTTACAAAGAACCCGACTTACTGGGACAAGGACTGCACACTGTTTGACACTGTTACCGTTAAGATGGTAGACTCCAACGATGTTGCATTCCAGTTATATCAAAACGGCGAGATTGACTATGTTGACCTGACAGAGAGCAACTTAAAGATTATCAGCGAAAATCCAAGCAACGAGTTCCACGATTACCTGGTTCAGAAACCGGCTGACAAGTATTCTTATCAGATGCGTTTCAACTACAACAAGAACCTGGACAGCGGTGAACCAGATACCAACTGGAACACTGCGATCGCAAATGAAGCATTCCGCAAAGCTATCTACTATGGACTTGATTTATCAGAGTACTACAAGAGATTCAATGCCATCAACCCGATGAGCTGCGAGAACAACTTCTACAGCATGAAGGGTCTGATTTACACCACTGATGGTACAGACTACACCGAGCTGGTTAGAAAGGCCATGAACCTGCCTGAGTTAAACGGCGAGTCCATGGTGAGAATCGACAAGGACAAGGCGGCTTCCTACAAGGCACAGGCAATCGAGGAGCTGACTGCTTTAGATGTTACCTTCCCAGTTTCCCTGGATTACTATATCTCCGGAACCAACCAGACTGCACTTGACAGCGCAAATATCTTAAAGCAGGCATTTGTCGATGGACTTGGAGACGATTTCATCCAGTTCAACATCAAAACTTACGTTTCCAGTGCTTCACAGGAAGTTTACAATCCTAGATTACAGTCCATCTCCGTCAGCGGATGGGGTGCTGACTACGGTGACCCGCAGACTTATCTGTCTCAGGAACTCTACGGTTATGACAATGCTTATTACTCTGTAAAATACACCAACATCAACAGCATCACAGAAGAGACTCCAGAGAACAAGGCACTGCTCGATACCTACAAAGAGTATACAAAGATGATCGAGGATGCCAACAAGATTGTTGATAACACGGATACAAGACAGGAGGCTTACGCACAGGCAGAAGCATATCTCCTGGACCATGTTCTGACACTTCCTCTGTACTACAATGTTGGCTGGTGTCTGACACGTATCAATCCATACAGCAAAATGAACGCTATGTTCGGCTGCCAGAATGATAAGATGAAAAACTGGGAGACCTGTGTGGACGGCTACACAACAGCTGAGACTGCGCAGTAGATAATCACATAGTAATAACACAGTAATATTAATTACCTATACATGATGTATATACAGCTAATATGTAAACAGTAAGACAAGGAAGAAAGCGCTTCACTGGTTTTTAAACGGACCAGCGGAGCGCTTTTATTCTATACCATTCATTCTATACCAGTGATATTCTATATCCAATTCACAGATTTACTTCATTATACTTCATTATGAGTCAGAGCAAAGCGCATTTTCTCCTTGATACTGCGAATCGCTTCTCACTGTAGAACAATGTGAAACAAAATGGGCATGACCAGCTTTTTTGTCAAACCAGTCATGCCCATTCTATTTGCATTTTTTATCTCTTACCCTTTAAGAACCTTTAACTTGTGCAATCTCCGAATTCTGGCATTGCCTTTAGACAATACCCTGCGCCATCATAGCGTCTACAACTTTCTCAAATCCGGCAATGTTTGCACCAGCTACGTAGTTGCCTTCCACGCCATAACGCTTTGCAGCATCGGAAACCTTAGCGTAGATATTTACCATAATCTCATGCAGTTTTGCATCTACTTCCTCGAAAGTCCAGGACAATCTCTCGCTGTTCTGTGTCATCTCCAGAGCGGATGTTGCCACACCGCCTGCGTTTGCAGCCTTTCCTGGCATAAACAGGATACCATTCTCCAGATAGAAATCTGTAGCTTCTCTTGTGGAAGGCATGTTTGCACCCTCTGCTACCAGCATACAGCCGTTCGCCTTCAGAGTCTTTGCATCTTCCAGATCCAGCTCGTTCTGTGTTGCACATGGAAGAGCGATGTCACAAGGAATGGTCCAGATACCCTTTCCTGCTGTGTAAGTAGCGGTCGGAACTGCATCCACATACTCGCTGATACGTCCACGGCGAACTTCCTTGATATCTTTTACTACATCCAGCTTGATGCCATCCTGGTCGTAGATATAGCCGTTGGAATCGCACAGAGCAACTACCTTTGCGCCCAGCTGCTGTGCTTTCTCTGTTGCATAGATAGCTACGTTGCCAGAACCAGATACTACAATGGTCTTTCCTTCCATGCTCATGCCATGGTCTTTCAGTATTTCATCTACAATGTAAACCAGACCGTAGCCAGTAGCTTCCTTACGTGCCAGGGAACCGCCGTAGGTCAGTCCCTTACCAGTCAGAACGCCTTCATACAGGCCAGTCAGTCTCTTGTACTGTCCATACAGGAAGCCAATCTCTCTTCCGCCCACACCGATATCGCCAGCCGGAACATCCTGGTCTGCGCCAATATATTTGTAAAGCTCTGTCATAAAGCTCTGGCAGAATGCCATCACTTCTCTGTCAGATTTGCCCTTCGGGTCAAAGTCGGAACCACCTTTGCCGCCGCCGATTGGAAGGCCTGTCAGGGAGTTTTTGAATACCTGCTCAAATCCCAAGAACTTTAAGATACTCTGGTTTACAGACGGGTGAAGGCGAAGGCCACCCTTGTACGGTCCGATTGCACTGTTGAACTGCACACGGAATCCCTTGTTTACCTGAACCTGTCCGTTGTCATCTACCCACGGAACACGGAAACTGATAATTCTCTCCGGCTCTACCAGACGCTCCAACAATGCCACCTTGCGGTATTTGTCCTCATTTGCATCAATCACCAATCTCAAAGAATCCAGAACTTCCTTCACTGCCTGAAGGAACTCTTTTTCATTCGGGTTCTTCGCTACTACTTTCTCGTAGACTTCATCAACATAAGACATAATCTTTTTCCTCCTCATCTATTCGGCTTCTGTCATTTTTCAGCCCCTCAGCTTTTCCAATGCAGAACAAAAAAAGGGCCTGGTTTCTCTTTAAAACCTGGCCCCTTCGCCTCTCACTGCTATGTGTGTTAGGTATTATAGCAATAACTTCACCAAAAGTCAAGCCCCCAAACTCACTTTTTTGCGTTATCTCGCTTTCACGTTATCTTATAAAAGTCCCAAAGTTTCGCCAAACCGTTTCATCCCTTTCACCGTCTGAAATAAAGCCATGAACCAATACCGTGATTTCTTACAAAAAGCGAAAGATACCACTCTCCTATAGATTTCACTCCCATCCTATGATACACTTTCCTTACAAACTCTGCCTTACTTTTATCTGCCTTTTTCTTTCCATACTATATTTCCACGTTTCCATCCACCGGCTGCCTCCATCCATACTGAGTAAAAAATCCGGCATCCGAAAGCGCCCCCTGATATTCCACCTCCGACCTCACCTGGCCTTTCCTCACACCAGAATACATCTTTGATGAGGGAAGCTTCCGCAGACTGACCTATCTGCCTACAAATGCATCCTGATGGTTGTTAGCATTGAACTGCGAATACTGGCGTTGATTGCGTGAGCACGAAGCAATCGACTTTCATGCATGGTGGTGCCTGCGTCAGCAGGCATGTCCGTTTGACAAGCGAGTTAGAGTTCCTAAGACTTAATGTTTTCTTTGTTTCACGTGAAACAATTTCATAACTATTCCACAAAAAGACCAAGCCTCTTCCCATTTTTTGAGACCTGGTCTTTTATTGTTATCTTGTATGGTATATCATACCTATTTTCTATAATTATCTTGCATAATATACATATCTTTTATAATTATTTTATATAGTATATTTATCTTCTATATTATCTTGTATAGTATGCTTACTCTCGGTCAAGCAGAGACTTGTACTCTCTCTCCTCACCAACACTGATATACGCCGGACGGATAATCTTATCCATATTAATCAACTCTTCAATTCTGTGCGCGCTCCATCCCACAATGCGGGCAATCGCAAAAATCGGTGTGAACATCTCCACAGGAATATCCAACATGCTGTACACAAATCCGCTGAAAAAGTCCACATTGGCACTCACACCCTTATAGATGCGGCGTTCCTCACTGATTACCTTCGGCGCCAGTTTTTCCACCATCGCATACAGCGCATAATCGTCATCTCTGCCTTTTGCATGTGCCAACCGTTCTACAAATCCTTTGAAAATCTCTGCACGCGGGTCAGAGAGAGAATACACTGCATGGCCCATACCATAAATCAAGCCCTTCTGGTCAAATGCTTCCTTATGAAGCAGCTTCTTCAAATAAGACTCCACCTCATCCTGGTCCTTCAAGTCCTTCACATTCGCTCTCAGATCATCCATCATCTGTACCACTTTGATATTGGCGCCGCCGTGCTTTGGTCCCTTGAGGGAGGAGAGAGCTGATGCAACTGTCGAGTATGTGTCCGTGCCGCTCGATGTCACCACATGCGTCGTAAAAGTGGAGTTATTGCCGCCGCCGTGCTCCATATGCAGAATCAATGCCAAATCCAGCACATGCGCCTCCAAATCAGAGTACTGCATATCCGGACGAAGCATACGGAGGAGATTTTCCGATGTAGAAAGACTTGCATCAGGACGATGAATATACATACTTCCATTATTCTCATAGTGATTATAGGCATGATACCCATAGACTGCCAGCATAGGCAGTACACTGATTAACATCAGGCTCTGGCGCAGCACATTCGGAATCGATACATCTGAAACATTGTCATCATAGGAAGCCAGAGTGAGCACGCTCTTTGAAAGAGAGTTCATCATATCCGCACTCGGCGCCTTCATAATCACATCCCGCACAAAATTCGTCGGAAGCGTTCGGCTCATCGCCAGAATATCCTTAAACGTAATCAGCTGTTCTTTCGTAGGGAGGTCCCCAAACAGCAGAAGATACGAAATCTCCTCAAATCCGCAGCGGTGCTCTCTGTCAGTTCCCCGCACAAGGTCGTAAATGTCATACCCTCTGTAGTACAGATGTCCCTCACATGGTACTTTCTGCCCATTCACCATCTTTGATGCTTCGATTCGAGAAATATTCGTGAGTCCAGCCACCACACCATTTCCATTCTTATCTCGAAGTCCTCTCAAAACCGCATATTTCTGATACAGGTCCGCATCAATCTGATTATTCTCCACACAATACTGTGACAGCTGATTTACCATAGTTGCATATTCATTCTGATTCATCATAAAAAATTCCTCCTTAAACTTTGATTATCTTCCCATCGGCGCGTATCCTCCTAATTTACACTCTCTTTGATGTTATGGAAAACAATGTACCTGCCCATGCACAGTACATGCGCATGACAGATACAAAAAAAAGATATAATATCAGTATACCTCAAATCTTATTCACAGCACAAGTTAAAAAACTCTAAATTTTTGTAAAATAAAGTATTAATGCGTTGAACTTCCAATGAAAAAGGAAACTTTCCGTGCGTCTCCACTCGGAAAGTTCCCCTTTTTCAACCTATTTCAAACTTAAAGTCTATTTGCCATAGTAAGCTCTCAAATACATTTCCTTGATTTCGCTCATCAGCGGATATCTCGGGTTAGCGCCTGTGCACTGGTCATCGAATGCCTGCTCAACCATCTCATCCAGAGAACCGAGGAATGTCTGCTCATCAATGCCGTACTCAGCGATTGTCTTCTTCACACCTACAGCAGCTTTCAGCTCTTCAATCTTAGCAATCAGCTTCTTAACCGCCTCAGCATCATCCTTTGCCTGGATACCGCAGAAGCGAGCACACTCAGCATATCTTGCCTGTGTATGCGGATATTCATACTGGGAGAAGGTTCCCATCTTTCTCGGGCACTCAGCAGCGTTGAACTCTACAACCAGAGAAATCAGCAGAGCGTTTGCAATACCGTGTGGCAGATGATGGAAAGCACCCAGTTTGTGTGCCATAGAGTGGCAAACACCTAAGAATGCATTTGCGAATGCCATACCAGCCATACAGGAAGCGTCAGCCATCTTAGAACGAGCTTCTACGTTTCCTGGCTCATTGTAGCAGGTCGGCAGATACTCAAATACGTTCTTCATAGCCTTCAATGCAAGACCATCTGTATAATCTGTAGCCATCACGGAAGCATATGCCTCAAGAGCATGTGTCAGAACGTCAACACCAGATGCACTTGTCAGGCCTCTCGGCTGGCTCATCATGTTGTCTGTATCTACGATTGCCATGTTCGGCAGCAGCTGATAATCAGCCAGCGGATACTTGATACCTGTCTCCTGGTCTGTGATAACTGCGAAAGGTGTTACCTCAGAACCTGTACCGGAAGAAGTCGGAACTGCGATGAAGTAAGCTTTCTCGCCCATCTTCGGGAATGTGTAAACACGCTTGCGGATATCAATAAAGCGCATTGCCATATCCTGGAAATCTGCTTCTGGATGCTCATACAGAACCCACATAATCTTGCCGGCATCCATTGCGGAACCACCACCCATTGCGATGATGCAGTCCGGTTCAAATTCGCGCATCAGCTTTGCACCTTCCATTGCATTTGCAAGGGTCGGGTCTGGCTGTACGTTGGAGAATACGGTATATGTGATACCCATCTCATTCAGTCTGTCTGTAATAACTCTTGTATATCCATTCTTGAATAAGAAGGAGTCGGTCACGATGAATGCTCTCTTCTTGTTCATAACTTCCTTTAACTCTCTCAAAGCAACTGGCAGGCAGCCCTTCTTGAAATATACCTTCTCAGGTGTACGGAACCACAGCATATTCTGTCTCCTTTCAGCAACAGTCTTGATATTCAGCAGGTGCTTCACACCTACGTTCTCAGATACAGAGTTGCCGCCCCAGGAGCCGCATCCCAGTGTCAGAGACGGAGCAAGCTTGAAGTTGTACAAATCACCGATACCACCATGAGAAGAAGGAGTATTTACCACGATACGGCAGGTTTTCATTCTTGCTGCATGTTTCTCCATTTTCTCTTTCTCATTCAGGTTAATGTACAGAGAAGAGGTATGGCCATAGCCGCCATCTGCAACCAGTCTCTCAGCCTTATCCAGTGCCTCATCAAATGTTTTTGCCTTGTACATAGCCAGAACCGGAGACAGTTTCTCATGTGCGAACTCTTCTTCGATATCTACAGACTCTACTTCACCAATCAGAATCTTCGTGTCAGCCGGTACTTCTACACCAGCCAGAGCAGCAATCTTTGCTGCAGGCTGTCCAACAATCTTTGCATTCAGAGCGCCGTTGATTAAGATGGTCTTACGAACTTTCTCAATCTCACCCTGCTTCAGGAAATAGCAGCCGCGCTTCTCAAATTCTTTCTTAACCTCATTGTAAATTGGCTCAAGAACAGTTACAGACTGCTCAGAAGCACAAATCATACCATTATCGAATGTCTTGGAATGGATGATGGAGTTTACTGCCATCTTGATATCAGCTGTATCATCAATGATAACCGGTGTATTACCAGCGCCTACGCCCAATGCCGGTTTTCCGGAGGAGTATGCTGCGCGAACCATACCAGGACCACCTGTAGCCAAGATGATATCTGCATTCTTCATAACTTCGTTTGTCAGCTCCAGGCTTGGAACATCAATCCATCCAATGATGCCTTCCGGTGCACCTGCTTTTACAGCAGCATCCAGAACGACTTTTGCAGCAGCGATGGTACACTGTTTTGCACGTGGATGTGGGGAAATGATGATGGCATTTCTTGTCTTTAAGCAGATTAATGTCTTAAAGATTGCAGTGGAAGTCGGGTTTGTGGTCGGAATAACAGCTGCAACCAGACCGATCGGCTCTGCAATTTTCTTGATACCAAATGCAGCATCTTCTTCAATCACGCCACAAGTCTTTGTATTCTTGTATGCGTTGTAAATGTACTCAGCAGCATAGTTATTCTTGATAACTTTATCTTCTACAATACCCATGCCAGTTTCCTGTACTGCCATCTTGGCTAACGGGATTCTCATCTTATTTGCTGCACTTGCAGCTGCAAAAAAGATTTTGTCAACCTGCTCCTGGGTGAAAGTAGCGAATTCTTTCTGCGCCTCTCTCATGGCATTCATCTTTGCAGTCAGAGCTTCTACGTTGTCGATGATCTCTGGTACTGCTGCGTTGTTCTTACTTGCCATAACAATATCCTCCTCGATTGTTTTAAGTTTGTATAGGTTGTTTATAGTTTCATAGGCTGTTAAGTTGTTAATTTCATGATAATTTTCTTTTCTATTTGTTAATTAATTATCAATCATCTTGCCCTTATTATATGATATTGTTAAAATAATGTCAAATGTATTTTTTAACATAATTTTCTTTTATTTTTTCAATATTTTTTTGCACTATATACAAAACAGGTGAGCGTCCCAAAATCATGGGAACATCTCACCTGTTTTTCTCTCAAAATCGTACTTTTTTGTTTTTTCAATCTTACCTTTTTGTTTCTTTTTGATAGTTTTTTTCTATCTCAGTATCTTTTTTCTCATCCAGCATAATCGTCGTGATATCCCAGCGCTCTCTCCAGTGCCTCTTTCTCCTCAGCACCTAACAGCACTTCTGTTTCTCCCTGCTCAACATCTTTCAGATACAGATAACAGCCGTCTCTGCTGTGCACTGCGTTGAGAACGAATCCGCTGTTCATCTCATTTAACATTGCGAATGCAAAACTCAGATTTCCGCCCATTCCCTGGAACGCATTGTATTTTACCATACCAAATTTCTGATAGGAGAGCCGCAGGCTTTTCTTCATCCCTCTTAACACTTCTTTCATCGCCCTATCCTCTGCCTTTAAATCTCTCACTTCATCCATCTGCATCAGAATCAGTTCTTCCAATGTTTCTGCATCCTTCCCCCGCATAAACGCATCATATCTCTTAAACAACTTTCTGTACTGCACAATCAGTACATTCAGCGCAATCAGCACAATGACGCTAAATGCCAGACAAGATGCTGTCAAATAAACCAGTATCTCTCCATCCATATAACTGTTGCCTCCAGGTTTCCTTTCTC
>JAUNGE010000090.1 GCA_030524675.1 bacterium
CTAGGAATTAAAAAAATCTTACAAAAACCTATTGACTTTTAATAGTTAGTCTTTCATCATCAGGCTGCAGAACCAGCTCCTGCCTGCCCAGGCCAACCGGTTTATACAGCAAAAAAACAACCGCATTGATTCCTTCTCGATATCTTCCACCCCGCAAAATTTCTGTCGCTTTCTCTATGGTATTCCGATTCAGAACATAGTGTATATTGGTCTTTACCCCTGCTGCCGTCAGAAATTCTACTGCTTTGGCTGTGTACGCAGCATTGTGCTCGCTCACAGCCACTGCACCGCAGTATCTTCTGCACAGTTTTGCTTTTTCAGGAGTCATTGCAATTCCACTGGTAGTAAAATTTGGAACAATATTGTTTTCTGCACACACTCTCAAAATATCTGCAAAGTTTTCATGTGTGTCTGGATCTCCAGCTCCGCCTAGCGCCACCTGCAGTGTCTTTCCTCTGCTCTGCTCAATCAGCCAGACAAAATCCTCTACACTCATATTTTTGCCTGTTCTTGCAATCGCTTTCTGATAACAATCTACTTTACATACCTCAACACACGCACACTGTTCCATGATACCAATATCCATCAGTTCTGGATACTCCGCCTGAAACGGATCTTCCTTTGTATCCACTCCATCGCTGTTCAGAATTCCTGTTCTTATCCTTAGTCCGATATTTGGTTCAAAATATGTTTTAAAATGATATCTGTTGTCTTCTTTTTCAACAGGCATATAGTGATATACCATTTCTTACCTTCTTTCTTCCATTGCCCTAATCATCCATATAAACACAGCCATATTTTAGCTGTCTTGCAATATGATATCTGATAGGATACAAATACCCTTCTTCTCTATGCTCACTTATGACCAGAATCTGCCCCAGATATTTATGGACGCATGCAAGCGCCATTTTTATGTACTTTGTCCCCTGTTCTTTATCCTGTTTCTTTTCCCAATCAAACATCCAATTATATAATATACTCTGCAAATCCTCATATCTGTGGTCATCTCCCCGAATATCTGTTGATACGTTAAGCACTCGATAAACTGACGTTTGTCTTCTTTCGTGTAATTTCAAATACTCATACAGCACTTGTTCAAAGATATTAAAATACCCACTCCGCTGAATATTCTTCTCCAACCACTCCATATCTCCTTTCGAGATACGGGATGGAGCCGCACAGTCCAATACACGGTTTTCTCCCAGTACGCTCATGGCATCCTTCAGGCTTCCAGCTGCCACACGCTCCAGTTCCCTCTTCTCATATACATCACAAACAATCTCCAGAAAATCTTCATTGGTCAGCTCTCTTATCATGTTTCTAACCATATTAGAAAACTCCAGGTCAACTTTCAGAGTCCCCTTGTACTCTTCAGGTTTCATAATATACTCTTTCAAATCCCATTTTCTCTTCCAGGTGCCCTTCGCACGTATCTCTTGTAATTCTTCATATACAGCAGAATTGCCTTTTAACGCCTGCTCCACTTCATTTATCTTATTCAGCCAGCATTTTTCTGTCTCCTGACAGAATCTTGCCACCCGTTCCATACTCCAATCATACTTGCAGGACTCACCAAAAATAAAACTAGAGCTGCTGGAATTTGTCACATAATCCAGACATACTTTCATAGGTGTTCTCTCCTTCCTGCTGTAAAATACTGTATTGCGTATCCCCTGATAACATCTCTGCATCTCGTGTATCTGAATAGATTATAAAAAATAATTTTGGAACTTCACATTCTATTATTCTGCTAAAATGTTAATTTTCTGTTATCCTGAAAATGACTTTCTTTTTTCTTTACATTTTTCGTAAACGTAAAATAGCAAGTACCTTTTCAAAACCATCATATGTGAGATAATAGACTCATCACTATAAAGTCTAAAAAGTTAAGTACTAAACTTTTTAGACTAAGCTACAGGAGGTGAGTCATGAAATCTCACACAAGTTTAGTTGCACAGCAGACCCGTTTGAGTGAATGGGCTGAATTGGTCAGAGATTGTCAAAATCGCCCACAGGGTATGAAGATCGATGAATGGTGTCAGCTGCATGACATTACGAAAGCAAGTTATTACTGGAGACTCCGAAGAGTACGGCAGGCTTTCCTTGCCACTGCGGATAACTCACCGGATTTTATAGAAGTTCCTTCTTCTGCAATCCAATCAGAAAACATAGCACCAAAGCATAAAACCGTTGCTATGATCAGAGGAAGAAATCACCTCACATTGGAAATCACAGACCAGGCATCTGCGACATTTCTTCGTACACTTTTGGGAGCGATGATGGATGCTCAATGATGGTACAGGATTCAAAAAAGTATACATAGCTACTGGTTTTACGGATCTTCGCAGAGGAATTGATGGTCTTGCCAGAAAGAATCATACGCTTTCAGTTCCAGCTTGATCCTTACGATAAGAATACATTATTCCTGTTTTGCGGTAAGCGTACGGATCGGATAAAAGGACTTCTCTGGGAAGGAGATGGGTTCCTTCTTTTGTACAAGCGCATTGAAAATGGGAACTTTCGCTGGCCGCGCACAAAAGAGGAGGCATTGGAGATCACCACAGACCAGTATCAGATGTTGATGCAGGGCCTGGAGATCATTGCCAGAAACCCGATTGAAGAAATTTCAGATCCGGCGTTTTCCATGTGATCTGTGCAAAACAGAGAAAATAAAATCATTTTTTTTCATATCGATTTATTCTGTGCAGCATAAAATTTAAAGTTATTCACATCACAAAAGATTTTGGGGAGTTTTTATATTCTCATGAGCCAAAAACTTTTCGGATTGTGGATAACAGTCATAAATATCTGAATTTCCGGCGTTTCTTTTCCGGTATTCATGACTGTTATCCACCGTCAAAATGACGAAGGTGACAGAAATCAAAAATAGCGAAAATCTGTCGTTTCTGCTATAATACCACTCAGGAAAGTGAGGTTCGGTTATGGCAGTCAAGTATACAGAAGAACAATTAAATACCGTTGATAAGTCGTTTCTTATCCACCTGCTTTTGCAACAGCAGGAACAGTTGGAAGCCTTAACAAAGGAACTTCATGCATCGAATGAAAAAATGCAGCTTCTGATGGAACAGGTGATTCTTGGTAAGCAGAACCGTTTTGGCAGATCTTCTGAAAAGCTGGAAGATGCCGCACAAATCAGTTTCTGCGAAGTGGATGGAACCATTGTATTTTTTAATGAAGCAGAAGCTGTATGTGACCTTAGTGTATCAGAACCGGAAGATCTGGAACTAAAATCACCAAAACAGCCAAAACGCAAAGGAAAGAAAGAAGCAGATCTTTCGGCACTTCCAGTTAAGCGGATCGACCATTATCTTTCCGAGACCGAATTGGAAGAAGAATTCGGTGAGAATGGCTGGAAACAATTACCGGATGCGATTTCCAGAAAATATCATTTCGTACCGGCAAAGGTGGAAGTAGAAGAACACCACATTGGTGTGTATGCCAGCAAAACAGATGAACACATGGTCAAGGCAGACCATCCGAAGGCATTACTGCACGGAAGTCTGGTATCACCATCTCTGGCAGCTGCAATCATCAACGGAAAGTATGTGAATGCAGTACCGCTTTACCGGTTGGAACAGGAATTCCTGCGTTATGGCCTTCAGATCACAAGGCAAAACATGGCAAACTGGTGTATCCGTCTGGGAGAGGAATATTTATCGATTCTTTATGATTATCTTCATAAAGAATTGTATTCCTATCATGTGATCCAGGCTGATGAGACACCGGTGCTGGTAAACCATGACGGACGGAAAGCCGGCTCGAAAAGCTGGATGTGGGTATACCGCTCCGGACATTTATATCACGACCGGCAGATTGTCTTATATGAATACCAACAGACGAGAAATACATCTCATCCAAGGGAATTCCTGAAAGGATATGATGGCATTTGTGTGACAGATGGCTATCAGGTCTACCATACTTTGGAGAAAGAGTTGGAAGAACTGACCATTGCAGGCTGCTGGGTTCATTGCCGCCGCAGATTTGATGAAGCTTTGAAGCTGATCAACAAATCTCATCAAAAAGAATCTGAAGTATTTCTGTTGATGAAACAGATCCAGGCGATCTACCGGGAAGAAGGAAAGTTGAAGGAGTTTTCTTCTGATGAACGGCTTAGGCAGCGACAGGTGGTTATAAAACCACTTGTGGATGCGTTTTTTGCGTACCTGAAAACCATAAAGGTATCCAGAAAAGATAAATTTGGAGATGCAGTCGGTTATGCTCTGAACCAGGAAAAATACCTTCGGGTGTTTCTCACGGATGGAGATGTTCCAATAGATAATAACGCATCTGAAAGAGCAATCCGGGGCTTTTGTATTGGGAAGAAAAATTGGCAGATGATAGATACGATCAATGGAGCCAAGACTTCGGGAATCATTTACAGTATTGTAGAAACAGCAAAAGCCAACAATCTGAAGCCTTTTGATTATGTGCAGTATCTTTTGGAAGAAATTCCGCAACACATGGATGACACGGATTGTTCATTCCTGGAAGACCTTCTTCCATGGTCAGAAAAACTTCCGGCAGAAATCCGCAAAGCTTAAAATAATGGTGGCTGCAGAGCAGCCGCCTAAAAATGTCAAGGTACTCGCTATTTGGCGTTTACCATTTTTCGCTTTTTTTTGTCAAGTATTGCATATTTTCATGCGCTTAGTTTACATAACTATATATAATAAATATCCCAAAACACAACATAGATCATTTTGAAAATCTTCTTACACTATGTTATATCTTGAGACATTCATTCACTTTCCTTATTTTGTTTAAAACTTTATCAGCAAATATTTATTCTTCCTTACATATGGTATTTATAGCATCAAATATATCCATTATTTTAGTATCTGTTTTTACTGTTTTTGCTCTGCTTAATAAAACTTTAAATTCATAATCCATGCGTTCCCTTAACAAGTGACAAAACTCCAGATAATCTCTAATATTGATACAATAGGTTAGATTATGATTTGAATCTAAAATAATTTCAACATTTCCATCTGATTCTCCAAAACATCTAAAACCAAAATAATCATGAATACAATTATAATAATTCCTATTCTCTTTTATTTTTGTATCAAAATACTTAAGATCGTCAGCAATCGAGTACGGTTGTTTACATAACAAAAATCTCAAATCAACATTCAAAGACCAGGCAATTGCTTGAAGGACAGGAAGTTTAGGATTAGCGATAAGTCCATTTTCATATCTTTGTATCGTGGATTTCGCAACACCAATATTTCGAGCAATTTCCTCTAATGTATATCCTCGTGCCCGTCTAATTTCTCTGATTCTCTTTCCAATTTCATATACATCCATAAGAAAAATTCCTCCTGATACAACTTAAATACTTTTTATTGAAAATTTAAGTTTTTATACTACGTATATTTCTTTACAAATAATATAACGTAAATAGTAGCATTACGCAACTATTAATGGCTGTTTTTACCAGTAAAATTGCATAGTGCTATATCAGAAATCTTTTCCTTCTACATCAGAGATTAACTCATTACTTCCCGAGTGAGCTTTTGTAGAGTAATAATATCCCTCACACTGTGTTTGAGAATACTGCTGTTCAAATGTTCTTATCGCTTCTTTATCCTCTGTGTACTCATACTTAATCTGTGCAACGAACTCCTGTCCACCAGATACGAAGTAAAGATTTTCTGTAGTAGGTAAACCCGCCATTGCTTCAAACGGCTCAGAGTACTGTGTGGAATCAAAGTAGCCACATTTTATCTCAGCCCATCCATCAGGGTCATCTGATGTGTAAGTATAAACTCCAGGCTCTGAACGATACTCTACCCACTCAGCTTGTTCATTGGAGAAGTGATACCATTTATTCTTGCTACCGATATCCACTTCTACAGTAACAGCGTAAGTGACTTTCATTCCTGGGTCAAGCTGTCCAGATATGACTTCTGAATAGGAAAGACCCGTGCCTGTGTTGAGAATTTCCAGTAACTCTGCATCTGTTAAATCTCGTGAGGGTTCTCCAGATTGCAATTGAGTAATTACTGGAATACCATATATAGTCCCATCAGTAATGCTCACGAAAGGTGGTGAGGTAGGAACAGCATTTCCAGATTTCAAAACACTATTCCTATCCCATGTGTTCGCTGGAACATCCTTTTGTAAATCTTCGGAAACTCGATATACATTAATACGGATGCGGTTCTTGTCCACTGTATCCTTGTGCACATAAATGTCCCAGTCATTGTAGTTATTCTTATTGTAACCATTCTGACTGATATTAAGATTCGTGATTGTGGATGTGGCACTCAATGTCTCATCCGGAGTTTTATCAATCTTACCGTTCGGATTGAGGCGCCACGTGAATGAACCTAATGCATCAGCTCCTGGCTCACCAGGGTCATCTGGGTCTCCTGGGTCAGGCGGTGTCTTCATGTAGTATGCGTAAGCTACTGTCCACCCATCAAGTCTAGTTTTTTCTATAGCCTGCATAAGCATATTATAGTTTCGATATGGAACAGACGTGTCAGATGTACCTCGGTATCCCATATTAACCCACGTACCGCCTGTAGCGTATCCTTGCAAGCCTTGTCGTATCATAGAGCTTATCGTATGATTAGCAGGACCTGCACCCTTAGATATTTTGCAGATAGCTGGACGAATATCATCTTGAGGGTCTGTTAATCCAAGATTAGACCAGTTGGCATAAAATTCCTCTGGAGAATTATTCTTGTAAACCTGCTGAGTGATAATAGGTACTGTGGCCATTGTATAATAAGTTCCTCGAGTACCACCGGTGAAAATTAATCCCGATGTGGATTCAATTACTATGACAGGCATTAAATCTGCTGAGTAACCATCCGCTCTCCATTTCATCATTTTACCTAATGCATCTGCATACCAGTAGTCTGCATTTCCAGTATCCATGATAGCAAACACTAACATCCAACAGGTTGCAATATGCCCTAGCTGTGACCAGTAAGCTTGCTCATAGGCACCTGTCCCTGCCCAGCTCATATTCTCAGAAGTATTCCAACTAAAGGTATTCAAACGTGTAATAGAATATTTATCAAAAGCAAATATCTCCTTAAACTTATTTAAGGCGTTCATACCTGTAGAAGATTCAAACTTTGCTTTTAAATCCTGTGCCGTTAAATCAGCTGTAGCATAATCGCCTATACCCCAGATAGCGTCATGTAAATCTTGATTAAACTGATACTTTGAATCCATAGGTCTAGATGATGTATCACCAGACTTATATATTTGCCAGGCAAATATATTTGAATTACCATCTTGCCCTACACCACTATCCTTACCATAACACTTACTATAATTATATTTCTCGTGTGTTGAATCCGTCGGGCTGTATATAGCGAAAGTAGCGCTCTCTTTATGTTGCCCACCAACAATATTTAAACCACCTACACCAGGCTCCCAGTAACGAGTTCTGTTGATATTAGCTATATCTAATCTTTGCTGCTGTAAATCTGCTTCTGTAGCGCTAGCAGCTAACTCACTAATGCCTGCCTCCTGTATCGGTCCACTTGTACCTAATGTTATCCGTAAACCATAAGCATTGAACGTAGGATAATCACCGCCGGTAGAAGACCCACTAGATGGACCGGTACCTGCACCAGGAGAATCTCCAAATACAGACATACACATATTTAAGACTAATACTACTATTAGTAATACAGATACTATACGTTTCTTAGACGTTTAATCGACCTCCTTATTAATTTCCTACATTCTTTTAAGATTAAGTAACCCTTACGACCTTTGAATCCATAATAACAATTAGCACATGTTTTCTTCATTGAGACTCCTTTATTCTGAATACAAATCGTGGCTGCACCAATATCTATTTTTAACTACGCGTCTATCCCTCGCCCCTATCTGGTCCCAGGAAGATGTATCTGCATAATACCTTTCGCCATTAATAACTAAAACAGTCCATGTATGGTCATGTTCCATACAAGTTTCCGTATAAGCATCAAGCCCTGCTAAATTGCACAAGCGATTGTATACTTCTGTATACTCTACACAAAATCCACTCTTAGTAAGTAATGCCCCTGGTATAGTTCTACTATATACTAAACCCATTAAATTCTTACCTTCAGACTCAGCTTGCTTGATTGTCTCTTCATAAGGGTAGCCATATTCTAACGTCTCACAGACTTTATCATATAAGAACTGTGCACGTTCTAACTCCGGTAATGATACAGACTCCTTAGCAATCGGTTCAAGTACTGATTTAACATAATTATAAAGCTCTTTCTGATTATAGCCATAAACTGTTCCCTGTTGCAGTTCGTTAAACAGTATTCTACCATCCAATAAGCCTACGCACGCAGAATAATATCCAGTCCCGTAATTACCTGTATTAAATGTTTGTAGCACTGAACTATCTCCTGTTTCGAGATATTTTAACACTAAATTCGTTTTACGAAACTCTACAGAGTTTTTTTCATGGTGTAGTCTATCACTCTGATTCACCATTCTCCCACTAAAGGAAATATAGTAACCATCAGGCGTGATATAGTTTGTCATCATCTTTCCAGTACTATCAATGTAGTACCAATCATCTCCATATCTCACCCAAGGATTGCTTGTATCTGTATAATACCATTCCCCATCTTTCTGGTACCAGTCTCCTGCAAAAGCTGTGAAACTCATAACCAGTGTCAACACTAATGCTAATAAACATAATCTCCTCTTCATATCTTATTTTCCTCCTTATTATAAAGTTTACACACTACAACTGTACATATTTTATGTCATGATATTCACCTCCCTCGCTACTTTATTGTAATATTAACTCTTTACTAGACGTCCCTAAGATACCCTAACATAAACACTAATGTAGATACTCCACTAACTAAGAGTTCAAACCAAAGTCTAGTTCCTGCATATGTTATCAGCACAATCAGTACCGTGGCTATCAAAAAATATTATACATATCTCCTTCTGATTTTTAAGTAGAGTTAATACTTGACATAATATTAATATTACAATGCAAACTATATTTACATCACTGTATGGTATAAATCTGAGTATTGAATGTAAAATTAATAGCAGACATATACCAAGTGGATAAACCCAGAATCCGATAGGTGGATGTGACATTCTATAATACACTCACAACCTTTGAAATGTAGATACTGGTCTAACAGGAACTGACTTTTAATACAAATCTGCACCCTTTAAGGCATATTCTAAGATTCTCATTTTACCTGTTCAAGTTCTTTGTCTACGATAATACATTCATATCCAATATGTTATTGCACCTATATAATACATTACGCTTTTTAACGGTACTTCGACTTTGTAATCAATTACTTCATAATAGGTTATTTGGCATTTACAATACGTTTGTCAATTATATCAAGCCACTTGTGTACTTTATGTTATCAGTCAGGAGTAATATATATTATTTTCATAAAATAATCCATTGTAGCGTAATATGTTATTTGACATTTACAATACATTCGAATACCATATATTATTCAAGCAACAAAATACATTTATCAATTATATAGTAAGACAATACATATCTGTATGTTATTACCCCCATTTAACACACTTTGTACCTATATGTTGTTAAGCCATAATAGTACATTACACTTCTTAATGTTATTCTACATCTATAATCCATTTATAGC
>JAUNGE010000091.1 GCA_030524675.1 bacterium
TGTCTTTCAACGAAACCTCCCCCACCACTTCAAATCCCAGAAGACTTGCCACGGTCTTGAAGTCGTGGAAGTTCTTCAGCACCCGTACTGCCTCCGGCATCCTGTCCGCCTTCTGTATTGCTTCTGCTGCCACCGGATCAGGATAACCGCTGCCGTTGTAATATATGTCCTTGCTCATTATTCACCCTCTTTTTCTTCTTCAAGTGCTCTACACTCGTCTTCAGAGCCAATTTCACAATACAAACTATAAACTTCTACATTCAAATCCTCGTCAATGTAGTGGTCTCCCAAATTGCAGTGCCCGCAGTCTTCACATATTGACTCATTGACTGGATATATAACATATTCTTTCATTTCACACCTTCTTTCACTTTCCAGAGCCAACATGTGCCATGTCTCCTTTCAGTCGCTCTACTGTCTGCTGCCACTCTCTGCAGAACTGCTCTTTCCACACTCTTCCATCGACTTTTTCTATCTTCTGTTTCTCGGACTGCCCGACATATTCGATACAATAATTGCGGGAATGTCTGGGTTCTTTTCCGACATATTGACAAATCATTCCTATTCCCAGCCCTGTAAGTTTAGCTACCTCTTTCGCCCGCAACCGTTCTGCTACCAGGGCACCGTTTTTATCATATACGTTGTACAGGTTTACTTTGCCCATTGCATCCTCCTTTCCAATTTCCGCTTATTGTACTCATAAATTGTATCAATTCTTCTTTTTGCCCACTGATACATTGACTCAAGTTCTTTCTCATCCTCTGTCACACACATCCGGTTGATATTTCCTTGCAACAAATTCAGTGCTTCTTCCAAAACTCGTCTATCTATTTTCGCTCCTGAATTGTCTGACACTTCAACAGCTTTACGAATAACTTCTTTCAGTTCCAGTATTAGACTCTTTACAAGGTTTATATCTTTTTCTTGGAAGACAGCTTTTCCAATTTGATTTAATAACCCAGATTCTTCTATGGCTGAATTAATCCATCTTATCTGCTCATCTGCATCCTCACGTTTAATCAATACCCCTTCCAGAGCGACTTCTTTTATCATCTTATTTGTCATAGTCTTGATTTGTTCTCTCAAAGCATCATATCCGGTTTTATATCTTGTTTTTAATACTTCTATGTCCACATTATCCTCATTCTTTTTCAAGCACCACAACAAATCTTTGTACTGTTTCATATCAATCGAATGTACAGAAGGAAAGACAATTATCTCAAATTCTTCATGAAGACTTCTGGATGCTGTATCAATCCATTCATCTACCTGCTCTCGACTTTCAAACTGAGGATAATGTGCTGTCACACGTCTGATACCGCTCTCCCAGATACGCTTTTCCGCGTATTCTTTTACCTCATCTGTCATGCTATTCTCCCTGGTAACGCATATTTTCAGTTACTATAACCACTTTTTCTTACCCGTGAGTTACCCATGAAATTCTTATAAAATAAGGCTTTTTTGACTACAGTAACCAAATAACCATACTTTTTAAATTCTCTATATAGGAGAAAATATTTTTATACACATTTGTGAAAAAATTTATTTTTCTCTATATAGGCACGGTTTTGGGCCGGTGTCTCCGGTTACTTACCCCAAAAATGCCTGCAACCCCTTATAAAATATAGGTTTTTGCGGTAACTCACCAATGATTACTCTGCTCTTTTATCCTGCCTTTTCTACCTGAATGGCAGCTCCAGATTTTCTTCCCCTTCAACTGTCACAAAGCCCTCTTTGTCCGTATTGTCATTCAGCTTCAAGAAGACACAGCGCACCTTATTCCCCTTAAAACTCTTCAGTTTGTCCAGGCGTTTCCCGCTGTTTTCTGGCTGAATGATTCCTTTGCGGTTTGCCCAAGATAAAAAGGAAGGCCTGGAAAACCCGCCGTCTCTGCAGAGAGCTGTAAAGGCAGTCGTATAGATAATGGCATACCCATTCTCAATCACGCCCCACTTTTCTATGTTCTCATTCTGCTCGTCAAATCTGGCCGGATTCATAGCCACTTTGTCCAGGATATATTGATAACATCTTTCGTTGTCAGAAAGCTCAGAACGGTCAATAAGCACCTCTTTTGCCTCGTCTATAGAAATATACTGTCCATCACGAAAAAGCCGCTCTGTGGCGATTTTATCGGCTGTCAGAACGATAGAAAGGGAAATTGCCTGCTTCTGCATTTTCTCATCATCCATAAGCTTCTTCTGCAGTTCCTTTTGAATTTTCCTTACTTTGTCAATCCCCATCTCCTGCACAGCACTCACAAACTCTTTCCCAGCAAACCCATAGTGCTGCTTTAACAGCTCTGCTGTCTCCTGTGGGTCCTTATACACCTTCTCCCCGCACTCCACTTCCAAGATACGGTTGATAGCGCCTCCCTGGTTCACATAGGCCGTCAGAGGACGTTCTCCGTTCGTCAGAATACAGTTGCTCCATCTATTTTCTCGATTGATTCCCAGGTCTTTGTTGGAACGACTCTTTCCTTTTCCGCTGCACAAGTCATAAACTACACCCTCAAAATTTTCTCGGATTCTGGATGACGTTTTGCTGGTATCATCTAAAATCATGGGAAGGTGATTCAACATATCTGCTTTTGCTTCCAACGCTACATCTGTGGTCTTGAAATCCCCAATGTACCTGCTCTCCGCCGGATCAGCCCAGACAGATGCAGCCAGCATCAGCGTGACTGTTTTTCCACCTTCTGTTTCACCCCATAAGTCCATGATATAAGGCAAAGCCCCTAGCAAGCCAATCAGAACGCTGCTGAAAGACGCTGCCAGCAGGAACTTAATCTCCATCCGGCCAGTCCGGCGCAGCCCTGATACATACTCAAACCATCGGTTCCTGTCCCCATGCTCGCCAATACTGTCAAAAATCGCCTTAAACCGGCTGTCTCCATCAAAAATAATGTCCGTATCATAAGGCAGGAACCCGCCCCGAATCCATCCCAGTTTGGATGAAGAGTACTGCACCATAATAGACTCATCATTCAGATTTTCCACATCTGACAAATACCTTACCAGATGTTTCGCATTCTCGCTCGTAACTGCCACCCCTCTGGCAGACAGAGAGACAATCTTGTTGGCAGAAGTTATCATGGTTTTTGGCACAATGATTTCCTCCCACTTTCCAGACCTCTTATATGCAAGTTTTATCTGTTCCTCTCCCGTCTCCAGATTTTTCAGGCGCTCTATTGGTAAAATCGGATGATAACAGGCAAGCAGATCAGGCGCCGCCGGATTCGGGTTATACTGATAAATCCCGCTGTCCGACGCAATCCATGTACGGCACCGCATCCGTTCATAAGGGCCTGTGAAGCTCGTCCAGTTTTCCATCAGGGGAACATCTGCAGCAACCTTGCTTTTCTGATTTTGCTGCCGTTTTATCTCTCTTTCTACTCTCCGATACGCTTTTACCAATTCCTGAAACTTTCTTTTTACTCCCAGTTCGCCGGCTCTGTCCTCTAAAGATAGTAAGAGCCGTGATTTATACAGTTCGTCTTCCTGGTCGAATACCTCTGACAAAACATCATCTGACAGCACATCGCTTGCTGTCATGTGATTCAATGGTTTCACGTTACCACCTCGCTTCCAACCCATTCAATTCCGAATGGACATATAACTGATATTGGAGAGCATTGTAATTGTCCACCCAGGCATCGGAGAAAGGAACTGCCGCCTCGAAGGCATCCCGAAATATGCTGATTAGCTGCCCATGAAACCTCTTTTCCTCTTGCCTGCGTATTTCTTCTTTTTTCTGCATTTCTTTCCGTTTTCTGGCGCGGTAAAGGGCCAGGCCAGAAGAAAATGTTGGTTTCTGGTAACTTCCTCCTAGGCTTTTGAAAACTGACTGAAAAGACATTCCTTCCATCTTCTGCACAAAGGTAAAAATATCCCCGCTTGCTCCGCAGGCATGGCAGTAAAAGTCTTTTTCATATACCTTCAAGGACGGCTCCCTGTCTCCCTGATGAAACGGACAGCAGATGAAACCTGCCCTGTTTGGATGAAACCCATAACGCTCTACAATCTCTCTCATAGTGTAAGTATTCTTTATTTCTTCTACAGTCATCCAGCTCACACTCCCTGCAGAAATTCTTTCAGTTCCCTGTATAGAATGTCTCGGATCAGCATTCCTGACGTCTCAGGTTTGCAAAAGTCAAGCTGCATTCCATAACGCGCCCTGAAGGCATCAATGCTGGCTATCAGCGCCTGCGGCTTCAGCAGGCTGCGGTATTTGCCATTATACGCCTTTTCCCAGTTATCGCCTTCTACCAGCAGATAAATCTTCGTTCCAGCTTCTTTCGCCCGTTCAAATTCCTTCTCGAACCGCTTCCGCTCTCTGCCGAAGCACTGACACAGCTCATCCAGATTCATTTTTCTCTCTATTGCCACTTTGGCAGAGAAGTCCAGAACCTCTCCACCAGGCAGCGTACATTTGCAGGAATAATCTCCTACGTCCAGTTTCTGGTGCTCATGGGGCAGCCCAGCTGCTGCAAGTCTGTCCTGCAGTTTCTTTGTGGGCTGCTCACGGGTATCCACCAGCAATGTCATACTCTCCAGACATTTCTCTACTTCAAAATTTGTCATATAATCACCTGACTGAAATTCTAATTGAAAGGCAGTCCTTCATCTTCCACGTTATCTGGAATGTTCATAAATCCGTCTCCCATCGGTACAGCTCCTGCCGGATATTCCGAAGACATCTTTTTCTTCAGCAGCGTATCCTCCGGTACTTTGAATTTGCCAGAACGAATCTTTTCTGCTGACACCAAGCTGTGGCAGTTTGTGAAGAACCCGTGGCGCCCCTCCATCTCATACTCTTTGTTATTGAACAGCGCACCTATCAGCTTACCTTTCAGAGTCTGCTCATCCCAGTTCCAGTGATACCCTGGATTCGATTCCTCGAAATTCACAATCGCCGTTTTAAATCGGCGCATAGTCCACGCATCCTGCTCACTGCCGTCATCCTTTGGAACATACAGGCGGTATACCCCTTTCCAGCGCTTGTCCTCCCCTGTCTGAGTCTTGTAATTTCTAGCAAAAAAGTCCTTATGCTCTCCTTCTGCAATATCAAAGGACAGGGTAATTACATCTCCTCTGATGTCATCTCTGTACTTTACATCCAGAATTTTTAACACGTAACCGCCCACTGGAAGACGTTCATTGTCCGAGTAAGCCTGTGCCTGCGCATATCCTTTTAATGGTCTCATACTGTTTTCTCCTTTTCTACCAGTTTCGCCTGCTTCCAAAAGCCGGCTTTTTCTGAATTTTTCGTTTTATTCTCTCCCATGTAAAAATGGTATCTCAAATTTCCGTATTTCCGGATTTTCTCATCTCTGTCAGAAATAATCTTATCCAGCATCTTGTCTACCTGTTTTTCCGGATAATAAAACCTGGGATACTTGTCAATTTTATTTTGAAACTTTTTTATATTGCTGCCGATGTTGTATCTGTATTTCAGGTACTGTTTTCCGGTATGATTGCTGATCCGGATTGAATTCATCACTCCATAATCCAGCTTGAGATATATGCTGTTGGTTGAATATGCATCATACCGCTGTATCACAAAATCAGCAGCCAACAAGTTTTCAATAATATAACTGGCAAGTTCTTTCTCCGTCAAAACTCCTCCAATGCTTTTATTACATTTACAATATCATTCTCAATCTCGAAGCTCTCAAACGCACCCATCGGACTCTTTGCCGTACTGTTCTTTGCCTGAGTCTCGAACAGATACTTTCCGTCTACACATTTTGAAAGAAGCACTGTAGTAAACTTGCTTTCCAGCACAATTTTGTCCAACTTTCTGCCAGACGTCTTAATTCTGGTAAACATGTATCCGTTCTCGTCATGGTCTGTCTGAGTATGCGCTGTAAAAATAACTGTCAAATCCTCTCTGTAGTCATAACACTCGCATACCAAATCCCAAACACAGGATGCCAAATCTACCCACTTGTCAAATCCCTTCTCCTTACTTCGGCGCATCTCATCTGCGACCATAAGTCCGTTCAGGGTGTCCACCACAATCACCTTAATCTGCGGACAGGATGTTGCCAGTTTTTTTATGTACACGCGCACAATGTTCGCATCATCGCAGCGGAAATAATTCTTGTTCTGCTCACTGTACTGCTTTCTCCATCCCTTCCAGGAAAGTCCCTTCTTATCCGCATCAATATAGTATGTTGTCTTCGGGTCCAGATTTCTCATGGATGTTGTTTTGCCAGAACCGGACTCCCCTGCAATGCAAATCACTTTTGCCATCTACCACCATTCCTCCTCTTCTTCCTTTTCACTTTCTTCTTCCTCTTCCAGCAGCCAGTCGCCAGAAGAGAAGAACCATTCTACCAGCATTTCCTGGAACTCTTTCTTTTCTTCTTCCGGACCATACATGCACCGCTCCAAGGCATATTCATAGGCTTCTTCTTCTGGTACTACCTCTCCTTTTTCCGCCCAGTATCCTCTATAAACCATTCGCAACCTCCGTAAGCTTCTGTAAGATTTTTTCCAGGCTGTCGCCGTAATCCTCGCCTAAATAGTGTGTCAGATTCAGGGCATCTTCGATTCCCGTTGCCCAGCCAGCATTATATACACTGACCATCACAGCAGCAATATGCCCGCTGAACGAGAAAAACGCTGTAGGTTTGTCTCCTGTAAGTTCCTTCTGTCTTGCTTTCAAACCATTCACATCCAGCACCAAATCCAGCACTTTGTGGATGCCTTCTCTTCTTTTTTTCTCAATTTTCTTTGCAATTCTTTTTTTCACTTGATTTTCCTCCAAAACAGCCCTATAATAGAACCATTGAAAATATTTTTAAGTTTTGAATCCGCGTGGTGCCTCAACACCTGCGGATTTTTCCATTTCTGCCATCACAGCACAATCCGCGCCATAGAAACCGCCAGGGCCACAACCGCTGCCACCCATGCCACGCCAGTCACCTTGATAGCAATCTCCGCCTGTCTCAGTGCCTTCTGATACTCTCTTTCACGCATCCGCTGTGCCTGCTCCTGCTGCTGCCGTCTCTTCGCCGCCCAGAACATATCCGCATTAGTCTCGCTGACTGGACGGTACGGAATTTCATAATCAACTTTTCGCATCTGCTTGTCCTCCTTTCTGACTGTCATTTTGTGACAGTCTCAGTTTTTCTTCTGAATCCCAGTGGAAGCATTACTCTGTCCTGAAGCATAATACATATCTGTTTTCTTTTCTCTTCTGGCAAAGAATCAAAATCAATATCCTCTCCGCTGCCATTAATCTCAATAGTATTCACAATTGTAAAATCAAGTTTCTTCATTCTGCACATCTCCCTTCTGATATATTGTATGTATCACTGTTTGTACTTGTTGCTTACTTCTCATCTCCCTTCGTTTATTCTTGCTGCCGCCCCGTTTTGGGGCCTCACAAACGTTATACATGCCAGAATCCTTTTTTCCCGCCCTGTTCAAAATTCACGCACGCAGGATGTCCTGGCTCTCGAATCTTATTGCGCGGGTAAGAACAATGCCCTGAATAACACTCGTGATAAGAGCTGCCGCATTTGATGTAATGTTGGCTGAAATGCTGACAGTTCGCACAAACAAAATCTCTTTCTGTGATGTTGATTAACATAGGCTTCCTCCTTCTATAGTGAGCATTTTGCTCACTGTGTTTTTCTTTTATTATAGTGTACAATTTGTACACTGTCAAGATAAATTTAGGAGGAAATTTTTATGTTTGGTCAACGATTAAATGAAACTCGCAAATCCAAAAATATTACTGCGCAAAAAATGGCAGACAGCTTACAAATTGCCCTACGCTCATATCGCATGTATGAAAGTGGCAACCGCTTTCCTTCACTTGATATGCTCGTAAAAATAGCTGATATTCTGGAAGTATCTACGGATTATCTACTTTGTCGAGACGAATTTCTGATGTCTCACGGAGTATCCGTTGATGAACTCCCAACAAATCTTCCAAAGCATCCCACAAGATGAAATCTCCCGTTCTCTGTCCACCTTCAATTTGCTTATAGTATCTTAGTCCTATCCCCAGCGCATCCGCCATCTGCTGTTGCGTCATGCCCGCTTCTTTGCGGGCTTTTTTCAGTTGCTCTCTGATTGTTCTCATCTCCCTCCATCCACTCTTGCTGCTGCCTGCAACGCCTCATCCAGCTCTTCCACCATCCGTTTGATTCCAAACAGAATAGCTCCGTTCTCTTCATCCAGGTTCTCAAACAGTTGCTCGCTGACTGCTGATAGTGTGTTTCGCAGAACAGTTGATTGATAGGCTATGTTTTCTATGTTCATCGTGCGCCCTCCTCGCTTTTATTTAGTATCTAATACAAACTATATAACGTTTTTAGAGTTTTGTCAATATCTATTAGCAACTAAATAGAATCTATACTTTTCTTACTGTTTAGTGTTAAAATGATACTAAATAAAATATATGGAGGTAATCCTATGCCAGCTCCTATTCCTGATAGAATAGCTACTCAAATTCGTATCAACGAAACCATTTACAAAAAAACAAAATGTATCGCTAAACACGAAAATAGAAACACAAATTCCCAAATTGAATACTTCATCAAACTCGGCGTTGAAGCTTATGAGAAAGAGCATGGTCCTATTTCACTTCCCGAAGATGTGTAACATCCGCTTCCCAAAGTTTCTTGCCTTGTTCCAGCAAAATCACCAGAAACGTATTTTGAGCTATTCCCATTCGGTCAGCTTCCTGTTTTATGTATTCATGCATACTTTCAGGAAGCCGAATCTGTGTTGCAATCATTTCACACTTATTTGCCATCTTTTCTCCTATCTTTCCGCTGCCGGAATCACATTCTCAACTGGGCATTCGCATCTTCGATCTGCTCTGCTAATACTGTCGGCGGCTCATAGCAATCAATAAACTCATGGACATCTGCCATATATTTCCGCTTAATACTCTTGTAGGAAGAAACTGCTCCATATTCCCTCTTCAGCTGCCGGTACATATCGCTGTATACGCTTCCACGGATACTTGCGTCCTGGTATGCTTCAGATTGCTTTCCGCCCAGTACCTTCACGCCCTTACGATTGACATGACTCTTTACCTCATCAATTTCACATCCATAAAGCGGCATGTCCTGCTCCAGCGTATCCATCCGGCTACTTACAGCATCCACTTTCTTCTCCAGTTCCACATTGCCCTGAGCCAAAAGCTGAATCTGCTCTGGGATTGACAGTGGTTTCATTTGATAGGAACCGGTCTTACGAAGTGTCGGAAGGACTTCACTCGTAACCCAACGTTTGAACTTTTTAGCGGTCGGCAATTTACTGGAAAGAATTAAACTGTAAAAACCTGACTCATTAATAAGCCAACCGCCACGCTGTCCTAAACTCGATAACGATTCGTTATTGAGTTTGTCATCTTCATCCACATGGTCTGCTAGCGCCTTGCTTGGGTTCGTATACCCAAGAATCTCCGCAATATCTTTTCCAACAAAATACGGCTCACCATTTACTATGACTGTACGCACACAGCCAAATTCTTCACTCTCAAAAATCTTTAACTCGTTCATCCATTATCCTCGTATTATATAGTAGTAGTGTTTATAGTCCCTCTCCAAGGACTGTAT
>JAUNGE010000092.1 GCA_030524675.1 bacterium
CATGTTCGGGACTTGCACCCGTTAGAGCGCGCCCATGGCGCGCAAACCAAAAAAACGGAGAACCTTTGATTTTACAAGGTTCTCCGCTTTAAAATACAAGCAGATGACGGGAATCGAACCCGCCTCCTCAGCTTGGGAAGCTGATATTCTACCGATGAACTACATCTGCAAGACAAGTAGTATTATATCATATCTCCTGAAAAAAGCAAGTATTTTTTCAGGGGAAGAAACGCACTCAGCGCGCTTCCTCCCCGTCCTTTTCCTTTTTTATTCTGTTATCCTCATCCCACCTGGCATATGCCGGCGTATCATATATAGGATACCATCCATAGCCTACATACAGAGTATAGGATATGTGATATATGGCTCTTACAGTTCTACTTTAAACTCATCTGCGCCGATTCCATTGACTGCAAAGTAAGCGGCATTGTCCTCCGGCTTCACATATACATCCATCGTCTGGATATCAGACTCCTGGTTTCCTGCTGCCACATAAACAGCTTTCGCCTTCTCCACCAGCTCCTCTGTCAGGATTTCTTTTCCGGCATACTGCACATACAGATTGACCTTTGCAGCAGCTTTCTTAGCAGCGGTCTTTCTGGTCTTCTTCGGTGCTGGAGCTGCCTCTGCTTCTTCTGCTTCTGCTTTCTCCACTTTTTCAGTCTTCTTGGAAGCTCTCTTCTTTGGTGCCTCTGCGGTTTCACCCTCAGCTTTTACTGTTTTTTTTCTAGTCTTCTTTGCTGGCTTTTCTTCTGTTACAGTCTCTGCCGCAACAACTGCCTCTTTGATCTCATTTTCCAGTGTCATATTTTCGTTTTTCATAATAATCTTAATCTCCTCTTAAATTGATGCCATTCTCTTTTATACTATGTCATTCCGATTAGTTGTGTGGAATTATACGCTAAAAAATTTTTTTTGTCAACAAGAGTCGGATTAATCCTGCATAAAATGCAAGTTTTTTCAGGAAAATGACTGATTATTTTGCAAATAAAGACTGAAACAGATTCCAATATCCCTGGGCAAAGATAAAAAGTACAACCAGTGGAAGTCCAAACCGCAGGTAAGTACGAATGCCTGCCGGCACTTTTAAGCCCTTTCCGGTATTTACTTCCTTTATAAAGTTCTCAAATCCCCATCCGTGCTTTCCGACACAGAACAGCAGATAAACCAGAGAGCCAAGCGGCAGCAGGTTGTTGCTCACCAGAAAGTCCTCAAAATCCATGATGCTCTTTCCTAAAATCGTGATATGGCTCCAGCTTGTAAAGCCCAGAATACACGGCATGGAGAGAACAATAATCAAAATACAGTTCACCCAGACTGCCTTTTTTGTGCTCCATCCCCACAGGTCCTGCGCATACGCGATAATGTTTTGGAACACGGCAATGATGGTGGACATTGCGGCAAATGACATAAACAGGAAAAATAAACTTCCCCAGAGTCTGCCTCCTGGCATTGCCAAAAAGACATTCGGCAGCGTCAAGAAGACAAGTCCGGCGCCCTCCCCTGGATTGATGTCAAACGCAAAGCAGGATGGGAAAATAATCAGTCCAGCCACAATCGCAACTCCGGTATCCAGAAGCATAACATTCAATGCCTCCCCGCCCAGTGTGCGCTCTTTTCCGATATAACTTCCGAAAATCGCCAGTGCACCGATGCCAATGCTCAATGTAAAGAATGCCTGCCCCATTGCGGCAAACACCGCTTCTCCAAGCCCATTTTCCACCATTTTTCCAAAGTCAGGAATCAGGTAGAATTTCAGTCCTTCTGCAGCTCCTGGCAGAGTAACGGCACGCACGACCAGAACCAGCATCAGCATCAGAAGACATGTCATCATGATTTTATTGACTCTCTCCACACCGTTCTTCAGGCCAAAGGAACATACCAGAAATCCCAAAATAACAGAAAGAATCATATATCCGGTCATGTACGTGGTATTTGTCGTCATCTCTCCAAAAACGGCCGCCACTCCCTGCGTGTCCAGTCCGACAAATTCTCCCTTCGCCATCTTGATAAAGTAGGCAATCAGCCAGCCGCCGACCATCGTGTAAAACATCATCAGCAGATAGTTTCCGCCGATTCCGAAGTAGCGGTAAATATGCCACTTACTGCCTTTCGGCTCCAGCTCATTAAATGACAGTGCAATGCTCTTCTGACTGGCGCGGCCCACTGCAAACTCTGCTGCCATAATCGGCAGTCCCAAAATTACCAGGAAGAACAGATACACCAGCACAAATGCTGCGCCGCCGTATTTTCCTGTGATGTAGGGAAAACGCCACACGTTTCCAAGACCGATGGCACATCCTGCGCTGATGAGCAGAAAGCCCAGTCTCGATGAAAATTTCTCTCTTTCCATTTTTTCTCTCCCATTCGTCCTATCCTATTTTTGTGCCCATGGCATAGACACTTCTACCATTGTAACCAGTATTTTTCAGATTGTCCATATGGTTTTGGCAGTTTTTGGCGTTTTCTCTTTTTCTTCCTTCTCTTTTTTCCTTTCCTCTATCCCAGCGCCACGTCCAGAATCATCATCAGAATAAAACCTGCAGTAAACCCGATTGTTCCGATATTGGAATGTTCTCCTTCCGCTGTCTCCGGAATCAGCTCCTCCACAACGACATACAGCATGGCGCCTGCTGCCATTGCCAGACAGTACGGAAGAATGGGCTTCATATAAGGAGCCAGAAGCACAGTCACAAAAGCGCCCACCGGCTCCACAGCTCCTGAGAGCGTGCCATATAAAAATGCTTTTCCTCTGCTCATTCCCTCGCTTTTTAGCGGCATCGAGATAATGGCTCCCTCTGGAAAATTCTGGATGGCGATTCCAATCGCTAACGCCATCGCACCCGCCATGCTCATCTGTGCACTGCCTTCTGCCACTCCGGCGAACACCACCCCCACAGCCATCCCCTCCGGAATGTTGTGCAATGTAACTGCCAGAACGAGCATGGTGGTTTTCTTCCATGCCTGGCTGATGCCCTCCGGCTCATCGCTTCCCATATGAAGATGAGGGACCACACGGTCCAGCACCAGCAGGAACAGCGTTCCCGCCAGAATTCCGACCGCTGCCGGCACAAATGCCAGCTTTCCCATGGGTTCCGACATTTCCATAGCGGGAATCAGAAGAGACCAGACGGACGCCGCCACCATCACTCCGGATGCAAATCCCAAAAGGGCTTTCTGCATCATCGGCTGAATCCTGTCTTTTAAAAAAAATACGCACGCTGACCCAAGCGCGGTGCCTGCAAAGGGAATCAGCAGGCTGAGAAACATACTTCCTGTCATCATTCACCCTCCTTTTTTGCGCGAATACAATCTTTTATGTACAAATGAACATATTCTCAAATATATGACTTCATCCATACAGTACCATATCTGCTGCTGTCCCGTCAAGTCTGACAAACATATAGAAACATTTCTATATCATCCATATCTCTAATCGTTCCAAAAAAGAATACAAAATGGGCATGACATTTACAGAAAGAGATGCTATACTGTCCTCGTAAGGCAACACATATATTATGCACTGCGCACCTATTACAAGTACATATTTTATGTAGTATATCAGGAGGACCTACCATGAAAACAGAGCACAACCGCACACTTTTGCAGGAGTTTACCGCTGCCAAATGGGAAGACATCAAAACCAACCCATTTTACAAACCGCAGATTGACGCCATCCGCGCCGAAGCAGACAGACTGATTGACGAGCCAATCCCTTCTGTATCGTTTGCGGATTATCATTTATACTATGAGACTGGAAACCGGCTGCAATATGAAAATGCTTACTTTGAACGCCGCAAACGCCTGAATATCTATGCTTTTTTGTATCTTCTCGACGAGAATGACACATACAGAAAACCGTTTTTTGACAGCCTGTGGGCCATTTTGGATGAATTCACCTGGGCGCTTCCTGCTCATGTGGATGAGACCCTGCCATTAGAAAAACAGCGCTGCATGCTGGACCTGTTTGCCAGCGAGACCGGCTATACCTTAAGTGAAATCTATTTTCTGCTACATCATCGCCTTCCGAAGCTCTTATGCCGCCGAATCGAGGCGGAAATTCACGAGCGCATCATCCAGTCTTTCCTGGTTCTCTTCCCGAACGGCACGAACCGCTGGGAATCCATGGACAACAACTGGGCTGCTGTCTGCGCCGGAAGCGTGGGAAATGCATTTTTGTACATGGCATCTGATGAGGAGTGGACCGCTGCAAAACCTCGTCTTCTCGCATGTATCGACAACTTCCTCTCCGGTTTTTCTAATGATGGTGCCTGCCTGGAGGGATTTACCTACTGGCAGTATGGATTTGGATACTTCCTGCAGTTTGCCGAGCTTCTCCGCCAGTATACAGATGGCGCCGAAGACCTTCTTGCACTTCCGAAAGTGCAGGCAATCGCACAGTTCCAGCAGAACTGCATTCTGGATGACAGTCTCTGTATCCCAGTATCGGACGCCAACATCGAGCATTTTAAGCAGGATTTATATATCAGCCACTATCTATACCGCCATTTTCCTGACATTGAACTGCCTGCCCAGGAAATGGCCTACCACTTCGGAGATGACCACTGCCACCGCTGGGGTGCTTTTCTGCGCTATTTCCTGTGGACTGACCCAACCCTTCCAGCATGCACACTGAAGAAAAAGAGCTGGTATTTTAAGGATGCAGCATGGTACATTCACAATGACGAGGTGTACTCCTTCATGGCAAAAGCAGGACATAACGATGAACCGCACAACCACAACGATATTGGAAACTTCTGCCTGACACATAAAAACCATTTTCTGCTGTATGACTTGGGTGCTGGAGAGTACACTGCTTCCTATTTTAAGGATGAAACACGATACTCTCACATCACAAACTCTTCCTTCGGACACAGTGTGCCGATTATCGGCGGCGCTGGACAGATGCCTGGAAAGCAGTACAGCGGAAACATTCTGGAAGCCACGCATGAACATCTCGTAATTTCCATGGAACATGCATATGATGTTTCTTCGCTGAAGGCCCTTACTCGTGAATTTACTTTCCGAAAAGACAGTTTGCTGCTCACAGACACGTATGCGTTTGCTGCTTCCTGCGAAATTCCTGCGGTTACAGAGCGCTTTATCACAAAAATAGAACCCTCCATGACAGAAAACACGGTTCAAATTGACGCACTTTCCATCCAGTTTGATTCCACTCTCCTCACACCTTCTATTCAGGAAAAAATATATATTGGCCATCACGGCACAGAAGAAACCGTATATCTGGTGGACTTTACCTTCACCCCTTCCGCTGCCAAGACAGCCGTTTCCTTTGAGCTGGAATTGAGCTGAAGAACCGTTTCCAACAATCCTGAGAGAGCTGTACGACAGATATTGTCCGCCAAGTGCAGACAATACATGTGAGGAAAATGGTGATTTTTGGAATTTTTTTGGGAAAATTTGGAAAAAAATATTGACAAAAAATCATAAATATATTATAAAATAAGTACAGAAACTATTAAAGTTTCCCTCTCTCCTTATAGTTTTTATTGCACTGTAAAGCACTTTCCCCCAATATATGCTTTACAGAAGGGAAAGCCCCCATTTTTGAGTTCCCAGAGATGGGGGCTTTATTCAAACAACAAACAACAGCATCCGGTAAGCGCAGATTTCCTGCATTTACCGGATGCTTTTTATATAATAAGAAGTTCCTCCAGAGCTTCCTATTTTTATTTCGCTACATTCATTCCTTCTGACTACTCATCCCATCCCTCAAAGAAACGGATATTGGCGGAAATATTGCGCACAATTTCACCTTCCGCAAGCTCTATATCTTCCTTATCTGTGATGTGCGGCAGTTCTCCGCCTTCCTCCAGTTCCACCCGTATCCATCCCTCCTGGGCGTCTCTTGCGTGGTCCAGCGCCTCGTCCAGAGAATCGCCGGATGCCGTACAGCCTTCCAAATCTGGAAATCTCACCTGATAGTTTCCTGCTTCATCTTTTGAAATCACTGCTGGATAAATAAATTTCATATTCTGTTTTCCTCCATTCTTTTCCATACCGTTCTGCACTTTCCCGCGGTTTTCATCCGTTTGTAAACGCTTCTAAACCAGACATGTCATATGCCAACGCGCTTCTTTTTATCTGCTTTCTTCTGTGCAGAATCCCTTGTAATACACACATGGTAATACATTGTTTTTCATTATAGAACAAGATACGAAAAATGACAAGCAGGAACAAACCTGGCTTCCAAAAACACACGATTGATGTTTTTGAAAGTTCATGGTATACTATAGATTATATTGCTTTTATATGGCAAATTTTTAACGCTGCCATATATATCTGAAAGTCCAATTACAGGTATACAAAGAGCAAAACGCCCATTTTCACTGTTTTTCCATGAGAAGTTCAGTACAAATGCAGCGTTTGAGCGACTTGACAAAAAAGGAGATTATTTAGTATGAGTTTTAGAGAAATCAAACCAGATCAATTACTTTTCAACCCGTTCAACAAAATCGGCTCTGATTGGCTGTTAATTACAGCCGGAGATGAATCTGGCTTTAACACTATGACAGCAAGCTGGGCAGGCATGGGAGTTCTCTGGGGAAAAAATGTGATTACCACATATATCCGCCCGCAGCGCTACACCAAGGAATTTGTTGACAGCCATGACACATTCACCATTTCCTTCTATTCCAACAGACACAAAGCGGCTCTGGAACTGCTCGGAAAGAAGTCCGGCCGTGACGGAGATAAAGTGGCAGAAACCGAATTAACTCCGTATTTCCTGGAGGGAACCACCGCATTCAAGGAAGCAAGTATCATCTTTGTCTGCCGCAAGTTGTACCAGGACCCATTAAAAGCAAAAAATTTCATTGCGAAGGACGAAATCAAGAAATGGTACCCTGACAAAGACTACCATACCATGTATATCTCAGAAATCGTAAAAGTTTTTGTCAATGACCCGAAAATGAAATAAAGAAGAATCCTCCACTGCAGGATACGCAGGCTCATAAACACAAAAAAAGGCTGGTCCCGAATCCATCTTTTATCACAGATTCGGACCAGCTCTTCTTTTTTAGACAGCCGCACAAACATCTCAGCAGTAACCTGCTAACTCATGATTCCGCTGCTGCTTCTGCTTTATCCAGCTATCACTCACCGGCCATTTCCGCTTCCCAGCCTTTGCACACATTCACCCATCCCTGGCTCACACAGCAGGTTTCCAGCTCGGCCGGAGAAAGTTCGACTGCACTGTTCGCGCTGCCTGCTGCCGGATACACGATATCAAACCGTTTTAAAGATTCATCCAGAAAAATCTGGACGCCTGGAAGAACTACAAACGGGCACACACCTCCTGGCGCGTGTCCAATATACTGCTCCACATTCTCCGCCGGAATCATGCGCGCCTTCTGATGAAACTGTTCTTTGTATTTCTTATTGTCCACCTTCGCATCCCCCGCAGTCACAATCAGAATCGGCTGTTCACCCAGCAAAAACGACATGGTTTTCGCAATCCTCTCTGGCTTACATCCCAGGGCCTGCGCTGCCAACTCGACTGTAGCACTCGACTGATGAAATTCTTTCACTCTCTCTTCCATTCCAAGCTCTGCAAAATAGGATTTTACTTTATCTAATGACATATCTACCCATTTCCTTCCTTATCTTTTCTTCCCAGCACGCTCTTTGCAGTACTTCCTGTATACCTTTGTATGTATTATCGATAGCATTACGCTCGTGTCAAAACCTTGATTCAAACCAGTTTCATGATACCTTCCCTAAGAACCTAAGAATTTACTTATGTATCCTTTTATTTGCTGCATCATATCTGATGGACTCCAGGCAGGCAACGTATCAATCTATTCCCATACGTCGAGTTTTCTATCCTTATAATAATATTCTTTGTCTTTTTCTCCAATTTCACGAATAACTCGACAAGGAACTCCAAATGCAACCACATTCGCAGGTATATCCTTTGTCACAACGCTTCCTGCACCAATGACAGAATTATCTCCAATCGTAATTCCTGGCATAATACTAACATTGGAACCAATCCAAACATTACATCCTACATGAATCGGCAAATTATAAACGTAATGATGCCTGCGCAGGATAGGAAGAATCGGATGTCCTGACGTTGTAAATACAACATTCGGAGAAATCATGCTGTAATCACCAATAAAAATTTCTTCATCATCCACGAAAGTCACTCCAGAGTTGATATAAATTCCTTTTCCAAGATGAACATGCTTGCAGCCCCAGTTTGCATGTAACGGTGTTTCTACGGTACATCCTTCGCCAACTTCGGCAAATACGTCCAGCAACAGTTTTTGGCGCAATTCTGTTTCGGTAGCCAAAGTGCGATTATACTCTATCATCTTATTCTGATAAATATGCTGATCCCCCAACAAGGCTGAATCATCATATCGATATGGCAACCCCTGCATTTTTCTCTCGACATTATCCATACAAAAACCCCCTCAAATTCTTATGTATCAATATCTATACAATTAATATTGTACCAATCAGCGGTAAATAAAAATACGGCATCCTTTCTCCACCACCGGATAAATTTTATCAATATCCTCATCGCTCATCTGTACACAGCCTGCTGTATAATTCAGTCCATTGTGGGCATCTCCGTGAATCAGAATCGCGCCGCCAAGAGCAGTGGACCAGTCCGGCTTCTCTCCTTTTTCAATCGCATCGACAATGCGGTTTTTCTGCTCTTCTGTAATCAATCCGTCTGCATATCCTCTCTCTGCATCCTCAATCATCGGATACGATACATCCAAAGACCTGTGGAACCGGTCATGAATTCTCTTTTCGCAGACATAAAACTCTCCCTCCGGTGTCACCATATCTCCCTGCTGCACTTTGTCGTATCCCTCTCTCTGCCCGATCATGACTGGATAAAATCCAAGCACCTGGGAACCTTTCATCAGATACAATGTCTTGGACCATTTGGAAACTACGATATAGGTCTCATCTTTCTCTGTCTTAGCGGCAGCATCTGCCAGTTTCTGCGGTTCCGACATCGTCGGCTCTTCTCCATCCCATGGATTGTAAGTCTGGCTCTGCGTAAAACTGGCAGGACCTGTAGCGACGGCTTCATCCCGAAATACAGTTGGTGCCTCTGCAAAGGAAGTGATACTGCTTCCCAGTAAACACATTGTCAAAACCCCTGCTGCTATTCTCTTTCTCATATCTTATCCTTCCTTTCCTGATTTCTGCCTGACGGATGTTATGCCATATTTCCAGACATTACCTCCATTATAGAGAACCTTTCTCCTCAAATCAATCAAACTTTCCTTACAATTCCGTGAATATTTCATGAAAAAGAAGCCAGAGCAAAGCGGGCAAGCCCGCCTCAGCTCCCCACCCCCTCACTCATGAGGGGCTTGACTGCTTTGTGCGCCGCGACGTGTGCATCCTGCTCGGAGGTTTTTTTGTACAATAGGAAGCTCTGAAGGAGTTTCCTATGATAATCGAGTAGGAGGGAAATTTAAATAAATTTCCCGACCTCTCACACCACCGTG
>JAUNGE010000093.1 GCA_030524675.1 bacterium
TTACCACCTGTTGCAATAATCGCGTACATATGGCACCTCCTATTATCATTACTCGCCAACTTCGGTGTCCGTCTGGCGGAACTTAGAACCTCATTGTGCGGCATACTTCATAATCATACCATCAAAATCTGGTTCTGTCAACGGCTTTTCCCGATTTTTTCTGTTTATTTTTTCTATTTTTTGTATCAATTACGAAAGATTGCTGTTATAAATTTGCAGCGAAAAACTCACAGGCTTGCCCGTGGGAGCAGTCAGATATCTATCAACTCCAGTATAGCCCATGTGATAGTCTTTGCTATCGTTTCTGTTATACTTGTTTTTCGGGCGAATGTCTCTTATAATGAAGAAAAGCATCCAAACTATGCAAAAAATAAAAGAAATACAAGGAGATGTATTGCTATGAATCTTACATCAGAGAACAAAAATTGGAGAACCCCGCTGTTTATCCGCTGTTTTTATGGATATATGGTCAGCGGCATGATGGTTCTCGTATTTGGTTCCATTCTGCCAGATATGATAAAAGAAGCTGGACTCAGCTATATTCTGGCAGGAGGACTTCTATCTGCCATGGCAATCGGAAATTTTTCAGCAAGCTTTCTTTTTCCCGTGCTAGTCAAATACATAGGAAAACGTGCTTCAATTATCTTTGTCACTGCACTCTCTCCCTTCCTGCTATTTTGCATTACGCTGCTTCCGCCGGTATGGGTTATGTATGTATGCCTGTTTTTGATTGGAATCGGAAAAGGCAGTATCACTATTTTCAATAATGCGATAGTCAATGATTACAGCAAAGACCCTGTAAAAACGCTGAATTATCTGCACTGCAGTTATGCAGTCGGTGCATTTTCAGCGCCAATGCTGACTGGTATTCTTCTGGTATTTGGATGCAACTGGAGAGTGATTTTGTACTTCATTCTGTGCCTTGGCATCACTTCCTGCCTCTTCTATGCAAGCAAGAATTATAATGCCCTCCCGTCTGTCACGGAAGATGTGTCTGTAACCGAAGATACGCCTATAATGGAAGATGAACGAGCAAAAGAAAACAGGCATAAAAAAGGGACTTCTGCTGCCGACATGGCCCACAAAGGCAGCAGAAATTCCGTAAATTACAAAAGTGCCGCGAACAGCCATGCAGTCTTTTATAAGAACTTTGACTTTTACTGCATTGCTCTTCTTCTGTTCTTCTACACAGGCTTGGAGAACTGTGTCAATGGATGGTTTGTGACCTACCTGCAGTCCATGAATATCATGTCGGAAGCGCTTGCCTCGATTATGGTATCCGTCACATGGATATGTATCATGGCAGGACGTCTCACCTGTGCTGCTCTCTCGAAAAAGGTAGCCAGAAGTCTGATTGTTCTGTGTAACTGCCTGGGAAGTGCAGCAGGACTCTTCATTTTAATTACAGGCAGTCATATGATACAGGTTGTGTGCGGCTTGATTCTTCTTGGTCTCTTTATGTCTGGTATCTTCCCGACTTCGGTCGCCGTGGCAAGGCCATTTATCAAGGGTTCCACCAACGGAATGGCATTTATGACTGCGATTTCCTCGATTGGAGGCATCCTGGCTCCGCAGCTTGTGGGCATGCTGGCAGATACATTCGGTATTTCTGGAGGAATTGCGCTGCTTCTGGTAAATGCCGTGGCTATGCTGCTCTTCTCTGTGATTGTGCAGAAACGCCTTTTTGTAAAAATAGAATGAACAGCAAACATACGCAGCAAGCGCAGTATCTACAGACATAAATAAGAAGCAAGTATACGAAACAAATATACGAAGCAAATACAGTGCTTACAGAGCAGAGTCCATTTTGTACAGTTTTACCTGCTCTGCAAGCGGTCGGGATACCTTCTTTCTGGTAATCTCCAGCAGGTGAAGCGGCGTCATGTCAACCACGACTGTCTTCACTGGGTCCGATGAGGCAGCAGCTGTCATGACGCGAAGAAGTTCTCTGTCATCTTCCTCACTCTCCATATCAATAAAGTCAATCACGATAATACCGGAGAGGTTTCTGAGACGTATCTCCTCTCCAGCGGCGACGGCCGCCTCCAGATTGATTTTCCGTATGGTCTCTCTCGGCGTCTTCTTTCTGTTGAATTTTCCAGTATTGACATCTATGACAGTGAGTGCCTCCGTAGGTTCTATCACCAGATAGCCCCCTGATTTTAACCATACCTGCTTTCTCAGTGCTTTGTCTAAGGCATCCTGCAGGCTGTAGCACTTGGCAAGCGGCAGCAGGGTATCCTGATAATACCGCAGTTTCGGCAAAAGCGCTGGCTGAAACAAAGAGAGATATGCCTTTACTTCCTCGTAAATTTCAGGAATGTCGGTGACAATCTCTTCCAGATACGTGGTATTCATATCCCGAAGGCCAGAAAGATAAGGTGCGTCCTCCTGGTACAGCACAGAATAGCAGGTGGCATACTGTCCTTTCTTTAAAATCTGATAGAAGCGCTCCCGCAGCAGCTCCATTTCTGCGCGAATCACAGAAAATGGCACATTCTGTGCATTGGTTCTCAAAATAAAACCAAAATCAGGCGCACAAAATGGCTCTAATTCCGCTTTTGCCTGTTTCTTCCAGCTATTATCCATAATTTTTGAAGAGACGCCAAGACCAGGCTTTCCGGCCGTTAAAACGGCATATCTTCCGGTCAGATTCAGACAGCTTGTCAGAACAGGATCTTTTGTCTTCACTGCCTCCCGCTCTATCTGTACAATCATCTCATCGCCTGGGCGAAGCTTTTTTTGTGAAAAGCAAGAACCAGTCTCGCCAAAATCTGCAGAATCCAGAGAGGAAGCATCCTGAAAGCAAGAATTCGGGCAAGAATTCGGCAAACAGGAATTTGCCAGCAGATGTTTCTGATTGACATCCAGGCTGTAAAATCCCTGTTGCCCATCTCCTAGTTCCACAAAAGCAGCAGGGATGTTTGGGACCACATCTCTCACTCGCCCAACGCAGATATTTTTTAATGTCCTGCTTCCATCTGGCGCGGCAAGATGAATTTCCAGTGCTTTCTTCGGTCCCATCAGAACCGTCCAGACCGCCTTCTGGTCTTTCGTAATCAGATATTTGAAGCTTTTTTCACTCATGCCTCTGCCTCTCTTTTGGCAATGCTTTCTTGGGCGGTATTTTCCTGAACGGCATTTTCCTTGGCAACGCCTGGGAACACACGGCCAAAGGATTCCAGCGCAGCAAACTGTGTCTTCTCCTTATCGGTGAAGCCGTACACTTCCTCCCTCTCCACAATCAGCGCAAGCGGTGACAATTCCTCTCCCTTTTCTTTATAAAAAGCTCCCAATACCAGCTCTGGCTTTAAATTGTCCGCGCTGCCGCTGGAAAGCTGCATGAAAACGCTGTGTTCTTCTTTATTCAAATGCATCGCATAAATCAGAGGGCGAATATCCAGCTCAATCTTATTTCTCTTGGTTGCCTTGGTAATCAAGATAGCAGGGCGATTGCAGAATGTCTGAAATTCCTCACAGAATGTCTCCCAGCACGGCTCATAGCCTTCTCTGAACCACACTTTGTAATCGGCAGCAGCCACAATAGACATAGCGTTTTTGGCAGTATCGGGAAGTTCTCTCACACTCTTCACCTCAAATCCCTGCGCCATCGCTGCATTGAGACAAGCGCAAAGTTCATCTGAGGAAAGTTTAGAGGGTTCTGTCAGCTCAATATCCACATACTCACCATTACTGAGCAGACCGACCCCAAGCGGGGAGGCGAATGACATAACCATATGCGGGCTAAATCCCTCACTGTAACGCACAGGGAGATTTGCGCGGCGAATGGCTTTCTGGAAATAGCGCATTACATCCAGATGTCCGACAAATTTTACATTGCCCTGTTTGGAAAATTTAATTCTTAGCTTCAAAGCAGACACCTCCTCCAAAAGTCATAGCTCCGCATCCGCTGCAGCGCTCGCGGCAGTTCGGCGTCACGGTTCCCTCTATGGCATGTTTCCATTCTCTCTTTAAAAATTCTTTGCTCACACCGATATCAATGAAATCCCATGGGAAAATTTCATCCAGGCTGCGCTCTCTCGTAGTATAAAAACCAATGTCCACACCACAGCTTTCAAATGCGTCCATCCAGTATTCATTGTGAAAACTGTCGGACCAAGAATCATACAATGCGCCGTTTCGGTAAGCAGCCTCAATCACGGCACCCACTCTTCTGTCTCCGCGCGCCAAAACGCCCTCAAGAACAGTGACGTCTGCTTCATGCCAGTTGTACTTTAAGCTCTTGTGGTTTAACATATGAATCACCTTGTTTTTTACAATATAGGCGCGCTCTAAAAACTCCTCTTTTGTACACTGTTTTGCCCACTGGAACGGAGTGAACGGTTTCGGCACAAAGAAGGAGGAGCTGGCGGTAATCAGGCAGCGGCCGTTTCTCTTTTCCTTCGGCACTTCATCGTAATAGACAGCGGCAATCTTGTTGGAAAGCTCTGCAATGCCCTCCATGTCTTCCACGGTCTCTGTTGGAAGTCCTAACATAAAGTACAGTTTTACCTTATTCCAGCCGCCGCGAAACGCCTCTGCAGCGCCGGAGAGAATCTCTTCCTCGGTCAATCCTTTATTGATAACGTCACGCAGCCTCTGAGAGCCAGCTTCTGGCGCAAAAGTCAGACTGCTCTTTCGGATATCCTGGATTTTGTTCATGACGTCCAGAGAGAACGCATCAATTCGCAGAGACGGCAGAGAGATATTGACTTTCTTTGCCTTACATTCCTCCAGAAGAAAGTTGACTAGCTCCGGAAGCTTCGTGTAGTCGCTGGAGCTTAGGGAACTCAAAGAAATCTCTTCCTGGCCGGTGCTCTCAAGCATCTTTTTTGCCTGTTTCTTCAAAAACTCCACACTTCTCTCACGGACAGGGCGATAAACCATGCCTGCCTGGCAGAACCGGCATCCTCTGATACAGCCGCGCTGGATTTCCAGCACGACACGGTCCTGCGTCACTTTGATAAAAGGAACCAGCGGTTTGTCCGGATAATATGTGTGGCTCATATCCATCACAACTTGTTTTACGATTTTCTCCTTGGCATGTGGATTATTCGGAGTAAAAGACAGGATGGTGCCATCCTCCTTATAGCGGACATCGTAGAAGGATGGCACATAGATACCTGGTATCTCAGCCGCCATCTCCAAAAATGCATATCGGCTTCCGCCGTTGGCTTTATTTTTCTTATAGGCATCCAACAGGTCAAAATAAACTGTCTCGCCCTCTCCCATATAGAACAGGTCAAAGAAATCTGCAAGCGGCTCTGGATTGTAGGCACATGGGCCGCCTCCGATAACAATCGGATGTTCGTCCGTTCTGTCACAGGCATGAAGCGGAATCTGGGATAAATCCAACACCTGTAAAATGTTAGTATAACACATCTCATACTGGATAGTGATACCCAAAAAATCGAAGTCCTTGACCGGAGACTGTGTTTCCAGCGTAAACAGAGGAATCTGCTTTTCCCTCATAATCGCATCCAGGTCGGTCCACGGAGAATAGACACGCTCGCAGTAGACGTCGTCTTTCTGATTTAACATGTCATACAATATCTGGATGCCCAGATGGGACATGCCTATTTCATAGACGTCCGGAAAGCAGAAGGCAAACCGAAGCTTTCCTTCTGGGTCTTTGATACATTCATTTACTTCTCCGCCGATATAACGGGCCGGCTGCTGAATAGACAGCAAAATTTCATCATTTAAGGCTAATTTCTTCATGGTATTTCCTTTGTTTTTTCCATATTTTTTATATTTTTTCGTTTTTGTGCGTTGACTAAAGCGAAAAACATAAATGAATTATAAAGCAATTTTCTGCTTACGGCAAGCCACATTTAAAAAAGGCATGTATCATGCTTTGCATGGCACACGCCTCTCTGTCTTTTGCTGCAGTTCTATCTTCTATTTTGTACTTCTTTTTCTTGCATACTTCTTTTTCAATCTCTTTTTTCTTAGTATACTCCTATTTTCAATTAGGCTGCTGCACTGCAATGGTATTTTTATATATCTTTCCATCTTTCATAATCAAATGGATATTGTCCACATTTCCCAGTATATCCAAATCTTCTACTGGATTTCCCTGCACAATCAGGATATCTGCATAGGAACCTTTTGTGAGCACTCCGATTTTTCCTTCTGGATACGGATTCTGATACGTAGTCAACTTTATCAAATCATAGATGTTGCCAGTTGCTGCAGCCAATCCTCTAAAACTGCCAAAACGTTTTTTAAATTCTGTTAAATCCAGATTTGCTCTTGGCTCATATCCTGGATACATCACCATCATATCGGTGCCAAAAATCAAATTGAGGTTATATTTCCCAATCCGCTCTGTAGTAGAGTCAATCTGTCCCATAATATCATGGTTTCCTCGTTTGGATTTCTTATAACGCAGCGCGGGATAATCCGAATATTTTCCCATATGATTCCACTGAATTTCCCGCTCTGTAAACTGAGGTCCCGACATCACAAAAGCACCAGCATCTGCAATCATTTTTGCTGTTTCCTCATCTATGACATGGGCGTGTTCCAGACTCATCACTCCAGCACGGACTGCTCTCTGAATACAGCCAGGCGTATACAAATGTGCCATAACATAAGTGCCGTAGTCTTTGGCTGCCTGAACAGCTGCCTTCATCTCCTCTTCTGTAAACTGCAAGGTTTCTACTGGGTCGCATACAGAAGACATACCGCCGCCTGCCATCAGTTTAATTTGAGAAGCTCCCCGATATAACTGTTCCCTGACTGCACGGGTAACTTCTGCTGGACCATCCGCTAGAGCTACATGCGTGGTGATTCTGTATTGAATATCACGATTGGCATGTGCCTTGTCGCTGTCTCCATGGCCGCAGGTTTGAGAGATATAGGCATTGCTAGGATAGATGCGCGGTCCTGGCAATGTCCCCTCATCAATGGCTTTCTTTAATCCCTGTGTGATACCGCCTGCATCACGCACAGTAGTAACACCATGCAAAAGTAATTTCTCGCACATTTTTACCGACACGGCAATTCCATAATCTAAAGAAGAATCTGGCGTCATAATTCGTCCAAGATGTACATGAGCATCGGTCAGTCCTGGAATGGCATACATTCCTTTTCCGTCAATTATCTGCTCAAATGCTTCTTCTGAGGTATCGCCTGTAAAAATTTCAGTTACTATGTTTTCTGTCACTGCGATGTTTGCATGTTCTGTCAAAGCAGCATGCTTCCCGTCAAACACATTGACATTCCGAATCAGTGTCTTCATAGATTCCTCCTGTTTTTCCTTCTTGTTTTTTTCTTTTTTTTGTTCTTCTGCTCTGTTCATCATGTGAAGCTCCAAAACAGGCCGGCAAAACGAGTATTTTTTTGCCCTTTTTCACTGTTTTAAATAGCGGTCCATCCATTCTGTAATCTCACGCAGCCTGCGAATCCTGTTGCGCGGATGGCCGTTTCTTGACAGGCTGTGCGATTCGTTTTTAAACAGGACCATTCTGGTAGGAATATGCAGATATTGAAAGGCAGCATACATTTGAAGCGCCTCTACATGATAGCAGCGGTAATCCTGCAGAGAGTGCAGAAATAGCGTGGGCGTATGGGTGTTTTTGTCAATAAAGCGAAGGGGAGAACCCTCCCAGAGCTTTTCGTATTTATCCTGCGCATCTGGTTCTGTCATAGAGCGAATAAAACCAGGTGCAATGTCTTTGTTTGCTGCCTCAGTGATGTTATTGGCAGTAGAGCGCTGGGAGACGGCTGCTGCAAACCGGTTGCTGTGCCCTAGAATCCAGTTTGTCATAAATCCGCCATAACTGCCGCCGGTCACCCCGAGACGAGCTGGGTCAATCTCGGGAATACGCTCCAGCACAAAATCTACAAATCCCATAATGTCCTCATAGTCACTTCCGCCGCAGCCGCCGATAATCTTTTTAAATGCATTTCCTCTTCCAGTACTTCCAGTCGGATTGCAGAACAGCACAAAATAACCATTTGCAGCCCAGTACTGCATTTCATGAAAGTAGACGGCGCCATAGGCTCCTCTTGGTCCACCATGAATGTTTAGAATCGCAGGATAACGAACTCCAGGTTTTTGATTTACTGGATGAAGGACATAGCCAGCAATCAAAAATCCATACTTGTCTGTCCAGGTATATGGCTCTGGTATGGAGAGCGTCTTTTTTTCATAAAAAGACCGATTATAATCGGTGATGGCTTCTGGGGCAGCAGGTGACTCTTCAGATAACTCTTCTTTCGCAAGCCAATACAATTCCTGATGTTCCAACCCCTTCATAGCAACCAGATAAATTCCACGGTTGCTCACAGAAAATCCATGAACGATACCGCCCAAAGAAGTCAGCTTTTTCATCTGTCCAGAAAGTTCCACACTGTACAGTTCACTGGTCTCCTCCCAGGTTCCAGTAAAGTATATTTTTCCATCTCTGACTTGCCATTGTCTCGTGTTTCCATATGCGACATCTGTAAACACAGACGTTCCTGGGTCGATTTCAAAGGTAATCAGGTTCTCTATCTGTTCAGTCTGTATATCCAACAGAAAAATACCAGTTTTCTCTTCTTGGTTTTTCCTTCCCAGCAGTACCAGTTTTCCTTCACAAACGCCTATGTTGGAAATCTGATATCCCTGATTTTCCAAAAGATTCTTTCCTTCCGCTTGTCCTCTTTCATAACCTTCATAAAGCTCCTTTAGGGGCCGTTTGTAAAGGCCAAGCTGCAGTGGTTTCTGTACCATATAAGAGTATCCTGTATAATACACCGTATCGGTCTTCTGGTCATAGACAGCCTGTTCGGTAGAAAACCATTCCTCAGTCAGAGCCTGGAGTCCACTCCTTCGGTCAAACAGAAACAACAAATTTCTGTGCCCATTGGTAATTCCCACGCCATCCGACCAAAACGGAAATTCTTCTGCTATTATGCAATCCTCGTTCTCCTGTGCAATTTGAAATGCCGCGTCCTCTTTCTCCATTCCTCTCTCCAAAGCATGTTTGAATCGAAGGTCAACATCTCCCAAGAGGAGAAAACGATTTTCATCTAAAACTTCCACTAAGTGCAGGGGATAGGGAATCTCCCCGATACTCTCATGCGCATTACCGGTATATTTCGTTAGAACCACCGCATGCGTATCAGTAGAGACCGATGCAAAAAAAGTATCTATGTCGGTCCAGATTGGACTTCCTAGGATGGTTTCCTCTAAAATATATGTAGTTTCTGGAGTCCGAAGAATGGTCTGGTGTTCATACGTATTTTTATCCGCGATTGGACAATGCGTTCGATATAGGACACAGTTTCCGTCTGGAGATGCATGTACATCGGATATACTGACATAATTCAAGGTATCTTCTAAGTTTACACAATGGATGCTCATCTTCTTTTCCTTCCTTCTAAAATTATTTTGTGAATTTTATGTATTATCTGTAAGTTAACTCGTTGTGCTACTTGTATAATTCGAACTGCATAATTAAATAATGGACTAA
>JAUNGE010000024.1 GCA_030524675.1 bacterium
GCATACAGTCCTTGGAGAGGGACTATAAACACTACTACTATATAATACGAGGAAAAGAATATTTACATAGATATGGTAAGTGGGGGTTCTTATCAGAGAGAATGAAAGTTTCTCAAAAAAATGGAAACCATTTCAAAATGAAGGAGGTAACGCTACCGAAAAATTAGATTGCAGTATAAATAAAAAATCTGAATAAAAATGTAAATATAAAATATACACCACTTTACAATTTTTATCAATAAGTGTACGATATATAAATAAAAAGCATAAAAAATGAAGATAAAATAGAAATGCTGTGAGAATAATAAAAAGTAGAAAAGCCAAGAACAAAAGAGAAGTGGCGAACCAGAATAAAAAGAATATGAGGTAAAGTCCAATGGATGAGATAGTTTAAAAGGCGGATGTCGATAATAAGATTACGATATCCGCCTTTTTCATGTGTCTTTTCATGTATCATATGCTCTGAAATTTTTATCTTCCATTCCATATGAAATTACGCATGAATTTTGTTTCAATCCTCGCTCAGTAATTTTACAGAATACGACGAATTTTACAAAATACGATGAGATTGAGAACATCTGTCAGTCTGGAACCGGACATCCTTCCAAATCAAAGGGCGGCGTATATTCTTCCTTTGCGCTGCTTTTTTGCTGCATAAAACCATGGTCAAGTCCAAGCTCTAAAGCAGTATCCACAACACTCTGGTATTCATAGGATGTGATGCGGCGGTTCAATTCAGGATGCAAAGTATCTTTATGGTATGGAGTGTACTGGCTCATCAAGCTGAGAAGATATTGGCCTTCTGGCAGAGTATTTTTTATCCAGTGCAGAAGATTGACAGAATCTTTTCTGGAACCAGGAAGCACCAAATGACGGATGATAACACCGCGCTGCATCAAGAAATTTTCCGGCTGCTCTGGAATTCCATGAAAAAACACGGAACTGCTGCCGGAACCTGTTTTCGGCAAAACAGACGGGGAGCTGGAAGCAAAGCAGCTGGGACTTTTGGATGGGAGTGTCCGCGGTTTTGAATCCACGTCCGAAAGAGGACGGAAAACGGGAGTTCCTGTAACTTCAATCATTTTCTGAATGGCCTTAGAAGTTTTCTCAAAATAATCAGGTGCAGCAGAGTAGCGCATGGACAGTGCAGCATCCATATATTTTAAGTCAGGAAGCCAGATATCAACAAAATCTCTCAATGCTTCTACTGTTTCCACCTTCTCATACCCGCCGCAGTTATATACAATGGGGATGGCAAGGTCTGGTTTTGCCAACTCCAGCGCCGGAAGAATATCCGGAAGATACTGCGTGGGAGTGACAAGATTGATATTGTGCGCCCCCTGCGCCTGAAGATTTAAAAAGATGTCTGCGAGCTGTCTGGGAGTGACAGGAACACCAAAGTGTTCGCGACTGATGCGGGAATTCTGGCAGAAGCAGCAGCGAAGCGTGCAGCCGGAAAAGAAAACGGTTCCGCTTCCGCGTGTGCCGCTGATACAGGGCTCTTCCCACATGTGAAGAGCAGCCCTGGCAATCCCTGCGCGCGAGCGGCACTGGCAGAATCCTATATTTTCTGTTCGGTCAATACGACATTCTCTTGGGCAGAGTCGGCAGTCTGTGTAAGAAAAAAGAGTTTGATTGTACATAAAAATCTCCATTATCTATATTTATTTGTTATTTTGCTCTCTCATCCAGCACCTGTCTTGCCGCTCTCACCTTCGCCTCATCCGTTCTGAAAATCTGAAACTCGCTGAATCCCTCGATTCCCATCGGAACCCCTTCTTTTCGGTAAGTCATGCCGCTCTCCAACACGCATTTTCCTGACATATGAAAACTGGTCACATCCGTCGTATCCAACAGTTTCCGAATCACATCGGCATCCACACCGCTTCCGGCCAGTATCTCCACTTTTCCCTCTGCCTGCTCTGTCAGCTTTTGAATCAACTCCCGTCCTTCCAGACAATTTTTCTTCTGACCGGATGTCAAAATCGTCTGAATTCCCAGCTTTTTCGCCTCTTCCAGTGCCAAAAAAGGGTCACGGCACACATCAAACGCCCTGTGCAGTGTCATATGCGTCTCTCCTGCCACCTCGCGCAGAATCTTCATTTTTTCGACATCCAATGTTCCGTCTGCTTTCAGGCAGCCCACGACCACAGCATCCGCCCCCATCCGGCCAAACAGCTCCACTTCCCTTCTAATCGTATCAAACTCATAGTCCGTGTACAAAAAGTCACCAAATCTCGGGCGAATCAGGACATGAATCCGAGAATCCGGACGCAGCTCTCTGATTTTTTCAAACAAGACCGGACTCGGAGTGGTTCCGCCGATAATCAGATTGGCGCACAATTCCAGCCGGTCAGCCCCGCCATCCAGAGCACAAATCGCAGACTCCACACTGTCCGTACAGACTTCTAGTGTATATTGTTTCATATTTCTTTTCTTCCTCCCTTCTCCATCTTTCTCCTCTTTCATTTCTTTCCAGTATACTACATTTTCACTCGTTTTTCTACTTGCAAATAAGGTTGTAGTTTCTGTCAAGTCAAGACCTAACATTTTTTCTCTGAAGATGTATAATAAAATCATCAAAAACGTGATGATTACAAAGAAAAGGAGAGTATAAAACATGGAAAAATATGCGTGGAAGGCGATTGTCCTGGACGGCAAATTAGAAGAGTATACCCGTCGTCACAATGAAATCTGGCCAGAGATGGTGGAAGTATTAAAAGCTGCTGGAATCTGCAACTACACCATCTGGAATGTCGGAAATGAGCTGTTTGGCTACTATGAATGCGAAAAAGGTGCAGAATTCGCTGCAAAAGTACAGGCAGAGAGTCCGGTTGTTGATAAATGGAACGAGTACATGAAGGACGTCATGGTGATGGAGATGGACCCTGTGACAGGCGCACAGCCGAAACTTGTCAAAGTATTTGAACTGGACTAAAACAGAGTGAAACGAATTTGGAGGATATGCAATGAAACAGTATTACCTCGCTATTGATATTGGCGCATCCAGCGGCCGCCATATTTTAGGTTCGCTGGAAAATGGGAAGATTGAGCTGGAAGAAATCTACCGTTTTGAAAACGGGCTGACAAAAAAAGACGGAGAACTCTGCTGGGATGTTCCAAAACTGTTTGCTGAAATCAAGAACGGCCTAAAGAAATGTAAAGAAATCGGAAAAATCCCATCTACCATGGGTATCGACACCTGGGCTGTCGATTTTGTTCTTCTGGACAAGGCTGGAAATGTCCTTGGAAATACCGTTGGATACCGCGACAGCCGCACCACTGGGATGGATGACAAAGTGTATGAGACCATTTCTCTGGAAGATTTGTATGCGAGAACTGGCATCCAGAAACAGATTTTCAACTCCATCTATCAGCTGATGGCAGTGAAAGAGAAGCATCCAGAATACCTGGAAGCCGCTGAGACACTTCTGATGATTCCTGACTATTTCCACTATCTTTTGACCGGAAACGCCATGACAGAATACACCAATGCCACTACAACACAGCTTGTCAGCCCTGTCACAAAGGACTGGGATTTTGAGCTGATTGAAAAACTTGGTTATCCGAAGAAAATCTTCGGTGAGATTTCTCTTCCTGGAACAGTAGTCGGCAGCTTCACGAAGGAAATCGAGGAAGAAGTCGGATTTTCCTGTACCGTTGTTCTTCCGGCAACTCATGACACAGGTTCCGCCGTTCTGTCCGTGCCTGCCAATGATGACAACTACATTTATATCAGCTCTGGCACCTGGTCTCTGATGGGACTGGAGAAAATGCAGGCAGACTGCTCCGCGGCATCCATGGCAGCCAATCTGACAAACGAAGGCGGATACGAGTACCGCTTCCGCTACTTAAAGAACATCATGGGACTCTGGATGATTCAGAATGTCAAAAAAGAGCTGAACAACCAGTATTCATTTGCCGAACTGTGTGATATGGCTTCCGAAGAAACCACCCACTCCTATGTGGATGTCAATGACAACTGTTTCCTGGCACCAGAAAACATGATTGAGGCCATTCAGACTTACTGCAAAGAACACGGCGAGCCGGTTCCACAGACACCAGGCCAGATTGCTGACTGTGTATACCGCAGCCTGGCCGCAAGCTATGCAGACACTGTAAAAGAGCTCGAATCTCTGACAGAGCGCACCTATGAGAGAATTCACATCGTGGGCGGCGGCTCCAATGCCGCATATCTCAACCAGCTCACTGCCAACAGCACCAGACGCCCTGTCTATGCAGGCCCAACTGAGGCGACCGCCATCGGAAACCTTCTGGCGCAGATGCTTCACGCAGGTGAATTTTCCAGTGTCAGCGCAGCACGTACCTGTGTGTTCTCCTCTTTCGGTGTAAAAGAATTCCTGCCGCAGCAGTAAAGAACGAGAACGCATTAAAAACATTCACAAACATAATAAAGGAAACCAAAAACAGAAAGCCTTTCGTCCCTGTCCATGAAGCGAATGGTTCCTGAAACCATCTCATTCTCACTGTCTCATTTCAGGAACTTTGGAAAATTTTTTAAAACTTTTTAAAGAATTTTTTACCAGAAAGTATCTGAGTTTTTGAAAGATATCTCAAAAATTTGAAAGACATTTCAGCAAGATTTTTTCTCACTTCTCACATTTTATGAATCTTCTGATGTCTTCTGATAGTTTCTGGCTGGCTCGCTTTCATAAAGCAGGGACGCACAAATAAAGTAAAGGAGAGAACTTACTATGACAACAAAGGAAAGATATGAGTCCGCAAGAGAACTCTACCAGGCCCTGGGAGTAGACACAGACAAAGCGATTGAAACCTTAAAGAACCTCCCGATTTCCATGCACTGCTGGCAGGGCGACGATGTGACAGGTTTCGACCATGACGGCCCTCTGACAGGCGGTATCCAAGCTACTGGAAATTACCCTGGAAAAGCACACACACCGGAAGAACTGATGGCAGACATTGATAAAGTGTTGAGCCTGGTTCCTGGAAAGCACAAATTAAACCTGCATGCAAACTATGCCATTTTTGAGCCAGGCGAGTTCGCAGACCGCGACCAGTTAGAGCCGAAGCATTTCAAGAAATGGGTAGAATTCGCAAAAGAGAGAGGCATGGGACTTGACTTCAACCCGACCTACTTCTCTCATCCGAAGGCAGAGCACTACACCTTATCCAGCCCAGATGAGGAAATCCGTCAGTTCTGGATTCGCCACGGCCAGGCATGCATCCGTATTTCCCAGTATTTCGCTGAGGAGACTGGTATGCCTTGTGTTATGAACATCTGGATTCCGGATGGTTTAAAGGATGTTCCGGCTGACCGCCTGGGACCGAGAGCACGCTTCAAAGATTCTCTGGACCAGATTTTATCCATCGACTACGACAAGAGTAAAGTACTGGTATGCCTGGAATCCAAAGTATTCGGTATCGGTATGGAATCCTACACAGTTGGCTCCAGCGAATTCTGCATCAACTATGCAGCTAACAAAGACGGTGTCATTCCGCTGATGGACAACGGACATTATCATCCGACTGAGATGGTATCCGACAAAATTCCGGCTATGCTTCTGTTCCATGAGAAGATGGCTCTGCATGTGACCCGTCCGGTTCGCTGGGACAGTGACCATGTTGTTATCTTTGACGACGAGACAAAGGAAATCGCAAAGGAGATCGTCCGCAACGATGCTTTGGACCGTATCTTCATCGCTCTGGACTTCTTTGATGCCAGCATCAACCGCATCAGCGCATGGGTTGTCGGCATGAGAAGCATGCAGAAAGCTCTGCTGTACGCACTGCTGACTCCAAACGCAAAGCTCAAAGAGCTGCAGGATAAAGGCGATTTCACACGCCTGATGATGCTTCAGGAAGAATTAAAAGTATATCCGTTTGGTGATGTCTGGAACTACTTCTGCGAGTCCAACAACGTTCCGGCTAAGGAAGACTGGTTTACAGAAATTGAAGCTTATGAGAAAGAGGTTCTCTCCAAGAGAGCATAATGCATTGTTGCGCGAAGCGCTTTTTGTGATATAGGAAGTCCACAGGACTTTCCTAATCGTAAGAAAGGTCCCTAGAGAGGGACCATAAACACCACTACTGAATAAAATATGAGAGGTATTTCCATGAAAGTATTAGACGCTGAATTTGTACAGGGTTTTGTGAGAATGTGTAATGATGGATGGGAACTGGGCTGGCATGAGAGAAATGGCGGAAATTTAAGCTACCGTATCAAACCAGAAGAAGTAGAGTCTGTAAAAGAGAACTTTACAACAGATCGTGACTGGGCACCAATCGGAACCAGCGTTCCAGGACTTGCAGGCGAGTATTTCCTGGTGACTGGGTCTGGAAAGTATTTTAGAAATGTCATTTTGGACCCTGAAGCAAATATCTGTATCGTTGAAGTGGATGACAAGGGCGAGAATTACCGCATCCTCTGGGGACTGAACAAGGGCGGCCGTCCAACCAGCGAGCTTCCAAGCCATCTGATGAACCATGAGGTAAAGAAAGAAGTGACAAACGGCGCTCACCGCGTCATCTATCACTGCCACGCAACAAACCTGATTGCACTGACCTTCGTTCTGCCGCTGGATGATGCCGTATTTACCCGCGAGCTCTGGGAGATGGCTACCGAGTGTCCAGTTGTATTCCCAGAAGGCGTAGGCGTTGTAGGCTGGATGGTTCCAGGCGGACGTGCTATCGCTGTTGAGACCAGCAAACTGATGAAAGATTACAATGTTGCAATCTGGGCACACCACGGTATGTTCTGCTCTGGTGAAGACTTTGACCTGACATTTGGTCTGGCTCACACAGTAGAGAAATCTGCTGAAATTCTGGTAAAGATGCTGTCCATGAGACCTGACAAGCTGCAGACCATCACTCCTCAGAACTTCCGTGACCTGGCTGTAGATTTCCATGTGACACTTCCGGAGAAATTCTTGTACGAGAAATAATCCGCATCACACCAGACTGAAACATTTCAACTTTTCAAGATTTTCAGGAAACTGCAGGATGTAAAAACTGTAGGATGCAAAAATTGTAACACCTAAAACGGTAAACTATAAAACTGCCATCATTTCAGATTTTTCAATCACATGATGGCAGTTTCTCTTTTCTTGTTGTCTTTCTGGCCGAGTGCCACTACACTCCCATTTCCCATATCTTCTCCGCGATTGCTGCTGCCAGCCTCCTATGGCTCTCCGCTGTATAATGCAGCCCGTCCTCTCCGGTCTCCACATACAGACCTGCATTCAGATACTCCACCCCCAGTTCCTCAGCAATGGTCTGATATTCTGCTGCCAGTTTTTTGGATTTTTCCAGAGCATCTTGCGCATACATGCGGGCAAATTTGCGGCTCATAATCTCATCATGAAGCGGCGCCGGCGCTACCAAAAGAATCTTTGGCGCTTTATAGCTCCCATAGTCGATTCCTTTTACAATTCTCACCAATGTCCCTGCTCCCTGCGCTACATCATTGGCGGTCAAAGAAAATCTCGCCTTCAAATCGTTGATGCCAAGCGCAATAATGACTACATCCAGCGGTCTGTGAGAATGGATGCAGGGGCGAAGATACACCTTTCCATTTTTGTCTTCCTCAATGGGGTCTTCCCACACGGTTGTTCTTCCTCCACACCCCTCTTCCACAACCATCCACTCGTCTCCTAAAAGCGCCTGCAGACGCATCGGCCACCGCACGCTCTCATCCCATCTGCCTGGAGCATCTGGTCTGGAACCATATGTATTGGAATCTCCATAGCAAAGTACCCGTTTTCTCATACCTGTTTCCTCCTAATACAGTATATTTATAGTTACTATTTCTAACATCCAGTTAGGATGTTACCCAACTATTTTTATTTTCCTATCTTCATATTTTCTTCTATTATTCGTGACAAGCAGGTTAGAAACCGCTATAATTATAACACGCATGAGCAAATATAAGCAATGTTAAAACTACATAACAGGAGGACAATTTACATGAATCAAAAAGAGAGGATGGTATCTGGTTTGCCATACAAAGCGTGGCTTGACGGTCTCAGTGAAGAGAGATTGGCCTGTAAGGAAAAAATTTATGAATTTAATCTTCTGCCTCCCAAAGAGCACGCAAAAGCGCAGAAACTGCTGAAAGAGCTGTTAGGAAAGACGGGCGAAAACCTCTTGATTGAAGCACCATTCCACTGTGATTATGGCTGGAATATTGAAGTTGGAGAAAATTTCTATGCAAACTACAATCTCACCATTCTTGATGTGGGAAAAGTTACATTTGGAGACAATGTGATGCTTGCTCCCAACGTATCCATATACACTGCCGGCCATCCGCTTCATCCGGAACCTCGCAATTTCGGTTACGAATACGGTATTCCCATCACAATCGGAAACAATGTGTGGATTGGAGGCAATACTATTATTCTCCCTGGAGTCACAATCGGGAACAATGTGGTAATCGGAGCAGGAAGTGTGGTTTCAAAGGATATTCCTGATAACATGATTGCTGTGGGAAACCCCTGTAAGATTCTTCGCGAAATCACAGAAGAAGACCGAAAATACTATTTTAAGAGACAGGAATTTGACGCAGAATCCTGGGAAGATATGAATCCAAACAGATAAGGATGCAAAACTGGGAGCAGTAAAAACCACAGCCGGATTTTACCGCTCCCTTTACAAGCAAGCTTGCATTGGATTTCTGACCTTTTAACCCTAGTATCATCGTTCTATTACAAACTCAACTTTTGATTCCACTCTTTACTCATCAAATCCATTCGTGTCGGACAGGGTATAGAACCACTTTCCGGATTTTTTCATCGTAATTTTGCATCCATCTGTGATATCCACCCGCAGAAGACCATATCGGTTCTTGTAGGCATTGCTCCAGGACCAGCAGTCAAACGGCGCCCAGAGATGATATCCGAAGCAATTTGCGCCTTCTTCTATCGCTTTGTGCAGATATTTCAGATGTCCCTTGATAAATTCAATTCTATAATCGTCCTGCACCATTCCCTCTGCATCCATAAACTGCTCTTCATCCATGATTCCCATACCATTCTCAGAAATATACCACGGCAGATTTCCATAGTTTTCCTTTATGTTCATGGCAATATCATAGACAGCCGGCTCATAAATTTCCCAGCCTCTCGATGTATTCATCTTCTGTCCGGCAAATGTGTACGGCTCAAAATATTTGTCTGGCATCAGCGGCCCTTCAAATGGTGTCACACGCGCCTTCACACGTCTCGGATGATAATAATTCACTCCCAGATAGTCCACCGTATTCTGGCGGATGATATCCAAATCTCCCTCTTTTACCGGAACTGTCAAATTTTCACTGTCCAGAAGTTCTTTCAGCTCTTTTGGATAAACGCCCAAAACAGACGGGTCTAAGAAAGAACGGTTGAAAATCAGGTCCACAGTCTTCGATGCCTGCACGTCCTTCTCATCCTGCGGATTCTCACAATAAGACGGAGTCAGATTGATGACAATGCCGATTTTTCCTGGCATCCCCAGTCTCTTAAACTCCCGCACAGCACAGCTGCTTGACAGCTGAATGTGATATCCCACATTCACTGCTCTCTGTGCATCACACACAGCCGGATAATGTCTCTGATAAAAATATCCTGTCTCTGGAATGATAATCGGCTCATTAAAGGTTGTCCAGTATGTCACTTTTTTGCCGAATTCCTGGAAACACACAGATGCAAAATGAGTATAGGCTTCCACAATGTCACGGTTCTCAAACCCACCTTTCTCCACCCAGTAATATGGCAGGTCAAAGTGGTGCAGACACAGCATCGGCTCAATCCCTGCTTCCCGAAGCGCGTCAATCACTTTGTGATAAAACTGAATTCCTTCCGGATTCACCTCTCCCTCTCGATTGAGAATCACACGGCTCCACTGGATAGACGTACGGTACGATTTCACACCAGCTTCTTTCATCATTTTGATATATTCTTTGTATTTATGATAAAAATCTGATGTTCTGCTTGGACCTACATTGTTGTAGAATCTCTCTGGGTTAATGGAAAACCAGTAATCCCATTCATTCGGTGCTTTTCTGCCCTCACAGCTTCCGCCCTCCGACTGTGGACCAGAAGAAGCACCGCCCCACATGAAATTTTCCGGAAATTGATATCTCATAATTTTCTCTCCTATTCCTTTTTCTATCTTTTTGTTTTTATAGCTGCGAACATGGAATACATTTCACTGCTGATACTCTCACTCTTCTGGCTGCTGGCCTTCTTTCTCTGTCAGAAAATAATACAGCGCCCCCAGAAGATTTGCGCGGTTTCCATGCTCACATCTCACAATTTTGGGATAAAGATACGACATTCTCTGTCCTTCGACCATCTTTCTGTAATGTGACATAATCTCCTCTGCCATATTTTCATCCTCGCTGATGCCGCCGCCTATCGCGATAATCTCTGGGTCATAGGCAAACTGGACACTGAGGCAGCCGACTGCCATGTAATGAAAAAACTCTTCCACATAGGTTCCCGCTTCCGCATCCCCATCTCTCGCCATCTGCAAAAGTTCTTTGCCGTTTACCTGCACTCCGAAATCGGCCGAATATCTTCTTGCCTCTTTTTCCAATGTAAAACTGCTCCAGGTCATCAGCTCTCCATCTCTGGTACCTCCCATCAGAAAGTTTCCGATTTCCGCCTTGTTCTTTGTCGTTCCTGGATACAAAGTACCATTTTCTATCACAGCACCACCCACGCCGCTCCCGACAATCACAAATGCAATATTTTTGTAGGTTCTTCCAACCCCTTTCCACAATTCTCCCAGAGCAGCCGCATTGGCGTCATTCAGCATCGTCACTTCACAGTGGTCACAGCGGTCAGAAATTTCTTTTTTTATCGGAATATTGTGAAGATATTCCACAGCACTGATACCATGAATCACACCCTCTTCACTGTATACCTCTCCTGGGAAAGAACATGCAATTCCGTCAATCGGGGAAAAACTGTGATACAATGCCTGTACCTGGCCCAAAAATCCCTCCGCACTCTTTTCTATGGGTATTTTTCCACTGTCCAGGAAAGTTCCATCCTCATCGCTCACAGCATACTTGATGCTTGTTCCTCCAATGTCCAGACACAAATATCTCTTACTCTTACTTTTATGCATACCTATCTCCGCAATTCTTCTGCCACAAAGACACAGAGTACCGTGCCCGCATCTGGATACTCCATGTTTCTTGTATCCAGCCAGCTCGCTCTTCCCGTCTTTGCCTTCTTTCCCTTTGTGCTCTCCATTCCTGCTCTCGCCGCCTCTTCTGCTGCCTGGAGAGCCTTGTCCATAGAAGCTGTATTCGTATAAACTTCTTCCAAAGCATCTGCATATGGATACAATGCATCCAAGATGGTTTTGTCTCCGACTTTTGCTTTTCCTTTTTCTGATATGGTATCTGCAAACCGTCTCACCAGAGCTGGAATCTCTGCTTCCTCTATGTACTCTCTGTTTTTCAGCTCTTTTCCGATAGCCATCATGCCAAAACTGAGCAAAGTTCCCAGTGTGGAAGGCGCTGCACGATTAAATGCCATTGCACTGCTTAAAAACAGCTTTGTCAGATTCTTCTCCTGTTCGGGAAATGTCTGAATCGTTTTTCTGATAGCCTGCGCCCCGCTGCTCATGGAAATTCCCATGTCACCGTCTCCCAGTTTGCTGTCTATCTCTGTCAAACTGTCCTTCTTATCCTCGCAGACACGGCAGATTTTCAAAAATACTTCTTTTATCTCATCCATTCCATATTCTTTCATTTGTTCTGGCTTCTTCCTCTCATCTAATACCGCATAAACGGCGTGTACTCTGGCTGGCTCAAAAGTTCCTCCAGCTCTTCATCCAGTTTCAGGACACTGATGGACAATCCTGCCATCTCCATGGAAGTCGCATACTCTCCCACCAGAGTCTTTTTGATTTGCAAACCCGCATTCTCAAAAATATCCGCTGCATCACCATACAGTATATACAATTCTTCTCTGCTTGTCATCCCGAGGCCGTTTATCAGAACAGCGACCGCATCTCCCTCTTTCAGTCCCAAATCTTTCATAAGTTCTGGACACAGTTCCTTCGCAATCTCTCGGCTTTCCTTCATGCTTCCCCGACGGACTCCAGGCTCCCCATGAATTCCCATGCCAATTTCCATATCGTTCTCGCCAATCTCAAAAACTGGCTTTCCGGCGCCTGGAAGTGTGCAGGATGAAAATGCCACGCCATACGTTGCCGTATTCTGCACCACTTTCTCTGCCACCCGCTTCACCTCTTCCAGAGAATCCCCGCGGCTGGCTGCTGCACCGGCAATCTTATAGGCAAACAGGATTCCGGCGATTCCGCGCCGCTTCGTATAATTTTCCCGCGGTGCGCTGGCAATATCATCTGACATCTTAACTGTCGCTGTCTGGATTCCTTCCATCTCCAACATCTCTGCCGCCATCTCAAAATTCATGCTGTCCCCGAAATAATTTCCAAACAAGAACAAAATCCCGCTCTCATTTTCCACATTTCCTGCGACATCCAAAATAGTCTCACAAGACGGAGAGGTAAACACATTGCCGATGGCTGCGCCGTCACATAATCCCTCTCCGACATATCCCAGAAACAATGGCAGATGGCCATATCCTCCTCCGGTGATGATGCTGACCTGGCCTTTCTTCTTTCCTTTGTGAACGAGCGCTCTGTTATTTTCTCCACATTTCTCATAAAATCCTGGATATGCCTTATAAATCCCGTTCAGGCTTTCATCGACAAATGTATCACTCTGATTCATGCATTTTTTCATTCTTTCCATTCCCTCCGTTTCACAAATAAATAATTCGGTTGAAACCGCGCCCCTTTATGGGGCGGGGTGATTGACGCTAGAAAATTCCTGCTTCCGCTTTTCTGATATGATGTTCCTGCTGCTCACGACTCAGCATGGTAAAGTATGCAGACCAGCCGCCCATTCTCACACGCAGGTCTTTATATTGCTCCGGATGAATCTGCGCCTCTTTCAAAATCTCCGCATCAGCAACACTGATTGTCAAAAGATTTCCTCCCAATTCCAGGAAAGAATCAATCAGTCCTAACAGACGTGTCGTTCCGGCTTCTCCCTTCACATACTGTCCTGACATTCCCAAATCCAATGGAGAGCCAAGAGGAAGCACATCCAGATTCATCTTTGTGAAGGACAGCAGCGCGCCGGTAATTCCTCTCGTCATCGCACCAGCAGACGGGGAGAAATTGCTGGCTACCTGCGTCTCTGCCAGACGGCCGTCCGCACTCGCACCCGTTCCGTTTCCGACTGCAATATACCATGAAAAGGTTCCAACTCCAGGCATAAATTTCATTTCTGGATGCTTTTTATCAATTTCCTCCATCAATCGGGAATAGTCCTTCGTCAGACGCATACCGACTTCATCCGCCTCATCCTGGTTTGCACCATACTTCGGACAGGACGAGAGCTTTACACGCAGTTTCTCGTATCCGACAAAGTTGTTGTCAATCGCATCCACAATATCCTTCATAGAGCAGTATCCCTCCTCGAATACTACCTTTTTAATCGCTACCAGAGAATCAATCAGATGACTGATGCCCTCTGCAATCACACCGCCAAGGATAAACCTTGCGCCCATCTCTGTCATATCTTTGCCCTTCTCAATCGGTCCTTCCAGAAATGCTGACAGAAGAGGCACAGGCGCCACAATCGAGCGCAGATGCTGTGTCTGTACCATATGTTCTGCTGAGGTGTTCATCACCAGACTGAAATTCTCAAGAACTCGTCTGTATAATTCCTCAAATGTCTCAATTTCTGCTGCATCACCCTGGTCCGGAACTTCCTGCTTCTGGTCCACATGGCAGCGCCCATGATTCAGCGTCCACTCCAGACATTTTAGAGTATTCATCTTTGTAAAGTAAAAATCGGTTTTTCCTGGAAGCAGGCACTCCCAGCAGCCATTGTTTGCATAATCTCTGGCATCCTTTACATCCACACCGAAATGCGTATATGCCTTGATGACCGTCTCGTCATTGTAAAGAGCAGGCAGGCCGCCGCCCGTCTTTAATGTGATTGCCACCTGGCGTTTCAAAAATGTAGGTGTCTTTTTGCTGAGTCTGACAGAGAGCACTGGATTTGTCATGCGCATACGGCGGAAGGATTCAATCATCATGACTGTAAGAAGGTTGCTGGCATCTTCCCCTGTCTCCGGAATCAAACCACCCACGATAATATTCTGATTCCAGTGGTTGATGGCATCCACAGTATCTCTGACCTGGTATCTCTGATGTCCGATGTCATAGAGTTTTCTCTCTTCCCACTGCTTGTCAAACTGTTTCTGGCGTTTCTCCAGGTCCATCATCTCAGCTGCCACTTCATTATCCTGGGAGCGCTCATTGAATTTCAGCATAAAACAGTCTGTGATCTCCTGCGCTTCCTCCACCGTCAGCTTTCCCTCTTCCAAATCCTTTTTCAGGAATGGATATAAATACTGGTCCGGACGGCCAAGCGCCAGATAATTGTCCGTAAGCTGCAGTGCCAGATGCAGCAGCCACGCGGACTGACACGCCTCAAAAAAGCTCTCCGCAGGTTTTTTGGGTACCCGTTTCAGCGCTTCTGCATCCCGCAGCAGCTCCGCTTTTCTATTCTCATCTTCGCACAATTCTGCTTTTTTTTCCAGCATAGCGACATGATTTTTGGCAAAATTTTCAAATCCTTGCAGGGAAATTTTAGCCGCCTCCATAAAATCGCGGCTTTTTTTCTCTGTGATGACCTCAAGCTGCCGGTCAATCATGGCAATAATTCCGGAAGTTCCTAGCTTCAGCAGGCGATTATAGTCTGGGGAAATATGTCCAAACATGGAGTAAATGCCAAACCCGTACTTTTCCCCCTCTTCCTTCTCATAATCGAACGCAAATTCAGGCAAATCATAGGTATTCACCAGCTTTTCCTCACGCAGAGTAAAGCATCCTGCAAATATCTGCTGGTCCCATATTCCGCACGGCGCACACTCCAGCTTTCTCTTCTCCGCCATCGCTTTTCTGATAATCACTGGAAGTTTTCCTGTCTCCTCATTCAGCACAGGTTCCATACCACCTGTCTTCTGATTTTTTACGGTCATATTGTCCCGTACCTGCTCAATCAAATAAGCAACTCTCTCTGATGGCGTACTTTCCACAATTTTTTCTGCATATTGTTCTACATTCACAATGCTGCCTTCCATATCCATCATATCCTTTCCATCCCTTTCCTGTCCATCTATATTTCTGGCCTTTCCCTCATATACATCTGCATGTTATCCCATAATCTCTGCCTTCACCCCAGAAGGAGCCATCGCCTGGTAGCGCTTCAGCTGCTCCATGTCCATCTGCAGCTCTCCGAGCAGAAACTCTTTTCCGCACCATTCATACTTCGCCCCCGCAGAAGTATTATATGGCAGGAAATGAATCCGCCTGATGTCCAGTTCCTCTGCGGTCTGATACAGACTCAAAATATTTTCTCTGGTATCTGTAATTCCTGGTATCACGGGCATCCGAAGAACAATCTGGTCTGTCACTCTGCGCAGAGCACGCAGGTTGTCCATCACAATCTCCAGCTCACCGCGCACATACTGCGCAAATTTTTCTTTATCTCCCAGCTTGAAATCATAGTAAAACATATCCGTATACTCTGCCAGCCGCAGCAGATTTTCTGTCGTTCCATAGCCCGCCGTCTCCACAATCGTGTGAATGTGATGCTCTTTCAATCGTTTTAATATTTCATACGCAAAATCTGCCTGCATCAGCACTTCCCCGCCGCTCAGTGTGACGCCCCCGCCGCTCTTCTGAAAGAAGACAGTGTCCGCAAGCACTTCCTCGGCAATCTCTTCTGCTGTATACTCTTTCCCCGATATTGTCAGAGCACCGGTACTGCAGACCTGAATGCAGGCCCCACACATGCTGCACAAATCCCTCTCGAATATCCGTTTTCCGTTCTCCATTTTCTGCGCCTTCATCGGACACTCTGCAACACATGCGCCACACTGCACGCATCTTCCGGCGGCAAATAAAATCTGTCTCTCTTCTCTCTGTGACTCCGGCGAATGACACCAGGCGCACCTAAGCGGACATCCTTTCAGATACACACAAGTGCGGATTCCCTCCCCATCATGTACGACAAAATGGTCGATATCAAATACAATTCCCGTTTTTTTCTGTGCTTCCATGTCTAAATCCCATCTTCAATTTCTATTTTTCACTTTACATTCATTTCCGTTTTATTCTGCATTTCTCTTTGTGTTACCTATTTTCAAAGAGAAATCACTTTTCTCTCCAACATGCTGGTAACGCACTCTTCCACTGCCTGCATGATTGTGTAGCGAGGCTGATAATCCAGAAGTTTTCGCGCCTTCTCGATGCTGTAATTGTCGCTGTGTGTCAGATGTGACCATGTACTGTTGATATAGCGCTCCACAGCAGTATACTCACACCACTCTTTCCATGGCAGGTACTGAATCTTTGGCTCATGCCCAAACCACTCATACATCGCTTCTGCATACCCTCTGAGTGTCATCGCATATGGCGCAGCTGCATGAAAACTCTCGCCCACCGCCTGATTGCGGTGTGTAATCGCCTTCATAAATACCTGTGCCGCATCATCCGCATGCACATGGTGTACCGTCTCCATTCCCAGATGCGGCAGAGCAATCTCCTCTCCTCTTCCTATCTTCTGAAATACAAGAGGGTCCAGATTTCCTGCCGGATTGATACATGTCCATCCTGGTCCTGTCAAATGTCCTGGCATAATCACAGTCTCAGGAATTCCGCCTTTTCTGTATTGCTCATGGAGATATGCTTCACTTTTTGCCTTATTTATTCCATAATTCTCCAATGGATGGCGGGGCAGGTCTTCTGTCGCCGGAACTCTCGTCGCATGTCCGTGCACCCAGATGGATGCATTGAAAATATAATGGCTGATATTGGTATAGCGCAGCGCCTCAACTATCTGCTGTGTGCTCTCGATTCTGTCATTGATAATGTCTACTACAATATCCGGATTCAGTGCGGCTATCTTTTTTCCGAACAATCCGGTCTCTTCCTCTGCATTTCTGTCCATCACTACTTGCCTGACGTCTTTCCAGGCATTGCTTGGTTTTACTGGAGTTCTCAGTCCTCTTGATACATTGATTACTTCATACTCTGCTTTTATCAATCTCGGCACCAGATAACTTCCAATCCGGCCGCTTCCTCCTATGACAACAACCCTCATCTCATCCACCTCTGCATTCTTCTTTTATACCCTTATTATACAAGACTCTTCCGGATTCTGTTTATATATCAGAGAACAAATCTTGGCCCCGTATTTGTGCCCACAGTACAAAACGAATTCTCTGCTGCCATCAGGCATATGCGCTACTGTTTGATACCGCTGACAGCGATACTCTGCACAATATACTTCTGCAAAAACAGGAACACAATACTCAAAGGAATCGCACTCATAACAGCAACCGCCATTCTCGGTCCATAGTAAATATCATTCTGCTGCGCATTGAAAAAAGAAACACCGACAGAAATCATCTGTTTTTCCTGCGTCTTTATAACAACAAGCGGCCACAGATAGCTGTTCCAGTTGCTCAAAAACTGCAGAATGGACAGCGTTGCTATCAGAGGCTTTGAGAGCGGTAAAATAATCCGGAAAAAAATCTTCCACTCACTTGCCCCATCAATATAGGCAGATTCGCGCAGAGAATCCGGAATCGCCTCGATATTCTGTCTTGCAAAGAAAATTCCATACACATAGGCACAGGCGCCGAGCAGAAGCGGTGCATAGGTATCCAGCATCCCCCAGTTTTTATACTGCACATACAGCGGTATCATTCGCGATTCAAACGGAATCATCATAACAGCCAGCATGAAAATAAACCAGAATTTCTTCCCGATAAAATTCCCTTTTGCAAATGCATATCCGCACGTCAGAGCAAAAAACACGGCAAGAAATGTATGGATACAGGTCACAAAAATCGTATTGCCATAATAGCGCATCAGCGGAATAGTCCGAAATACTACCTGATAGTTAAACAATGTGGGTTCATGCGGTATCAGTGAAAATGCCGGAAGTGCGGTCAGCGCCTTGCGGTCAAACGACAAAGAAATACACCAGAACAATGGCATCAATATCAGCACCAGCAGTCCGATTAACACGGCCACCAGCACAACTCCTCTTATCTTTCTTGCTTTCATGAATGTATCCCTCCTATTTCTCCTTAAAGAATCCTGTCAATTTCAGATTTATCATAGTAATCACAAACGTCAGCAGGAACAGAATCATTGCGCCGGCAGAAGCAATTCCATAGCGCGGTGTCTCAAAGCTGAACTGGTAAATATACATCAAAATGGTCTGCAGGGTACCGCCTGGGCTTCCAATCGGAGTGTTTCCACCGATGATAAAAAGGTCCGTAAAGCGGGCAAGTCCATTGATGATGGATGTGATAAATAAAAATACAAAACAGGATGTCATCTGTGGAATGGTGATATAGAGCCATTTCTGTAAAGCATTGGCCCCATCCACTTCCGCCGCCTCATACACTTCATTGGAGATGGACTGCAGACTTGCCAAATTAATCAGCATATTGTACCCAAGCGTCATCCACACATTTAAGATTGTCGCGCCGAATCTGGAATACCTGGAATCAGACAGCCAGCCGATAGAAATATCGTGTCTTGTCAGAAAAGAAAGCGCATCATTGAGCAGACCGCCATTTGTCTTTAAAACGACCTGAAAAATCAGTACCACACTGACACCAGTAATGATATTCGGGAAGTAATATCCTACGCGGAAAAAACTCTGCATACTTTTCCATTTTACATTGTTAATCAGAGATGCCAAGATAAATCCGAGCGGAATTGATACTAAACTTAACAATGCCAGAATAAATGTATTTTTCACAGATTTCAGAAAAGAAGCATTTTTCATGATAGTCTGATAGTTCTGCAGACCGACAAATTGGCTGTCCCCATATCCCACAACCTCCACATCATAGAAACTGTACCGAATGGTCGTCAGCATGGGAATATAGGTCAAAATCAGCAGCGTCAAAATACTCACAATCAAAAAGGAGTACCATATTAGCTGCTTTTTTATTTTCAATTTTAATACTTGATTTTTCATCCTATCTCATCTCCTTACAAAATACCCTATAAAATATGTTGCAAACTATCTCACGAAATCCTTTGCAAAAAAGGGAAGTGCCAAAAGATTCCGAATATCTGTATTCTCTCAGCTCTCCCCTGTTTCTATTTTTGCCGTGCAGTTATGTATGCAGGCGTCATCGTACTATTGTTGTACTATTGATTAATGCAGCGTGCTCAAATAGTTGTCCACGTTCTCCTGAACATATTCCATAGCCTGCTGTGCATCCATATTTCCCTGATACATTTCGCCAAGCACAGTTGCCAGGTCATTCATAAAGGTTCCGAAATTGCCGCTGTCATAACACTCATTCTCAGAGCAGCTGAAATCCGGCGGGCAGGTGTTGATTGCATGAATCATAGCGTCTGCAAAATCTGCACTCATATACTCTTCCAGGCGGTTGTTTGCCTCAATATTTGCTGGAATACTGTAAGTATCCAAAATCCACTGCTGTACTACCTGGTCTGTTGTCATGAATTTTAAGAACTCCCAAGCTAAATCTTTCTGTGTGCTGTTCTTGCAGATGGACATATGCCAATCGCCAAAATGGCTTGAAGTGATGCCTTTGTATGGGCCATCCTCAATAACCGGAAGGGTTGCCAGCATATACTGGTCATCCAGACCGTTTTCTTTTAAGGTATTGTATACATTATAGGAATCCTCTGTAATAATCATGGCAATCGGATTATCCTCAGTATATGCAGCGGCCAAATCCAATCCCTCCACATAATCTGGGCTTGTATAGTCCTTGAATGCAGTCAGGTAATTCAACACTTCTGCTGTTCCATCACTGATAAAATTCATTTTAGAATTCTTGATGGAATCGCCCCATTCAAAAATTTCATTATTCTTTGCTCTGGCCGCCCATATGTAGTTCTTATATGCATTCGATAATTTAATTGGGCTGATTCCATATGTTTCTTTTCCTGTTTTCGGGTCAGTTCCGGTTGTCGCTTTCGCAGCTTCCATCATGTCATCCAGAGTCCATGTCTTATAATCCGGAATTGCTACGCCATAATCCTCAAAAATCGTCTTGTTGATAACTACCATAACTGGATTCAGCGTCACTGTCACACCAAAAGGAACTACTTCATTCAAAGGCGCCAGCTCTGCATTCCTTCTCAGAGTCATCATAGTTACTTTTGACTCATAATCAGGGTCTTTATCCAAATATGGCTGCAGCGGCTCTACAACAGGACCTAAAGATGCGCCATGCATCAAAATATCCACATCACCAGAAATGGCTGCTGTCTGCAGTGCAGCTTTCCAGTTGTCCCACGGAATCGGCTCAATCACTAGGTCCACATTCGGATACAGTTCTTTCCAACGGTCAATCACGACCTGATACCCTGGCTTCTTCACACCTGTGATAATATCCACATTTCCGTCCAGCCCCACCGATGAGAACAATCCTGGGCCATACAGCTTCAAGGTTCCGCTCCACTCTGTATTTCCCTGTTCCTGTGCTGTCACGTTTTCCGCAGTTGTGCTAGCTGCCGAGGTCCCTGCAGTCTGTGCTGCCTGCGTTGCCTGTGTTGCTTCTGTCTGTCCGGAAGTACTGTCCGATTTTGCACATCCCCCCAGAAGAGAAGCCATAAGTGCTGTCGTCAGCATAGCCGCTGTCAAAGTTTTTCGTTTCATAATTTTCCTCCAATCGTTCTGTAATCTCTCAACTTTCTGATAAATTCATCATATCTTTTTTTATTGACAGCTCACATGTTCCAAAAAACAAAGTTATCTGCTTCTTTTTGTGTCCTTAAAACAAATTCTTGTCTCATTCACAAATTTTTTTTGCGCTTTGTATTCAAAATATAAAAGAAGCAATCTTTTTTTGTACGTCACTCACATAGCCCTCTCTGCGATTTATGTTACAATACTAAAATAAGCCCAGAAGCGAAAAGCCTCGTCTTCCATGCACTGTGCATACCTACTTGTTTCTCAGGTATTGATTGCATGTATCTATGAAAAATAGTAAAATATAGCATTAGAATGTTCCAGAACAATTCTAAGAACATTCTATAGAAATATCAAAAATTGTACCATTGACTTATCACTGATTTAAAGGAACAGGATTACTATGGATTATGGATTAGCAAACAGAATGATTGAAATGTTGTCCGGACTGACAAACTACAATATCAGTATTATTGATGAAAATGGAAAAGTCATTGCCAGCAAAATCACGGCGCATATCGGCGCTTTCCACGAAACGGCATTTGAAATTATCAAGGGAGATATGGATACCATCACAGTAAATACGTCGGATCCGGAAAGTGGAATTGAAGAAGGCGTCTATATGGCGCTCTATGTCAATAAATGCAAAACAGGCGTTATCGGCGTATACGGCAATCCCAGAGAAGTCATGTCCATAACCAGCATCATCAAGATGTCACTGGAAGTCATGCTCGAATTTGAACTGTATAAAAGCAACAATATGCGAAAATATACACTCCATGAACGCTTTATGCGGACTATCTTTTACAGCAACGACTTCGAGCGTTCTGATATGGAGAAATATATGAAAGACATGAACATGGATGAACATGCTGCACGTCTTCCTGTTCTTCTGGAAGTATCCGGCTCTTCTTCCCAGATTTCTGAGCTCACAAAAGTGCTGAAAAACAGTTCGCTTGCTTCCAGACAGGATTTAATTGGAATTACCAATGAAAATGATATTTTTATTCTGAAGTCCATCCAATGTGATGTCAAGACGATTATGCAGGACTACAAGTATCTTCTGGTTGAATATCTGAGCGCGGCTTTAAATAATCTGCGCACAAACAACCTGCAGTACCGTATCTACATTGGCCCCATTCAGAATGATATTATGCAGTACCGCCAAGCATTCCTATACTGCAAATGGATGCAGAAAAACATCAACAAACAGGGAAGCTATTACTTTTATGACTACATTGTAAAATATCTGGAATCCATGGCGTCGCAGAACGAATACAACTCTATTTTCCTGTACCTAAAACAGGAACTTGGACCAAAGTTTATCAGTACTTATGTTGACATTATGGGCGCGCTGATTGAAAATGGCTACAATCTTACCAAAGCGAGCACATTCCTTCATATACACAAAAACACGTTAGTGTATCATTTAAACAAAATCCGTGAGATTTTAAGTATGAATCCTCTCGCCAGCAACTCAGAGCGGGAATTTATGGAATGTTTTTATTTTTACTTAAACCGCAATCACGGAAAAAACAGCGAGTAACCCCGAGTATTTTACTTGTTTTTTCTCCTGGTACTGTGTTAAGATACGGAATAACGAGAGTAACCCAAAGAAATGCTCTGTCGCGCAGAGCATGACGTACCTCTCACTCAAGTATGCTGGATACCGACATACTTGAAATCAAACGTATCCATACCGCCTTATATTTTCTGAAAGAAGGTACTCTACATGCGCCAGGAACTATTAGATAAGCTTCTCCCTATCACTGCTGAAGAGCAATCTCTGCTTGACGGCAGCCCGAATGTCCAGCAAAATCTATACACCAGAGGCCGCGACTTTGTCGTGGACAGCGGAAAAATGCTGGAAAACGGCAAATTGATTGACATTCGCCCTCACACCCGCTTTGCCCACTTCCCCAAACACCGCCACAATTATATTGAAATCGTCTATATGTGTTCTGGACAGACCACGCATATCATCAATGGAACCACACAGCTCGTTCTCACCGAAGGGGACCTTCTGTTTTTGACTCCTCACGCATCGCAGGAAATTCTTCCCGCCGGTCTTCACGACATTGCTATCAACTTCATCGTACTTCCGCAATTTTTCGATGCCGCATTCGCCATGATGGATGATGAGAATGTGCTGCGCGAATTTCTGGTGGATATTCTGCGCCAGGATTCCAGCTCCGCCGGATACATCCACTTCCGCGTGGCTGACATCCTGCCTGTGCAGAACCTGATTGAAAACATGATTTGGTCGCTCTTAAATCATCAGGCAAACCGCCGGCGCATCAACCAAGCAACGATGGGGCTTCTGTTTCTCCAGCTCTTAAATTACACGGATAAAATCAATCAGAACGAGCCAGACTCCTATGAGCAGAATCTCGTCTTCTCTGCACTCCGCTATATCGAAGAAAACTACCGGACCGCGACGCTGACAGAGCTGGCAGCCAGAAACAACCAGTCTGTCTACTACTTCAGCAAACTGATTAAAAAACATACAGGAAGCACCTACAAAGAGCTTCTGCAGACGAAACGCTTCAACAAAGCAGTGGAACTTCTGCGCACCACAAAACTCTCCGTCTCGGACATTATCTCCTATGTCGGCTATGACAACAGCAGCTATTTTTACCGTATTTTCAAGGAAAAATTTCATATGAGCCCTAAAGATTACAGGGATTGCAAAAATACGCCCCCTGTGCTATATTAAATCTTACTCCCCAATTTCACGGGGCACGCCTGCCAGTGCAGACTTCAGGGCTGCTGCATGAACAATACGCACTGTATAGCCAGTAACATGCTGCATGGATACAGAATGTTGTTTCCTCATACAGATAGGAAGGCCATGCTTTCCAGTCCTGGTATCAATCATATTTTTACATAAAAGAGGAGATATTTTATGAAACGGACATCTTATGAAATCGACATGTGCAACGGACCGCTTTTAGGTAAAATCCTGATTTTTGCGATTCCGCTGATGCTCTCCGGCGTCCTTCAGCTTCTTTTCAATGCTGCGGATATCATTGTTGTGGGACGTTATGCCGGAAGCCAAGCTCTGGCGGCTGTGGGTTCCACCAGTTCACTGATTAACCTTTTAATTAATATTTTCATGGGCTTTTCCGTCGGTGTCAATGTCCTGGTAGCACGCTATTACGGTGCACATGACGAAAAAAATATCAGCGATACCGTGCATACCGCGATTATGACCAGCATTGTTTCCAGCCTGATTCTCGTGGTAGTGGGCATCACAGCATCCAAACCACTTCTGTCCCTGATGGGAACGCCGGATGATGTTTTAGCCCAGGCAGTTTTGTATATGCGCATCTACTTTGCCGGTATGCCCGTCATCATGATGTACAACTTCGGCAGCGCGATTCTGAGGGCCATCGGCGACACCAAACGTCCCTTGTACTTTCTGCTTCTTGCCGGAGTCATCAACATTGTGTTCAACCTGTTTTTTGTGATTGTGTTTCACATGGGAGTGGCTGGAGTAGCTTTGGCCACTGTGATTTCCCAGTTTGTCTCGTCAGGTCTGATTCTTCATGCTCTGACAAAAATGCCTGGAGCTTTACATTTGGATTTCAGAAAAGTGCGCCTGCACAAAGACAGACTTCTGGAAATTGTGAAAATCGGTCTTCCTGCTGGTATGCAGGGCGCCATCTTCTCCATCTCAAACGTGCTGATCCAGTCCTCCATCAATTCCTTTGGCTCTATTGCCATGGCGGGCAATACAGCAGCATCCAACATTGAGGGCTTCATCTACACGGCAATGAACTCGTTCTATCAGACAAACTTAAGTTTTACCAGCCAGAATTACGGCGGCAAAAAATACAGCCGCATCAACCGTATTCTCTTTATCTGCCTTGGCTGTGTCACTGTGGTTGGCGGTCTTCTCGGCCTCTCTGTCACAGCGCTGGCGCACCCGCTGATCGGCATTTATTCCAGCGATCCGCAAGTCATCTCCTATGCTGTGCTTCGTATCGGTATTATCTGTACCTCTTATTTTCTGTGCGGCATTATGGATACGATGGTCGGAAGTATGAGAGGTCTTGGCTATTCTGTCCTGCCGATGGTGGTTTCCCTGACAGGCGCATGCGGACTCCGCATTGTGTGGATTTTTACCATTTTTGCCATGAACCGCACGCTCACCACACTGTATCTTTCCTATCCAGTATCCTGGGCAGTCACAGCACTCGCGCATCTGACTTGCTTCTTCCTTGTGCGAAGGAAACTGCCAAAGCAAGATGCTGCCTGACACACAAAAAGAATTTCTCGTATACTTTTTGTACAACTTGTGCTATACTAAACCATAGTGATATTCAGCAGGTTTCCATTACTGCTTATCCAATACACAGACAGCAGCTTTTCTGCGTGCAGCAAAATGGAAATTCCGGCTTTGACTTTATGATAAGGAGAGGTTACTATGGATTTTATTATGGGTTTTCTGGGGCTTATCCTTCTTCTGATTCTATTTGTCGTTGCCACAGTGATGGGCACGATAGGCAGTGTGTTCGGTGTCGTTGCTGAAGAAGAAAATGAAGACGATTAAAGCAAAACAATTCAAGTACAGAGCAAATCCGGCAGATAGGCTTTTCGTGCCTATCTGCCGGATTTTTCATGTCTTAGATTTTATCTTTTGTATTTCTTCTATATTTTACTCTTCTGTATTTTGCTCTTCTGTATTTTATTCTTTTGTATTCTATTTTCGCTCTTATTCTTTTATCCTGATTCTACTACATCTCACCTCACAGAACTCCCTCTGCTTTCTCTATCGCGAACGCAAAGCAGATATTCTCCTCTGCGCTGAGGCAGTACTGCGGATGCACAGGCGCACCCCAGCTGTCGTCACCGCCCACGCCGCGGACAGCGCCCAGCAGATTTACATAGGTATAGGAAACTGGCGGCAGCTCTTCCTGATGCAGTGCATTTTCCAGATCCATCGCAGAATACGGAAGTGCAGAGAACGCAAATGGTTTGTCCAGCATGGTGAAGCGCAGGCCCTCTTTCTTCTCATTCGTCACTTCCAGAAGGCGAGTTTCCATATGATTTCCGCAATCCTGCGGCATCAGATATGGACACATGCTGTCGGCGGCTGTGCTCTCAAAAATTCCGATACGTCCTGCCGCGAGGCGGTCCGGATACGTCTCCTCCGGTCCCAGGCCATACCAGCAGATATTGGAAAACTCAGAACGCATACGGAATTTCACACCGAACAGCGGCAGCTCTGACATTCCCTTCACACCGAAATATTGTGCCTGTACTTCGATGCGCCCTGTCTCATGCACAACATACGTCATTTCCACCTTCACACCAGAAACAACTGGGAAGGAATATGTGGATACCACTTTCACGCAGTTCTTTCCTTCTGTCATTTCCATCTTATCCAGCTTGTGGAACATCTCGGCGCTCATCCATGCCGCACTGGTAAAGTCAAATTTGCAGCCATGGTCATTGTCCGTCGTACCGCGCCAGAATGTCGGTACCGGTGGTCTGGTGATATACTCTTTTTCATCATAACAAAGAGAGATAAGTCCTCCGTCATTTCTGGAAAACAGAGCAAAGAAGCCATTTCCTCGGATGCCCAGATGCACATCTCCATGCACAATCTCAAAGGCAGGTGCATCCGCCTGTTCCGGCTCTACCTGTTTCATCGGTTTTTCTTCCACCTGTTTCATTGGCTTCGCTTCTGCCGCCTTCAGCACACTCTGTCCAAATGCAGTCTCAAATCCGGCTTCCGCCCACAGGCAGTCCTTAAACAGTCTTGCGCTGACCTGCGCCACCACTTCCCCGTCCTGCTCCAGAAAGCTCTGCACCATTCCCTTTAATGTGCCATCCAGCTCAATATACGCTTCCTCCTGCGGCATCACCAGCGCAGTCAGTTTTGTCTCGCACACAGGCTTTCCGTTCTGCAAAATCCGATACACAAAAATCTGGTTGTCCGTGCCGATAAACAGATTTTTATTTTTCAGAAGGAATCCGCCCGCATCTGGGAGCAGCTCCAGATTCTGATACAGCGCTTTTGCCTCTGCTGCCTTCGGGGTCTCCTCGCGGGTTCCATACACAATGCCGTCGCCGCAGAAGTTAAAGTCATTCGGGCGGTCGTTGAAATCACCGCCATATCCTAACACCCTGCTTCCGTCTTCCTTCGTGTAGGCAATCGCTTGGTCCACATAATCCCAGATAAATCCGCCCTGATACATCGGATATTTCTCCGCCAGGTCCGTGTACTCCTTCATGCCGCCCAAAGAATTTCCCATGGCATGCATATATTCGCAGAGAATGAACGGTTTTTTCGGGTCATTCTGCAGATATGCTTCCACCTCATGCGGTCTGGTGTACATCTGGCTCTCCATGTCGCTGATTCGCTCAAACTCACGGTTCCAGAACACGCCCTCATAGTGCACCAGACGGCTGCTGTCTCTCTCATGGAAAAACTCGGACATCGCTAAAATATCCTCTCCCGCATAGGACTCATTTCCACAGGACCAGATTAAAATCGACGGATGATTCTTGTCTCTCTCCAGCATCGACTTTGCTCTGTCCAAAACAGCCTCTTTCCACTCCGGCAGACTTCCAGGCACATTCCAGCTCGGGTCCGTCACACCCATCTTGTTCCAGCTTCCGTGCGTCTCCATATTTGTCTCATCAATCAGATAAATGCCGTACAGGTCACAGAGTTCATACCAGCGGCTCTGATTTGGATAATGGCAGGTACGCACGGCATTGATATTGTGGCGCTTCATAAAGCGGATGTCCCACAGCATCTCCTCCTCCGTCACCACACGCCCATGTTCTGCACTGAATTCATGGCGGTTTACGCCTTTGAATACAATGCGTTTTCCATTCAGCATCATGATGCCGTCCTTCATCTCAAAACGGCGGAAACCAATCTTCTCTGCCAACACTTCTGCGGTATTTCCGCCCTCGTCAAACAGCTCAATTTCCAGCGTATACAAGTACGGCGCCTCCGCACTCCACGGATGACAATTTTCTACCTCTGTCTGCGCACAAAGTATCCAGCCGGAAGCTTCCTCCTCTGCTTTTTCCGGCTTCAGCTCAATGCAGGCAATCTCACTTCCATCCTTCTTCTTTAATACCATATTGGCATACGCCGGAACCGTTCCAATTCCTTTTGCCTCAATTTTCAGGACACCTGTCGCATTGTCTTCCTTCAGCTCCGGTTTGATAAAAATATCCGCAATGTGGGACTTCGGAATCGCCTTCAGTGTGACACTGCGGAAAATTCCTGAGAAGCGGAAAAAGTCCTGGTCTTCCAGCCAGCTCGCACTGCTGCGCTTATAGACTTCCACAGCCAGAAGATTTCCTTTTTCCTTTATGATATCCGTAACCTCAAACTCCGATGGAGTAAAACTATCCTCCCCATATCCCACAAACACACCGTTCAGCCACACATAAAAAGCGGTCTCCACGCCGGCAAAGGAAAGAAACAGACGCTTTCCCAAAAGCACATCCTCCACGTCAAATCTGCGCACATAGCTTCCCACCGGATTTCTTTCCCAGGAAACTTTCGGCGGGCGCAGCTCATCTACGCCGTCCCACGGATACTGTACATTCGCATACTGGCAGTTTCCATATCCCTGCAGCTCCATATGTCCTGGCACAATAATCTCACCAAATGATGAAAAATCAAATCCCTCTTTGTAAAAATCTGCTTGGCGTTCTTTGGGATTCTTCGCATACGAAAACTTCCAAACTCCGTCCAAAGACTGGCACAGCCGCATCTTTCCCATCTCCATCTCCCGCCGCGTCTCATAATAGCGATGGTCCGAATGGGCATCTTCCCGATTGACACAAAAAACCTCCGGATCTTCCAGCCACATCAAATTTGCCTCTGCTGCTCTCATCTTTCTGTCCTCCTCATATCCTTTGATTCTGGATTTTTGCAAATCATGTTCTCTATTCTCAGTACCCTTTTTGCACCAAAGATACTTTCCTTCATTGTATCCGTTTCCATACAATTTTTCAATGCTTCTGTTCACAATGTTCACAAAAAAGCAGGAGAAGATACAGCCCACGCCATATCATCTCCCGCCTTTCCATTTTTTATGATTTCGGATATCTATCGTTTCAGATTTTTATCACTTTTTTATTCTTTTCGCTCTCCATAATTCAGATTTTTAACTCTTAGGACATCTGCGTTTTCTCTTATTTTAAAATGGTGAAGGAGTCAACAGAAGCCATTCCCTGCTCCAGTGCGCTCTCATCCGCATCCTTCGTATACTCTGCGCGCACCGTATAGACTGTGCCATCTCTGCGGATTCTGCTCTCCTTTGTGTACTTCACATCCACAACATACTCATCGTGATATTCCATCTCATAGGTGCAGATTTCCTGTGCCGGATCTGCAAAGAATGTGACACATATCTGCTCGTCATCGCCGCTCTCGGATTCCGGCGCCAATTTTTCATTCCATTCGCTGTAGGAAGCAGGAATCACAACATTGGCAGCACTCTCACCAGAAGCCACAGAAACTGTGATTTTCTGCGCACCGCTCGTCAGAGTCACCGTGCCTTCCACACTCTCATCTGCAGACCACTCGCCCTGAGGCAGTGTGAGCTCAAAACGTCCCTCTGCATCTGCATATTTATTGCCCAGTGTGACTTCACCAGAAGCGCTGCTGTCCGCCTCATCTGGACTCACTACGGAGCTGATGGAGCGAAGAGCGGTAAAGGACTCCATCGCCTTCGTCACAGAACGAATGGTGCCATCGTCCAGCTGGTTCAAATCTGCCTGAACTGTGTACACAACATAAGAATCCGACGTATTCGGGAAACCAAATCCGGCAAAGGCCTTCGCCTTCACACTGACATCTTCACTGTTCGCTGTCACAGCTGCTACATAGCCGTCCATCTCCCCCTCAATCACGCAAGGATTAAAATATGTCAGGTCATATTTCTGCAGAGACTCTTCCTCTTCTTTATAGACCTCAAATTCTCCTGTAGCATAGAATAATTCCACATCATCTGCGGCATTTCCTGTCAAATACTGAATTGTCATCGTATTAGCGCCGGAGGACAATACCACTTCCTCCTCGCTCTGTCTGTCAATCTTCCATGTTTCGTCTGGCAGATTCATCTGATAGCGCTCATTCTTTCCTACCAGCTTTGCGCCGCTTATCACGGCGTCTTCCTGCTTTTCTTCCAGGTCCGGAGCAAATGTGGTCTCTTCTTTTTCTGCTTTCTGTGTGCCCTGTGTCTGAGCCGCACTGCCATCGCTTCCATTATTTCCACTGTTTCCGCCGCATCCGGTCATCGCTGCTGCCGCCATCACGACTGCTGCCGCCAAAGCCGCTGTTCTTTTATATGCTCTCATAAAATACACCAATCCTTTCCTTTTTCCAGTTCCATTTCTGGTAGTCCTGCCGGAAATGTACAGACGCCATCTGATGTTCTGCCATCTTTTCTTCCTGCACAACTGTTTTCTCATTATAGCGGCTTTCCTTTTTTGATACAATGACTTTCATACATTTTTCACAATTATTAAGAAAATTGTCATCACTTTGCACAATTTCTTCCATAAAAAAGGAGTACAGGCTATAGAGCAGCAACGAATCTGGATTCTGATGCTGACAGCCTGTACTTCCTTCTTTTTCTATGTTCTTTTTTCTATGCTTTTTTGCCTTTTTCTATAATTCTTCTTATGTTTGTTTCTACACTCTTCCTGAAACCCAAAATTTTCCGGCATCGTGTAAAATTTCTCCCTGAGGAATATGCTTCTGTGGAATATACTTTTCTGAAAGAGAGGTCTTTGGAACACACCTCTTCCAATTAAAGTACAGCAGCACGTTAGAAGCGGAACTTATCCTCAAAATAAGCCTTCAGCTCTGCAATCGGCACGCGAACCTGCTCCATGGTGTCGCGGTCACGCACGGTCACTGCGCCGTCTGTCTCGGAGTCAAAGTCATAGGTGATGCAGAACGGAGTACCAATCTCATCCTGTCTTCTGTAGCGCTTGCCGATGTTGCCTCTGTCATCAAACTCACAGTTGTAGTACTTGCACAGTTCCATGTAGACCTTCTCAGCGCCCTCATTCAGCTTCTTGGACAGCGGAAGCACGCCAATCTTCACTGGTGCAATCGCTGGATGGAAGTGCAGCACAGTACGGGTATCGCCGCCCTCCAGCGTCTCCTCGTCATATGCTGCGCAGAGGAATGCCAGAGTCACACGGTCAGCACCCAGAGATGGCTCAATGACATATGGAATGTATTTTTCCTTCTTATCATCATCAAAGTAGGACATATCCTGGCCGGATACATTCTGATGCTGTGTCAGGTCATAATCCGTACGGTCTGCAATGCCCCAAAGTTCGCCCCAGCCAAACGGGAACAGGAACTCGATATCGGTGGTTGCCTTAGAGTAGAAGCAGAGTTCTTCTTTTGCATGGTCGCGGGCACGCATCTCCTCCGGCTTGATGCCAAGAGACTGCAGCCAGTTGATGCAGAAACTCTTCCAATAAGCAAACCACTCCAGGTCAGTGCCTGGCTCGCAGAAAAATTCCAGCTCCATCTGCTCAAACTCTCTGGTACGGAAGGTGAAGTTACCTGGTGTAATCTCGTTTCGGAACGATTTACCGATCTGGCCGATACCAAACGGAATTTTCTTTCTGGATGTTCTCTGTACATTCTTAAAGTTTACAAAGATACCCTGTGCAGTCTCCGGACGAAGATATACAGTGTTCTTTGCATCCTCTGTCACACCCTGGAAGGTCTTAAACATCAGGTTGAACTGGCGAATATCTGTAAAATCATGCTTGCCGCAGGATGGACACGGAATGTTGTTGTCCTCGATGTACTGCTTCATCTGCTCCTGAGACCATGCGTCGATGGAACCCTCGATTTTGATGCCGTGCTCCTCATTGTAATCCTCAATCAGCTTATCTGCACGGAAACGCTCTTTACATGCCTTGCAGTCCATCAGCGGGTCAGAGAAACCGCCCAGATGGCCGGAAGCCACCCATGTCTGAGAGTTCATCAGAATCGCACAGTCCACGCCCACATTGTAAGGACTCTCTGTGATAAATTTGCTCCACCATGCCTTCTTCACATTGTTTTTCAGCTCAACGCCCAGGTTGCCGTAATCCCATGTATTTGCCAGGCCGCCGTAAATCTCGGAACCTGGATACACAAAACCTCTGGACTTTGCCAGCGCTACAATTTTTTCCATTGTCTTTTCCATCACTCTAGCTTCTCCTTTTTCCATCTCTTTTTCTTTCTGGTTTTTAATACCCTTCATACCTTGCAGCTTCAACACTACTTAAAAATAATATATGCTCTTCCCTCCTCGGAAGTCTGCACCGTAAAATCATCCACCAGAGTACATCCCGCAGACATATACTGCACCTTTCCCTCTGTCTGAATCAGCGCGCCGCCGTCAGATGCCACCATATACAGGTCGCTCTGGCGTGTCACTTTATCGGAATCAATGTCAGCACCCTTTGGATTCACAAATTTTCCATCCAGAATCAACCCTTCTGACAGCCCTTCTGATACCTTCATCACAGAAAGCTCAGACAGCATGTTTTCCCAGTCTTTTTCAGCTTCCGCAAACACAAGAAAATCTGCGGCAGAGTCATACGAAAACACAGCATTTGCCGTCCCATCAGCCAATTTACAAGAAGCTAGGGAAACTCCATCGTACTCTCCCACAGCTTCTGTCAGAAACTGATTCAGCTCTTCTTCCGAATAATAGTCATTTTCATAGGTCTTTACCAGTGCGGACTGCACACTGCCATCTCTGGAAATAAAGATGCTGCTCTGTTTCGGTTCAAACTTGCTGGAAGATGCATTTCCAGCACAGGCAGTCAGCAAAACTGTCACTGCAGCAATCCCTGCCGCCAGTCTCAGATTCTTTTTTCTCATACTCGTTCTCTCTTTCTCCTTTCAGTTTTGCACTAACTCCAAGTTGTCTGTCTATTTTAACCTGTTTCTTCTGTGATTTCAAGCCTTACCTTACTTTTCCCTTATTTTTCAGCAAGAACTTCCAGAATCTCCAGAGAATGAAACGCACAATCCACATATTTGCACATATCTTTCTGGACTGCACGGGCAAACTCTGCGAGCGCTTCCTCTGTCAGTGTAAATGTATACAGTTTTTCTATCGGAGAATTGACCACAAACTCCCACGCATATGCCGCCGCATTTCCCACAGAAACAGAAGGCTCTAGCGTATACTCCCCATGAATCACCATCGCTTTCAACTCAAAAATCCGGCGAATCAGGGGATTTTTGAGGGAAGGTTTTAACAGTGCACGGAACGACTGGTACAAAAGCTTCAGCATCTGTGTGCCGTCCATGTTTTCTCTGGTATAATACTCCGCCAGCTCCAGAAAATACGAGCCGTAGCATGCCGCCTCCATATCCATCGAGAGTTCATCAAAATAATTAGAAATCTCCGCATTCTGCACGCTGTAGGCATCCCGCCCAGGATACAGAGTAAAAACACCGAACGAAAAGGGTCTGGTGCCCGCCATCAGCGCATGATTCATGCGTCTCGCACCCCTGGCAAACGCCGTGATGCGTCCCCGTTCCCTAGTGAGAAGGACCAGGCGCTTATCATAATCTCCCACAGGAGTAGACTTAATCACCATACCATTCACCGAAACTAGCTCCATACCCTTTCCTCCTGTATTAAAATGTCCGTATGATACCAGGGTCAAAGGAGTCAAAAAATATTTTGACTCCTGTACCATACAGTTTATTTCTCTTTCATGTCATATCCGTAATTCTTCATATACAGCTCGCTGTCGCGCCACTCTTTGCGCACCTTAACCCAAATCTGCAGATTCACGCGGGCATCCATCAGATTCTCAATCTCGATGCGCGCCTGTGTGCCGATTTTCTTGAGCATCGCGCCGCCTTTTCCAATGATAATGCCCTTATGAGAATCGCGCTCGCACACAATCGTCGCCTCAATGTCAAACATGCCGTTCTTTCTCTCCGTCATCTTCTCAATCACGACGGCAATGCCGTGCGGAATCTCATCACTCAGAAGACGCAGCGCCTTCTCACGAATCATCTCCGCCGCAATCTGGCGCATCGGCTGGTCTGTCACCGTATCCTCGTCGTAATACTGGGGGCCTTCTGGCAGATATTTGAAAATCTCATCAATCACCGAATCCGTGTTGATTTTTTTCAGGGCGGACACAGGGATAATCGCGGCAAATTTGCAGATATCCTTGTACGCATCAATAAATTTCAGAATTTCTTCCTTTTTCACAGTATCAATCTTATTGATAACCAGAATCACTGGTGTCTTCACCTGGCGCAGAATCTCTGCGATGTGCTGCTCTCCTGCCCCGATGTAGGTCGTCGGCTCCACCAGCCAGAGAATCACATCCACTTCCTTCAATGTGCGCTCTGCCACATTCACCATGTACTCGCCGAGTTTATTTTTTGCCTTGTGAATTCCAGGCGTATCCAGAAAGATAATCTGTCCTCTCTTCTCATCCGTGTACACCGTCTGAATCCGATTTCTCGTCGTCTGCGGTTTCTCTGAGGTAATGGCAATTTTCTGCCCGATCAAATGGTTCATCAAAGTCGATTTTCCTACATTGGGTCTTCCGATTAAGGTTACAAATCCTGATTTATATTGATTTTTCATTCGTTTTTTTACTCCTCCTGCCTTTCCAGTCAACTATTTTTATGCCAGACTCTTCACTTCGCCGAACATCTTCGCATCTTTCTCAATCTGCGCCGCATTTCCAATCACGCAGATGCTTCCGGTTTTCAGCACGGCCTCCACCAGTCCTGCCAGATTTCGGATATCCTGCACCGTCGCGCCCAAAATCTCATCGCGCTCTTTCTGGAGCATCTCCTCTGTCACGCCAGAGAAATAGGCGCTCAAGCCCCGCTGTCCCTTCGCGGACGGAAGCTGCGGCACATCCAAGTCACTGATAGTGCCAATGACATATTTTGTCATATCTCTCTCATCAATGTCAAATGTTTCCAGATAGGAAATCACCTCTTCATACACCTGATTGGATTCGCTCACATTCGGGTCACGGTAGGACACAAAATATCCCTCCCCGCTTCTTCCAAAACCACTCATGCATCCATACGCGCCACCCTTGACGCGCAGACGAATCCAGAGGTAATCATAGTTCATAATCACTTTCAAAATCCGCAGTGCACCAGTGTAGGCAAAGCCGCTGTCTGCAAATGTACCGCAGCGCGCCACATAGTTGACCTGGGATGCCGTCTTAAATCCCTCATTTCGGTTTCCCTTCGGGAATGTGAACGGATACACGGTTCCTCTTCCCTCCGGAAATTTCTCCGCAAACGCACGGATGCTTCCCTCCAGCGCATGCAGTCCTTCCTCATCTGCAGTAAAACTGATGCGTATATTTTCCCTCGTAAACAGCTGTGCAATCACCCGCTTCAATCCGGCAATGATGCCATCACTCTCCGTCTCAAAATTGCTTACCGCATTCTCAACAAAGTGATAGTAGGCAATTCCTCCGATTGCATCGTTAAAATAGGAGGTCGGTGAGAAGTAGGAAGTCGCTCTCGTCACCGCCATAGAATGTCCGGAACTGTTGATGCGCATCTGGATTCTGGACTTTACCTCAGACAACAATTCCAGAAGACGCTTTTTGTCATCCAGCAGAGAGTGCAGCAGCACTTCTTCTATCATATTCATTCCGAAGTCTATTTTATCATACAGCAGACGCATTCTTGCAAAAAAGACGCCAGTAAATGTTCCCTTTTCTCTCAGATTGACATAGGAATCCACTCCCATCGTCAGTCCGCCGCTGTTTAGATGAATCTCACTCGTGAAGTCCCCGTACGTATAATGCTCCGTATCTACATAGCCCAGAATGGACTTCAAAAGTCCGACATACGGCAGGTCTTGCATCGGCACGCGGTCCGTCTGAAACAGAACTGTCAGATAGCCGATTCCCGATGTAAACAGGTTGTGGTGCACCACAGTGACGCCATCTATTTGCTTCTCCCCAAAATACAGTTTCTCTGCCTTCTTCTCAATTTCCTCTCTCTTCAGCATCGGAATCTTCAACAGGTCTTCCTTCGGGGAAGGCGTCTCCTGATACTCCTTGAGGTCCTTTGTCTGCTGAATCAGCGCCCGAATCTGCTCTGGAGTCAAACTCTCTTTATACGCAGCCAATGCCTGCGCCACAGCTTCGTCCTTCTTCTCTGTCAGATTGCGTTCCGGTGTCACCACAATCACAGCCTCAAACGGATTATCCAGCAGATATTCGCGGATCAGACTTTCAAAATATCCCTCGTTCACGGCCTTTTTCAGGAAATCAAACGTCTGCTGGTACTCTAAGTGCATCATTGGGTCGCCATCGTACAGCCAGCTGTCCATGCACTGCAGCCCATACATCAGCCCTCTCGGTGTGGAACCATAGTCCTCCTCTCTGTAGCGGAATTCAAAATAGTTCATACCTGCCAGAAGACTCTTGCGGTTCATGCCTTCCTCTGCCATCTTTCTCAGCGTGCCCTTTACAATGTTTAAAAATTCCTCTTTCTGGGAACTCTTGGCTCCTTTTGCCACAACGGAGAAATACGGCTGTAAAATTCCGCTCTCATATCCTCCCATAATATCGCTGCCGATACCTGCCTTTAAAAGCGCCTCCTTCAACGGTGCGCCTGGCGCATCCAAAAGAGTGTATTCCAGAATCTGAAACGCCACATACAGCTTCGGGTCCAAATCCGTCCCCACAACAGTATTGACAGACAGATAGGACGCATTCTCCAACGGCTCATCCTCCAGCACCGAATACTGATACTCTTTCTCCACCGGCTTGGAAAATGGCTGCTGCATGCGGATTCTGGAATCAATCTCTTTTCTGTCATACTGGCTCAGATACTGCTCATCCATCCAGACCAGCTTTTCCTCCATATCCATATTTCCGTACAGATAAATAAAACTGTTGGACGGGTGATAATATTTATGATAAAACTCCAGATATGCCTCATAAGTCAAGTTCGGAATATCATCCGGATCTCCGCCAGACTCGTGTCCATAGCAGGTATCCGGAAACAGCGTGCGGCTAATCATGCGGTCCAACACGCTCTCTGGGGAGGAAAATGCGCCCTTCATCTCATTGTAGACAACACCGTTGTAGGTGATTGGAGCATCTTCTTCCGTCAACTCATAGTGCCAGCCTTCCTGCATGAAAATTTTCTTTTCTTTCAGAATATTCGGATGGAACACCGCATCCATATACACATCCATCAGGTTCTGAAAATCCTTGTCATTGCAGCTGGCAATCGGATACACCGTCTTATCTGGATATGTCATCGCATTTAAAAATGTGTTCAAAGACCCCTTCACCAGTTCCACAAACGGGTCCTTTACCGGAAATTTCTCTGAGCCGCACAGAACCGTGTGCTCCAAAATATGCGCCACACCGGTGCTGTCTGTCGGCGGTGTGCGAAATCCAATAGAAAATACCTTATTCTCATCATCGTTCATCACCGCAAATACTCTGGCTCCCGTCTTCTTATGCTCCAGAACCACTCCGGTAGAATTCATTTCCTTCAGAAACTTCTGGGAGAGGATTTGATACCCCTTTACCTGCTCTAATTTCTCCATATATTCCTCCATATCCGTTTTTCTGTCTCTTTTGTATTGCTTCTCTTTGTCTGTTCTATATTTACATATTTCCCAGCAGTTTATCCTTAAACACTGCCAGCGCCTCTCTCACGCACAAATGGATAAACAGCACCTGGTTTGTCTCTGCCTGGATTCCATAGATATCCGTAATTCCCATCTTTTTTGCAATCTGTTTCGCGCGGAACACATGAAAATCGCTGCTGAGTACTGCAATTTTCATCTCTCCATCGTCCGAATGTTTCCGAAGCGACTCCACGGTCCGAATCACATTTTTGCTGTACTCAATATTTTCCTTTGTGTTTGTAGATTTTCCCTCTTTTATCATCTTGTCCTCCGGCAGACCATTGTACGATAAGTACGCAAACATGGCATCTGCCTCGGACAGCGCTTCGCCTCTTCCCTTTCCGCCCGAGAGGATAAAAATGGTGTCCGGATTTTGCTCCGCATACACTAACACCTTATCCAAGCGCTTCTTCAGGGAATCGCTGATTTTCTCCCCGCGCACTTCTGTCCCCAGCACAATCACATAATCCATGCCCTGGGCATCTCTCCCTGCTGCATTGGTAAAAATCAGCACTTCAATCACGCCAAACACTGTGATTCCCGCAAGCAGCGTCGTCACCACAGAGACCGGCACCCAGAGGGGAATTTTTTTTGCATGTTTTATGTAATATTCTGTCCCAAAAGCCAGGAAAAGAAACATCGCAGCTGCAATCAGCCACAAAAAAGACCAGGAAGTGCTGATGCCAGAATATACCAGAATTACAATATAATACACCATACACAGCAAAGCTGCAAGATTAAAAATCCAAAACATCCTGTCTCCCCCTTTGTAAACGTCAAAAGGCTGTTTGCCGCTCGGCAGACAGCCAAAAGTTCACGCAAAAATACTGCATTACTGTTCTTCTTTGTTTTCCTCTTCCTTGCGGCGCAGAATATCGTATTCTCTCAGCTCCATGCCCAAATCCACGTACAGAATCTGTCTCGCATGGGGTGCGCTCTCCACTGCATTTTTCTCTTCGTCATACAATCCTCTCACAGTTGCCTGTATATTCGCGCCATCCGGACGCATCACCTCGATGGATTCTCCCACAGAGAACTTGTTCTTCTGCTCAAAACGCCCGAATCCTCTTTCATCTACCTCGGAGATGGTGCCTAGATACGTATAGTCGGTACTGTAAGTATTGTTGGTATAAATCTGCGCATCCGCTCCTGGCTTTCCAAAATAAAATCCGGTCGTAAATTCCCGATTGGTGCACTTGGCAATCTCTGCCCTGTACCATGGAAGTCTCTCCCTGTACAGATTCGGGTCTTTCTGATAATCGTCAATCGCATGGCGGTATGCGCGCGCCACAGTCGCCACATACAGAGCCGTCTTCATGCGCCCTTCTATCTTAAAGCTGTCAATTCCCGCCTCAATCATCTCCGGAATGTGCTCCACCATACAAAGGTCCTTGGAATTGAAAATGAAAGTTCCTCTCTCATTTTCATACACCGGCATATATTCGCCCGGACGCTTTTCCTCCATCAGCGTGTATTTCCAGCGGCATGGATGCGTGCAAGCTCCCTGGTTCGCATCGCGTCCTGTCAGATAATTGCTCAGAAGACATCTTCCTGAGTAGGAAATGCACATAGCGCCATGGATAAAGCTCTCAATCTCCATATCCTCCGGAATCCTGTCCCGAATCTGCCGAATCTCTGCCAGAGACAGCTCACGCGCAGACACCACGCGCTTTGCTCCCAGCGAATACCAGAACAGATAGGTCCCATAGTTTGTATTGTTCGCCTGTGTGCTGATATGAATCTCCATATCCGGCAGCACGCGCCTTGCTATCCCGAACACACCTGGGTCGGAGATAATCAGCGCATCCGGCCCGATTTCTCGCAGTTCCTCAAAATACTGCTCCACACCAGCCAAATCGTCATTGTGCGCTAGAATATTCGCTGTAATGTACACCCGCACACCGCGCGCGTGAGCAAACGCAATGCCTTCCTTCATGTCTTCTTTTGAAAAATTCTTCGCCTTCGCTCGAAGCCCGAACGCCTCCCCGCCAAAGTACACCGCATCTGCGCCGTACATCACCGCAGTCTTTAAAACCTCCAGACTCCCTGCCGGAATCAGCAATTCTGTCTTTCTCATGTAGTATTCCTTTCCGTTCCTTCTAGTACTTGTATCGCTTCTGTTACTTCTGCCTTTCACGCTTTTTTACACTCACTGCAACCCCGTCTCCGACCGGCACAATCGAGCTTGTAAGCTCCGGATGATGCGTCAGCGTAAACAAATATTCACGAATTCTCGCATGAATCGTGCGGTCACGTCTCTCCACAGCAAACCGCGATTCCACAATCCGCCCATCCTGGAGCACATTATCAGAGAGAAGAATCCCTCCTGGTGCCAGAACACGCAGAATATCCGGCAGCCAATGAATGTACTGTCCCTTCGCAGCGTCCATAAAAATCAAGTCGTAGGGTCCTTCCAGTGCCGCGAGCACTTTGCCTGCATCCCCTTCCATCAGGTGAATCCGGCTTTCTCCCGCTTTTTTCAGATTTTCTGCTGCCTTTTGAATCCTGTCTCTGTCTGTTTCAATCGTTGTAATCTCACACGCCTTTGGCATAATCCGGCTCATGAGAAGCGCAGAATAGCCAACAGCCGTCCCCACCTCGAGAATGGCCGATGGATTTGCCGCCGCTGTCATCGTCTCCAAAAAAGCTGCCGTCTCCTTCTTTATAATGGGAACACCGGCCTCTCTTGCCTCTTTTTCTATCTCATCCAGGACCCCGCGGCTTCTCTCCAGCGAACAGATATAATCCCGAATACGCTCATTCACTATCATCGCTCTTGCCCGCCTTGTTCAAATATTGTATGATTTCCCGTCCCGTCATAGAAGTATTTAAAGTGTATGTCCCAGGCACCGGTTCACAGTCAAACAGCCAGTACTGCACCATAAATACCATCTCATCTTGAATCAGACCTTTGTCCTTCAGAATTTTCGCAACAGAAGTCATGGCCGGTTTTTCTGGGATTGTAATTTGCTTCTCCACACCCGGCGCTTCTGAAACTGCTGTAGAATTAAAGATTTCATACCCAAACCGATATCCTCTGACTGCGCCTGCATACAAAAGCATCACCACCAGTACCCAGAATGCAATTCTGCTGACAGTATGCAGTACACCAAGTCCGATTTTCACAGCCTCCTCTGTTGTGTCATTCTTCCTTCTCATGCGGAATTCTTCTCCTTATACTTCCATATATGCCTTATGCGGTAACAGCTCCAGCTATTGGATTCCTATCACACTTCCATAATAATCGGGAGAATCATCGGATTTCTCTTCATTTTTCTCCACAAAAATTCGCTCAGACTGTCACGGATCACGTTTTTAATCTTGCTCCAGTCGCTGACATGGTGCTCCAGACATTCTCCCAAAGCTGCATCCACCACTGCCTTCGCCTCTTCCATCAGGCTTTCCGCCTCGCGGACATACACGAATCCTCGGGACACGATATCTGGTCCCGCTAAAAGCTGGTTTGTGTAGCGCTCCAGTGTGAGCACCACGACAATGATACCGTTCTGCGCCAGGTTCTGTCTGTCACGCAGCACAATATTTCCCACGTCGCCCACGCCAAGGCCGTCCACCAGAACACTTCCCGCCTGCACACGGCCCGCCTGGCAGATGCCGTCCTCCGAGACCTCAACCACATCACCGGATGCCATAATCATGATATTTTCTTTCGGAATTCCCATGGATTCTGCAATATTTTTCTGTGCCATCAGATGGCGGTACTCACCGTGAACCGGCAGGGCATATTTGGGATGAACCAAAGAGTACATCAGCTTGATTTCCTCCTGGCAGGCATGTCCAGACACATGGGTATCCTGAGAAATGACCTCTGCACCCTTCATCGACAGCTCATTGATGACTCTCGCCACCGCCTTCTCATTTCCAGGAATCGGTGTGGAGCTCATAATCACCACATCCGTCGGAAGAATTGTCACTTTCTTGTGAAGGGAGGACGCCATCCTCGACAGTGCTGCCAAAGACTCTCCCTGGCTTCCTGTCGTGATAATCACGGTCTGTTCCGGCGTATAATTGCGCAGATTTTCAATATCAATCAGCGTGCCATCCGGAATATTGATATATCCCAGCTCGCTCGCCGTACCGATGACATTCACCATACTGCGGCCCTCAATCACGACTTTTCTTCCATACTTATACGCAGAATTAATAACCTGCTGCACACGGTCCACATTGGATGCGAAAGTCGCCACAATGATACGGCTGTTCTTGTGCTCCGCAAAAATCCCGTCAAACGTCTTTCCCACTGTGCGCTCCGACATGGTAAATCCTGGGCGCATCGCATTCGTACTGTCGCACATCATTGCCAGCACGCCCTTCTTTCCAAGCTCTGCAAAGCGCTGCAAATCTGCCGGTTCACCAAACACAGGGGTATAGTCGATTTTAAAATCACCCGTATGCAGGATAGTTCCGGCCGGTGTGAAAATTGCCAGCGCGCAGGCATCCGCAATACTGTGGTTTGTCTTGATAAACTCGATACGGAAACATCCCAGATTGATGGATTGTCCGTGTTTTACCACTTTCCGTTTTGTCGTTTTCAGTAAATTATGTTCTTTTAATTTATTTTCAATCAGAGCCACGGTCAATTTGGTTCCATAAACTGGAGCGTTGACATCCTTCAGCACATATGGCAGCGCACCGATATGGTCCTCATGACCGTGGGTAATCACAAATCCTTTTAATTTATCCAGGTTGTTTTTCAGATACGTCACATCCGGAATTACCAAGTCAATGCCCAGCATATCCTCTCCTGGAAACATCAGTCCGCAGTCAATCACAATCATAGTATCCTCATACTCAATGACTGTCATATTCATTCCAATGTGCTCCAGTCCGCCCAGAGGGATAATTTTTACCGCATTGCTTTTCTTTCCGCCACTTTTCTCTGCCTGCTTATCACTATATTTCTCACTATATTTTTCATTGTATTTTTCGTTATGCTTTTCGTTCAAATTCTCATTTCTTCCAAATCCTTGTTTCAAATAAATGACACCTCCATATTTTTTCCAGTTTTCTCCTCTTTCCTGCTGCTTTTCCTGTCTCCATCCCTGTGTGTTCGTGTCTATTTTCGTTCCCTGTTTCTCAAAAATTTTCGGCTGTTATTGTTTTACAGATATCCTTCTGGTCCTGTCTCATCATGGGCTCTACCAAACTGTTCTAATCTCTTTTTCAGGAATTCAGATCTATCTGGATAGTTTTTCCTCTTTCTTATTCTCTTAATTTTTTATTCTCTTAATGTTGTTATCTTCTCAATGTTCTTATTTCACAATCTCCATGTCTTCGTCACTCAGAAGCTCCGTAAAAATTCGGAACATATAGTCCATCTCTGCTTCATTTTCCACAAACTCATAGACAGCTTCCTCCTCGTCATCGCGGGAAACATCTTTCAGAACATAACATTCTCCATCTTCTTCCTCATCGCTGTCCGTCACCAAAAGATAATTCATTCCATTGATTCTGGTTTCCTCCAGAACATAAAAATCCACAGATTCTCCGTCCGCATACAATGTAATCTTCTTGTCGTTCTTTTCTTCCATGTTTACTCCATCTTTACTTTATATTTGCTTCGCTTTCCTGACATTCTTTCTGATTCTTCGCCGCTGTTATTGCCGTTTCATCTACATCTGCCGCTTTATCTACATTCTGTTCTGCCCTGTCAGCCTTCTGTCTTGATTCATGCTGTTTCGCATCCAAATAATCCTGCAGAATCAACATAGCAGCAATCTTGTCAATATACGTTTTGCGGTTCTCCCGCCTCACTCCGCTCTCAATCAGTATCTGCTCTGCCTCCACAGTCGTCAACCGCTCGTCCCATAAGACAACAGGAAGTCCCGTCCGTCTCGCCAGCATATCGCGAAACACTTCCGTCTTTCTCGCACGTTCACCGATCGTACCATCCATGTTTTTAGGATACCCCAAAACCAGAAGTTCAACCTCATATTCTGCAATCAATGCCTCAATTCTAGCACATGTCTGCCGGAGTTTATCCTCATTTTTGCGTACAATCGTCTCGACCCCCTGAGCTGTCCATCCGAGAGTATCGCTTACCGCCACTCCGACAGTCTTGGAGCCAAAATCCAATCCCATAATTCGCATTCTTTTATTTCCCCATAGCAAAATAAGCTGGTTAATCAACCAACTTTTCTGCTGTCTTCGTGTACATATTTCAGAACTGTCCGTATCGGCCCTGCCACCAGCAAAGACCAATGTCCGCCTTTTACTTGAACTTCGTATCTACATACGTGCGCATCAGTTCTTCCAAAATCTCATCACGTTCCACTTTCATAATCAGGCTTCTGGCGCTGTTATGGCTGGTGATATACGTAGGGTCACCAGAAATAATGTAGCCGACAATCTGATTGATAGGATTGTATCCCTTCTCAGTCAGGGCAACATAAACCTGTTCTAAGACCTGGCTTACTTCCAGTTTATTTTCCTGTGGAGCTTTAAAAAATTGTGTATTATAAATGCTACCCATCTTCTCACGTCCTTTAGTTGTTCATTACTATTCTATACGATAATAACCAATTCGGCAAGGGAATAATTCTTAAATTTTCTCATACAATTCTGTACAATTCGACAAAATTCTATAAATTTTTCATCAATCTGTCTGCATCAGCCAGATTTCTTCGCTTATCATTGCTGCAAATTTGCCAGTAACCAGCATATTTTTGTGATATCCGTCAGCTGAGACTGCCGCTTTCACATATTCCTTCGTATGGCCAATCCAGAATTTCCTGCCGTCGAGTTCCAATTCTTCTTCCAGAAGAATCGTCTCCTCCTTTCCTGCAAAAGACTCTCTGTACGCGAGAGACATCTGCTTCTCCAGTGCCAGAAGCACATCGCTTCTCGCGCTCTTCACCTGCTCTGGAACCTGCTGCGGCATGTCTGCAGCCTTCGTCCCTGCACGTCTTGAATATTTAAACACATGCATCTCATAAAAATGCACTTTCTCCAGAAACTGCCTTGTCTCCAAAAATTCCTCTTCCGTCTCTCCTGGAAATCCCACAATCACATCCGTTGTAATGGCCGGATTTTCATACACGCTGCGCAAGATTCCACATTTTTCCAGGTATTCTGCCGCCGTGTACCGTCTGTTCATCCTCTTTAATGTCGCATCGCACCCGCTCTGCAAGGACAGGTGAAAATGCGGACACACCTTCGGCAGGGCTGCCAGACTTCCCGCAAATTCCTCCGTGATAATGCGCGGTTCCAAGGACCCAAGGCGAATCCGCTCCACCCCGCTAATCTCATGAAGAGCTCGAATCAGTTCCAGAAGTCCGATTCTCTTTTCGGCCGGAAAATCCACACCATACGAACTCAGATGGATGCCTGTGAGCACCAGTTCCCGATATCCCGCAGCCGCCAGACTCCTCGCCTCATCCAGCACATCTTTCAGCTCACGGCTTCTCACACGCCCTCTGGTATAGGGAATGATACAGTAGCTGCAAAACTGGTTGCAGCCGTCCTGCACCTTCATAAACGCCCTGGTATGGTCCGCGATTCTCTCAATGTGAAGAGCTTCATACTCCTTTGTCTTCGCAATATCAATCAGACCTTCTGCCTCTTTTCCTGCAAAAAACTGTTCCAGCAGGTCTGGAAGTTCTGCTTTTTTATTGTTGCCGATAATCATATCCACAGCCGCATCTTCCAGCAGCTTTTCCCCCACAGCCTGCACATAACAGCCCGCGGCCACCACCACAGCATCTGGATTCTTTGCCTTTGCGCGGTGCAGCATCTGTCTGGACTTTTTATCTGACACATTCGTCACAGAACATGTATTAATAATATACACATCCGCTCTCTCCGAAAAATCTACAATCTCGTACCCCGCCTTCTCCAAAAGCTGCTGCATAGCCTCTGTCTCATATGAATTCACCTTGCAGCCAAGGTTATGAAAAGCTGCTTTTCTCATTTTGTTATCTCCTATTTAAAATTTCAGTCCGCAAAACCTATTTTCATGCAATATCACTATTGACTTTTCTTCTTTTCCCGGTAAAATTAAAGCAAGAGATGTGGTCTTAATGGAGTCCCGAAAATCCATTGCTTGTAAAATATAAGGAGGTTTTTTTCATGAAAACAGTTCGTATTTCTCTTAATTCCATTGATAAGGTTAAATCTTTTGTAAACGATTTAACAAAATTTGATACTGATTTTGATTTAGTATCCGGCAGATATGTAATAGATGCAAAATCCATCATGGGAATTTTCAGTCTGGACCTGTCAAAGCCAATCGACTTAAACATCCACGCTGAGTCTGATATCGACGAAATTTTAGCAGTACTCTCCCCATATATTATCCAGTAATCTGTCAGAGTATTCCATGAAGTCAAATATATTTGATTTCACATATTTGATTTCATGTACTGTATTGCTGTACTGCACAAGGTTGCATGACCAGACATTACATATCGTTTCGTTCAGCAGAAAAACAGTAGACTTAATGAATTTTAGCGAAACTTAGCTGAACTGATTTTTCGTCAAATCGAACGCAATCACAATCTCAAAGACGCCCAGTCAAGAACGGGCGTCTTATTCTTTTTACCGCAGTTGCTATCACACTATCACAATTTTTTACCTAACATTATACCATGCTGTCTTCCGGCGCGCACCAGATGACTTCTACCGTATCGATCGCTGTCTTCACCAGCTCTTCCATCTTCTCCCCAAGTTTCTTCTCGGACTTCTGAATCGCCTTTAAGCTCGGCTTCGTCACTGGATGCTTCGCGACAAAGATAGTACAGCAGTCCTCATACGGCAGCACGGAAGTCTCATACGTCTTGATTTTCTCTGAGATATCGACGATATCCTGCTTGTCAAATCCGATTAGCGGGCGGAATACTGGCATGGTGCAGACTTCATTGGTACACACCAGGGACTGTACTGTCTGTGAAGCCACCTGTCCGATGCTCTCTCCGGTAATCAGCGCCAGACATTCTCTGTCATATGCCAAAGTCTGTGCAATCCGCATCATATAGCGTCTCATGATAATCGTCAATTCCTCATGCGGACACTGGTCATAGATATAGAGCTGACAGTCTGTAAAATTTACAATGTTCAGGCGGATTGCCCCGCTGTAACGTGCTACCAGCTTCGCCAAATCCACCACTTTTTGCTTTGCTCTCTCACTCGTGTACGGCGGTGCGTGGAAATATGTCGCCTCAATCACAACGCCTCGCTTTGCGACCATCCATCCCGCAACAGGGCTGTCAATGCCTCCAGAAAGCAAAAGCATTGCCTTGCCGTTTGTTCCAACCGGCATACCGCCTGGTCCTGGGATGCGCAGAGAGTAGATGTTGATTCGATTGCGCACTTCCACATGCAGCATCACATCCGGATGATGCACATCCACCTTTGTCTCTGGAAATGCGCGCAAAATCATCTCGCCCAAGTCACGGTTCATCTGCTCTGAATGAATCGGATACTGTTTATTTCCGCGGCGCGCCACGACCTTAAAGGTCAGTTTCTTATCTGGATATACTTCATCCATGTATTTTAACACCTGCTGCTTTAAATCCTCATATCCATTGTCATCCACCTGCATCATCGGACAGATTTCCACCACACCGAATACCGTCTGCAAGGCTTCCACCGTCTCATCGTACTCAAATGCTGTCTTTGCAGTCACATAGATGCGTCCAGACTCCTTTCCCACATGAAACTCCCCATCTACACGCTTCAGGGCCGCCCTGATCTGCCTTACCAAAGCATCCTCAAACATATAGCGGTTCTTTCCCTTCGTGCCGATCTCGGCATATTTAATTAAAAATGACTGAAACATATGCATATCGTTCTTTATTCCTTTCCACATTCTATGCGCTGTATCCCTGTATCCTTGTATCACTTTTCTGTATCTACATACATCTTCTTTTATCTGTGCTGTTTCTTATCTCTTCTGTCTCTTATCTGTCGTGTCTGTCATCTGCCCTTGCGCCCATTCTTTTAGGTTTCATCCTTCTTTGTCCCGCGTTCTTTTCATCTATCCTCTCTGGTAGCGTCTCAAACGTGGAAGCAGTTCTTCCAGTGTCCTCAGGCAATAGTCTACTTCTTCCTCTGTATTAAATCGACTGAAGCTAAAGCGAATCGTCGAATCCAACAGGTCATTTTTCACACCGATTCCCTTCAGCGCTCCGCTGATTCCAGGATGATTGGAAGAACACGCCGACCCCGAGGACACATAAATCCCCTTATCCTCCAGAGCATGAAGCAGCACTTCACTTCTCACTCCGCGAAATCCCGCGCTGACAATCTGCGGCGCACTCTCTCGCCCCGTCAGTCCATGAACCGTCACGCCATCCAATTTTTGAAGGCCCTCTGTCATCTTCTCCTTCAGCCCATACAGATAGTCTATCTTCTCTTCAAAATTCGTATACGCCTCTTTTGCCGCTGCGCCAAGTCCTGCTGCCCCAGGTACATTGTCTGTTCCGGAGCGCATACCTCGCTGCTGCCCGCCGCCATAAATCAGCGGTTTTACTTTTGCGCCCTCCCGAATATACAAAAAACCAATTCCCTTCGGCCCATGAATTTTGTGCCCGCTGACAGACATCATATCAATTTTCATGCGTTTTGGGCGAATCAAATATTTTCCATACGCCTGAATCGCATCCACATGAAACAAAACATCCGGTTTCTTATGCTTAATTCGGTTTCCAATCTCCTCAATCGGCTCCACTGCGCCAATCTCATTGTTCACATACATAATCGAGACAAGAATGGTATCTTCACAGATTGTCGCCTCCAGCTCATCCAAACGGATATGTCCATTTTCGTCCACCGGAAGATATGTCACACGGAATCCAGCTTCCTCCAGCACCTGCATCGGATTGTATACCGCTGCATGCTCAATGGATGTCGTGATAATATGGTTTCCTGCCCTCTTATTGGCAAATGCAGCGCCAAACAGAGCCATATTGTTGGACTCCGTGCCGCCCGACGTAAACAGGATTTCCTTTTCCTGCACCTTCAATGTCTTTGCAATCTCCACGCGGGCCGCTTTCAGGAGATTTTCCGCATCCACACCCTTCTGGTGCCTGGAAGAGGGATTTCCATAATCCTCCATCATCGCCTTTACCACAACATCCCTGACCCCATCCAGCACCTTGGTTGTCGCTGAATTGTCAAAATATACTTCCATTTTCATTTCCCTTTCCACATATCTTCCGCTGTTCTTCCAATTTAAGCTTTTCTTTTATCGCTTAGGTCATTCCGGCATATTTTTCTATTTTGAACTGTTTTCGTAATTTTAAGTGATTCTTCCGTTTACTCCTCGAAAAATGCCGTCACTCTGCTGATAACCTCCCAAAACTCTGCCTGCTCCTTTACTGGCACAGAATCCGTCCTGTGAAATCCCAAAGGCGGCAGAACCTCTGTAACGCGCATTTCTCCCAGGCACACCTTCGCCGTCCGGTAAGCATATTCAAAACTGTCCGACTCACTGCCTGCCACCAGCACCACAGCACCTTTTTTCGTTTTGGAGAGAAGCCTTTTTTTCTGAAACACGCGCGCTGAAAAATAAATCTGCAGACGGCTCAACACCGACAGAAGCGGTCCTGTCAGCTCAGTAAAATACAGTGGAGAGACAATCAGCACATTGTCACACTCTTCCAAATAAGAAAACACCTCCTGCATCTCATCTTTCACGCAGCATCCCTCATGCGTCCAGCAATACCTGCAGTCTACACACGGTGCAATCTGACTGCGGTACACATTCACAATCCGATATTCCCCTGAAAGGCTCTGGCATACGGCATCGACCACATCGCTGCTTCCTCCGCGCTTTCTGGGAGACCCATTAAAAATCAAGGTTCTCATTCTTGTCACCTCCATCTGACGACCCCATCTGACCCTATCTGCTTTTCGTCTTATCTCTCATCTCATATTTCTGATTGTTTGCTCTTTGTTTTATGTCTCCATCAATTCTGATTGATTCCGATTTCCATATGATACATCAAAATGGACAACATCGCAAGCCCTGCAGTCTCTGTTCTCAAAATTCGTTTCCCCAGACTGACAATCACTGCGCCTGCCGCTTTCACCTCTTCAATCTCTTCCTCCGCGAATCCGCCTTCCGGCCCAATCACGATGCCGATGCGCATTCCAGGCTTTATCACGCTCACTGCATGTCTCAAACTTTCCATTCCTTCTGCCGATTCATACGGAACCAGCACCATATCCAGAGCTGCCATCTCCTGAATACATTTTTTATAGGAAAGAATCTGCCCCACTTCGGGTACAATCAGGCGTTTTGACTGCTTTGCCGCGCTCTCAGAAATCATATTCCAGCGCCTGCGCTTTGCCTCTTCCTTTTTCGGCTCAATCTTCACGACAGAATACTTCATCGCTACCGGCACGACCTGGGATACACCCAATTCCACCGATTTTTGAATAATCCACTCCAGTTTATCACCCTTTGGAAGTCCCTGATACAGCACAATCTCTGCCGGAAGCTCTGTATCCCCCTCGGATGCTGTCAAAATGCGGACAATTATCTGCTCATCCTGCAATGATTCTACTTCACAGAAGTAGTCCATTTTCTGCCCATCGCTGACGCGCACCTTCTCACCTGGCTTCATGCGCAGCACATTTTTGATATGGTTCACATCCGCCCCGACAATTTGTATCTGCTGCCCGCCAATCTGTTCCGGTTTTACAAAAAAACGATACATGCCTCACTCCAACCTTACTTCAATTTTTCTATTATGATTTTCCACATTCTGATGCCCAAATCACAACCATGTTCTTCTTTATTTTCTGTTCTTTGCTTTTTTGTCCGTCAGCGCTTTCTCACAGTCACATTTACCCACTCGCCTTGGTGATTGACCTGTATTAGCTCAAACGCAGTATTTGCCGCAAACGCGTCCAGCACATCCTGCTCCTTGAGATTGATAATACCGGATGTGATAAAAATTCCGCCTTTTTTCAGATGCACAGCGACCTCGTTTTGCAGCATCATGATGACCGGAGCTAAAATATTGGCCACCACAATGTCATAACACTCATATCCAACTTCATCCTGAATCTTCTTATCATCAATGATATTTCCCTGGAGTACCTTAAACTGTGCAGTATCAATTCCATTGGACTCCAGATTTTCTGCCACCGCAGCAATCGCATTTTCATCCAAGTCGGTTCCCATCACAGACTCTGCGCCCAGTTTCAGTGCAGCAATTCCCAAAATACCGCTCCCCGTTCCCACATCCAGGACTTTCACGCCATCTTTGACATATTTTCTGAGCTCGCGGATACACAGCTGCGTCGTCTCATGCATACCTGTGCCGAACGCAGTACCTGGGTCAATCTGAATCAGAAGTTTTTCTTTGTGTTCCTCCGGCACGCTCTCCCAGGTCGGCTTAATTAAAATATCATCTACCGTAAATGGCTTAAAGTACTGCTTCCAGTTGTTAATCCAGTCTTTATCCTCCGTCTCGGACGCCTCCAGTTCACAGCTTCCCAAATCCACGAACGGGCGAAGCTCTGCCAGGCCGTCCTGCAGGTTATCCAAAATGGTCTTCACATCTGCATCTTCTTCCAGATAAAAACTGACTTTCGCCTTTCCGTCATCCGGTCCCAGATCCGGCAGAATATCAATAAACATTCCTTTTGTCTCTTTTTCTGTCAGCGGCACATGGTCTTCGATCTCAATGCCCTCGATTCCAATTTCACTGCACAGTTCACTGATTAAATCCACAGCCTCCGTTGTTGTGGATAATGTAAATTTCTTCCACTTCATTCAGTCTATTCCTTTCCTCTCTTTTCGTTCTCTTTTTTGTTCTTGATTTTCTTTCTTCTTCTTCTCTCTCCTATTACAAGCCTTCTTCATTTGTTACAGGCTTTCTTTTTTATTTCTCATGTTTTCATATTTTCTTCCGTTTTTGCTTTCCGCCCATTTGAGTCACCTGTTATCATAGCATGTTTTTTTCAGGCTGTCTACATCCGCGAAAGTGGTTTCTTAGCATAACCATCAGCTTCGCTTTTTTCATATTTACTTTTTCGTATTTACTTTTTTATAATTAACCAGCCAGAAAACCCATGACCTTTTAGGTCATGGAATGAATGGCATCATGGTGAAATATATATGTTTTACTAAATACTTGTGTTTCAGTAAAACATATGCTACAATATATATACAGGAAAACCTATTTCCAAGTCTATAGAAAGGAGAAAACGGTATGTATCTTA
>JAUNGE010000094.1 GCA_030524675.1 bacterium
ATATGGTATGGAGAGAAGTCTTAAACTATTATGGTGCTAAAACTTAAAGACGGGACTTTAAAGTACTAAAATACAAGAAGTATTTATTTGTTTAATATAGCACAGGATTTTCTAAATGACAAGATAGGCGTTGGGATTTGTGGGGCAATTTTCGCCTTATACTGCACAGGTTTTGCGCCTGGTGTTCAAAAAATCAAAAAACAGGGTTGACAAATACGAAATTGTGTGGTAATTTATAGACAATTTAATAGTCTAAACCGATGAAGCGGAGATCAAAGTAATGATGCACGCACAGAGAGTCTGGGAAGGTGAGAGCCAGGCCGGAATGCAAATTGCCAAATGGACCGCTGAGGGCACAGTCAAAGGCTTTAGGAGAGTATGAAAGTATAAAAGCACAGCATGAGAGCATGCGTGATTTCAGAATTTTGAAGCTGAGTATTCTGTGACGTGGGACATACGTCAGTTGTCGGGAATATGTTGGTATTCCGCAAAGGGCACGGCTCAGACCGTGAAACAAGGTGGCACCGCGGGTGAACATGATTGAAGTGATTGAAAGAATCAAACGAATCGATACGCTCGTCCTTGACAGAATGGGAACGTTCTGTCAGGACGGGCGCTTTTTTTGTTTCAAGCGTGTTTTTTGTTTGAAACATAAGTTTTGTTTGAAACGTGTTGTTTTGAGAAAATTTTTTGATAAAAATAAGATAGAAGTGGGAGGAAAGAAGGATGTATCCAACATTTGAAGCTGTAAAGAAACTGGCACAGACTGGTTTGTACCGCCGGATTCCGGTGTGCCGTGAACTGTATGCAGACCGCTATACCCCTGTGGAGGTGATGCGCAGGCTGCGCGGGGCGAGCAGACATTGTTATCTTTTGGAGAGCGCAGGGCAGTCGGAAGTGTGGGGACGATATTCTTTCCTAGGATGCCATCCGACAATGGAAATTACCTGCACGGACGGAAAAATAACCATCCGAGAAAAGAAGGAAGACGGCGAGGATACTGTTATAGTAAAGAAAGTTTCCCATCCAGGCGACACTCTGCGGGAAATTCTGGCTCGATACAAAAGTCCGGTGATGGAGGGGATGCCGCCGTTTACGGGCGGACTCGTGGGATACTTTTCCTATGATTATATCAAATACAATGAGCCAAAACTGAAGCTGACAAAGGAAGAAGTGGAAGAAGAAGCGAGAGAAGAAGAAAACGAAAATTTAACGCAAAAGGAAGATAAAAATGAAGAGAAAAATGCAGAGAAAGATGTAATAAAGGAAAATGTAAAAGGAGAGGCAAAAAAAGAACGGAATCTGCAGGATTTTCGGGATATGGATTTGATGCTGTTTGACCAGGTGATTACGTTTGACCATTATAGACAGAAGGTTCTTCTGATTACTGGCGTGATGACGGAGAATTCTGATACGCTGGAAGCATCCTACCAGAAGGCGGAGGAGACCCTGGAAGAGATGAAACAGCTGATACAGGGCGGCGAGCCAATGCAGTTTTCTCCGTTAAAGTTGAAATCACAGATTCTCCCGCAGTTTCCGAGAGAACAGTACTGCGGCATGGTGGAGAAGGCAAAACAGTACATTCGGGAGGGAGATATCTTCCAGGTCGTGCTCTCCAATCCGATGCGGGCGGAGGCGGAGGGAAATCTGTTTGATACATATCGCGTGCTTCGGGCGACAAACCCATCTCCCTATATGTTTTATTTTTCCAGTGATGACCTGGAGATGGCGGGCGCTTCGCCGGAGACTTTAGTGAAACTGGAGGCCGGAAAGCTGAGTACCTTCCCGCTCGCAGGAACGAGACCGAGAGGAAAAACAAGAAAAGAAGATATGGAGCTGGAAGCGGACCTTTTGCAGGACGAAAAGGAACTCGCGGAGCACAATATGCTGGTTGACCTTGGAAGAAATGACATTGGAAAAATCAGCCGAATCGGCAGTGTGGAAGTGGAAAAATATCTGTCTGTGGAGAGATTTTCCCATGTGATGCATCTGGGGTCTACCGTAATCGGTGAACTGGAGGAAGGAAAGGACGCGGTGGATGCGGTCGATGCGATTCTTCCGGCGGGGACGCTTTCGGGAGCGCCGAAATTCCGTGCCTGCCAGATTATCGGCGAACTGGAAAACAGCAAGAGAGGTGTTTACGGCGGAGCAATCGGTTATCTGGATTTTACAGGAAATTTGGATACATGCATTGCCATCCGTCTGGTGTATAAAAAGAATGGCGCAATCTGTATCCGCTCTGGTGCAGGAATCGTGGCGGACAGTGTGCCAGACAAAGAATTTGACGAGTGCTGCAATAAGGCGAAGGCAGTGGTACAGGCAATCCGGTTTGCAGAGGAGGGATTAGAATGATTGTGTTGATTGATAATTATGACAGCTTTTCTTATAACTTATATCAGCTCGTAGGTTCTGTGGAGCCGGATATCCGAGTGGTGCGAAACGATGCTTACCATGTGGGAGAGATTGAGGAGATGAAGCCGGAAGCGCTGATTCTTTCCCCAGGTCCAGGGCGGCCGGAAGATGCGGGAATTTGCATTGAGGCAATCCAATATTTTGCCGGAAAAATCCCGATTTTGGGTGTGTGTCTGGGACATCAGGCCATCTGTGAGGCATTCGGAGGAACGGTTTCCTATGCAAAGGAACTGATGCATGGAAAGCAGAAGGAGATGATACAGGTGTCAGAAAACCAGCTGTTTCGGGGGATAGATAAAGTCTTTCTGGCAGCCAGGTATCATTCTCTCGCGGCGCAGAAGGAGACCTTGCCGAAGGAATTGAAAATAACTGCGGAATCAGCAGACGGGGAGATTATGGCAGTGGAACATAGAGAGTATCCGGTATTCGGTGTGCAGTTCCATCCAGAGTCGGTGATGACGCCGCAGGGAAGAATCATGATAGAAAACTTTATGAAGTGCATATGAAAATAAGAGAAAAGAATAAGCAGAATGGGTGCCAAAGCGGTAAGATGCGGGCACAGATTGGAGGATAGGATGATTAAGGAAGCAATTTTAAAACTGGCGAAAAAAGAGGACTTGTCTTATCAGGAAGCAGAGGCAGTGATGAATGAGATTATGGGAGGAGAGGCGACACCGGTTCAGATGTCCGCGTACCTCACTGCATTATCCTTAAAGGGGGAGACGATCGATGAGATTACGGCGTCGGCAGCAGGAATGAGAGCACATTGTATTAAACTGCTGCACGATATGGATGTGTTGGAGATTGTGGGAACCGGCGGCGATGGCTCAAACTCCTTTAACATTTCCACGACAGCTGCCATGGTCATTGCGGCAGCGGGTGTTCCAGTTGCAAAGCATGGAAACAGAGCTGCTTCCTCAAAATCAGGGGCAGCGGACGTGCTGGAAGCGCTTGGTGTGAAGATTACTCTTTCACCGGAGCGCAGCGCCGAGATTTTAAAGAAAATCAATATCTGTTTCCTGTTTGCGCAGAATTATCATATTGCAATGAAATATGTGGCGCCCATCCGCAAGGAGTTGGGAATCCGCACGGTATTCAATATCCTGGGACCTCTGAGCAATCCGGCTGGCGCAAATATGGAGCTGATGGGTGTGTTTGATGAGTCTTTGGTGGAACCGCTTGCTCAGGTTATGGCAAAACTGGGCGTCTCCAGAGGTATGGTAGTGTACGGGCAGGATAAGTTGGATGAAATCTCTATGTCAGCGCCGACCTCTGTCTGCGAAATTCGAGATGGATGGTTCCAGTCCTATGAGCTGACTCCGGAACAGTTCGGTTATACCCGTTGTCAGAAAGAAGAACTGCAGGGAGGCACACCGCAGGAGAATGCAGCGATAACGAGAGATATTTTGACAGGTAAGGAAATGGGAGCAAAACGCCAGGCTGTCTGCTTAAATGCTGGTGCAGCGCTGTATATCACAGGCAAGGCGGCAACGATAGAGGAAGGCGTGAGAATGGCGGAGAAGCTGATAGACGACGGAGCGGCTCTTAGAAAACTGGAGCAGTTTATTGAGGAGACAACAAAGAACAGATGAATATTTTGGAGAAAATTGCAGAAAAGACGAGGGAGAGAGTGGAGGAAGAAAAGCGAAAGGTTCCGCTGGATGTCCTGAAAGAAAAAATCGGAGAGAGAAAAGGCAAAGAATTGGAGCAGACCTTTCTGAAAGCGCTGAGAAGCGAGGGGATGTCCTATATCTGCGAAGTCAAAAAAGCGTCTCCTTCTAAAGGGCTGATTGCGCCGGATTTTCCGTATGTGGAAATTGCAAAGGAGTATGAGGCAGCGGGCGCCGCAGCAATCTCCTGTCTGACAGAACCTTTTTATTTTCAGGGAGCGGACAGATACCTGGAGGAAATCACACAGGCGGTACAGATTCCTGTGCTTCGGAAAGATTTTACGATAGATGCATATATGGTATACCAGGCGAAGGCGCTTGGGGCCTCGGCGATTCTTCTGATTTGTGCGATTCTGGATAACCATGAACTGAGATATTATCGTGAGCTGTGTGAGGCTTTGGGAATGGATGCTCTGGTGGAGGCGCACGATGAGCAGGAAGTGGAGCGGGCGCTGCAGACGGGGGCAAAAATCGTGGGGGTGAATAACCGCGACCTTCGGACGTTTCAGGTGGATGTGAAAAACAGCATCCGGCTCAGAAGCTTGGCCCCGAGAGAGATTGTTTTTGTGTCTGAGAGCGGAATCCGCACAGCGCAGGACATTGAAAAGCTGTATGAAAATCAGGTGGATGCCGTGTTGATTGGAGAAACTTTGATGCGCAGTCCGGATAAGGAAGCGGCTCTGAGAGAACTAAATGGCGGAAAAGCTTTGAGGCGTACCATGAAAAAATGCTATAAAGAAGAGTGAAATAAAAGAGAGTGAGATAGAGAAAAGTGGGATAAAAAAGAATGCCATAACGGAGAATGAGATAAAGAAGAATGAGATAAAGAAGGATAAAACATGGCTAAGATTAAGATATGCGGTTTGAAGCGGAAGGAAGATATCGAGGCGGTCAATCAGGTGAAACCGGATTTTTGCGGATTTGTGATTGAAGTGCCCAAGAGTTCCCGCTGCGTGAGCAGAGACCAGGTGAGAATTCTTGTGGAAGGTTTGCAGAAAGAGATTTTGCCTGTCGGTGTGTTTGTGAATGCTCCAGCAGAGCTCGTGGCAGAACTTCTGGAGGAAGGGACACTCTCAATGGCACAGCTTCATGGAAGTGAAGATGAGAACTACATAAAGAAACTGCGCAGCTTGACGGATAAACCTTTGATTCAGGCTTTCTCCATTCAAACTGCGCAGGATGTGGAGAGAGCCTATGGCAGCAGTGCGGATTATATTCTGCTGGACCAGGGAGGCGGCGGGACCGGAAAGACATTTGACTGGACTCTGGTCTCAAACAGGACGGCGATGACCACAAAGCCATTTTTTCTGGCAGGAGGACTGCATGCGGGCAATATAGAGAGAGCTATCCGCGAGCTGCATCCATGGGCTGTGGATTTGAGCAGCAGCCTAGAAGTGGGCGGGGTCAAGGATCTCGGTAAGATGAGAGAAGCTGTGGAGATAGTGAGAGCCGTGTCCTTGGCAGAAGAAGTATTGTAAGTATGAATGGAATGATAAATTATAAGTATGAATGATAACTGAGAAAGAGAAAGAAGATAGTATAGAAATGTAGTATCAGAATGTGGTATCAGCATGCAGTATCAGAAAGATATTGCGGGGAACCTATTGTGATGAATGTATTATAAAGATAAAGAAGACAGAGAGGTAGGAGGAAACGGGATATGGCAAATGGAAGATTTGGTATCCATGGAGGGCAGTACATTCCGGAGACATTGATGAATGCGGTCCTAGAACTGGAGGAAGCGTACAATTATTATAAAGATGACCCAGAGTTTAACAGGGAGCTGACAGAGCTTTTGAATGAGTATGCGGGCAGACCATCCAGACTGTACTATGCGGCACATATGACGGAAGACTTGGGCGGGGCAAAGGTGTATTTAAAGAGAGAGGATTTGAACCATACAGGTGCCCACAAAATCAACAATGTGCTCGGACAGGTGCTTTTGGCGAAAAAAATGGGCAAAACTCGTGTGATTGCGGAGACTGGTGCAGGACAGCATGGTGTGGCGACAGCGACGGCGGCCGCTCTGATGGGGATGGAATGTGAAGTCTTTATGGGAAAAGAGGACACGGAGCGCCAGGCGCTCAATGTATATCGTATGCGCCTTCTTGGCGCGAAGGTACATGCTGTCACAAGCGGAACTGCGACTTTGAAGGATGCGGTGTCCGAGACGATGCGCGAGTGGACCAACCGCATTGCCGATACGCACTATGTGCTGGGTTCTGTGATGGGGCCGCACCCGTTTCCAACGATTGTGCGGGATTTTCAGGCAGTGATTTCTAAGGAAATTAAGGAACAGATGCTGGAAAAAGAGGGAAAATTGCCGGATGCGGTGCTCGCCTGTGTGGGCGGCGGTTCCAATGCAATAGGCACGTTCTACCATTTCATTGAGGATGAGAGCGTAAGGCTGATTGGGTGTGAGGCAGCAGGACGCGGTATTCACACGGCAGAGACAGCAGCCACGATTGCAACGGGAAAGCTTGGCATTTTCCATGGCATGAAATCCTATTTTTGCCAGGATGAATATGGGCAGATTGCACCTGTATATTCCATATCCGCAGGGCTGGATTATCCTGGAATTGGTCCGGAACATGCACATCTGTATGATATTGGAAGGGCAGAATATGTGCCAATAACAGATGAGGAAGCTGTGGAGGCATTCGAGTATCTGTCCAGGATTGAGGGAATTATTCCGGCGATTGAGAGCGCACATGCCGTCGCATATGCGAGAAAAATCGTTCCGAACATGAGAAAAGACCAGTGCGTGGTGATTACGATTTCCGGACGTGGGGACAAGGATTGTGCAGCGATTGCGCGCTACAGAGGGGAGGATATTCATGAATAAGAGAATTGCGGATGTATTTGGAGGCGGAAAGGCATTTATTCCATTTATCACATGCGGGGATCCTTCTCTGGAAGTGACCGAACAGCTCGTGTACGCGATGGAAGAGGCAGGAGCGGATTTGATTGAGCTGGGAATTCCATTTTCAGACCCGACTGCAGAGGGGCCGGTGATTCAGAGCGCCAATGTGCGTGCGTTATCGGGTGGTGTGACGACTGATAAAATCTTTGCTATGGTAGAAAAAATCAGAAAAAATACACAGATTCCCATGGTATTTATGACATATGCAAATGTGGTGTTCTCATATGGAACGGAACGGTTTGTGAAACGGGCGGCAGAGATTGGCATGGATGGGCTGATTCTGCCGGATGTACCGTTTGAGGAAAAGGCGGAGTTCGATGTGGTGTGCAAAGCATATGGATTGGATTTGATTTCTCTGATTGCGCCAACTTCCCATGAGCGTGTGGCACGCATTGCCAGAGAGGCGGAAGGGTTCGTCTATTGTGTCTCCTCTCTGGGTGTGACGGGAATGCGGACCCAGATTACGACAGATATCGGCGCCATGGTACAGCTGGTGAAGAAGGAAAAAGAGATTCCCTGTGCAGTGGGATTTGGAATTTCAAACCCAGAACAGGCAGTGAAGATGGCGCAGCAGGCAGATGGTGTGATTGTCGGGTCAGCGATTGTGAAGCTGTGCGAGACGTATGGGGAGGCATGTGTACCCTATGTGAAAGCATATGTGAAAGAGATGAAAGATGCGATACGTGCGCTTTAATCTGACGACATGGAATGACATATAATGATATGCAATGATATAACGACATGTAACAATATGTAACGATAAGCCATCCTGTGCCAAAGTAAAAATAGAAGAATGAAAATGAAATAAAGTAAAAAATAAGGAATATATTTGTTAAATTGTCGAAAAAAATGATAAAAAATTGTCGTATTTAGCATATGGGTTAAAAAATAGGGCGCAAAAGACTCAAAAATAAAAAAGAATCTAGCATAAAAGAACAAAGAAATGTGCATTTTGAAAAGCATTTTGCGTGTATTTTTATAAGAAAGATTTTTGATGGAATATTGGATGGAATAAGAAATTTGGAGAATGTCCCTGCTGTTTTTACAGCAGGGCATTTTTGCGCTTTCAGGGGAAAATATATCAGGGAAAAATGTATCGAGGTAATATATTGTTGCTTTCACGGAATAATACATGGAATACATAGCAGGTAAATAGTATATTGAATCTAAGTTAAATGAGATATTGAATTTATATTCCATATATTGTACATCGAGTATAGATGTATACATCGAGTATAGATGAAACATATCAAAAAAATCAAAAGCAAAAGCAATAAAGATGGTAAAAAAAGCAAAAAAAGATGATAGAAAACGACAAAAAACAGCAAAAAACAACAAAAGATAAAAACGATGGAGGTATGTATGAGAGCACAGAGACGGAGAATGATGGATGAAGAAAAATTGATTTGCAGATACCAGGAATACCTGATTCAGGATGAAAAAAGTAAATTGACAATCGAAAAATATCTCAGAGATTTGAGAAAATTTTTTGCATTTACCAAGGGAAAAAGTGTGACAAAGGAAGTTGTAATTTCTTATAAAGAAGAATTGATGAAAAAATATGCAGTAAAAAGTGTAAATTCTATGTTGGTTGCATTAAATCGCTTTTTGGACTATATGAACTGGCACGACTGTAAGGTAAAATTGTGCCGTGTGCAGAGGGAAGTTTTCTGTGAGGAAGATAAAGAATTGAAACGATGTGAGTATGTAAAATTGATTCAGGCAGCCAACCGGACGGGAAAACAGAGACTGAGCCTTTTGATTCAGACTATCTGCGCGACGGGGATTCGTGTCAGCGAGCTACAGTTTATCACTGTGGAAGCGATTCACAGAGGTCACGCCAGAGTGCAGTGCAAAGGGAAAAACCGAGTGATTTTGATTCCAAGAAAGTTGAGAAAGGCGCTTTTGAGCTATGTATGTATGCGCCAGATGAAACGGGGGCCAGTTTTTGTGACAAAACATGGAAATCCATTGCACCGAAGCAATATCTGGAGGGAGATGAAGAATCTGTGTATCGAAGCCCATATTTCTGAGACAAAAGTGTTTCCGCACAATCTGAGACATTTATTTGCACAGACTTTTTATGAGATGGATAAGGATATTGTAAAGCTGGCAGATATGTTAGGACACAGCAATATTGAGACAACGCGGATTTATATTGTGTCATCAGGGGAAGAACATCAAAAATGTATCGATAAAATGGAATTATTGCTATAAAGGGGAGGATGGAAATGTGGTATGAATACAAAATCTGATGTGATATAGCGGATAGGTGACGCAACAAATTGGTGATACAGTGAACAGGAATTTGGTAGTACTGTGTCAGAACGACGGTGAAATATACAGAATACATCAAATACAACATAATAATGATTATGTTGTAAATACTACGAGAATCTTAAATAACAGTATTTTCTATATA
>JAUNGE010000095.1 GCA_030524675.1 bacterium
CTTACCAAAAAGGAGCCATTTTTTACCAGAAACACAAACTATTTTACACTACCTGTAAAAATCTCATTATCAAAAGTATTCTTCATTGTCCTCTTCAAATTCTCCGAATTCGTTGTTAATGGGGAAACTAGGAGCACTAGGGGCTTCTTCCTCTGATACTTTGCTTTTTTCTTTGGCTTCGGCTTTCTTATTTGCTCTGCATTTTTGCTGTCTTTCTCTATCGCTTTTTTTCTTTGCGTGAAGTATTTCGTAGTTATATATTATCTGACTAGTAGTAGTTATATTAAACCCTAGGATTGTGTCTGTGTCTATGTAGGTAAGAAATTCATATTGAAGTAACTTTCTATAAATATCTTTGATGACAAATATATCTTTGTCATTGATTGCGGCAAAGCATATTAAATGCTTATCTAGATCAATATCGGAAATATAGTATTTGCCATATTCAATCATTTTCCCTTGCAAATAGATAAACAATTCCAATACAATAGAACCGTACTCTTGTTTTAATTTTTGAAAATGTGGACTTTCTATATCGGCAGGATAAACACCAAAATAGTCAATAGAATATTTCGGCTCATCCTTGTATAGTCGCTCTAATTCGGCAATTTTGTCTTTGGTGGGCTTCTCTCTTTTTACCACTATTTAAGCACCCCCTTTTTTAAGGCTTTATTTTCCTCCTTTTCCAAAAAGTCATTAATCAAATACATAATAAGGCTTGTTCGTGATATTCCACGCTCTTCGGCTTTCTTATCAAATTTTGTTAATATATCAGCATTAACATTTAAACTAATTAATTTTTTCATTGTCTTGCTCCTCCTTTGTTTTGCACAACTTTGTCTTATACAAAGTCATTATCATATCTACTTCCTCGCAAATATTATATTGCCATGGACCTATATCAAAGTCGCATAGTTCAATATAATCTCCTATTTTTATGCCTTTTTCGTCCAAACCTATGATGTTTTCATAATTATTGATATGATAAAATTTATTTAACTTTTGTCTTAAAGAACTCGCACAAGAGGTAACGAATGTTACTTTTTCTTTATAAGTTAAATCATGTAAAATTCTGTGAAGTTTATACTTATCAAAAATTAGATTTGAATTGTCTACTATAAGTTTTCCGTTTTCATCTTTCATAAGAATTTCTGATACGTGTACACTGTTAAGTACTTCTACTATTCCATGTATTTCTATAGTATCTTCTACAGTATGAATTGCTAAAAAATATACTTTATTCATTTTTAATATCTCCTTTCACTTAATTGAATTTTTAAACATACAAAAAAAGAGAAAAGCACAAATAGCAGTATACAAATACCGCTATAAATCCTTTTCTCTAATGAATTATTTTCTCTTTTTAAGTATATATACATTTTATATCAAATCTATATGCCTTGTCAAGGGTTATGAAAACCATAAAATAGCACTCGGCAAAACGTCCAGACGTTTAAGAAGTCATTTTAGAGAGAAATTATTAATTTATTTTCTCCAATTTTTTTGCCAGTCCTCCTCTTCAGTTCTTATAAGATTTATAATTCAAAGGGAAAGGAAAAAGAAAAGGAAAAAGATTTCACAGCGATTTTAAACGTGATATCACGCATTGTGTCACTGTGACAATAACCGTTACATATACCATAAAGGGGGATAGTTTGTAGAGTGCGAAAGGGGGTTAAGGGGGCTTGCCCCTTGCCCGATACGTTTTGACTCCGTCAAAACTAGTATTGGGTTACTACTTTTGACAAGATAGATTTATGAATGATAAGATAGATATGTAAGGCACACAGTGTCGGACTGCTTTTTGCAGTCCGGCACTATGTGCCGAGACTGGCAAAAAAAGAAAGGAGATATTGGAATCACAATAAGCACACACAATGGAAGTGATGCTCATAGAGAGCATAATATAAGGGATAAACGAGTAATAAGCAAAGAACCTCATATAGACCCTAAAGGAGAATACGAAATTTGGAGAGACGAAAAGCCGAGAGACGCATATGACAGATTATTTGGCGATAGCGTAAGAGATTACAATGAACAGCAACAACGAGAGGATAGGAAGATAAATAACTACTATGACAAAATCAGAGACAGCAAACAGCAACACCCTGTCTATGAGATAATCATTCAAGTTGGAAGCCGAGAAAATCCAGTTGATCATGACATAGGGAAAGAAATATTAAGAGAATATGCGTGTGGTTGGAATAAAAGAAATCCTAATCTTGAAATGATAGGCTGCTACTATCATAATGATGAACGAGGCGAGCAACATATACATATTGACTATATTCCTGTTGCTGAATATGACAAGGGTATGTATTTAAGAACGGGGCTGAATAGAGCCTTAGAGCAACAAGACGGTTTTATTAAAAATGGTAGAGAAACCGCACAAATACAATGGGAACGAAAGGAAAATGCTTGTTTAGAGTATCTATGTAAGGATAGAGAAATTGAGGTAGAACATCCTGAACGAGATAGAAAAGATAATCAAGAGAGACAACAACACAGAGCAACTAGAGAGTATAAGGCTTTTAAAGAGGAACAGCGTATAGATAGACTTGAAAGAAAACAGCAGGAAAGAGAAAAATCAATAAAGGGTAGGGAAAAAGACCTAGACAGGAAAGAAAAAGATATAGAGAGACAGGAAAAAGCCTATGAGCGATATGAAAAAGAGGTTGACAGATATTGTCAAGATAGGGATATGAGTCCGTCTGAGTATTATATGAAATGCTATAATGCTTCGCAAGGGCGAGGATTATATCCAACGCCAGAGGCGTATAATCCTATGCGTGACCTAGATAGAAAAGAAATAGAACGTATCCATGAAAGGAATATAGAGCGTGAAAGATAAAAGAAATGTCAAGGAATCAGAGGAAGATTTTTCACTTGTGAAAAATACTCTCTGACCTTGACATAGGTTGTATTAATAAAATGATACAAAGGGGGAAACCGCAATGAGGGTTTCCCCTTGTTTACTATCTTAATGAGGTGTGTTATAATGTCCTCACAAATCGGGATTTTGGGGGTATCATAGAATGCATCGAAAAGCAACATTGAATGACTGCGAAAAGGTTTATAGCTTAATTTGTGATATGGAATGTAAGCAGCTTTCTCTTGACAGATTTTATTCGATATATCAAGAGCAGATAAACAATAGACATTATTATTGCCTTGTTTGTGAGTATGATAATGACGTAATTGGAGTCTTGAATTTAAGATTCGAGGAGCAGCTACATCATTCAGAGTGTATTGCAGAAATTATGGAGTTTGCTGTTGATGAAACATATAGGAAACAGGGCATAGGAAAAGAAATGCTTGCAAATGCTTGTCAGCTTGCGAAAGATTTTGGTTGTACACAAATTGAAGTAGCTTGCAATCAACTTCGGAAAGACACGCACCGATTTTATTTAAGAGAGGGAATGCACAACTTCCATTTTAAATTTTCAAAATCATTGGTTGGAAATGATACAACAGAAAATGCAATAGGGAAATAAAATTCCAGTTTGTCGGTGCGTAATAAAATAGGCTTTTTCTTTGGACGCTTATTATTTCATACATAAAATATATGCATATGGTATATATAATATATACTAATCTATACATATAATGTGTATATAATTTGGCACAATTATTTTTGATTTGCTCTGACGGGTGTTTACTTTCTTGGGTAATTTAAAATTAATTTTGTTCCAAATTCGTATAAATTCGTATAAAAATTGAAAAAAGAAATAATAAAAATGGCTTAAATAAAGGAAAAGATGATGCTGATATATTTCCCGACGATGAAAACGCTCGGCAAAGAAAACCAGTAAAATCAAGGGTTTGCGGACTTAAAGATAGTATGGTACGACAAGAGTACGACAAAATAAACTCTCTTAAAGGGTTAAAATAAATGATTTTAAATTAAACTCGTGTCAGTTCAAGTTAATATTTTGTACGATAAGGACATTTTTCTAAAAGAAAATTTTAGGGAAGTGTCCTTTTGTTATGGTCAAAAAACAAAATAAGAAATGGAGGAAATGAACATGAGTAATACAGCGTTAGGAGCAGAGAAAGCGATTATTTTTATCAGCGATGCACATGAAAAATTCTACTATGAGAAATTGAAAGAGGTCAGGTATCAGGACGTGTACCATAAAGCGCTTGTATATTGTCTTGGTATCAGTGATGACACAAGAAGGAATATCAACAGCATTTATAACTTTAAGACAGGCTGTGTAAAAACGGAGTGCCTGCATGAAGGCTGGCAGACCAGCGGGAGCGTGAAAGTAGTCAGGATGGCGTATAACCTTTACTGCAACGGTACACCAAGTGTCCTTGATTACGATGATGCGGAGGAACAGGTGGACGAGTGCAGAATGTACACAGTGGAAGAACTGTTCTGCTGTGCCTATGCACCTTATTTTTGGCAGGCGGTACAGATACGGTATCCGGAATACGCAACGTATAACCACAATCTGTACGCCATGTTTGGAGGACAGGATTGATGTTAAAAGTCAGGCTTATGGGGACAAAGAACGATATTAAGTGGTTCGGGAAGATTTTACAGAGGAACCCGAAAATCGAAGTGACGGAGTTTTCCGATTTGTTCCCAAACAAAGGGACAAAGAAATATTACAGGACTTATGTGGAAGTCAGGAAAAGCAACATAAAAGAAAACCAGTAGAAGCAAAGGAGAATAGAATCATGTGTAAAATAATCGCAATCGCAAACCAGAAAGGCGGAGTAGGCAAGACCACCACAACAAGCAATTTAGGCATAGGACTTGCAAAACAGGGAAAGAAAGTGCTTTTGATTGATGCGGACGCACAGGGCAGCCTGACCGCAAGTTTAGGCTTTACAGAGCCGGACAGTCTGGAAGTCACTCTTGCAACCATTATGGGGAACTTAATCAATGATGAGGAAGTAGAGCCGGGAGAAGGTATCCTCCACCATGAGGAAGGGATAGACTTAATGCCGGGGAATATCGAGCTTTCCGGTCTGGAGGTTTCCCTTGTGAATGTTATGAGCCGGGAAACGGTACTCCGGTCATACATAGAGATTGTCAGGGAGAATTATGATTATATTTTAATTGACTGTATGCCTTCCCTCGGTATGATTACCATAAATGCCTTTGCCAGTGCCGACAGCATTTTGATACCCGTACAGGCGGCATACCTGCCCGTCAAAGGCTTACAGCAGCTTATCAAGACGGTCGGCAAGGTAAAGCGGCAGATTAACCCGAAACTGGAGATTGAGGGGATTCTGCTTACAATGGTGGACAGCCGGACGAACTATGCAAAGGACATCAGCTCCATGCTGAAGGAAGCCTATGGAAGCCGGGTGAGGATATTTACAAATGTCATTCCCATTTCCGTCCGGGCGGCGGAAATTTCGGCGGAGGGCATCAGCATCTACAAGCATGATCCAAAGGGGAAAGTGGCATCAGCCTATGATTCTCTGACAAAGGAGGTGCTTGCAGATGGGCAGTAATGCAAAATCAGGGAGCGCAGCAAAAATCAGAATGGAAAGTTTTGATGATCTGTTCGGCGGGAGTGCTGCACAGGAAAGCGGCGTTGAACAGATTATCAATGCGCCGCTGGCAGAGCTTTATACGTTCAAAGACCACCCTTTCCGGGTGGAGGACGATGAGAAGATGGAGGAAACAACAGAGAGTATCCGTCAGTATGGGGTGCTTGTGCCGGGGATTGCAAGACCGAGGGAGGGCGGCGGTTATGAAATCATAGCCGGACACCGCCGCAAACGTGGCTCGGAGCTTGCCGGAAAGACGGAAATGCCTGTGGTTGTCCGCAATTACACCGATGATGAAGCCACAATTATCATGGTGGATTCCAACATTCAGAGGGAGGATATTTTACCGAGTGAAAAGGCGAGAGCCTACAAGATGAAATATGAAGCCATGAAGCATCAGGGGAAGAAGTCAGGAAAGAACACCCTTGATGAAGTGGGGGAAGCTGCCGGGGAGAACGCAAAAAAGGTTCAGCGGTATATCTGGCTCTCCCGCCTGTCTGATGAACTCCTTGTCATGGTGGATAATAAAAAGCTCGGCTTCTCACAGGGCGTGGATATTTCCTTTCTGGCGGAGGAAGCGCAACAGTGGGTGCAGGCTGTTATAGAGGAAAAAGGCTGTAACATCAGCATGGTGCAGTCGGCAAAAATAAAAGAGTATGGAAAGACCGGGGAGCTTTCTCTTGCAATGGTGCGCCTGATACTGGAGGAAGAAAAGCCGAAGGAACGTAAGGTGACGCTGAAAGCGGACAAGATCAGCGAGTATTTTGCGGAGGACTGCACGAGTGAGGAAATAGAGGGCATCATCATTCAGCTATTGGATGAATGGAAGAAAAAGCAGTAGAGGGGAGGTGCATCGGCGTGGATGGCACGATAAAATTCGACTATTATTATGGCATCGAAGCGGAACAGTTTTCCTTCTACCGGGTTCCGAGGCTGCTGATAAAAGACGCAAGGTTTAAAGAGCTGTCCAGCGATGCAAAGCTCCTTTATGGTCTGATGCTTGACAGGCTGTCATTGTCAATCAAGAATGGCTGGCTTGATGAAGAAAACAGGGTGTATATCCATTACACGCTGGATAACATAATGGAGGATTTGGGATGCGCAAGGGAGAAATGTGCCAAAGTGGTTGCGGAGCTTGACAGCAAAAAGGGAATCGGTCTGATTGAGAAGAAAAGGCAGGGGCTGGGCAAGCCGGACATTATCTATGTGAAGAATTTTGCGACACTGGATGCCGGGAAAGAACCGGGCAGAGAGCCGGAAAACCCTGATAATGCTGACAGTTCCGCAGAAGTTCGGAAACCGAACTTGCGGAAGTTCGGGAATCGAACCCTAATTATAACAATACTAATTATAACGATTTGAGTTATACCAATCTGAGTTATACCAATCCTATCAATCAATCGGATAGAGGAACAGAAAAACCAGAACCGGGCAAGCCGGATAATGGTATGATTGATGTGATGGATGATGCCAACGCCTACATGGGAATCATTCGTGATAATATCGAGTACGAGCATCACATGAAATATGGCGATTGGAGTGACAAGGGACTTTATGAGGAACTGTATGAGGTGATCTGCGAGATTGTATGCGTAAAGCGTAAGACGGTAAAGGTCAACGGGGAAGATTACCCGTATGAGCTTGTGAAATCAAAGTTTTTAAAGCTGAACAGCTCCCATTTGGAGTATGTCATTGGGTGCATGAGGGAAACTACAACCAAGATCACTAATATCAGGGCGTACATGGTGACTGCCCTCTACAATGCACCTAATACCATGAACCACTATTACCAGCAGTTGGTACAGCACGATATGTATGGCGGCGGGTGGGAAGAAAAAGGACTGTTTCAGCCCAAAGCGGAGGGAGATGGATAAATGGAATCCATGAGGGATATTGACCGGGTAATGGAACGAGAGATTGCAAAGGGGAGCTGCCCATTAAAGTTTGTGAGGATAGAGTTCAGCGGTTCCCCTTATCAGGAGATTGCGTCAAAAGAAAAGCTGCTGGAGGTGCTGTCCTATCTGTTGCGGACTGGCGATTATGGCAGGTTTGCCGGGAGAGGGACAGGGAATAATGTTTACATGGACTTAAAAGGCAGGAAAACAGCTTTTAAGCGAACCCGTTCCTTTATTGACCGGAATAACATCTTTTCCACAATCCGAAGGTACGGAAAGAAAATAAAGCCGGATTTTGACGGGCATACTTATCTGGAAACAGTGCGGTGTATTTTTGAACTGCCGGAAGGGGAACAGGAAAAATACAGGGTGACATATGACGGGCAGGAAACATTCGCTTTCCCTATGTCAGATAAATATATCCTCGGACTTTACACACACTGCATTTTGGCAAGGCGGGCGGCATCGGCGGATATGGATATTTCCGGCACAGGCTTTTCGGAAAAAGAACAGGGGATTGTCAGCCTTGCGGCTGTGCGTGACGTGCTGTTCCAGTGCCTTTTGTTTGACACGATACAATGTGGGGAGGGCGTGTTATATGCTGACCTCTGCACGATTTACTGTTTAAAAGAGAATCAATAACTTTTGGACTTTTTGTCCAGAAGTGAATCAGGAGGATGCGCTATGGCAGAAATATTTATTACGGAAGAACAGCGGGCGAAGTGCCGGAAAGTGGCGGATGCGTTCGCAGAGTTGTATGAACTGACGGATGTGATGGTGGCGGATGCCGGGAGGTTCGGTTTTGTCCGTCTGCAATGGTTCAGTGAGGGAGAGGGCTTTGATTCGGTAATGGCATTTTCGGATTGTCTGGAGCTGTTTGAGGAACTCTGGCGGATATGGTATGAACATGAAGTCTTAACGCCTGTTTTGGGTACGCCGCTTGCGGAGCTTGACTATGATGAGATATTCCAGACGCTTTCCAAAGACAGGCAGGAGGAAATCTTGGAAAAGAAGAAATATTTCATTTCCCGGTGTGAAGATGCTTTCGGTTAGGCGGCAGATATTTTTTACAATTCCGGGGCGTTTTCTGTTAAAATAGACCGTATCAGGATAAAGGCAGGAGTGGTGTGTTTGGGAAACAGGAAGCGTCTGAAAAGGGCGGACAGGACATATAAAGACTTAAAGCAGAAACAGAAAGCTAAAATAGCAGACAGTATGTTTGAAAAGACCTGTGATTATTACAGGGAGCATGATAAGCTGCCGGAAGGAGAGGACTGTGAAAAAATTGCGGGGCAGATTTACCAGAGGGTAAAGGGGATAGCGGAAAGGGCTTGCTTTGATAAAGTATACCGCCTGTATCTTTACCGTCTGCCACGTTATGAAACAAGGATAGCGGAGAACGGGCTTCCGGAAAAGAAAGAGAAAAAGAAAGAAGATGCAGACAAGCCGAAAACCAAGAAAAAGGGCATGAGCAAAAAAGTATGCCCGAACTGCGGGAGGAAGATGAAACAGCAGTTTATCGGCTTGCAGCACTGCAAATGCGGCATGAGCTGGAAAAAGGATATAGGGTACTTTGAGCGTACCGGGGATATGGTTTTCGCTTTGGAACGCAGGAAGGTGGGGAAAAAGACGAAACAGTGTCCGGTGATCCGGTACAGATAATTAAATATGGCAGACAGCGTAAGGGCAGTTATAGACCGTAAACAGCGGTTTGTAGCTGCCCTTTTTGCGTTGTGCGCCTAGCGGCGCACGTTTCCAACAGGTGCAAGTCCTGAATCCGCCCGGTAGTGGGAAGGATATAGCCGAAGGCAAGGGTGTCCATCGTGAGGTGGAATCTGAAGGAAGCTGGATGTGGGAAACACACTAACCCACGGGCAAATCTCTGGTCTGACGAACAGAAATCACATATAAGGTTAT
>JAUNGE010000025.1 GCA_030524675.1 bacterium
TTTTTCATTATATTTTTAATGGTATCTTACTTTTACATCAACTTTAAAGTGCGAAGGGAAAGGAATGGATAATTATGGTACACAAATGGGACATTACAATTCCAGAACTGACAGGCGATGAAGTGAGAAGCGCCTATCTCTATCTGCCGGAATCTTATGAGTATGAACCAGACAGGTATTACCCTGTCCTCTACATGTTTGATGGACACAATGTATTTTGGGACGAGGATGCCACCTATGGCAAAAGCTGGGGCATGGAAGATTACATGGACGGCACCGAGACGCAGCTTATCATTGCAGCAGTAGAATGCAATCATAGCCCGAACCACGGCCGTCTGAAAGAATACGCTCCGTTTACCTTCAGAGATCCCAAGTTAGGATATATCACCGGAAAAGGAAAAATCACAATGGATTGGCTTGTCAACACATTCAAGCGTGAAATTGATGAAAATTTCCGCACACTGCCAGGCAGAGAGACCACATTTATTGCGGGAAGCTCCATGGGCGGTCTGATGAGCCTGTATGCACTGTTTGAGTACAATGCGTACTTCTCCCGCGCAGCTGCGCTGTCCCCATCCATCTGGACATCCACCGGAAAAATTGCGAATATGATCCGAAATGCTGACCTTTCACCTGATACTGTGCTCTATATGGATTACGGTTCTCGAGAAATTCACTTCCATCCATCCATGATAAAGCAGTTCTCCAAGGTGACAAGTCTGATTTTGGAGCGCGGCGTCTATCTGGAGAGCCGGATTGTCCCAGGCGGCAATCACTCGGAGGAAAGCTGGGAGAGGCAGATTCCTTTCTTTATGAACACACTGTTCTATGAGTATGAACCAGGCGAACAGGAACAGGAATAGGAGGAAATACAAACACTATGGAAACGCAATACTACAAACAATACAGTCCGGCATTAAACCGCGACATGGAGTGCAAAGTCTACGGCCACGCAGGACGTCCGGTTCTGTTCATTCCCTGCCAGGACGGCAGATTTTTCGATTTTGAAAACTACCACATGGCAGATGTGTGGTCGCCATGGATTGAATCCGGCCAGGTGATGGTCTTTGCCATTGACACTATCGATCAGGAGACATGGTCCAACAAATTCGGCGACCCGCGCTGGAGAATCAGCCGCTATGAACAGTGGATTGCCTACATCACAGACGAGATGGTGCCGTTTATGCGCGCGATGGTAAATGAGCGCAACGGCTGGACAGGATATCCTGGCGTTCTGGTATTTGGAGCGAGTTTAGGTGCGACCCATGCCGCAAATCTCTTCTTCCGCCGTCCGGATTTATTTGACCGCCTTCTCGCACTGAGCGGCATCTACACAGCCGAATATGGATTCGGCTCCTATATGGACGATCTGGTGTACAACAACTCCCCTGTGCATTATCTCGCCAATATGCCGCAGGACCACCCATATATCTCCCTGTACAATCAGAAAAAAGCAGTCATCTGCGTCGGACAGGGGCCATGGGAGATCCCTGACAGCACCAGACAGTTGGCTGCGATTCTTGCATCCAAGGGCATCAATGCCTGGGTTGACTTCTGGGGTATGGACTGCGCACATGACTGGCCGTGGTGGTACAAACAGGTAACGTATTTCTTACCGTACCTTCTGGACCAGAATGAAGAATAAAACTGACAACAGGGCAAGTATCAGCAAATGCACAAATATTAGAAACCATACAAATACGAACAACCACACAAACATCAGCAATCCCACAAACAGAATCAACCACACAAGTATGATAAAGACAAGTATGATAAAGAATTGTACAATAAAGAATTGCAAGTATTTATACAAGGAAAAAGGTAGGTAAACGCATGAAGAATTTTATTTTTATTTCCCCAAACTTCCCGACAAACTACTGGATGTTCTGCCGTGAATTGAAAAACAACGGCCTGAACGTGTTGGGAATCGGCGACCAGCCATATGATGAGCTGAATCCAGATTTAAAAAACAGTTTAAACGAGTACTACAAAGTCAGCAGCTTGGAAAATGAGGATGAGGTGTACCGCGCAGTGGCATTTCTGACCTACAAGCACGGCCGTATTGACTGGCTGGAGTCCAACAATGAGTACTGGCTGGAGAGAGATGCAAAACTCCGCACCGATTTCAACATTCAGAGCGGTTTTCAGATTTCTGATATTCCGCGCATCAAATACAAATCCAAGATGAAAGAATTCTACACCAAAGCGGGAATTCCAGTTGCACGATATCATCTGGTTGACACTCTGGAGGGCTGTCTGGACTTTGTAAAGGAAGTCGGCTATCCTGTTGTCACAAAGCCGGATAATGGTGTTGGGGCTTCCCATACGTTTAAAATCGAGAATGATGAGCAGATGAAGCATTTCTTTGAGGAGAAATGGGAAAATATCCAGTATATCATGGAAGAGTTTATTGCTGCTGAGGTCAATTCCTACGATGCGATTATCGACTCCAACGGTGAACCGATGTTTGAGACCGGAAATGTGACTCCAATGTCCATTATGGATATCGTAAACAATGCTGACAATTCCATCTATTACATCGTAAAAGACCTGCCGGAGGACACCCGCGCTGCCGGACGTGCTACCGTAAAGAGCTTTAACGTAAAGAGCCGTTTCGTTCATTTTGAGTTTTTCCGCCTGACAGAAGACCAGCACATCGGCAAAAAAGGCCAGATTGTGGCTCTGGAAGTCAACATGCGGCCATGCGGCGGCTTCACACCGGATATGATCAACTTTGCTCACAGCACAAATGTGTACAAAATTTGGGCAGATATGATTGCATTTAACCGTTCCACAATGCCTGTGGGAAAACATGCTTTCTGTGCATTCGCAGGGCGCCGCGACGGCAAGAACTTTACTCTGGACCACGAGGCCATTATGGCAAAATACGGCGCAAACATGAAGATGGTAGAGCGCATTCCGGATGTATTATCCGGCGCAATGGGCAATCAGATGTATGTAGGTACTTTTGACACCAAGGAAGAGTTGGATGCCTTCTACAGCGATATCTTGCAGTGCAACAACTGATGCCTGCTTATCTGATTCTATTGTGATATATTCTGATATATTTTAATATATTTTGATATATTGCTTGCTGTTGTCTGATACATAAGAAATCATAAAAGGCGGCCCCAGAAACAGAAACGAAACATTTCGATATCCTGTTTTTGAGGCTGCCTTCTGTATGAATTCCTCTATTTCTTATCGCTCTTTTTTCTTTCTTTTATCTCACATCGTACAGTTTTATCATATCTCTGGTATTCATGCTTCTTGGAGTCACATCCACATCTTCCAGCGTCAATCTGTCTGCATGTCTCGCCCAGATTCCATAAGCATCCACATCTCCAACCGAATTGTTTTCCGGATAATCATACAGAAATTCCTCAATTACTTCCGGTACTTCCACAATCTCCTTATTGTCTGTATACACAGCCTGAAAACGGCGAACTGTGATATCCTGAACCGGCTTTCTGACTTCTTTTCCATCCGGTTTTTCTGTGACAAACCCAAACAGCAGACTTGGCACTTCCGCATCTATCGCGTGGATATCTTCCAGAAGCACACGCTGGATGCTTCCGCCCCAGTATGCACTCATCTCATCCTCCGAGTACGGCACATGATTTCGGTTTCTCATATTCAGACACACAAAAATCGGGCAGGTCACTCGCTCCATCTGGATATTTCTCACGGTCACGTCTGACACATGACCTCCGTCAGCCGACTCGATGGCAATGCCGGATGTCGTTCCTGGATAAATGTCCGGCATAAAGAAGCGGCAGTTCTCCACCAGCACCTTTGAGATATCCCATCTTGTCTCCGTTCCGATTTTAAAGGAGTTCATCACCGTAATCACTTCACAGTCATGGACAAAAATATCTTCCATGTGTGTTTTAGTCTCCTCCGGATTTTTCAGCACAATGCCGTCATCTGCCGTTGAGACAAAACAGTGTGCAATCTCCACATGACTGCTTCCTGTGACATCAATACCGTCCGTGTTTGCCACATGCCGGTTATTGTCAATCACTGTGTCCTTCACCAGGACATTCTGGCAGGCAAACAGGTTCAGTGTCCAGGACATGGCGTCGCGCAGAATGATATTTTCAATCCGCACATTGCGGCAGCGGTTTAGATAAACCATATAAGATGGCCGTACGGTGGCTCCGACATGCTCGCCGTACTTGTCCTCTGAGAAGCGGATACGCCGCCTGTAGGCATAGCGCAGTGTCGTCTCTGGCAGCAGGCGGTTGTCCGTTCCTCTGCGCGGCAGATGGCTGACTGGAAGTGGTTTCAGCCTTGGCTTTAACTTCGGCTCATAGACAAACCACTCGCCATTTCCGTAAATGACACCGCCGCCAGTAATCACAATATTTTCCGCATTCTCGGCCACCAAAAACGCCGTCCTCATCCTTCCGTTTTCTCTCGTCGCCTCCAGCACACCATCCGCCGCAATAAATAATGTAGTATTGCTGTGCAGATACACGGTTCCTGTCACATATCTTCCACCCTGCACCAAAACAATTCCGCCGCCTGCATCTGCACACGCATCCGCTGCCGCCTGAAAAGCCGCTGTGTTCACTCTGCCTGGAACCGACACAGCACCGAATTCGCGAATATCAAACACTGGTCCTTCCGGCAGTTTCTGTGCACTGTCAATGTACTTCTCAAACGGAAGCGCCTCATAATAGTCCCCCTTGTAGATATTGCCAAGATTCGGATACGTCGGCTGTTCCTGCTCAAATGTCACATAGTGCTTTAAATCCTTCGTCACTGCCATCCCAATGCTGGCGCCGAACGGAAACGCTCCATTTTTTTCATTGTCTCCATGATAGAACAGCAAATAGGCTCCCACTTGCGGCACTTTAGTCAAATCCAGCAAAAATCCTGCTGTGATTCTGTCTTTTGCCCACGCCCAGCGGCTCTGCGACAGAAAATTGACGGGACCTTCCTCCTCAAAATGCACCAAATCCCTGGATTTGAGCAGACCGATTCCATTTTCCGGAGAATGTATCAGATAGTATGTATCGTCCTTCACAAACGCACACACGTTTTCTCCGCAGTCTGTATGTCCGGCATACACCCAGTGTTGCATATCGTACGAATAAGAATAGGAAACACCATTCTGCTTGTAAAAGCACCAGATTTTGCGAGGGTCGTCCTTATCTCTCAGAAGATATGGGTCAATCATCCGCCCCATCTCCTCCTCCGGCACATCTCCCTTCACCCGAAGCAGCACCGGCTCTGCGAAATGCTCAAAATCTTCCGTCTCCATTGTGAAAATGCGGCTTCTCTCATTGCCGTACAATTCCCCGTTTTCCCGACAGTATGTCTGCATACACAGATAATACTTTCCCTGAAATGCAAACAGATTTCCAGGGCTGGAATACTCTTTATCCTTCGCCCTCTCGGTCAGCCGGACCGGCTCACTCCAGTGAGCCAAGTCGGTACTTTTGCTCATGCCGATAGTAAAATATTGCTGGTCTTTCTCCTGCTCCACCATGGTAAAGTACAGATAAAACGTCCCTTCATGGTAGAAAGCTGCAGGATCCCGATATCCCCTCGTCTCCGTCTGTGCCAGCACAACCGGCCCCTGCACTGCTGATAAATCTATCATCCTTTTCCCTCCCATCTTGTCTAAAAACACATGAAAATACATGCTCTTTCAGAAAAACTCATACCACATCTGCCGCTGGCTCTTCTCTTTGGCAGATATGGTATGAGTATATCATATTTTTTCCATTCGTACATGTACAATGTCAGCTAAAGCAGTACTTGTTTGTTTACTTTCTGTACTCCTCATACTGTGCAGTAAATTCTTTGATTACATCGTCGCCGCCGCGTTTTTTCCAGTTCTCGTACTCTTTCCAGTATCCTGCTTCATCGAGCGAACCTAAAACGAATTTTACCGATGCGTCCATCATGATGGCATCCAGGTCGCTTCCCAAGTCATCATATGTATCGGACTGCAGACCGATGGAAGCATCTGCAACACAGTATCCCATCCTTGCCTCAATGGTATCATACAGAGCTTCCTGTACTTCATTGTCGCTGTCTCTTCTCACATATGGAGCTGTCATCAGAATCTGTCCGATATCGCCTAGGTCCACATCCAGTTGGTTCTTATTCGCGCCCTCATTAAAAATCATCTCACGTTTTCCGTCTTTTACTTCATAGTGAATACCCTCGATGCCATATGTTGTCATATCCTGCATCTCCTGCGTTGCCAGCTGGTTGTAGTAGGAAAGCACTCTTCTCAAATCTTCTTCTGTCTTAATCGCACCGTCGCCAAACTTCGTAAACATAATCAGTCCATTATAGCCGGAAGTCGCATTGCAAAGCGGTTCCTCTCCCTCTTCGTGGATTGCCGGAAGTACGGCTACCTTTGCTGTCTTTACAACCTGTGGAAGATTCTGGTTTCTGCCGTTTACGTCGTCGATAACACCAAATACAATGCCATATGTTCCCTTGTCAAAATACTCATAACGCGCCTGTGCATTGATCTCTGCAAAGTCTTTGTTCAAATATCCGTCATCATACAGTTTCTTGATGTACTGCAAAGCTTCCATGTACTCTGGTGTGCCGAAATCTGGTACCATGGTTCCATCTTCATATGCCCAACCGTTCGGTGCGCCAAAAGCGGTTGCCAGAGTCTGAAATCCGTTCCATCCGCGGTTTCCAGTCCCCTGATATGCAGTTACAATCCCCACTGTATCATTCTGCCCGTTTCCATCTGGGTCATTTTCTGTGAACGCTTTTGCCACCTCATACAGCTCCTCGAATGTCTCCGGCGCCTCCAGCCCCAGATTGTCCAGCCAGTCCTGACGGATGATCGCACCGTTTCTTGGAAGGATGCGAAGTCTCGGAATACCATAGATTTTACCATGAATCTTGCTATTTTCCCACACCTGTTCACCCACAAACTGATACAAATCCGGATAATCCTCAATATAATCATCCAGTGCCCAGAATCCGTCGCTGTCCAGAGCCATCAACAGGTTGTTGTTCTGAAGCACCTTACTGTTTGCGGTAAATACCATCGGCAGACTCTTGGATGCAATAAAAGCAGTGATTTTGTCCACATAGCTCAATGTCGGAACAAAATTTACTTCCATCTTCACACCGGTCATCTCTTCCATCTTCTGATACCACACATTGCTGGTATCCGGCGCCTGGTCAGAGAACAACTCCTGCATCATGGTAATGGTAAATGTCTCGCCAGACGGTGTTTCTGCTCCTGGGGTTTGTGTTCCTGCTGCCTGTGTTCCAGCTGCTGCCTGCGCACTAGTCTCCTTTACAGATGCATTTGTTGTACTGTTCGACGGATTGCCGCTTCCGGCGCACGCACTCAAAAGCATGCTTCCTGCCAATAACAGGGATACTACATTTCTCTTTCTCATCATTCTTTTCTCTCCTTTTTCTTATTTTTGCTCTCATTTTTTTCTTATTCTTTTTTCTTATTCCTTTTTATTCGTTTCTTATGCATTTCCCTCCCTCTATAAAAACGGGCATTATGGGAAATGCGTGGATACCTATATTGGCCCTACCCCTTTACAGACCCTACCATCATTCCCTTTGTGAAAAATTTCTGCACAAACGGATAGATACATAGAATCGGAATCGTCGCAAATACAATAACAGCATAGCTGATATTCTGCGGCGGAATATACCCCAGGTCACTGACGGAACTGGTATCCGCAAAACCGCCCGAGGACAGCATAACGATATTTCTCAGCCATATCTGAATCGGATACTTTGTGGAATCGTTGATATACAGCACAGAATTAAAATAGTCATTCCAGTATCCCACTGCATAGAACAGAGAAAATGTCGCGAGTGTCGGTTTGATTAACGGAAGCACGATTCTGGTAAACGACTGAAAATAATTGCAGCCATCCATGACAGCCGCCTCCTCCAACTCCGACGGCAGTGCACTGATGCTGGTGCGAATCAGAATCATGTTGTAGGCGCTGACACAGCCAGGAAGCCACAGAGACCACCAGGTGTCATTCAGATGCAGTCCAGACACAACCAAGTAAGTAGGAATCATACCACCTGAAAACAGCATGGTGAATACCACCAGAGCATTTAACACTTTCTGTCCAATCAGCTGTGGTTTTGACAGTACATAGGCTGTCATCACAGTCACTGCCATACTGAGCGCTGTTCCAACAAAAGTAATAATAAACGAGTTTCCCATCGCTTTAATCAGTGTATCGCTTGACAGCAGATACCGATAAGAGCTGAAATCAATATGAATTGGATAGATAAAAAACTTTCGGTTTAAAATATCTGCCAGGGGAGATACCGAAGCAGAAATAACAAACAGAAACGGAACGAGGCAGATTAAACTAACTCCCGCTAATAGAAGCACATTTATCACATCAAAAACGCGGCTTCCCAGAGACTCTCTGACCTTCAATATACTCCCTCCTCTCCTGCTTTCTTTGCAATCTGGTTGGAAAGAATCACCAGAATCAGACACACGACAGATTTAAACAGGCCGACTGCACTGCCATAGCTGATTTTTCCGTTTGTCATCGCAGTCTGGTACACATAGGTGTCAAACACCTCACCGACATCACGGTTCATAGAATTCAACATTAAGAAAATCTGCTCAAACCCTGTATTTAAGAAACTTCCCATGCGCAGAATCAACAGCGTGACAATGGTAGATTTGATTGCTGGCAAGGTAATATGCCATGTCTGTTGCCAGCGATTGGCTCCGTCCACTTTTGCCGCCTCATACAGCTGCATATCTACACCTGTGAGCGCCGCCAAAAATACGATGGTCCCCCAGCCGCTTTCTTTCCAGATTACCTGTCCCGTAATCAACACTGGGAAAAATTTTCCCTCCGATAACACCCTGACCTCGCGTCCACACAGACGGCTGAGTACATCTGTCAGCGCACCGCTCTCTGCCGAAAACAGAGTCATACAGATTCCCGCTACTACTACCCAGGAAACAAAATGCGGAAGATATAAAACAGACTGTACTATATTTTTGTATCTCGTAAACTTCAGCTCATTGATAAGAAGCGCGAGTACAATCGGCAACGGAAAATATACAACGATGTTAAAAAACGCAAGCACCAATGTATTGCGGAAAATCTGGAAAAATTTTGGATCTGCGAAAAACCTCTGAAAATGTTTCCATCCCACAAACTTGCTTCCAAACCATCCAAGCATGGCATTGTAGTCCTGAAATGCCGTAATCAGACCGAACATCGGACCATACTTAAAGATAAGAAAGTACAAAAATCCTGGCAGCAGCATCACATAGAGCATCCAGTCTTTCCGAAACCGAATCATAATCTGTCTCATACCTGTGCTGTTATTTCTGGTTTGTATGCCTGTCTGCTGACCAGAGTCCTGTTTTCCCTTTCTGCTCATATCAGTTCCATCCCTCCCCAATCTCTTTTCATATTTTTTGTGATTTCTTTTTTTCTTTTGTGGCCTTATTTGACTTTCACCGGTTTCTATCTGTCTTCGATTGTATTCTAGAAACTTTACTTTTTCCAGCTCCAGTTTGTCAATTTTTTTGCTCAAAATTTCCATTTTTTGTGCATATCATCTTATCAAAAACAGAAGTGGCATTTTCATTTTGTCCATTTTTTATCTATTCTGTATGATATTCATTTTTATTTTTATATATTTTTACTATTTAGAGACACATACGCAAAAAATCCCCATGCAGCAGAACAAACTGTTTTTTCTGCCCAACTGCATGGGGACCTCTCTTTTTTTATATTTCTTTTCGTTATATTCTCTTATTTTCTGTTTTTATTTCTTGTATGTATGATTTTGGTATTTTCTGCATTTACGGCATGTCTCTGTTCTCAAGAACTGCCCAGACATTTTACTCAGAAATCCCCCTCTTTTCTTTGTATCCTTCAGTATACTCTTCTATCACTGCTTTTCCTCCTTCTTCATACCATATCTGATACTCATTCCAATAATCGCTCTCTGTGATTTCTCCCATAATAAACCGGATACTGGCTTTCTGAATTCTTTTATTCAATCGGTCACTGAGCGCGGCATATGTTTCTGAATACACTCCATATGATGCATCGTTTACCAGATGGGGTTCTCTCGCCTCAATACAGTCATACACTTCCCTCTGTAAAAGAGAATCAACAGGTGTCCGTATGTACGGCGGTGTCGGCATCAGCTGTACATAGGAACCAGCAGCCGAAGAAAGAAGACTTCTATTATTTCCTTCCTGATAAATCAAAACTTTATTTCCCTGCTCATCCAAGGTATGAAACTCGCCCTCTCTTCCAAAAAGCAGAATTTCCTGCCCTTTTTCCCCACACAGTGTATCATAAAAACTCAAAATTTCTCTCAGTTTTGTCTCGTCCTTAATTCCTCCATTTCCAAAACGATTGAACATAATCAATCCATTGTAACCGGCACTGCTGTTCACACGCAGTTCTCCCCCATTTCCTGCCTCTATTGCTGGCAAAATCGCCACTTCCGCCTGTGGATTTATCTGGCGCATCCTGTCCTCCAGCTCAGGTGCATCGTCAATCACTCCAAAAATCATCCCTGCCTGTCCTGAAATAAACATTTCCTGCCTCTGCACTGCTGTCAGAAAAGAAAATGTGTGGTCCAGCACTCCCTCCCGATAGCATTGACGAAACCAGCGCAATGTCTGCATATAAGTTTCTGTTGAGAAATCTGGTATCATCTGCCCCTTCTCTGCATCATACGCCCATCCATTCGGACCCCCAAGAGCTGTCGTAATATTCTGAATCCCATTCCATTCCCGCGCGCCCCAGTTTCTCCAACTGTCTGCCATTCCAACCGTATCCGCGATTCCGTTCCCATCGGGGTCATTCAGCGTAAACGCTTTTAACATTTGATATATCTCTTCCAGATTTCTGGGAGGAAGAATCCCCAGTGTATCCGCCCAGTCTTTGCGGTAGTACGCAGCATAGCGCGGACGGATACGAAGCCTCGGAATCCCATAAATATGCCCCTGCATCTTCGCATTTTCCCATATTTCTTCACCGATAAATGCTTTCAGCTGCGGATAATCATCCAGATAATCGTCCAATTCCCAGAATCCGCCAGCACGCAGATAAGCCAAAAAACTCTCTTTTGCCAGAATTGTCTCATTTGCAGTCAATACCATGGGAAGTCTGTCATTTCGTATCATACGTTCAACCGTCGAGACATACTCCAAGGTAGGCACCAGCTCAATCTGCAGTTCCTTATTTGTCTCCTCCTCAACTGAACGCAGCCAGGAATCTGCCCCTATATCTGCCATCTCATAGGAAGGAAAGTATTCTGCCATCATGGAAATTGTAAAAACCTGCTTCTCCTCTCTGCTGCATCCGCCAAAGAGAATACTGCATCCTACCAGCAACATACAGCATACGATACTCCTCTCTCTCTGATACCCTTTCCACCTCTTATCCTTCTTCCGCTCCCGCCAACTTTTCAAGCCATATTTTTTTAATCCATATTTTTCAATCCACATTTTTTTAGTCTGTATTTTTTCCATTTTTCCTTTTCCTTCTCTCCCAAAAGAAGTCTGACCCAAAAGCAGAGAAAACTTGCGAACTTTATCTCCAGATGATACAATAATAGAAACTTCATTTTCACAGTTATAAAGACACCAAACGACTACTTTTCCATTAACAGGAATTGGTTTTATTATATCTCTAGCTTTTGCAAAACACAAGCTAGATGCCGCAGCACTGCATACGCCACAGGATATCTGTGCTCCGTCCCTAATGCCTACAAACTTTCAAAGGAGTTTTTTATGAAAATGCGTTCCTTCTTTTCAAAACAAAAAACTTATCTTACATCCAACATCCGGCGTTCTTGGATTATTTCCTACATCATTGTTCTGCTGCTGCCCTTGGTCATTCACCTTTTTGTCTACCTAAAAGCATACGATACCATCAAACAGCAGGCACAGGAATCCCAGAAAGCGGCTGTAGAGCACCTTTGCTCCAGCATGGACAACGAATTCAGCCGGCTGGAGGAAGCAATCTCCACGCTTTCTTACGATGTGAATCTAAATTATCTCCTGAATGCACAAGGACTTGAAAGTTTTGAACAAAATTATGCCACAGCTTCCAGGCTTTATGACTTAAATGAATCTCTCCTTCTCAAAATTCCGTCCGGAAGCATTGTTCACGACTACTATATTTTTGCTCCAAAAGGTTCCCTGGTATTCCACAGCTCTGGAGTCAATACGATTGCACAGTATCAGACACTTCCTGGATCGTACACTGGACAACTGTACGAAATCTGCCAGTCGCTCAGTCCCCAAGCTTCAAATCTGTTTGTGTTTGAGCCGGAACCGAACGTATCCTACATGGCTTTGATGTGCCCTCTGCCCTACTCTTACCTTCCAAAGGGCTATATCGTTCTTCTTTTAGAGCACACAAAACTCAATACTATGATGCAGAGCCTTTATCCACAACCAAACAGCCAGATTTATCTGGTGAATGAGTCTTATCAGCTGCTCAATTATCCAAATTCCCTGTTCAATCCAGGAATTTTTTCTGATTTTGATTTTTCTCATGGTTCTATTTTGAGCGAACTGCCTGGAGAATCTGGAAAATCTCTGATTTATTCTGCAGGTTCTGATGTGCTCCCACTGCACTACATCTGTACTCTGCCGGAGTCTGTCGCTATGGAACATCTGATCTACATGCGCCATTCTCTCTTAATCAGCTTTTTGTTCTGCCTGATTGGGGCTTTTTTCCTGATTTCCATCTTCACACATTACAACTACGGTCCATGGCAGAAACTGGTCAACACAATCGAAAAATTGTCCAAATCCGAGATGCCAAACGGCTCCAACGAATACCAGGTTGTTCTCAATGCTCTGATTGATACCTACCAGGAGAAGGCAACTATCGAGGAGGTTTTCTATCACCAGAACCGGACTCTCTATTCGTTTTATCTGGCACGTATGTTGACCGGCCATATCGGAATTGAAAATATGGAGGAAGAACTCCTGGAAAATATGGAGACACAGCTGCAGCTCTCCAACTACACTGTGCTTCTCTCTCTCACTGATGTAAAGGACAACTGGTCTTCCAACCACACTGAGCTGATAAAAGATACCTATCTGTCTTTTTTTGAGACACAAATTGTGCAGAAGCTGCAGAACGCCCTAGGTTCTTCCTTTTCTATCGCTTTCACTGAGGTTTATGACTACACTGCCTGTGTCATAGGAATGAAGGAGGCGGCGGCCGAAAACTGGCAGGCACAGCTTGCATCCGCTATGGAGACAATCCAGCAGGAACTCTCAGAAAGCCTGCATGTTCAATACTGTTTTGCATTCAGTAATCTGCACCATAATATTGCGGAGATGTCCGCTGCCTGGGATGAGGCATTCTCCTCCATTTCTCTGTGCGTGATGGATCAGGAAAAATCTCTGGTATTCTACGAAGATATAACCTTCAATGAGGCAGGAAACTACACTTATCCAGCAAAATCTGAGCAGACACTGATCAATCTCATACAGATCGGCCACAGTCAGGAGGCAGAATCGCAGATCCGCACTCTGTTGGAAGAGACAGCAAAGCATTTTCCTGTGTTTGAGACAGCCAAATGTATCGCTTCAGATATTTTATGCAGCGTCTGGAAGGCATTCTCCCGCCTTCCGGATGCCAGTCGAGAGCGTATACAGATGCAGTACTACTCCATTGTAGAGTCTTTTATGCAGGCAAACTCCTATCAGAAACTGCAGCAACGCCTTCTGGAAGCGTGCACGCTTGTCTGTGAGGAGTTTCAGCGGGCAGCGGACACCGCGACACCACAGAGCGCCTGGATTCCAAAAATTGAGGAGCAGCTCGCAGCCAACCTGTACGACGAAAACTTGAATGTCATGTTTTTATCCCACAAGCTGGGTGTCAGCGCGAAATATCTGTCTTCTATCTATATGGAAGCAAACGGCGTCAGCATTATGGATACCATCCACAGGCGCAGAATCGACAAATTTAAAGAACTGATCTGTAAGGAAAACATGAACATTCAAGATGCCGCAATGGCTGTGGGCTATCACAGCATCGCTACCTTAAACCGATGGGTCAAAAAGTATGAAGGCGTCACACCTGGCCAGCTGAAAGCAATCGGAAACCACACAGATTCCAACGGCGAGACACAGAGCAGCTGAGTTTTATCGTTTTTTCATTCCTCATCATTTTTCATTTTATGCTTTCTCATTCTCCGATATTCTGCAGGTGTCATTCCCATTTCTTTCTGAAAATGCCTGCAGAATGCGGAAGAATCATGATATCCGCACGAATAGGCAATCTCTGTAATCTGATATTCTGTATTGTATAACATCTCTTTTGCCTCGGACAGGCGATACTGGCTCAGATACTGCTTGGGCGATTCTCCTGTCTGATTCATGAAAATACGATATAAATAGGTCCTGTCAATTCCCACATATCCCGCCACATCCCGAATCTGAATCTGATAACTGTAATTATGGCGGATAAAAGCACACGCTTTTCTGTAATACCCCTCTTCCCCCACTGGACTTCTGTCCACTGCCGATGCACTTCTAGTCAGACATGACACAATCAGATAAAAATATCCAAGCACCCTCTCCCTGTTCTCCGCAACATTTCCAAAAGACCCCAAAAGTTTCTCAAAATAATGAAAAACATCCATCTCTCCTATCGCACACACAGGATGATGGATGTCGGGATAATATCGACTCACAAGTGCTGCCGCTTCCTCCCCGTTAAATGCGACCCAGGCATAGCTCCATGGGTCTTCGCTATCCGCTTTATAGTATGTTCTCTCCTCTGGCCGAATCAAAAACGCCTCGCCCTCATGCACCTCATAATGCCCATATTCTGTCTTATAGATTCCCTTCCCTTTCATCACGAAATGAATCAGATACTGTGTCCGCACTGCCGGCCCGAAAAAATGCCCTTTTTCACATGCCTGTTTTCCGCAATAATAGATTTTCATTTTCATCTGCCTTTCCTGCATTTCTTCCACATTCTTCGTATGCTCGTTTTTTGCATGCCACTTTTCTTCTGTTCTTCTTATACAACAAAATGACAATTTTTCCGAAACAAATTTTCTATCATAATTTTTCATTTCATTATACACTCATCTTATCGAAACTACAAGACACAAGCGGCAAAGCACATCCCTTTTTTGCCCGCTGCGCAACATTTTCATATCACAGAAAAGGTACCTTTCAGATACAGAAAAACAAAGAAAAAGGAGCAAATTTAAAGAAAAGGAGTAAATTTTATGGTAAAAATCACATTTATGGGTGCCGGAAGCACCGTATTTGCAAGAAACGTGCTGGGAGACTGTATGTGTACACCGGCATTGCGCGATGCACAGATTGCACTGTACGATATCGACGCGCAGAGACTCGAGGATTCCTACATAATTCTGTCTGCAATCAACAAAAATATCAATGAGAGCCGTGCAGATATCCGCACATACCTCGGCGTAGAAAACCGCAAAGACGCCCTGCGCGATGCTACTTTTGTTGTCAATGCCATCCAGGTGGGCGGCTATGACCCCTGCACCATCACAGACTTTGAAATTCCAAAAAAATATGGTCTGAAACAGACCATCGCAGACACTCTCGGTATCGGCGGCATCATGCGTGCGCTGCGCACCATTCCCGTTCTGGAAGACTTTGCAAGAGATATGGAAGAAGTGTGCCCGAACACCTACTTCTTAAACTATACCAACCCTATGGCCATGCTGACTGGATATATGCAGCGCTACACAAAAATCAAGACCGTCGGTCTCTGCCACAGTGTGCAGTCCTGTTCCAAAAAACTTCTGACAGAGCTCGGAATGGAAGACAAGCTGGAAGGGCGCACGGAACTGATTGCAGGTATCAACCATATGGCATGGCTGTTAAACATTTATGATAAGGATGGAAACGACCTCTATCCGGAAATCCGCCGCCTGGCAGAATTGAAAAATACAACAGAAAAGCACAATGACATGGTTCGTTTTGAATATATCCGGCATCTGGGTTATTACTGTACCGAATCCAGCGAGCACAACGCCGAGTACAACCAGTTTTTCATCAAGAGCAGATATCCGGAAATGATTGAAGATTACCAGATTCCTCTGGACGAATACCCGCGCCGCTGTATCAAACAGATTGCAGAGTGGGACAAAGAGAAAGATTCCATCTTAAACAATGGCGCCATCACACATACCCGCACGCAGGAATATGCATCCTATATTATGGAGGCGATTGTTACCAATAAACCTTACAAAATTGGCGGAAATGTGCTCAACCATGGCTTAATCACCAATCTTCCGGCAGAGGCCTGCGTGGAAGTTCCATGTCTGGTTGATGGAAGCGGCATCACACCATGTTATGTCGGCGCGCTTCCTCTGCAGCTGGCGGCCATGAACTCCGCCAATATTTCTGTCCAGCTCCTTACCATAGAGGCGGCCAGAACCAGAAACCGCCAGACCATTTACCAGGCAGCCATGATGGACCCGCATACTTCCTCTGAGCTGAACATTCCGGATATTATCGCTATGTGCGATGAACTGATAGCTGCACACGGAGACTATATGAAGGGATATTGATTTTTTTCTGTAACTCTGATTGTACACATTATATTTTGTCCCATTCCTCTCCTGACAAATAAAAAATAGGTTCCATAGAGAATGCGCATTCTTTCTTCTCCCAAGTTTCACATTCTTTATGGAACCCTTATTTCCTGTATTAAATATCCTATATCAAATATCCTGTATTAGACCTCAGCAGCAATTTTCTTGATAACTGCAATGTTGTTTTTCAGTTTTTCATCAGTCGGCTCTGTGGAGAAATCCTCGAATGTAATATATTTGTCATATCCGACTTTCTTCAGTGCCTTAAATACTCTGACAAAATCTGCATATCCATCGGTAAATGGTGCCCAGTCTCCTGCATACTTCTCAACACCGTCCACAGTCTTCTTTACCCAGTGTGCATTCTTTACATGAACGTGATCCAGGTAATCTCCAAGAATCTCCAGAGCCATCTGGTACTCCTCAAATCCCTCATAAATCACGTTTCCGGTATCATAAATCACACCAACATAGCGGCTGTCAAAGTTGGAAAGAACGCGGTATGCCGCGCTCGCAGACGGGCAGATTGTTCCATGGTGCATCTCCATATTTGCTTTCACGCCGTACTCTTTTGCCAGCTTCTCAATCACACTGTATCCCTCTACGGCCTTCTTCAGCAACTCATGATATCCCACTGCTGGATCATAGCGCAGACAGTTCACGCGAATCTTCGGGCAGTTCATGGTAACTGCTGCCTTCATGCAGCGCTCAATCACCTTCGGGTCGCTGCTCGCATCCAGATAAGTTGCAAGAGCATTGATCTCCAGCCCATTTGCATCACAGAGAGCCTTGATATCGGCAGCTTTCTGGTCGATTGTCTCAATGTCATATGTACACAGATTGTTGCGCCAGTAAGACGGCTTCTCTGCCAGAATCGCTGGGTCTGTCGGAATAGAGGTTACTCTCCACTCAACTCCATCATAGCCGCACTCCTTAATTTTTTTCACTGCTTCCTCTGGTGTATACTCTGGAAGTCCTACAGTAAATACAGAATACTTCATAGTTGTTGCTCCTTTCGTCACTTCTCCAATTTTCGTATTTTGTTTGTAATTTTCATTATAGCACATGCGACGAACCTTTACAATTTAAAATCTTCCACTCTTGTGTCACTTTTTCTTCTTATTTCTCCCATACTTCTTTCTGCATCGCAATCCTGATAATTTTGCGAGTCGCTCTATTTTTTTTCCTGTCCATAGTACGCATTCGGCCCATGTTTTCTCATAAAGTGCTTATCCTGCATCTCCTGCGGCGCTTCTTTTACTTTCTTATTCAGCATTTCCGTAATAAAGTTCATCTTTGCAATCTCCTCGAGTACCACTGCATGATAAACCGCCTGGGCCGCGTCTTTTCCCCAAGTAAACGGGCCATGATTCTTGCAGAGAACGCCCGGCACATAGACCGGATTTTTTCCCTCAAAAGTCTCAATAATCACCTTTCCGGTATTTTTCTCATAGGCTTCCTCAATCTCTTCTTTTGTCAGATTTCTGGCACATGGAATTTCACCGTAGAAGTAATCGGCATGTGTCGTGCCATAGCACGGAAGTGCGCGGCCCGCCTGCGTCCATGCAGTTGCCATCGTAGAGTGGGTATGCACAATACCGCCGATTTCCGGAAATGCTTTGTACAGCTCCAGATGCGTCGGAGTGTCAGAAGACGGGCGCATATCGCCCTCCACAATCTCTCCATCCAGCGTCAGAACTACCATATTGTCCGGACTCAGCTCTTCATACTCCACACCGCTCGGCTTAATCACCACAAGCCCCTTCTCTCTGTCAATGCCGCTGGCATTTCCCCAGGTGTAAGTCACCAGATGTCTTCTGTCCAATTCCATATTTGCCTCATAAACCTGTTTTTTCAATTTCTTTAACATACTGAAATTCCTCTTTCCTGATTGATTCTCTCTCGCTGCTTTTGATTCGTATTTATTGCTTTTGATTCTTGTTCACGTTCTGCTGGCCAATCAGTGCTGCATCTCCCAGTACTGATAAAAAGCACCTTTTTTCTCCATCAGCTCCTCATAGGTTCCGGCTTCCCGCATACCTCCGTCTCCAATCACCACAATCTTGTCCGCACGTTTTATCGTGGACAGCCTGTGTGCCACCACAAAAGTCGTCTTTCCGCACGACAACCGGTCAAACGCCTCCTGGATTTTCCGCTCGGACACGCTATCTAACGCCGAAGTCGCCTCATCCAGAATAATCACATCGGGATTTCGCATCAATGCCCTGGCAATGCTCACTCTCTGTCGCTGTCCACCGGACAGTTTGTCTCCATGCTCTCCAATTTTCGTGTCCACACCGTCTGGCAATGCCTGCACCACATCCCAGAGATTTGCCGCTCGAAGCACTTCCTCCAGCTTCTCATCTGGCACATTTGGCACACCATATGTGATATTATCGCGGATGGAACCGGAGAATAGAATCGTGTTCTGCGGAACCACAGCCAGATGCCGTCTGTACGACCGCAGGTCCATCTTTTCCATATCTTCATTGTCCAAATAAATCTTTCCTGCGTCCGGTTTCATAAACCCAATCACCAGATTCAACAGTGTCGTCTTTCCTGCTCCGGATTCTCCCACAAAAGCGACGGTCTCACCGGCTTTTACATCCAGTGAAAAACCGTTCAGCACTGGCTCTTTTGTCCCTGGATAGTGATACACAACATTCTGAAACGAAAACGCGCCGTTCACCTGTCTAATCTGCTCTTTTCCATTGTAACTCTCAATATCATCCGCGTCCATCACTTCTGCAATGGAATTTAGAGATTCAAAGCCTTTTGCGAGAATCGGAATCAGATTGATGATACTCGTCACCTGATTCACAATCGTCGTAAAATATGTCTGATACATCACAATATCACCCACGCTGATTTTTCCATGGTAGGCCAGAAAACTGGTAAATCCCAGGCACAGAAGCTGAAATACCTGAAATACCACCCAGCTCGTCGCACCGAACAATGCCTGTACAATATCCAGACGATATCCCTTCTCCGCCACCACAGAGAGAAGTTCTTCCATACGCTGGATTTCCTTCTCCTCCAATGCATGCGCGCGTGTCACTGGAACCAGCTCCATCATCTCCATCACCCTAGCAGACGTCTCCTCCATCCCACGGCGAAACTCCGCATTGGTCCCGCGAATCCGGCTGCGAAATGCCACAATCGTCACAGCTGCCGTCGGCACGGAGAGCAGAAAAAAGCAGAATACCACCCAGCTCTTTGAGAGCGTCACGCCAAGCGCCACTACCATGCTGATGGCGATGTTGACTGCGCTGATAAACAGCTGTGTGGACAGATTTTCCACTGCCTCCACATCACGCATAATCTTTGACTGCAGACGCCCGCTCTGCATCTGTTTGTGGTAGGAAATCGAGAGCTGCTGCAATTTTCGTATCATACTGCAGCGCAGCCCCGCTTCCACATAACGGATAGCCAAGCTCTTATATCTCACATACAGATAATTCGTAAAAACATTCTGTGCAATCAGAAGTGCCATAAAAAACAGATAGAGCCAGATTTTCTGAACTCCGCCTTCCTCATGTCCAGATACAATGTTAATCACCTCTGCTGTCACAATCGGTAACACCCAGGCAGGAGAATGTTTGATAATAAAAAAGAATACAGACAAAAGCAATCTCCAATAATTCCCCTGATACAGTCTCATGAGAATCTGAAAGCTGCTCTTTTTTTCTCCTGTAAAACTGTTTTCAAAATGTTCTTCGTCTCTCTGTTCAATCGCAAATATCCGTTTATCCATGTCTGCCCCCTGTTGTCTATGGTGCTTTTTATCTTTTTAAGAAATATTTTTTATTTTTTTCTTATTAAGTCCATTATAGCACATAACTCTTAAAAGAACAAGTGTTTTTTAGCCCTTTTGTGAGGAAAGGGCGGACAGCCCACTCTATCGCCATCCGCCCCATTTCTCCTCACTCACCCACAACATCTCTGTTGCTATGTATGAATCACACATTTTATAAATCACGCTTTTTATGATTCACACTTCTTTATGAATCGCGCTGCTTCTGCATCCCCTGCTCCTGGCGTCTGCACTCCATTTTATGCCTATTACCAGATTTTTACATCAGAGAACTCCGCAAACGTCCGTTTCTGCTTGGAATCTCCCTCAACGAAGAAACCTGCCATAGCTCCGGTAAAGCGCTTTCCGATATGCCACCCTTCATCGCAGATGTAGTTGACATTTCCAAGAGTTCCCAAAGTCACTTCTTTTCCATTTTCATCCACATAGAGGAAACTTCTTCTCAATCCGTCCGTCACAATCCGAAGAGTGTAGATTCTCTCTTCAGCTGGAACCAGGAAAGGTGTCGTCAGGCAGTCTCCAATTCTCTCTGTCACAGCAAGCATCAACCCTTTATCTGTCTTTTCCAGGCCAAAAGTCAGATATGTATTTTCGTCATAATAGCAGGTCAGCCCCGCCTTATCCCCCGTCTGGTACAGCGCCGCATCCACAGCCGCCTCAATCGTGAACGAAAAATCGGTCTGTCTGGTGACATACACCTGGCTTCCTGTCACCTCATACAGAGGCGCTCCGCCGTACAGTTTCAGCACTTTCTTTCCATCCTTCTCCAGGAACTCTGTGCCGCCCTCGATAGGAGTCTTCGACCACATCCAGTATTTTCCGTCAATCGACATATCTATCTGGCACTCGCATACCGGAAGATTTGGGCGTTTTTGCAGCACGCTCGGGCCTTTTCCTCCATTGACGAGAGGCCATCCATCCGGCGTCCAGACAACAGGGTCAAGCGCTGTCTCACGGCCCAAAACGGTGTACTTATCGTCCAACAGACGTCCGCACAGATATACCATATACCAGCTTCCATCCGGCAGCTGCAGCATTTTTCCGTGTCCAGCTCTCTGAATCGCAGCCATCGGGTCTCTCTGTGTCATGACCGGATTGTACGGGCAGCTCTCATATGGGCCGTACATATTTTTGGAACGTCCAATGCTGACACGATGTCCGATGCCGGTTCCGCCCTCTGCCAGAATCAGATAATACCAGCCATCCTTCTTCAAAAGATGCGGACCTTCTGGATTTTTCTTCATATCGCCATACCAGAGCATGCGCGGCTTTCCAATCATCTCTGTCGCATCTGCATTTAATTCCATGATACGCGCGCCTCTGTTTAAAAGCATATACTTGCGGCCATCCTCATCGTGGAAAATAGACGGGTCAATGCCATCCTCGTCAATAATTGCCGGCTTTGAATATGGCCCTTCTGGCTTCTCTGCACTCACAATCACCTGCTTGCGGCACACATAGTCGGTGTCATTCATGCGGTAAGTCACAGCAATATAGAATTTCTTTCCATCGTAGGAAATATCAGGCGCCCAGTATCCTCTTCCGCTCTCCAGTCCATCCAACATTGCCCATTCTGGATTTGTGATGGCATGGCCGATGATTTCCCAGTGTATTAAATCTTTGGAATGAGAAATCGGAACGCAAGGGAAATAGGTGAAGGAGGAATTTACCATATAGTAGTCATCCCCCACTCTCACAACAGATGGGTCAGGGAACGCGCCGGTTCTGATGGGGTTGTGGTACATACTCTCATACGGAGCGCCTACCATCTTCTCAAAATACTCGTACACAGCGACTTTTCCCGCCTTGACTTCCTCTCTTCTGCGGGTTGTCTTCGGCTCATTGTTCAGACTGTCCGTCCAGACAAGCTGAATTCTCGCGTTCTTTTCTGGTCCGCACAGCTCCTTCTGAAAATCCGAGACACACTCTCTTTCCTTCATGGTCTGATATGCTAACTCATACGGCGTCACACGGTTTCTGTCTCCTTCCACCATGCTCATGCCCACTTCTTCTACCAGATACTTCACCAGCTCCACATTTCCGCTCATCGCTGCATAGTGGAGAATACCCCTGCCCTTTGCATCTCTCAGATTCAGGCTGTACTTGGAGTACTCTGTCATCTGCTTTACCGTCTCCAGATTTCCTTCCAAAGCTGCCAGGAAAATGCCAGGTGTCGCATCATCCCCTCTGAAATCTTCTGTATTCACTTTGATATCTACGTACTCCAGCTCCACAAATCCGCGGTTTTTGTAGTCCTGCGGCTCCATCGTCTCAGAATTTACCGCAAAAAATCCAATTTTTGCACCCGTCCACTGCGCCTTTCCTGGATGGTAAATTGGCGCATCGCTGCAGCCCTTCACCGCCATTGTGCTGCTTCCGTCGCCAAAGAATGTCTGTGTGAAAATGACTTCCTTTTCATTTCCATTAAAACGCTTGGAGAAGACAACTGTCTCTGTCTGCTGCTTATTGTATTTTTCAGATACCACATAGTCCAGGCGCACCTGATTTTCTTCTCTGCACAGGGACATGTAAGCATACTCACCGCCCAGCATAACAGTTCCTGCCTTCGCCCCCACCGGAAGCCCCGTAATATCCATCTTCGCCGTCATGGTGAATGCCGGACACGGAAGCTTCTGTGTCATGACATTCCCGCAATCCCAAATTTGCGGATTTTTCTGGCCGGACGGATTGGCTGCATACAGGCGCAGCACATGGCTGCCGTTTTCCTTCTCCACCACATCGGCATATCCCTGATTGTTTGCCATCCACTGCCACTGCAGGCCCATGCCATGCTCAAAATCATCGCTCACATTCGGCTCATGGGGTGTCACTTTCGGGCATCCTGACGGTTTCTTATATACATAGGAAGGCTCACCACAGAAATCCTCCGCGAACACGCCCATCACCGGCCATCCTTCCTTCCACTCCACTTTCTGCAGATGGCAGATACGGCCGTACACGCCTCGGTCCTGGAAATGCATAAACCACTCTTCTTTTCCATCTGGAGTATCCACCAGACCACCCTGGTGAGGGCCGTTTATTCTCGCATTTCCCTGATGCATCACAATCTGGAAATCATACGGACCATAAATATCGTTCGCTCTGAGCGCCACCTGCCAGCCAGGAACCACGCCGCCAGCCGGAGACAGCACATAAATCATGCCTTCGCGCAGATATACCTTCGGTCCCTCTATGGTAAACTGCTTCGGTTCTACTTTCTCGCCGTCAAACACAATCACATCGTCTCCGATTGCCTTCGTGCAGTCCGGAGTCATCTCAAACACGCCCAGACGGCTCTTAAATCCAATCCGGCTCTTTGCATATGCATGAACCACAAACGCTCTTCCATCCTCTGTCCAGACAGGACATGGGTCTATGTATCCCTTGCCCTCCCAGATGCAGGTGAGCGGTCCCCACTCCCCGAGCGGGTCCTCAGTGCTGGTCACAAAAATCCCCTCGTCCGGCATTCCCACGAAAATCCAGAATTTTCCAGCATGGTAACGGATACTCGGCGCCCAGATGCCGCAGTCATGGCGCGGTTTCTCATATCCCTCCCACGAAATTCCATCTTTCAGTGCATAATTCACCAAATCCCAGTTTATCAGGTCTTTGGATGTCAATATCGGAAGACCTGGAATGAAACTGAAGCTGGAGGCTGTCATATAGAACGTATCTCCAACACGAATAACATCCGGATCAGAATAATCCGTAAACAACACAGGGTTTCTGAAAAACCCTTCCCCCAAATCAGATTCCCATACTCTCTTTGTATTCATTTTCCACAAATCCTTTCTTTCTATCAGAAACCATGGATGTTTCTACAGAAGGTAATATGATGTTCTCTCACCCTTTTTTCACACCTGCATCCGCGTACCTCTTGTTCATACAGCTGTGCCCGCCTCTATGCGCACCGCCAGACTGTTTTTTTTATCAAACATTGGATGCCAAACGGAAAAGAATGAAAGCATTTACATTACGATTATAAAAGAAAATGCAATTTACTGCTAGGCATAATTTGTCCCTCTTAGGTCATTTTTTGACCTGTCCGCATGCTTGTGTTTCTGTTCTTCTGTTTCTATTCTTCTATTCCTATTATTCAAACTGTGCCTGGTACAACTGCCGGTAAAATCCATCCTGACTCATCAGGCTGGCATGGGTTCCCTGCTCCACCACTTCGCCGTGATTCACCACAAGAATCCAGTCTGCATGGCGGATGGTAGAAAGACGGTGAGCAATGACAAAACAGGTTTTTCCCTCCATCAGCCGCAGCATCGCCTTCTGAATCTGGATTTCTGTGCGTGTATCGACATTGGAAGTCGCCTCGTCGAGAATCAGCATACGGGAATCTAAAAGCATGGCCCGCGCAATCGTCAGAAGCTGTTTCTGCCCCTTAGAGACGTTCGTTCCCTCATCACTCAAAATCGTATCATAGCCCTTCGGCAGACGTTTGATAAAAGAATGGATGTGCGCCGCCTTTGCTGCTGCCTCCACTTCCTCGCGCGTCGCTCCTTCCTTTCCATAAGCCAGATTGTCATAAATTGAGCCAGTAAACAGCCAGGTATCCTGCAGCACCATCGAGTAGGCCAGCCGCAGGCTATCCCGCGTCAGGCTGCGGATTTCCTGCCCATCGACGCGGATTTCACCGGAATTGACGTCATAGAAGCGCATCAGAAGGTTAATCAGTGTCGTCTTTCCAGCGCCGGTCGGCCCCACAATGGCAATGGTCTTTCCTGGCTCTACCTTCAGATTCAGATTGTGCAAAATGATATGCTCCGGCTCATATCCAAAAGAAACATTCTCAAGGTCCACACTCCCCTGTGCATCGTGCAGCACCTTGGCGTCCGGCGCATCCTCCGGCTCCATCGGCTCATCAATCGTACGAAACACGCGCTCTGCTGCCGCTAACGCCGACTGCAGCTCATTGATGATATTTGCCATCTCATTGATCGGGCCAGAAAATTTTCTCGAATACAGCACAAACGAGGAGATATTCCCGACTGTCATCTGACCTGCCAGATATAAAAGTGCGCCGAACACACTGATGAGCGTCAGGGAGAGATTGTTGACGAAGTTTACCATCGGACCTGCCACACTCCAGTACTCTGCCCAGTAGTATGCATCCACCGCTTCCTTGTTTTTCACATCAAACGTGTCAATCGTGTTCTTCTCCTGATGATAGGCTTTCAATGTTTTCTGTCCTGTTATCATCTCCTCCACAAACCCGTTCATCTCACCGAGTTTTCTGGAGCGCAGGCGGTACAGCGGGCGAGTCTTTCCTGTGATAAATTTTGTCACGCAGACAGAAAGCGGCACAGTGATACAGAAAACAAACACCAGACGCGGCGACACGACAATCATCATGCCGAATGCACCGACGACTGTGACAATCGTCGTCAACATCTGAATCAGGTCGCTTGAGAGCGACGTGTTGACCGTGTCGATATCGTAACTGATACGGCTCAAAATATCTCCTGTCTGGTGCGTGTCAAAATAGCCGACCGGAAGCGCGAGAAGCCGGTCAAACACATCTTTTCGCATCTGGTAGACCACTTTCCGGCTGATAACTAGCATCAGCACACGCAGTCCATAGGAGAGCAGAGAAGAAACCACATAGAAGATAATCATCAGCCCTGCATAGTAGAATACTCTGTCAAAATCGACCTTTCCCTTTCCTAGCTCAATCGCATCCACCGCATAACCGGAAAGCATCGGTCCCACCAGAGCCAGAAGGTTTCCTGCCAAGTTTAACAGCATGGCGCCCAGAAGAAGCCATTTGTAATGCATCATATACGCGCCAAGGCGCAGAATCGTCCCTCTTCTGTCCTTCGGCTTTTCAAACGTCCTTTTATCCTTATCTCTCGCCATACTATCACCCCTCTCCCATCTGAGACTCACTGATTTCCCGATACAGTTCACAGGTCTTCATCAGTTCTTCATGCGTGCCGTATCCAATCTGTCTGCCATCCTCAAGCACCAGGATATGGTCTGCGTGCATGATGGAACTGATTCGCTGTGCAATAATCACCGTCGTCGTTCCCTTGAAATGTTCTCGGATTTCCTTTCTCAGCGCAGCATCGGTCTTGTAATCCAGCGCACTGGAGGAATCATCCAAAATCAGGAATTCTGGATGTGCCGCCAGCGCCCTCGCAATCAGCACTCTCTGTTTCTGTCCTCCTGAGAGGTTTGCGCCCTTGATATCGAGCTGTTCCTGCACCTGACTGCCCTTGTTCTCCACAAACTCCTTCGCGCGCGCATACAGCAGCGCTTCCTGAATCTGTTCCTCCGTGAGGTCCCGTCCCAAGCGCACATTCTCAAAAATCGTATTCTCAAATATGGTGTCATTCTGGAATACCACACCAAATTTCTCGCGCAGCGTTCCTGGATTCATCTTTCGCACATCTTTGCCATTTACAAGGACCTGTCCCTCACCAGCATCATAAAAACGCATAAACAGGTTTGCAATCGTGCTCTTTCCGGAACCTGTCTGTCCGATGATTCCAAGAGTCTCGCCTTTTTTGACCGCAAAACTGATATCCTGCAAGTTCGGCTCTGTTCCATGGTAGGAGAATGTCACATGTCTAAACTCCAGAGCAGTTTCCTGCGTTCTGTTATTCTGTGCTCCATTATTCTGTGCTCCGTTACCCTCTTTCTCCCATGCTTCAAGCTCATCCTTCAAGCCCTTTTCATCCTCAGATTCCAGCACGTCCATGATTCGGTTGGAGGAAGCAACTGCTTTTGAAATAATCACAAACATTTTCGAGATGGAGAGCATTGCGTTCAGGATAATCGTAAAATATGTAAGAAACGCCAGGATTTTTCCGACTTCGCTCGTGCCTGCATTGACGCGGTACGCACCGACAATCACGACACAGACCAACCCCACATTCAGCAGCACATTCATGGACGGGTCTGTGATTGCCATCACCATGCCTGCCTTCCGGTCACGCTCCACCACTTCCTCATTGATTTTTGCAAAGCGCTCCGACTCATACTTTGTCTTTGAGAGCGCCTTAATCACCCGAATACCCGAAATATCCTCGCGCACCAGGCGAACAAATTTGTCAATCGCTCCCTGCATTTCCAGATACATCGGAATACTCTTTTTGGAGACAAACACCATAATCACAGCCAGCACTGGCATAATGCAAAAAAGCACCCCAGCCAGCACAGGGTCCAGGGAGAGTGTCATCATCAGCCCTCCCAAAAGCAGAATCGGCGAGCGCACGCCCATGCGCTGCAGACGGCTGACCGCCTGATGCACATTGTAGGTATCCGTTGTCAGACGGGAAATCAGGGATGGCTTTGTCCAGAAATCCGTCTCCTTGTTTGACAGATACATAATTTTTTCAAATAAATCATGGCGCACAATCTCTGTCACATCTGTCGCCACCTTGGAGGCCATGCGGTTTGCGATGGTGGTTCCTATCGCGGCCACCATGGAGCAGAGCAGCATGACAAAGCCCCACTCGATAATCTTCTTCCACTCCCCCTGCGGAATGATATTGTCAATCATATACGCCAGAATCCATGGAAGAAACAAATCCATGATTGTTCCGGTAAATTTTACAAGAAAGCCAAATGCCATTCTGGAATAGAATGGGCGGATATACTTTGAAATCAATCTTTGCATTGTCCCATCCTCCACCAGCTCTATACATCAAGAGTAGAACAGAATTCTTCCACTGCAGTTTCATTCTGATTCAACAGGCGGTAAATCTCTGCCATGTCTTCCGCCTCGAAAAATTCTCTCACATAGAAATTCCAGCAAATCTGTGGATACTGCGTTCCTTCCTTCTTCACAAAATCTCGCAGCGTCCGCAGGCAAGTCCCAAACAGCTCGTCGCGAAACGCCTGGTATTCTTCAGTAAAACAGTAGTCTTCATCTGTGAAATCGTCGCTGTGTTCCTCGAGATAATTTCTGACAGCATCAGCAAGGTCCTCAAACTCCTCGGAAGCTGCTTCCATAATCCCCCATTCTTCCTCTGCGTACTTGTAATAGCAGTAGTCTTCCGACTGCTCACTCCCCGCCTGCTCCAACAGATAACTTTTCGTATTCGCAGCAATGCCGAAAGACCATAAATCCGAGGATGCCATCAGAGAGACCGCATACACTTCATCGTACTCCTCTGTCAGCTCAGTCAACGCCTGAACAAGCGCCACATGCAGACCTTCCTGCCATTCCTCAAAATCAAATTCTTGTGCAGCTTTCGTCTTTCCCATATCCATCCATTCCTCCTGTTTGTCTTTCTTGTTCATACCTTGCATTTTTTCCGTATATTTTCTAGTTTAACCCATTTTTTTTGCTATTTCCACTTATTTTTTGACTCATTCGGCACATTCTCCAGAGATTTTGCCCCTCTGATTGTTTTTTGCCAGTTCCAAGACTTTTTCTATCATACTGTCAATCGACACTTCATCTGACTGCACCGCATGGGAAAGTCCGCATCTGCACGCCGCCTCCCATGTCTTTTTCCCAATACAGACTGCCTGTATCTTTGAAATCTCCTGCCCCTCCATCGCCTGTTCAAATGCCTGCACAGCAGATGCGCTGGCAAACATGGCAATATCTGTCTTCTCTGGCCGAAATCCCTCTTTTCCAGCCCAGTCCGGTTTTTGGTACTGCACGCGGTACACAGGAAGAAGCGTCACATCACAGCCTGCCTTCTTCAATTCTTCCGCGCAGTCGCTGTCTACCCCTTCTGGAAGGCACAAAAGCACAGATTCTCGCTTTGTCGTTCCTTCTCCTTTACACATGTTCGCCACTTCTTCACCCAGATTTTTTCCGTAATGAGACGTCGGCTCCAAATCAGGCAGAATACCAAATTTTCTCAATGCTTTTGAGGTTGCCGGACCGACGGATCCAATCTTTACCTGGACCAATTTTCGGCTGTCCCCTCCAAAAGACAGGAATTTCTGGAAAAAGTGCGTAACTCCCGCCTCGCTGGTAAACAGCAGCCATTCATATTGTCCATCAAGCAAGTTTTCCACAGCAGTCTGGACCATTGTTCGCGTCTCTTTGGTTTCCTCTATGTCACAGATTTTCGTCGCCGGAAGTTCCATCACCTCTGCTCCCAGCTCCTGCAGTCTTGGAATCAAGAGCGATTCTTTCTCTCTCGGGCGGACCACCCAGATTCGCTTTCCGGAGAGCGGAAGCTGCAGAAACCATGGAAAACGCTCTGCCAACTCACAGACACGGCCCACCAGAATCAATCCTGGCGTGCCTATATTCATCGCTTTTGCCCTCTTCGCAAGCTCACATAGCGGCGCTGTCAGAACACGCTGGTTCCACCTGGTACCATTTTCAATGACCGCAGATGGCCTGTCGGCCTCCACGCCCGCCTCTATCAGCCCCTCTGCAATCTCGGGCAGTGAACCGATTCCCATAAAGAACACCAGTGTCACATCTCCCAGCGCCGCCAGCGCCTTGTAGTCAATCCCTTCCCTGTTTCCTCTTTTTCTGTGCGCCGTCACAATATGGAGGGATGGTGTGTAATCCCGATGCGTCACAGGAATCCCCGCATAGGCAGGCACCGCCACAGCCGAAGTGACTCCAGGGACCACCTCACAGGGAATCCCCGCTTCAAACAGAGCTTCCATCTCCTCGCCCCCGCGCCCAAACAAAAACGGGTCGCCGCCTTTTAAGCGCACCACTCGTTTTCCTTCTTTTGCTTTTTCAATCAAAACCCGATTGATTTCACTCTGTTCCATCTTGTGATTTTTGGCATGTTTCCCTGCATCTATCTTTTCTGCTGTCTCCGGCATCAATGCCAGAATACCAGGCGACGCCAACTGGTCATATACCACCGTATCTGCGCTCTCTAACAGCGTTCTTCCTTTCACAGTCAAAAGTCCCACATCTCCTGGCCCTGCTCCCACCAACCATACTTTCCCCATTTTCTGTTCGTTCATCCATATCCGTCCTCTCTGCCCATTTTCCGTCTAGTCTGTTGCTTCACAATCGATATTTTTTCTGCATTTGTTCTGCCAGCCGCACACCCAGACCGACAGCATCTTTCCTGTCTCCTGTCAGGTGTCCAATCTCATAACTTCCATCTTCTTCCTTATAATAGAGTCCTCTCAGATAAATCTCATTTCCCTTCACTTCGGCGTACGCAGCCACAGGGGAAGAACATCCGCCGTTTAAATACCGGACAAATCCCCTCTCTGCCAGAGCAGCTGCCTCTGTATCCGCATCGTTTACGCCCGCCAAAAGTTCTCTCGGAAAGTCCGCTCTCGCTTGCACCCCCAAAATGCCCTGCCCTGCTGCCGGAAGAACTTCACTCGGGTCAAAATAGCGGCAAATCCGCTCTCCCAACCCATTTCTCAAAAGTCCAGCAGCCGCCAAAATCAATGTATCATACTCTCCGCCATCCAGTTTTTGCAGACGTGTCCGGATATTTCCCCGCACACTTTTGATTTCCGCCTGTGGATACAGCTTTGCAATCTGAATTCGACGGCGAAAACTGGATGTTCCGATGCAGGATACCTTGGCTTCCTCCGTGAATTGTTCCCGCAATACCAGCACATCTCTCGCGTCTCCCCGCCTCGGAAATGCAATCAATGGCAGCTGCGGATTTTCCTCCATGGGAACATCTTTCAGGCTGTGAACCGCCAAATCAATCTTTCCATCTCGAAGCGCCTGGTCCAGTTCCTTGACAAACAGCCCTTTTCCGCCAATTTTATCCAGGGTTTTATTTAAAATTTTATCTCCAGTTGTCTTCCATGTCAGCAGCTCTATCTCAATCTCCGGATGCTGCTTCCTGATGGCCTGTATCACCAGATTGGTCTGCGCCACAGCGAGTTCCGATTCTCGGCTTCCAATTCTAAGCTTTGTTGTCATATTTGTTATCATATCAAATTTCCCTTTCTGACATAATGATTCTCTTACGTTATATTTTATTTACCTTCCTGTCCGAATTCTTCGTGCAATACTTCCCGAATTCTCTCTGTCGCCTGTTTTGCCAGTTTGTGACTGGTTCCGCAGGCAGTCACTCCAGCAACAATATCTCCCTCACAGGCAATGCCTGGAAAATAGAAATCACAGTCTTCTTTCCTATCGCACCGATTTGCCAGAATTCCCTGTTCCCTGGCCTCTCTCACGGCCTCCTCATTCGTTTTTTCATCATTGGAGCAGGCAAGAAGCAAAAAAGCTCCTTTTGCGTCTCCTTTTTTATACTTTCTTTTCAGAATCACCATGCGCTCGTCTGGACGATATATTTTGTACAATTCTTCCATTTTATCTCCAATTTCCGGCGCAACGACTGTGATTCTGGCTCCAAATGGAAGAAGCGCCGCAGCTCTTCTTGCCGCGATGTTTCCGGCACCAATCACTATAATGTTTTTGTTTTCTATAGGAAGAAAAATCGGGAAGTAATTCATATGAAAATTTCCTCAGTTTCTAAAAATTTTAAAGCCGCTGATTTTCCTTTGAAAAATGGCTGCTTATTCATGTTTTTGACGGGTCCCAAGGTCAGAGCTCCTCTTGCAAGCAAGCTTGCATCGGATTTCTGACCTTTTGACCCTGGTATCATAAAAAATAGTGTATCACACACATTTTCTATTGACAATGTTGACACCTAATTTTTTTTGTATATAATGAGAAGTAGGAAGGCAAAGGAGGTGCTACTGTATGGAAAAAGAGAGTCTGCCCCGTGTCGGCGCTGTCATCGCAGCAGCAGGAAAACCTGCCTATACCCAGAATTCTTCTATCTCGGACATTCCAGAAAGACTCGGCTCTATCACTGCTTTGCAGCGCATGATCCGCGCTCTGCAGCGAGTGGAGGCAGACCCGATTGTGGTTGTCACCGGATACGAGGCAGAAAAAATTCAGAAACAGGCCGCCTCTCTTCATGCAATCTGTCTGTTCCATAAGGAATGGGAAACTACAGATATGCTGGCAGCGGCCAAAGTCGGCCTTGCCTATGTAAAAGACCTGTGTGATGTTGTATTTTTTACTCCATCGGATATTCCACTTTTCACGGCAGATACAGCAGCGGCGCTTCTCTCCTCAGATGCACTCGCCGCGGTCCCCGAAAAGGATGGCAGACATGGGCATCCGCTTCTTCTTCGCACCAGTCTGATTCCTGATATTTTGTCCTATAAAGGAGATGGCGGGCTTCGAGGTGCACTCCGCTCACTCGGCATTGTCCGGCAGTCGGTTTCTGTGGAAGACGACGGTATTCTTTTTAATACCAAATACCACACTGGCTGGGAAGAACTGGTGCAAAAGCACAATACACAGCCTCTCCAGATGAACGTGGATATCACCCTATCGCAGGAACTGCCGTTTTTTGACGCATATACAGCTTCTTTTCTGCGATTAATCGAGCGAACCCAGTCGGTGCGCTCTGCCTGCAGGCAGATGAATCTTTCTTACAGCAAAGGATGGCATATGCTAAACCGTATGGAGGAACAGCTCCACTATCCTGTGGTTGTGCGCAATCCAGGCGGAACAGGAGGCGGTTCCACTTACCTGAGTCCAAAGGGAAAAGAATTTCTGGAAACATATGAGCTGCTCATACAGAAAGTCTCTGCTTTTTCCAAAGAAATGTATCAGAAACTTTATGAGTGACTTACCAGTGATGAACCTTTATCCGTGACACACGTTTCTGTCAATAAAAAGTACTGTTTTTATTGAATATTGTTTTTTATAGACATTATTATTTTTAGCTATCGAGTTGTTTTTAAAAATAACTCGTACTATCATACCATGTTGTTAGAGTCAAAAGGTAGTTTGCCCCTTTTACTAGCGCAGTACAAATACCTTGGAAAGGAAAGGCATATATTTATGAAACTAATCAAAACAGAAGAAGCTGTTGGGCAGGTTCTCTGCCACGACATCACCCAGATAATTAAGGACGTGAAAAAAGGCCCTGTATTCAAAAAAGGTCATATTATTACACCAGAAGATATTCCAGTTCTTCTGAGTGTCGGAAAGGAACATATCTATATCTGGGAAAAAGGCGAAACCAGACTACATGAAAACGAAGCAGCGAAAATCCTGTGCGATATCTGCCAGAATACTTATATGAAGGCAACCGAACCGAGCGAGGGAAAAATCGAGCTGATTGCTGAGGAAGATGGACTGTTTCTTGCAGATACCAAACGACTTTTTGAGCTGAACTCTCTTGGTGAGATGATGGTCGCCGCCAGACACAGCGGCTTTGCTGTGAAAAAGGGCGACAAACTGGCAGGAATGCGCATCATTCCTCTCGTCATTGAAAAAGAAAAAATGGAAACTGCCAAGACTCTGTGCCAGGGTGAACCTCTTTTTCGTCTGATTCCCTTCCACTCCCTCTCAGTCGGCGTTGTCACAACAGGAAGCGAAATTTTCCATCACCGGATTGAGGACACTTTTACTCCTGTGATTGAGGAAAAACTGCAGGCATTTGGCTCCCACGTAACCATGCATGTGATTCTGGACGACAACTATGAATCCATCACGGCCGCTATCTCTGATATGCTAAAACAAGGCGCGGACATGGTGCTCTGTACTGGCGGAATGAGTGTGGACCCAGATGACAAAACACCTCTTGCCATCAAAAACACCGGCGCCAATATCATCAGTTATGGTGCGCCCGTTCTTCCTGGAGCCATGTTCCTGCTCTCCTATACAGAGGATGGCAGACCCGTTGCCGGACTTCCTGGCTGTGTGATGTATGCGAAAAAGACCATTTTCGACCTGGTGCTTCCATACCTTCTGACAGGAACCCCTGTCACAAAAGAACAGCTTGCAGGCTACGGAAATGGCGGTCTCTGCTTAAATTGTCCAGTCTGTACGTTCCCAAACTGCGGTTTTGGAAAATAAAACTGGCTCAATGAAAGCCGCGTGAATTACAAAACTACGTGAATTACAAAGCAAGAACGAAGGGAATAGGAACCTATGAAAGACCAGTATGGCAGAGACATTGACTATCTGCGCATCTCCCTGACAGACCGCTGCAATCTGCGCTGCAAATACTGTATGCCGGACGGTATCTGCCAGACAGCACACAGTGAAATTTTGACTTACGAGGAAATTCTCACTGTCTGCCAAGCAGCGCTGCAGCTTGGGATTTCTCACTTTAAGGTGACAGGCGGAGAACCATTTGTCCGAAAAAATGCAATCTCCTTTCTCAGAGATTTAAAAGAGCTTGCTCCGTCCTGCACGGTGACGCTCACAACCAACGGAACTTTATTAAAGCCTTATATAAAAGAGTTGAGAGAACTGGGTATTGACGGAATCAACATCAGCCTTGATGCGGCACAGGAAGAACGTTTCTTTGCCATCACAGGCAGCCATGCATTCGCGTCTGTTCTGGAATCCATCCAACTCTGTGCCGCCTGCGGCATCCGGACAAAAATCAATGCGGTCCTTCTTCCTGGAAATGAGGACCAACTGCTTCCTCTCGCCCGTCTTGCCGAGGAAATGCCCGTGGATGTCCGCCTGATTGAGCTGATGCCCATCGGCGAGGGCGCTGCTCTTTCTGTTTTCTCTCCAGACAAGGCGCGGAAAATTCTTTTGCAGAAGTATCCTGATTTATCACCTGTTCCGGCGGAAGAACGGCGCGGGTATGGTCCGGCTCACTATGAACAGTCGGAGAAACTTCTGGGGCGCATCGGATGGATTGACGCCATCAGCCATCAATTCTGTACTTCCTGCAACCGCATCCGGCTCACCAGCACAGGGCTGCTGAAACCTTGCCTGTGTTATGGAAATGGCGTGGATTTGCGGGCAATCCTGCGCAAAAAAAATCCAGGAAATCCAAATCTCATCTGGGATGAACTGCTTTTGGCACTTTCTGATGGAATATTTCAGAAACCTCGCGCGCACTGCTTTCAGGAGCACGATGCTATAACGGAACACCGAAAAATGGCAGAAATTGGAGGATAAAATGGGGAAAACAGGTATTATCAAAGCAATTTGTATCTCAGACATCAGAGGAATCCAAAAAACGGAGATTCCTTCTGCTGTACTTAGACCAGACCATGGAATAGAAGGGGACGCCCATGCTGGCAAATGGCATCGCCAGGTCAGTCTTCTTTCTTATGATAAAATAGAAGAATTCCGCAAGCGCGGCGCAGATATTGAGTTTGGCGCTTTTGGAGAAAATCTGGTGGTCGAGGGGTTTGACTTTTCTTCTCTGCCTGTGGGTACGCAGTTTCGCTGTGGTGACGCCCTGCTCGAGATGACACAGATTGGCAAAGAATGTCACAGCCATTGTGCCATTTACCAGGTGATGGGCGACTGCATTATGCCAAGAGAAGGCGTATTTGCCCGTGTTCTGGAAGGTGGAACCATTCACACGGGTGATATGCTAGTACAGGTTGAGAGAACCTCTCCTCTTCCCTGGCAGGCGGCTGTCATCACACTCTCTGACAAAGGAGCAGCAGGGGAACGAAAGGATGAGAGCGGTCCAGCGATTGCAAAACGGCTGCGAGCGGCTGGATATGAGGTTGTCGAAGAAATCTTGCAGGCAGATAATGCAGCTGTTTTAAAGAAAAATCTCATTCGCCTCTGTGACCAGCGCCAGCTTGACCTGATTTTGACAACGGGCGGCACCGGTTTTTCTCCCACAGATGTGACGCCAGAAGCGACACTCGCCGTGGCAGACCGCCTGGCCCCAGGTATCTCAGAGGCAATTCGCGCAGCATCTATGCAGATTACACCGCGCGCCATGCTCTCCCGCGGTGTATCTGTCATCCGCAAAAAGACCCTGATTATCAATCTTCCTGGCAGCCCAAAAGCAGTGATGGAAAGTATGGATGTCTTTTTGGACACAATTCCTCATGCGATGGAACTTCTGCGCGGCCAAAAAGGCGACTGCGGACGAAAATAACGCTATTTTGTTTCCATATTTTAAGAAAGGACAGGATATCTTATTATGATGAAAAAGACACGATTCTCAAACCATTTCCAATCAGCAGCGCTTGCAATCGCTATGCTTACATGCACAGCACTCTCTGCCTGCTCTTCTGGCAGTGCGAGTTCTGGCAGCACTGCAACAACAGCTTCCACGACAGCTGCGCAGACCACACAAGCTACTGAGACAACGGCTGCAGCAACTGCCGAAATACCACCTGCATCTGAGACGACAACAGCTGGCACAACGGTATCAACCGACTCTCCTATCACCCTGACCGTGTTCGCGGCTGCTTCCATGACAGAGACATTGACTGAAATTTCTGAATTATACCATGCTGAACATCCGAATACGGAGATTATTTTTAACTTTGACTCTTCTGGCACATTAAAAACGCAGATTGAGGAAGGCGCTGTCTGCGATATTTTCATCTCTGCCGCCGAAAAACAGATGAATCAGCTTGACGTCACCGCTTCTGAGGATATCAATCCAAACCATCTTGATTTTGTAGATACGGACACTCGTTTTAATCTGGTAGAAAATAAGGTAGTTCTGGCAATTCCCGACGGAAATCCAGCTGATATCACTTCCTGGAGCGACATTGGAACCGACAAATGCCGTATGATCGCACTCGGAAATGAGGATGTTCCGGTAGGCTCTTATTCCATTGAGATTCTCGAGTCCCTCGGAATTCTGGATTCCCTCACTTCCTCCAATAAAATCACTTACGGTTCCAATGTAAAAGAGGTGACGACTCAGGTTAAGGAGGCGGCTGTAGACTGCGGCATTATCTATGCCACGGACGCATACAGTGCCGGCCTTTCTACTGTGGATACAGCAACCGCTGATATGTGCCGGCAGGTGATTTATCCGGCAGCCGTATTAAAAGGGTCCGCTTACAAAGAAGAGGCGGCAGCCTTTCTGGAATTTTTAAAGACACCGCAGGCTGTGGAAATTTTTGAATCTGTGGGATTTTCCATGGCAGAATAGGAGCAACTATGGACCTGTTTCCTCTTTTTAATTCCCTAAGAATTGCATTTCTCTCCAGTTTTTTTGTATTCTTTACTGGAATTTTTGCGGCATACTATGCGGCGAAATTGCCTCGATTGCTAAAGGGAATCCTGGATGTGATTCTGACACTGCCGCTGGTTCTTCCGCCAACAGTTGTGGGATATTTCCTCCTGCTGCTGCTTGGCACAAAACGGCCTTTTGGCGCTTGGATGATGGAACAGTTTCAAATCCGTATCGTCATGAGCTGGTATGCGGCTGTCTTCGCATCCTACGCTGTGGCATTTCCTCTGATGTACCGCACAGCCAGAGGTGCATTTGAAAGCTTTGACATAACTCTCGCTGATGCCGGACGGACTCTGGGACTCTCCAACACCTATATTTTCTGGCGCATCCGTATGCCGGCGTGCCGTCAGGGAATTTTAGCAGGAACTGTCCTCGCCTTCGCCAGGGCGCTTGGAGAATATGGCGCAACCAGCATGGTCTGCGGTTACACGCCAAAGAGGACTGCCACGATCTCCACCACGGTGTATCAACTCTGGCGCACAGATAACGATGCTCTTGCATTTCGCTGGGTCTTCATCAATCTGATTATCTCCGCTTTTGTGCTGCTTACTGTGAATATGCTCGAGAAAAAGCAGAGAAGGAAATAGCATCAAACATTTTATGAAAAAATCTATCAGGAAACGGAGGCTGCCAATGGGGCTCTTTCTGGATATCAAAAAAAAATTTGAGACATTTTCTCTGTCTGTTCATCTGCAGACAGAAGTTCCTATCACCGGACTTCTGGGAGCTTCCGGCTGCGGAAAAAGTATGACTTTGCGCTGTATAGCTGGAATTGAGAGACCGGATGAGGGAAAGATTATTTTAAACGGCCAAACCTTATTTGACAGTGAAAAACACATCAACCTCCCACCCCAAAAAAGAGGCGTGGGGTACCTGTTTCAAAACTATGCCCTGTTTCCCAATATGACCGTAGAACAAAACATTCTTGCGGGCCTTTCCAAAGAAAAAAGCAAAATCAGGAAACGGGAAGTTCTTTCTGAAATGCTGGAATTGTTCTCACTGACAGAGCTTCGCCGCCGAAGGCCTCACGAACTTTCCGGCGGACAGGCCCAGCGCGCAGCACTGGCTCGTATCCTAGCTTCCGACCCACAGCTTCTTCTGCTGGATGAACCCTTTTCTGCGCTGGATACCTATCTGCGCGAACAGCTTCAAGTGCAGATGCTGGAAACTTTAAAGGAATTCGGAAAAGACACCATTCTCGTGACACACAGCCGCGATGAGGCTTACCACATGTGCGAACAGGTCGCGCTGATGGAGAAAGGTCATATTTTTTCATTTGGTGCTATGAAATCTGTATTTGCCAATCCCAGGACGATTGCCGGCGCCAGAATCACTGGATGCAAAAATATCGCAAAAGCACAAAAGACAGGAGAAAGAGAAATTTTTGTGCCGAAATGGGGAATTTCTCTCTCTCTGGAAAAGCCAGTTGACGACTCTCTGGAAGCAATCGGAATCCGCGCTCACGCCTTCCTGCCTGCTCCTGCCAAAAACAACGCGCATATGACGATTCCATTTCCTGTTGTATTTTCAGGAGAATTGGAAGAACCCTTCGAGTGGATTCTGCAGTTCCGCTTTCAGAATCAGACCCCAGACAGCATATCTCTCTGGTGGAGAATCCCCAAAGAACAGTATCCCAAGACTTTGCCGAAATATTTATATCTCTCCCTGGATGATGTTTTACTCTTATACCGGCAAAAAATGGATAACTAAAATGAAAAAGCAGAAACTACAGACGAGAAGCAAACATAGAAAAACAAAAATCCAGAGAACAAAGAGGTATCCTATGGAACAACTTTTTCAAATATTACATCAACATCTTTTACAGGGAGAATCCCTTATGCTGCTCAGTGTCGTAAACGCACAGGGTTCCGCACCGAGAGGTCCTGGCGCACATATGCTGGCAAATCAGTCCGGAATTCTTACCGGAACCATCGGCGGGGGCGCTCTGGAACATACTGCACTGGTGACAGCCATGGAATGGCTTTCCTCTCATTCTGACCCTGCATCTTTCTCAGCTGAAAACCCACGTTCCAACCCCAACCTTCATTTTATGCGCCATTTCACTTTAAATACAGAAGAAGTCAAAAATCTCGGTATGGTCTGCGGCGGAAATGTGGATGTGCTGTTCACGCCATTTTTTCCTGATTTTCGCTGCATGCATTTTGTAAACCATGTACTCTCCTGTTTCCAGAAAAGAGAATTGTTCTGCATCGCACTGCCATTGAATGAAGTTCCGTCTGAACAAGTACTTCCTTCCATTGTAGACGAAATAGCCTGGACAAACACAATCTCTGCTGCACTGGACGGCCGCCCCTTCGGTATCCATTCGTTTGGCGAACAGCAAATTTATATTGAAAAAATGCTGGATACCAGCCGTGTTTTCATCTTTGGCGGCGGACATATTTCCAAAAAACTGGTTCCGCTTCTCTCTCAGCTGAAATTCCGGTGCATTGTGAGTGATGACCGTCCGGAATTTTCCAACCCTGCTGTTTTCCCAGATGCAGAGGAGGTGCGCACTATCTCATTTTCAGACCTGGAATCCAGCTTTTCTATCGGACCAGACGATTATATCGTGGTCCTGACGCGGGGACACCAGTGGGACGCCGAAGTACAATGCTTCGCTCTGAAAACTTCAGCTAAATATATCGGTGTCATCGGCAGCAAAAAAAAGCGTGCCGCTGTAAACGAGATATTGATGCAGAAAGGCTTTTCAGAAGCAGACATCAATCGCGTGATAACTCCAATCGGTTTGGATATCGGCGCAGAAACTCCGGCCGAAATTGCAGTCTCCATCGCAGCGCAGATGGTTGCGGTGAGAAGCGGCAAACTGACGCCTGAAACAGCCGAAAAGTTTCGGATTTAACAAAGAAAATGATACCAAAAAGAACCAATCAGTCAAATGTTCTTTTCCTGCCATTTTTCTGACTGGTTCTTTTTTCTTTTTCATCATGGCAACGTCTTCAACTCCTCTATCAAATCCACAATAAAATCAGCAGTTGTCTGCAGCATCTCACGTCCCCACTCCACTGTCGCGGTACTTGGATGGTCCGCACCTATCCAGCCATTGTCTGTCACATCTTTCGTGTGGCGCAGTACCTGAATTTCCACTCCTTTAAAGCGAACCGTGCGAAATCCGGTTGCCTTCAGATTTTCATTCAAATCTTTCAGTTCCAGTGGTCCTCCGATCTCCTCCATATCTACGAGAGACGGGTCCACACCCATAATACCAGCTGTCTCTTCTCCGCCTCCATGGCCGCCTTTCCATGCTGGATTCATATCCCACGCCATCAGCCACCAGTTCAGTACAACCACCATTGCACCTTTTTTGTCAAAATCCAGTCCCACTCTCTCCAGAGTCTTGGTATTTCCTCCATGACCGTTAAGAATCAGGATTTTTCTCGCACCGTGGCGGTACAGATTCTGCACTACCTGCGTCACAAACAAATACAGTACATCTGCATCAATGTTAATGGTTCCTGGATAATCTTCCAGACTCTGGCACGCTCCATATGGAATCGTCGGAGCAATCAATATATCATTTTTCTCTTCAATCAATTCCAAGATTCTGTCTGGAATCAGCGTATCTGTTCCCAGTGGAAGGTGACGGCCATGACATTCAATACTGCCGATTGGTAAAAGCACCATATCACTCTCTTTAAAATACTTCTCTGCTTTCGGCCAGGTTAATTTTGACAAACGCATATCGTATTTCTCCCTTCTTGTCTTTTTATTTGATGATACCAGGGTCAAAAGGTCAGAAATCTGATGCAAGCTTGCTTCAATCTGGTATCATAGGGGTCAAAATACCTTTTAACCCCAACATCATTTGATTTTATTATAAATGATACCGACCTGCTTTGCCATTCTTTTTGTCATTTTTTTCTCTTCTCTATCATCTTCTCTGTCAATTTGCTTTCTCACAGAAAGAAACTCTCTCCTTCTGTCTATATTTTACATCAAACCTACACATACTACATCTTAATAGTGTGCTTTAAAAATCACAATACCAGATATATGGATCAGATATCGTTTCAAAGGAGGGCTATTCTATTTATGAAAATATTTAGAAAAATATTCATAAAAATGTTTACCTGTTTTCTTTTCAGCTGTTTTATACTTCTTGCCAGCTCCATTCTGAGCGGCTGCCAGAGCACTGAACGCCAGCGGATTGTCCGCATCGGACACAATCAATCCACCAGTCATCCCATTCACATTGCCCTGACCGCCTTCAAAGACTACATCAACGAAACCGTGGGCGACAGATATGTAGTTGAGGTGTATCCAAGTGAGCTTTTGGGGTCTCAGACAGATATGGTTCAGCTGACACAGACAGGAGCGATTGACTATTGTGTTGCCAGCAACGCCATTCTGGAAACATTCAGCAAGAACTATGAAATCTTCAATCTGCCCTACCTGTTCGCCAGTGCGGATGCCTATCACCATGTCATGGACGATTCCGACATCACAGGCCCGATTTTTCGCTCCACACAGAAGGCCGGCTTTACGGCCGTGACCTGGCTGGACGCAGGCACGCGAAATTTCTACACAGTAAATAGGCCGATTACATCCCCTGCTGACTTAAAGGGGCTGAAAATCCGCGTGCAGCAGTCTCCCACCAACATTGAGATGATGCGTCTTTTGGGTGGTTCCGCAACTCCTATGGGATTTGGCGATGTGTACACCGCACTCCAGTCCAATATTATTGATGGCGCCGAGAACAATGAAATGGCACTGACGGATAACGGACACGGTGATGTGTGTAAATACTACTCCTACGATATGCACCAGATGGTCCCTGACATTCTGATTGGAAACAATGTCTTTATTGAGGAGATGACAGAAGAAGACCGCGCTGTGTTTGAGGCAGGTTATCAGCTGGTTAATCGGGTTGAGCGCGAAGAATGGGAGAAAGCGGTGGAAAATGCCCGAGAAAAAGCTGCCACAAAGCAAAACGTGCAGTTTTTATATCCCGACCAGACACCTTTTGTTGAAGCCTGTGCTCCGCTCCACCAGTCAGTGCTCCAGAAGAATCCTGCCATCCAGCCTATTTATGATGCCATTCAGGAGTACAATACACACTATCCAGCTGTGATAGAATAGGGGGAATTCTAAAATGAACAATATAAATGGTACCAATCATGCCAGTCATACACTCAGAAATCTGCTGGATTATATTTTAAAACTTCTGGCGGGGGGTAGCTTCCTAGCAATGGTTATTCTGACCTGCTGGCAGGTGTTCACCCGCTATCTTTTGAGGAACCCCTCTTCGTGGTCGGAGGAACTCGTCTCCTACCTGTTTGCATGGATGTCCCTGCTGGGTGCTTCCATCGTCGTCGGTGAGCGCGGCCACATGAATATCCCAATCGCCGTTGAGCAGATGAAGCCCAACTCTCAGAAGGTACTTGCCGTATTTTCCGAGGTGGTCGCATGCCTATTTTCCGCAATCATTCTGGTATTCGGCGGTATCCAAATCACGAAACTTGCCATGGGGCAGATGACTTCTTCTCTCGGCGTGCCTGTCGGCATTTTCTATGTTGTCCTGCCTCTGAGCGGTGTGCTGAATATCATCTACACGATTTTAAATATCATGGATATTCTGAATGGCTCCATCTGTCTGACTCCCATAAACGAGAGGGCGAAAAACACTATAAAAGAAGCAAAAAATGGGACAGAACAAGAAAGAATAGAAAAAGAAGGGACAGAACAAAAAACAATAGAAGCAAAAGGAAAAGAACAAGAAGCTGAGAGAATGATAAAAACCGAGAAACACAGAATGGAGGGAAAATAACCCATGGCAATGCAGTCATTATTCATTATATTAATCGTGCTGGCAGTTCTTCTGGTAATTGGAGTGCCTATTTCCTACGCCATCGGCATTTCTTCTTTGGCAGCCATTTTACGAATCATTGCGTTTGATGTATCTGTATTAACTGCCGCGCAGAGAACGTTTGTCGGCATGAGCAAATTCAGCCTGACCGCGATTCCATTCTTCGTGCTTGCGGGAAATCTGATGAATCAGGGAGGCATCGCAAAAAAGCTCGTGGATTTTGTGCTGGCAATTCTGGGAAAACTCCCTGGCGCGCTGTTAGTCACCAATGTCGGCGCCAACGCGCTGTTCGGGGCTATCTCCGGTTCTGCATCCGCTGCCGCAGCGGCTGTGGGAAGCATGGTGCAGGGAGGCGAGGAGGAACAGGGCTACGATCCGGCGCTCTGTGCAGCGACAAACGGCGCTTCTGCCCCATCCGGCCTTCTGATTCCTCCATCCAATGCCCTGATTACTTACTCACTGGTATCCGGCGGTACTTCCGTGGCAGCCCTGTTTCTGGCAGGCTATATTCCAGGCGTCATCTGGGCTGTCTGCTGTATCCTTGTGTCCGTCCTCATTGCAATGAAAAAAGGATACAAAGGCACACCTGGCAGATTTGACTGGAAAAATCTATTTCAGGCGACTTTACACGCGCTTCCGTCCCTCTCCCTTATCGTCATTGTCATCGGCGGTATCATTGGAGGTATCTTCACCGCCACAGAGGGATCCGCAATCGCAGTCATCTATGCCCTGATTCTGGGCATCTGCTACAGAAACATCACCTGGAAATCACTCTGGAACATCGTCGTGGACAGTGCCAAAATGAGCGGTATGATTGTATTTCTGATCGGTGTCTCCAATATTATGGGATGGGTCATGGCCTTCACCCAGATTCCGCAGGCAGTCTCCGCCGCCCTGCTGGGACTGACTGACAGTCCAGTGATTATTCTGTTAATCATGAACCTGATCCTGCTTCTGGCGGGAACCTTCATGGATGTCACACCAGCAATCCTGATTTTCACCCCACTGTTCCTGCCCATCGTCAAAACATTCGGCATGAATCCCATTCAGTTCGGACTGATTCTGGTGTATAACCTGTGTATCGGCAACATCACACCACCTGTCGGAAATACGCTGTTCGTCGCCGTTAAAGTCGGCAGAACATCCTTGGCAAAGGTGATGCCGTATATGCTGCTCTATTATGCAGCGATTCTTTTGGGCCTGCTGCTGGTAACGTATATACCAGCCATAAGCATGGCACTTCCGATGGCAGCCGGAATGGTCTGATAAACAGCAAATGCCGAAGGACTGTTGTCTGTTGGAATCCGCCCTTCGGCACACTTCACTCAACTTTTACTGTTTGCGCTTTCCCTGACGTTTTGGAATCTTGTTTTCTTCAAAGTCTCTGCAGATAACATCATAATACACACCTATTACTTTATAAAATGTATCAATCTCTGCAGGTGTACATTCTTTCTGAATCTCACCGAGCGTCTTTGTGATATCCAGCGTGTCATAAAGTTTATGAGAACGGCTGGTCTGAAAACCACATTCTGTGACATACAGACACACGTTCTTGGCATTCCCTTCCTTTTTTGTCTTCTTCACCAGGCCCATACTCTCCAGTCTGCTGACAATCTGGGAGATTGCGCCTTTGGTTTTATGCCAGTAATTTGTCAGTTCTGTAACTGTAACCCCTGGATGATCTTCTATATAAGTCAAGGTATGTGCCTCGATCATTGTCAGCGGATCGCCATTTCCATAATCATGCTCTGCATAAATATAGTCATTGTAGCGCATTACAAATTCGTAAATGATGTTATGGCGGTCATTCAACACTTGGAATGTCTGGTCAACAAAACTGCTCTCTGCATCTGATGAAATCGAAACAGTCTGTTCCTCCGCTTTTTTCTGCGTATTTTCTGAACCAACACCATCTTCCACAGAAGACTTGCAAGCCGTCAAATCTGGTGTCCTCTCTATCTCTGCAGGCGGCGCAGATATTTGTTCAATATCTAAACTTTTTTCCGTCAAAATAGATTCTGGCATTTCATTTCTCCTTTCTTTGCATCCATAGTCTAATTTGTTAATCAATAAACTAAAAATGTTATTTTATAAACTATTATAACATAAATACAGCATAAATCAAGAAATAAAATATGGTATCAAATAGCGCAAAACAAAAATAGTTTATTTTTTAAACAAAAAGTTATTGACAATTTCAAGTGTTAGTAGTATTATATAGCCATGGTAAATGTTTAGCAGCTAAACTAAATTACACGTGACAGTATGAAAAAAGTGTTAAAAATCATTTTAAAAAACTATGTAAAAAGAATGGAGAAGGAACAATGAACAAAAAGTACAATTTTGATGAAATCGTAAACCGCCGCGGAACCAGCTGTCTGAAATATGATTTTGGAATGAAGCGCAAGGGCAGAGATGACCTGCTTCCTCTGTGGGTAGCAGATATGGATTTTGCACTTCCACAGGAAATTCTGGATGATTTCCACAAGAGAATTGACTGCGGCATTTTCGGCTATACCGATCCGGACGAAGAATACTACGCAGCGCTGGACAGATGGTTCTCTGTACATCACGGCTATCATGTGGATCCAGAAACCGTAACTGTTGGATGTGGTATTGTATATGGTCTGGCAACTGGTGTCAAGGCATTTACCGAAGCAGGCGACGCTATCCTGATTCAGCAGCCGGTCTACTATCCATTCCGCGAAGTCATCGAAGATAATGGAAGAATCTTCATCAACAATCAGCTCCGTTATGAAAACGGAAAGTATTCTATTGATTTTGAAGATTTTGAGAGAAAAATCGTTGAAAACAATGTAAAAGTATTTATCCTCTGCAATCCGCACAACCCTGTCGGCAGAGTATGGACCAAAAAAGAGCTGGAAAAGCTGGGTGATATCTGTCTGGCACACGATGTTGTGATTATGGATGATGAAATTCACTGCGATTTTGTGTACGAGGGAAATACCTTTACAAGCTTTATGAAGCTGGATGCCAAATATCAGAATAATCTGGTACTGTACACATCCCCAAGCAAGACTTTCAATGTTGCAGGCTTCCAGCCAGCCAATATCATCATTCCAAACGAGGTGCTTCGAGCAAAATACCGCCATGCCAATTCAGGAGCCGGATACAGCCAGGGTAACATCATGGGAATGGTTGCGGTGAAATCCTGCTATACCAAAGGAGATCAGTGGGTAAAGGAACTGGTAGAATACATTGCAGGCAATATCGCATACGTGAGAGAATTTGTAAAAACCAATTTTCCGAAAGCCACTTTCGTAGAGCCAGAAGGTACTTACCTGATCTGGATTGATTTCTCTGCATATGGATTTACGGATGAGGAATTGGAACATATCATGCTCGATGAGGCAAAGCTCTGGCTGGATTCCGGCAAGATATTCGGACCGGCAACTGCACAGTTTGAGCGTTTCAATCTTGCATGTCCCCGCTCCACTGTAGAGCAGGCATTTAACCAGCTCAAAGAAGCTATGGATACTCATCAGAAATGGAACTAACATAAACTGAACTATAAAAATGGAAATAGATTTACATAAAAGTTGGGGGAATACGTCATGCAATCTATGGACAGTATTTCACAGCACCCTATCCGGCCAGAGCAGCTTTTGCCGTAGCCAGCCTGCCAAAAGGCGCTAAAGTAGAAATCGAGGTTGTCGCAGCAAGATAAATAGAATTTTTTGATTACAGGGTCCAAGAAGCATTTTCTGCAGCTCCTGTAATATACATACAGCAGCGAGAAAAGTGGACACTATCTACTTTTCTCGCCTTTATTAATATTCTGGTATTTCTTTATTGATTATGGTATAATGTCGATAGACATTATACCTGCGCATTTGGTTTCTGCGTTCACCGCAGAAATCCAAGCGCTAAAATCTTGCGGAGCATAGCATGTCCGAAGGACATGGTATAATGTCGATAGACATTATACCTGCGCATTTGGTTTCTGCGTCTACCGCAGAAATCCAAGCGCCAAACTGTCACTATACTGATAACATACACAAAATTGGAGAACGGTTATGGAGAAAAAACAAAGATTAGGGGCGCTGGCATTTTTGCCATTGGTAATTTTTTTAGGTTTGTATGTAGGATGCGGACTTACATTCACCTTGATGGGGACGGAAAGTCCATTCAGCCAATTTCCGCGGCATGTGGCACTTTTATTTGGCATTGTGTCAATCTTATTTTTGGCACCCGAAGTGAAATTTTCTGATAAACTGGATATTTTCTGTGAAAGTATGGGAAACTCCGGTGTCATGCAGATTGTAATGATTTATCTGCTCGCGGGCGGCTTTCAGGGGGCAGCAGCCGCTATGGGTGGAAAAGATTCTGTCATCAATCTGTGCCTCCATTTTATTCCAGTTTCTCTGCTCGTGCCAGGCGTGTTTCTAATTTGCTGCCTGATATCCACTGCAATCGGTACTTCCATGGGAACCATCGCAGCAATGGCTCCGGTGGCGCTTGGTGTGGCCAGCGGTGCAGGACTAAATCTGGCGATAGTAGGCGCAGCCGTAATCGGCGGTTCTTATTTCGGAGACAATCTATCTATGATTTCTGATACAACCATATCTGCGGCAAAGGGATGCGGCTCTGAAATGAAGGATAAATTTCAGATGAACTTTCTGATCGCACTTCCAGCAGCTCTGATGGCAATGCTCGTCTATGCCATTCTGGGAGGAAAAGGCAGCGGTGAGATTTCTGCAGGCAGTTATGATATAGTAAGAGTCGTTCCCTACATTACAGTACTGGTAGCAGCAATGTCAGGTATTCAGGTATTCGTTGTTCTTTTTATCGGCATCGGCCTGACTGGTGTTATTGGTATTTTACAGGGCACCATTGGCATATTTGAATGGGTACAAGCTATCGGAAACGGCATGTCCGATATGTTCAGCATCAGTATTGTAGCGATTTTAATTTCCGGAATTATCGGAATCGTGCGCTACTTCGGCGGTGTGGAATGGCTAGTGGAGACCATTTCATCCCGAATTAAATCCAGACGCGGTGCAGAATATGGCATTGGCCTTTTAAGCGGAATCTTGTCTGCCGCATTGGTAAACAACACCATCGGTATTATCGTGACCTGCCCTATGGCAAAAGAAATCGGAGAAAAATATGGAATTGCGCCAAAACGTCTGGCCAGCCTTGTAGATATTTTTGCCTGCGCATTTCTTGCAGTGATGCCGCACGACGGCGGTATGATGATTGTCGCAGAAATGGCCGGCGTTTCTCCAGTCAGTGTAATGGCTCATTCCTATTACATGTTTTTTCTCATTATAGCAACCTGCATCACAATTCATTTCGGTCTGATGCAGACAAAAGAAGAGAAATCTGGAATTTTATCAGCCGGCCAAAAAAAGTAACGCATTTTCACCGCTTATCTCACAAAACAACATGGCAGCTGCGCCCACTCCGCATCTGTCAGCTGTTTTGTATGTTCCCTGCGAAGCTGCATAATCTCCTGCATCCTGGCCGCGTTGCTTCCTCCCATGATAAAAACGGCAGGGAACGGAGAGCGCAGAACATACTCGGCCATCACCCAAGAGAGAGAAATCTCTCTTTTCTTCATCAAACGAGCCAAATATTCCGCTCTCCTCCGATTAACTGCAGTATCATATTTCTTTCTCGTATCAGCCTGCAAAGCTTCATGGCCTTTTTGCAGATAAATGGAAAAGTATCCTTCCGCCTGCGCCGAATAGGAATAAACTGGAATCTGCAGGCGGCAGTATGCCTCATACTCCTTCTGATTCATGCAGACAATGCTCTCATCTCCCCAGTCAGTCGGAGTGCATACGCCAAGCCCATATTGAATCTGTGAGGCGCCAATTCCTTGAAGTCTGTGCGCCCTGGCATAGGCATTGGCTTCCTGAATACGCTCTGCACTCCAGTTAGAAACCCCGTAATACCGGATTTTTCCCTGCTGTATCCACCGGTTCATCCTCTCGACAATTTCCCCTGCCGTATACCGCAAATCATCCCTGTGAAGCCAGTATAAGTCAATATACTCCGTCCGCAGAGCGGCAAGGCTTGCAGACAGGTCCTTTTCCAGGTGTTCTTCTTCCAGATTTCCTCTGGTCGCATTGTACCCTCTCGGCATAATACCGCCTTTCGTGCCGAGAAACACCGATTCACGCCTCTGGGAAGAGAGCCATCTGCCGATTGTCTTCTCACTGGCTCCCGCCCCATCTTTCAGCCAATCCGCATAACATCTGGCCGTATCAATCTGATTTCCTCCTCCGTCAAAAAATAAATCCAAAAGCCGCTCGCTCTCCAGCTGTGAAATCCTGCTGCCAAAGTACAGCGTTCCCAGGGCGATGTCAGAGATAGCACTGCCATCCGCCGTCACCATCTGTGTGCCCGAAAGTATTTCCAGATGCGTCTTCACATTCTTATTTTCCTTTTCTGTCATGTTTCTTCTCCTGCCTCTCTAATTCTGTCTCTCTAATTCT
>JAUNGE010000096.1 GCA_030524675.1 bacterium
TACAACATAATCATTAATATGTTGTACCAGTCGAAACTGAGGGGAGTCAGTCAACAGGTGAAAGCAGAAAAAGTACCAATTATTGATTTGCACGCGCATATTTTACCGGCTGTGGATGATGGATCGAGAAACACAGAGGAATCTGTGCAGATGGCGAGGATGGCCGAAGCACAGGGAATCTGCCATATTATTGCGACACCACATTACTCACTGAGAGAAAATAGTGCCGGAAAGCAGCTTGAGGAAAAGACATCAGATTTACAACAAGAATTGTTGAAACAGGGAATTCAAATAGAGATTAGTACCGGCCAGGAAATATTGTATCATGAGGGAGTCACGGAACTTTTGAAATCAGGGGAAGTGATGACGTTGGCCGGTTCTTGTTATGTCCTGGTGGAATTTATTGAGAGTGTTTCTTGGAGAGAATTGTATCAGGCGGCCAGGAAGCTGCGGATGGCGAGATATCTTCCTATTATAGCTCACGCAGAGCGGTATCAGTGCCTGCGGGAGGAGGATAGATGGGAGCAAGTGATAGATGCTGGAGCTTATATCCAGATGAATTTTAGCAGTTTGTCAGGAAACCCGCTGAATTCCAATGTTCGTTGGTGCAGACAGAAGTTCCTGAATTATGAAGTGCATTTTATGGGGACGGATATGCACCGAATGGACAGAAGAACGCCGGAGATTGGAAAGACACTGCAGTGGATGGAGAAGAAAGCTGGAGAGGGATATATGCGGGAAATTTTGTATGAACATCCAAAACTGATATTGGAAAACAGACCCCTGGAAGTTTAGAAAACATGAATTTATGAATTTATGAAAATAAATGGAACATGAATTTATGAACATGAGTTTGGAAAAACGGAAAGGAACTAGCCAAATGCCAAAAACTCTGAAAACATGGAAAAAAACAGCAGGTTTGCAGAGTGGCGTATGATAAACTACATAAAATAAGGAAGAAAAGGAAACTGAGGACATGGGAAACATGGGAAATTTACAAGATGATGAGATGGAAATTGACTTGCTGGAGATCTTCTATGAGCTGAAAAAGAGAATCTGGATTATACTGGCAGCGCTGGTGCTCGGAAGCGGAGTGGCAGGAGTGTTCAGCAAGGTGGTGCTGACGCCGCAGTACAGCTCCACAGCGATGATGTACATACTCTCCAAAGAGACAACATTGACTTCTCTGGCTGATCTGCAGATTGGCAGTCAGTTGACAAAAGATTACAAGGTAATCGTGACCAGCCGGCCGGTGCTGGAAAAAGTAATGGAAAATCTGGGAATGGAGGGCGGATACAGAAGCCTGAAGACAAGAGTCACGATTGACAATCCGACGGATACCCGTATTTTGAATATCTCTGTGGAAGATCCAGACCCGCAGATGGCAAAAGCGATTGTAGACGAAGTGGCTACCGTATCTTCTGCTTATATCGCTGAGATTATGGAAATGACGCCGCCTAAAATTATTGAAAATGGTGAGATTGCTACTGTAAAAAGCAGCCCGAATGTGAAGAAAAACGTTGCGCTTGGCGGTTTGGCTGCAGTTTTTGTGGTTTGTGGAATCATTGTTCTTCGTGTTATTATGAATGATACCATCCGTACAGAGGAGGATGTGGAAAAATATTTGGGTCTCACTGTTCTGGCAGCGGTTCCGTTAAGAGAAGAAGCGGGAAATCAGAAAAAGAAACCTCTTTCTAAAACTGGTAAATCTGGAATAAAAAAGCGATAAAAAGAGCTGCAGGAAAAGACAAAATGAAAGAATGAAAAGAAAAAATGAAAATGAAAAGGCAAAAAGAAAGAGGATAAGGGATAAGGATAAAGAGACATGGAAAAAACAATCGAAATAAAGAGAGAATCGAAAAAAGATTACGCATTCGATGAAGCAATCAAGACATTGAGAACTAACATTCAGTTTTCAGGAAAACAGCTGAAGGTGATTATGCTGACAAGCACGCATGCTGGTGAGGGAAAAAGCTATATCAGTTTTGAGACAGCTTGCTCCATCTGCCAGATGGGAAAGAAAGTTCTCTTTATTGATGCTGATATCAGAAAATCGGTGATGATGTCCAGATATCATCTGGATGCTGAGGTGATGGGATTGTCTCAGTACCTGAGCGGACAGAAGGAACTGAAGGATGTTTTATATCAGACCAATATCGAAAATCTGAGTGTTATCTTTTCGGGACCATATGCACCGAATCCAGCTGAACTTCTGGAAGATGAGATGTTTGATAAGATGCTGGAGACATTGAAAAAAGAGTATGATTACATTATTATAGATACGCCGCCGGTTGGAAGTGTGATCGATGGTGCGGTTATAGCAAAAAACTGTGACGGTGCAATCCTTGTAATTGAGAGTGGGTCAGTCAGTTACCGGATTGCGCAGAAAACAAAGAGCCAGCTAGAAAAGAGCGGCTGTAAAATCCTTGGCGTTGTGATGAATAAAATAAATACCGGCAAGGGCGGCTATTATGGTTCTTATTACGGTTCCTATTATGGAAAATATGAGGCGTAACAGAAGCGTGATTCAGAATCAAAATAGGATTCGTAAACTTCATGATATGTCTGCATACGATATGGGTCATGATAAACGATAAGAGACGATAACAAACGATAATAAATTATAATAAACTGTAAAAATCATAACAACCCATAGTATCATAGTAGAGAACAAGTTAAACAGGCTGTGACAAAAAGTCACAGCGAAAACCCAGAAGGGCGGGGGAAGATAGCCCTTTTCAGTTGATTCAAATTTGTGCAGAACTCGGCAAGCGCGTCTTGAACAAATTTGTAATAAAATAAAATGGAGGTAACTTATTATGAGAAGAGTAGGGAAAAAACAGCTTCTTGTAGGACTTCTTTCAGCGACGATGGTAGTTGGAAGTGCAATGCCGGCGTTCGCAGCAGAATGGAAGAAAGATGATATTGGCTGGTGGTATGAAGAGGATAACGGCCAGTATCCAACAGCAACATGGAGATTTATCAACAACAACTGGTTCTATTTCCAGCACAGCGGCTACGCATCCACGGGATGGATTTTTGAGAGCGGCAGATGGTATTTTGCAGATTCTGACTGCTACATGCTGACAGGTTGGGTAAATGTAGATGGCAAGAACTACTACCTGAATCCAATTTCTGACGGAACCAAGGGTGCTATGCTGACAGGCAATGTTGAGATTGATGGTGTTACATACACATTTGATGAGAGCGGCGCCTGCACAACAACAGCTCCTGCAGGTATCACAGCTTACAGAGCTGACGGTACAAGAGTGACAGGAAGCGGTCCAAATGGTGGTAGCACTACAAGTAGCACAGGTACTATTGTTGCTGGTGGCAGCAGCTCTGGCGGAAGCAGTTCCGGCTGTTGCAGCTCTGGTGGCTGCTGCTCCAGCGTCAGCAACACTACAAGCACACTGCAGACCGAGACCTTCAAGAACCTGGCTGAGGAAATTGTAGCAGCTAAGGAAGAAGGAACAGTGGGTTCTGATCAGCAGATTGTAGACATTAAGCAGACTGGTACTATAATCACTGTTACTCTGACAGATGATGAGACCAAGCTGGATACGGTTGATGATGCGAATGTAATTCTGAGTACTGCAGAGGCTGTTGTAGAAGGCACAAGCGCAACACAAGTCAACGTTCAGGGCAAAGGTTTCATGTCTGTAGAAGACGCAAAAGCAGAGCTGGAGGCACAGCTGGCAAACAGAACTCTGGCATCCTTGAGCGAGAAATATACAATCGTTCTGCGTGATGCAAATGGAAATACTGCATCTTATACTATCAATATAAAGTAATAACAGCTGGATAGTTGCAGACGCAGAGTTTTCTGCGGAATGTTTCTGCCAGAACATTTCTGCCAGAACAGTCAAAGTAAGATATCAGGGATTCAGAGAACCCGTGATGGGCTGAACTACCTGTTGAATAAAGTAGGAGGCCCATTGACTTTAGCCAATGGGCAGTCCACTTACAGCAATAGGAGAGACCGATGTGAGAAAGTATGTATATAAGGCAGCTGCTTTTGCAATTGCGCTTGCCTGCCTGAGTATAACAATGCAAAACGACAGTTATGCCGGAACAATCAATGCAAATGAAGCGGAACTGATGGGTATCATACGGGGTACTTTCGTCTATGAAGGGGTATCTTATGTAGGAGATCCCAGCTATATTAATGAAGCCTATTACTATTTTCTCAGGGATGATATCGAGGTGACAGATTCTCAGAAAGCGTCCGCAATCAAGGAAATGTTTTCTCGTATCCCTGAAGGTATCTCTAAAGGCTATCTCGTTCCCGTCGGCGGCAAGCCGTCGGGGGCGGGTGCAGAAACCTCTGAGGCTTCCAGCGAACTGGAAACTTCACCAGAAACAGCTGCTGGGACAGAGACTGGCGCTCAGTCAGGCGCAGAACAGCAGACAGGTTCCGAAGGAGCCGCTATATCGGGTGAGGGGGCACAGGCAACTGAGAAACCTCAGGATTCCAGGCCGGACAATGCGGCCGGAAATGGGCAGACGGTACCTATTTACGAGGAAGAAACTGCCATGGTAGAGACGAAGGAGGCATCAGAAATTGTCTCTGGAGACACTGTGTTTTATCCTGCTTGGTCTGTGAAGGAAAAAGAGACGACAGCGGCAGCACTGGATTTTGAGGCCTTACCAGTGAAAAAACTGGAGAATTATGAAGGGGTGCAGAATCTGGCGGCAGAGTCGGTTCCTTCTTATGACTATGAGGAGGAAGAAATGCAGGTGGCGTCAGAAGCACTTGGGCAGTTGAAAGCCGGATTTTTTACTGCGGTGAATTGGATGGCGGGTATTCTAGGAGCAGGAATTCTTGTCAGTTTGGGAATTTGTCTGCGGATGAAACTGTTCCATCATAAAAAGGAAAAACGGGGGAAACAGAAACATGTCTGAAAGAAGAAAAGTACGGCATTTTTTGAATGGTTTCCTCGGAGTTATCAGCGGCAGCGCTGTTTTGGGAATTCTGCTTGTTCTGTGGATTTGGTTCGGCGTTTTTCAGGAAGGAATCTTTCAGGAGTCTTTGGAGAAAAGCGGATATTATGAAGCTTTATATCAGGATTGGAAAACACAGATAGATGCGAAGCTGGAAGAGATTGCAGTGCCCGCGGATGCTGTAGATGAAGAAGCGCTCAAGCTGCGTTTTATGGTTGAAATAAAAAATCAATCAGGAATGTGGGCGGCTGGAGATGAGATAGGGGAGATGGTTAGCTCCTATTTTGAAGAGAATAAGTTTGGGCTGACGCAGAAAGCGGAAGCTGGATTTTCATCCTGGAAACAGGAAATCAATGTGCTGACCTGCGATAGAGTCAAAATTCCATTTGTGAAAGTGTGGAATGAGAAAAGGAATGATATGATTCGGTTACTTCCGGATATGGTGATGAAGATGGCTATAATCTGGGCGGTTTCTGTAGTTATTTTATTTTTTATACAGCACTTTAGACACAGAAGTTTTCGTTATGCCGGATATGCATGTTTTACAGCAGGTCTTGTGATGATGATTTTCTGTGGTGCGATGTGGATGTTTGAAAACAGGACATGTGCGGAATGGCTCCTGCATATGGCAAGCTATGAGATGAATCATATTACATATGCGGATTTTCTGCCGACAATGGAAGGGTATTTGAGACAGGTATGGCGAAACGGTCTGTATCTGGGAGGCGGAGGTATGCTGGTTGGCGCCTTCGGAGTTGCTTTGAGTTATCTGCTGCGGAAACATTAAAAATATTGAAAATATTGAATTAGTGGATTTAGTGAACTTAGTGGATTTAGTAAGACAGTAAGACTAGTGAGATTCGTTAGATTTGTGAGATTCATTTGAGATAGTTCCATTATCTTGAATTTGTTTTCGGACAATTTGTTTTCGGATAGCAGGAAAGGACCTATGGAATGTGTTAGGTACAGGGGAGTAAAGGAGAGAGTTTGGTTATGGGAAACAAGGGGATAAAGAGCAAAAAAGCAGGAATTGTTTTCGTTTTGCTTGCTATGGCCGTGACAGCTTGGCTGCTGGTGGCGTGTGTTGTGCAGATGCGCGCAGTACGGACTATAGATGGTATTTACTGGAATGTTGTATTGTATGAAGCTATGATATTGGTAGAGGGATATCTGATTTTATGGCTTATTTCTGACAAGAAGTACAAAAAATTTAGAAAGAATATTGTTCTGCATGAACGGATGGAGAAAAAAGAATAGCTTATTTAATGGTTGTGTAGTAAAAGTAGAAAATAGCAGTGTCAAAAAAGACATAAAAATTGTGGATGTTGCAAAATCATAAATGGCAGGTTCTGGAATACAGAAAGAAAAAAGCGACATAAGTTACATGACAGAAGAAAATAGATGTCAAAATAAGACGAAAAAAAACACAATAGAGTTTGACAAACGTAATAAACAAGCTTATAATGGGGATTGTACATCAGGATGACCGAAAAGTAATCACTTGCTTAGGAAATTAGGAAAAATTAGGAAAACTTAGAAAAGCTGGGGATATGAAAATATACCTGGAAAAGGCAATTTCAGAGATATGGTTATGGTTGTGGCTGTGTGGCTATGACTACGGTTGCGGTTAGAAATGAAACTATGCCTGAAGCTATGATGGAATGTATATCTGGAATTGATAAGACATAATTGGAAATACGAAGTAAAGGGAAAAGGTTTATAAAGTAAGACGAAGTACCGATAGAAATAGGAGAGAACTAGGGGAAAAAGTGTATGGCAATAAAAAATAAAATTTTATATATTTTTCTGGACATTGCCGGAATTATTGCTGCATACTTTTCGGCAGCGTTAGCCAGATATGCATCAGTGAGTGACAGCCGGTTGAGGATTGGGGCATGGAATGGAAGTCTTATCATTGTCCTGTTGTATCTTCTTACGCTGATGTTTTATCAGCCGAAAACAGAAATTGAAAAGAGAAGCAACTGGAGAGAATTTCGGATAGTTTGTGAGTTTAACATGTATCTGGCATTTCTCTTAGCAGTAATCTTATATCTGTTTAAAGTAAATGATGCGTTGCCGCGATCGTTTTACCTGCTGTTTTTTGTATTTAATATTTTTTATATGTACCTGGGACGTATGTATTACAAACGTTTTCAGTACAGTTACTACAAAAACAGAGCAAACCGCAAGAAACTGCTGGTATACGCCAATGAGAGCAATATGTTGAAGGTGATGCGTAAGCTTCAGCTTTCAGGATTATATGAATATGAGATTGTGGCTGCCGCCGTGGTAGAGCACGACGAACGAGATAAGGTTGGTAAACAAGAAAATCAGATAGAGAAATCCGATAAGAAAAAAGAAGTTGACCCTGCAAAGCCGAACAGCGGAGTCATGAGTGCGTGGGGAAACGTCAGAATCTATGAACTGAAATACGGACCAGATGGAACGTACATGGAAGATTGTGAGCAGTCCATAGAGGAATATATGAAACAAAATGCAATCGATGATGTGCTGGTAAGTATACCAGAATGCAGCCGCGATTATCTGAGCCAGTTTATTCTGTATCTGGAATCCATGGGAATTGCGGTACATGTGACAGTCAATACATTCGGCTTGACAGAGCGCGAAAAGAAAGTAGAAGATTTTGGTGTCTATCATGTATTGACATATTGTCCAAGAGTTTTTGAACCAACTGAGCTTTTCTTAAAACGGTTGATGGATATCGCCGGAGGTCTTGTGGGTGCGCTGCTGACTGTGCTGATAGGAATTTTCCTAGCACCTGCAATCTACATAGAATCACCGGGACCTGTCGTCTTTAAACAGACCCGAATCGGAAGAAATGGACGCAGATTCAAAATTTACAAGTTCCGTTCCATGTATATGGATGCAGAAGAGCGGAAGAAGGAATTGATGAAGCAGAATGAGATGAACGGTCTGATGTTCAAGATGAAAGATGACCCGCGAATCACCAAGGTTGGTAAGTTCATTCGAAAAACCAGCCTGGATGAGTTCCCCCAATTCTTTAATGTATTGAAAGGGGACATGAGTCTGGTAGGAACCAGACCTCCTACAGAAGATGAATTTCTTCAGTATGACGAGCACCACAAGCGTCGCCTGAGCCTGAAACCTGGAATTACCGGTATGTGGCAGGTGAGCGGCCGAAGTGATATTCAGGACTTTGAAGAGGTGGTGAGACTGGATGTCGAGTATATTGACAACTGGTCCATATGGCTGGATATCAAGATTCTGATTATGACTGTCTTGATGCTTGTGAGAGGAAAGGGCGCGGAGTAACGGGCGGCACAGCACAGTGAGTGTGCGAGGCGGGTGGATAGTGTCTGCTGCGCATGCAATGTTAAACTGGTGTTACGCTATATACCGCTTTGTAGTTACCATAGCTTCTTATAGTTTCTAATAGCTTCTAATAACTTTTAATTCTAGTATATGCTTGTATTGCATTTTATATGCAATAGATGTATAGTATGAAGTGTAAAAAGTTAAAAGATTATGAAATTATAAGATTACAGATTACAAAAGTATAAGAATATAGAAATACGAAAGCGAATTGGCAAAGTACAAAAGATGAAGTGTAAGAGATAAGCACAAAAGATAAAATGTAAAAGATA
>JAUNGE010000026.1 GCA_030524675.1 bacterium
GGTGGTGTGAGAGGTCGGGAAATTTATTTAAATTTCCCTCCTACTCGATTGTATCTGGCTCTGAGTCGACCAATGTCGACTAACAAACGTTGTCGAGCATTTCAAGAGTCTTATCTTTAGTCGACTTACGTTTATAATAGAATTTCAATGTTGTTTGAATATCTGAATGTCTCATCTGTGATTGAACTGTTTTCAGATCAACAGATGCATCAATCAAATTTGTTGCATATGTTTTTCTGAAACTGTGAAGCCCTCGTTCACTAAGGTGTAAATCTTTCAAAACGTGTCTATGAAGATGATTGTTAAAATGATAAGACAAGTATCCATTAAAAATGCAATCATCATTTGTTTTTGAATTTGACAACAATAGAATCTCTTTGTAGGTCTGAATCGCTTTTTGTGAAAGATAAACAGGTTCTAGTCTTGTCTCTGTCTTTGCAGAATACTCCTCACTAACTCCTCTTGTGGTTAATCCATCGACTTTACACTTTGTTTCAATACGTTTGACAGTCAATTCTCTTTTGCTGATATTAACATCCGATTTATGAAGCTGTGTAAGCTCTGAAATAGCCAGCCCAGTTTGTAACATGAAAATCATCCCTAATACACGAATATCTTTATGTGTTTTGCTGTATTCCAGTAGTTTAGCCTGTTCTTCATCTGTCCAAACAACTTCAGCCGACTCTCGTTTATTTGATTTGCTAAATTGTTTTGGCTTCAGATTCATTAGTTTCTTGATGTTGCTGACATTTATATCAGTCATTTCTGAATAAAAGTAGACTACATTTAACAATCCAACAAGATTATCGAAATTCTTTTTACTGATTCCACTAATGATTTGATTTTCAAGAAATGCCCGTATCTTTTTTGATGTAATTTCAGACACTGGCGTTTTATCCAACGTACTATTTTTTACATATCTGTCATAATCATTCAAATATCTATCATAGGTGGATTGCTTGATGGATTTTAGCTTTAACTTGCGGTCAAGCTGCTCAATCATAACTGTGTGAAATGAGGTATCAAGATTCTTGTAATACTCCACAATTTTTTTGTTTAGCCCATCTATAGTTTTGCTTGTTTTGTTCTTTCCACCGAGCTTAGTACAATAAAGTTTTTTTCCCTCATCGAACCATATGGAACTTTTATGCATATCTAAGTATTTGTCATTCATAGCTTTAATGATAGCATTTCTCACATCATTATTTGACTCTATTAAATTGTCAATGTCCAGATACACCATTGACTTATCTAACATTTATCTAAACTCCTACCCACAATGTCAGTCCATAACAGACTGCATGATGTTTCCTCCTAAGTGGGCTGTTATTTAAGTCAACTACAGTATAACACAAAACCAGCCTCATGTGTAGTCTTGACTTAGAGCCGGAGTTGCTGTATTTTTCGTTGATTACCATTGTACAGTCGCAGGATGTGAAAGCGTCGGGCGCGGAACCGGAAGGAGCATCGCCGTGGTGCCTCCGGTTCTCGTGTATATGGACTAGTGGAAGAATAGAAACAAAATTCCCCTACAGGGAATTTTGTTTCTATTCTGGAACGGGTGGGAAGTGATGGAAGTCCAGAGGGCAAAGCCCTTTGGTGCCCTCCGCATAGGAGCGCCCTTCCGGCGTGAGGAACACCGGAGCGAAGCGGAGCCCGTAGGGACAAACCTGTTAAGGTATTGGGTGCAATACTATGACTAGCGGATTCTCAGTTATCAGGAAAAAAGAAAATACATAATACTTCTGTAATAATACTTTACGGAGGTAATTATACTATGGCTAGCATAGACTTTAAGAAACTTAAAACGGCTGGAGATGTTAAGGCTATGTTGCGACATTCGGATATGGAAGAGAGATTGAAACACGAGCATAGCAATGAAGATATAAACAAAGAACTTACAGAAAATAATGTGAACTATACGAAACTGACTTATAAGCAGAGTTGTGAAAGATATGATAAACGAATCAAGTTCCTGGATGAACAACCAGGAGCAAATTTAAGAAAAGACCGTGTTACTGCTTTTGGTTTAAATGTGCCAGCTTGTGAGGGAATGACACAAGAGGAATCAAAACGATTTTTTAATGATGTATGCAAAGAGTTCCAACAAGAGTTTGGAGCAAAGAACATCATTTCAGCAGTGGCACACTTTGATGAAGTCCATTCATATGTAGATCGCGGAGAATTAAAAGAGAGCCGCCCTCATTTACATTTTTATGTGATTCCAGAGATTGACGGGAAACTCAACGGTAAGAAGTTCTCAGCAAAAAAGCGTATGATTGAACTGAACCAAAAGATTGACACTCTTGCACGAGAGAAGTACAACAAGAAGTTCTTGACACACGAGGCACCTCGTAAGCGTTCAGTTGAGGAACTAAAGAGACTTACTGAGGATGAACTTAAAGAGAAAGAGGACATCATTGAAGCTGCCTCAGCAGTGTTTAAAGAGAATGAGCATTTGAAGAAGTCTCTTGAATCTGTGTATAAATACAGTCAAAAACATAAAGAGGAAAAACTTTCAGACTTTTGTCAAAGAGTGCTTGATTTTGATAAACAACAGTATGAGAAACCAAAGAGCAAACCAGTGCCTGTTAAAACAAGTATACAAAATGATTATGAATTAGAGTTATAATGAAATTAGCCCTAAAAACATACGTTCTATACGTATGTTGAACAGAAGAAAAACGGTTTTAAGCATAAAAAACATACGTTCTATACGTGAGTTGAAATCAAAAGAAATGGCTTATTCAGAGAAATCAAACTCATAGATTCTGTAAGGTTCATCCCTGTTTTTCTTATAGTAAAGTTCAAAAGTGAGATAGGTGAGCTTCCCATTCATTAAGATGTATTCGGCTAATATTCTGTCAATCAAAGTATCATCATCATAGTTTCGGTTCACAACGACATAGCAAGTACTTGTTCTGATGTCTCCACCCTGATACACCCGACCACCTGCAAAAACGAACTCGTGTTCGTTTTTCTTATATAAGTTCTGAGTCAACAACATACATAAGGCAGTAAGCACTATAAAGATATAAAAACTTTTTCTTTTCATAATATCTCCATACAGTATATTTATGTACACTCTATAATCATACATCTTATTTTTGTAGATGGCAATAATTATAATGGGCATATATAAAGAGGTGTATGGATGGGTCATATTGAAATCAAGTTGGAAGAACTGTTAAAAGTCAGAGGGATAAGCAAAAACAAGATTTGCAAGCATTGTGATATGCAGAGAACCCAACTCAACAAATACTGTACTAATCAGATGGAGAGGGTTGGCTTAGCGATATTGGCAAGATTGTGTGAATACATTGATTGCAGTGTGTCGGATATATTGGAATACAAAGAGTAAGAAGTCAAAAAATGACTTCTTTTTTTGTCCCTATAAATGTACCTAACATTTAATGAATTGCTTTTTCAAAAAGTTTTTGCAATTTGAGAGGTACATAGGTACAAATATTAAAAAAGTCTTATTTTAAGCCATTTCTTACTACCTATGGGAACCGAACTTGACTGGTTCCCATAGGTACAATAGGTACAATTTGAATCAAAATGCCTCAATTTTTGGCTTTTTTTGAAAGTAATCTTACATAATAACTATGGAGGATGAAATAATGAAAAAATACAATTACAATCAATATACATTGAGGCTGAATGATTCTTTAAATGATTTTATTAAAAGAGAGGCTAAGGTTCGTGGACTTAGTGAAACAAATTATTTACGCTTACTCATAGCGAAGCAAATGGAGCAAGTCAATGAAAAAGCAACTGTATGAAGTCCAAACGCAAGTCGAATATTTAAGTAAAGAACAATTACTTAAAGCATTGGCAGAGCATACAGCAGATATTGAATTATTCGCCTATATTTTGCACAACAAAGACAAAAACGAAGATGATACACCTAAAGAACCACACTGGCATATTATGTTAAAACTTAATGAGAGCCGGAGACATACAGATGTAGCCTCGTGGTTTGGATTGCCAGACCGACAGATTCAACAAAGCAGGACAGGCAAATATGATGATATGCTTCTCTACTTAATCCACGAGAATGCACCAGAGAAGTACCAATATCCAGTAAAAGAAGTATCAAGCAATTTTGACTATGCTGAGAAACTTGAAAAAATCAGAACCAACAAGGTAAAACGTGATAAAGAGGCTAGGAAAGCCGAGTTAATAGAACTAGCCGCAAATGGAACAATGAGACGATATAATTATTCGCAATTTGTGAGCGCTAGGGAGTGGGATATATATAAGCGTTCAATTCAAAATGCGTGGGAGTATCGTGAAAATGCCATCCGTAGCACAAAAAGACAGATGGAGGTCATTTATATATGCGGGACTGGAAGATGTGGGAAGTCAACACTTGCGGCTCAAATTATAGAGCGCAAAGGTTACTCATATGAAAACAGTGGAAGCAGTAAAGACCGTATGGCTCCGTACAATGGGCAGGATGCTTACATCTTGGACGATATACGAGGCAATTCATTTGAATTTGATGATTTGATGGGAATATTGGACAATTATGTTAATAGGGACGTTCCGGCTCGGTATCGTGATAAATCACTTTCGGAGTGTAAGTTGATGATTATAACCACGACCCAGACTATAAAAGAGTTTTTCAAAGAACTGTCAATGGGCAGACCATCAGAACCGGCACAACAATTATATGGACGCTGTGGAACTTTGATTGAGATGGACAGGGACTACATAAAAATTATGGAGTATGACAATGAGATGCAGATGTACTCTGAACCGTTGGTAGCAAGAAACACTGTTCTTAGCAATATAGAAATTGAGAAACCCAGACCAGAGCCAGAACGAAAAAAACGGGCAGCCTCCCTACTAGGAATAGAGGAGACAACCCTACTTACTGGATTCAGAGGCATAGTTGGAGAGCCAATTTCATTTAAAGCCGTGTATCCAACGATTCCGGCAGAGGTAGCCGAAAAAATAAAACACAATCCAGAGGCTATTAAAGCATATCTGACCGAACACCCAGAACATCAAGCGTATTTGAATGAACATCCAGAATACCGTAAGTACTCTTTCATATAGTATGCAAGAGATTTTGTAAAATTACAATTATTTTCTAAGGTCGACTAAAGAGTCGACTAATGATGTGGGAAACGTCTAAACCTCCTATTTCCAATGTTTTTTTGAGATGAAGAAAATTCGATTCCCGTCATCTGCTTCAAAAAAGTCAGGAACAGCATAGATATGCAGTTCCTGACTTTTTTTCTTGCATTTCTTGCATTTCCATGGGTGCTTTGATATGATGATATCAGGGTCAAATAGACATAAAATCCGATGCAAGCTTGCTTGCAGGAGGATTTTTGTCCAGTTGACCCGCCAAAACACCGAAAAGTAGCCATTTTTCGTAGAAAAATGAGCGGATTTGAGGTGTTTTAGAATTGCGTGAGTGCGCAGCACGGAGCAATTCGTGATATCAGAGGTCAAATTTTATATTTGACCTCAACATCATATGATAAGAAATGTTCGCAGAACATGTTCTGTATGGAGAAACGGACAGGAGCCGGACAGGAACAAAAAAAGCGGACGGAAGAAATGCAGCAGAAGAGTAGAAGAGGAAAAGTAAAAGAAAATAAAAGCGAAAGGATCAAAAATCATGGAACTGAGAATTACGGGAGAAAAGAGAGCAAAAATTGCAGATGGCATGATTGGATTGTTTTTTGAGGATATCAACTATGCAGCGGATGGCGGCCTGTACGCGGAGATGCTGGAAAACCGTTCCTTTGAGTTCGTGGATTGTTATGGAGAGAAAGGAGATTACTACACCGTATTTGACGGTGGATATGGCTGGAATTCTTATCCAGATGCAGAGAGCGCGTGCCTTCGCGTGGTTTCCGGCAGCCCTCTGGCGGTAGAAAATCCGCATTATCTGCGTGTGAAGACAGAAAAAGCACACTGCGGTTTTTCCAACAAGGCGTATGACGGCGTGTATCTGGAGGCAGGAAAAGAATATCAGGTTGTATTCTATGCGCGCGCTGTACAGTATCAGGGCGCATTTACTGTCTTGGTGGAAAAAGATGGGGAAATCTGTGCAAAGGCACGCATTTCCTGCATAGGTTCTAAGGAAGACGGAAACTTCTGGAATAGATATGAGGCAGTTCTGACTGCAGAGACGACTGTGCGGCACGCAAAGTTTGTGCTGCTTTTGGAGAATGTCGGCACAGTGGAATTTGATTTTGTCTCCATGATGCCAAAGGATGCTGTGGCGGGTGTGTTCCGTCGGGATTTGTTTGAAAAGTTGAGAGATTTAAAGCCAGGATTTCTGCGCTTTCCTGGCGGCTGCATCATTGAGGGAAACACCTGGGAGAACCGTTATCAGTTCAAGGACACCTTAAAGGAACCGTGGGCGAGACGTGCCAACTGGAATCGCTGGGCTGTTCATCAGACGAGGCTGGAGAATGGATACCATTCCCAGTACAGCCATTATAATCAGACATACGGACTGGGATTTTATGAGTATTTCCTGCTCTGTGACCTGATTGGAGCAAGGCCTCTTCCAGTCTTAAATGTGGGACTTGCATGCCAGTACCAGTCCTATGAACTGGTGGAGATGGGAACAAAAGCGTTTGACGAGCTGCTTCAGGATGCATTGGACTTGATTGAATTTGCCAATGGAGACGCACAGAGCACATGGGGAAGTGTGCGTGCACGCATGGGACATCCGGAGCCGTTCGGCCTCACTATGCTTGGAATCGGAAATGAGCAGTGGGAGACGGACAAAGTGCATTTCTTTGAGCGCTACTGTGCATTTGAGAAAGCAATCCATGCCGTATATCCCAAAATTCAGCTCATCGGTTCTGCCGGACCAGATGTGACTTCTGAGAAGTATGAGAAGGCCTGGAAGTTCTACCATGAGAGAGAAAATATAGAAAATTTTGTGTACGCTGTGGACGAGCATTATTATGTAAAACCAGAGTGGCTGTTTGAGCACAATGATTTCTATGACAAATACTCCAGAAAAATCAAGGTATTTTCCGGTGAGTATGCAGCACACCCGTTTAACGGCATGAACCGTCCGGATGCCAACATTCTGGAGGGCGCGTTGGCAGAGGCAGCCTTTTTGACTGGTGTGGAGAGAAATGCGGATGTCGTTGTTCTGGCTTCCTATGCGCCATTGTTTGCAAGACTGGGATATACCCAGTGGTCTCCGGATATGATATGGTTTGATGAAATTTCATCTTATGGCACGCCAAGTTATTATGTTCAGCAAATGTTCGGGGTGAACTGTGGTACAATAACTCTGGACATGAAAGGGCAGGAGAAGGCGCTGGCAAAAGCAGGAATCTATGTCAATGTCAGCTTGGATGAAAAGATGGGCGAGGTGATTGTGAAAGCAGTGAACCGAAACAAAGAGCAGGCAGTGCTGCCGCTCATCTGGGACGAAGGAATCCGTGCAGCAGGAAATGCACGCATCACGGTGCTGACAGGGGAGGAGAATGAGGCGAGAAACAGCATTGAGGCGCCAGATGTGATTCTTCCAGAAAAGTATGAGACAGAGAACACAGTCTCATTGGAACTTCCTGGATACAGCTTTGTTGTAGCTAGAATTCCGGCTGCGGCAGAAAACTAGAAGTGAAACTCTCATCGGAGTAAGGGAATCGGGAAACTACATCGAGAGAACGCATACCTGCATTGCAGATGGATACGTATGAAAAAGAAAACATCTGAGATACATACTTGAGACAAAGTGCTTAAAAGTCAGGCAAAGAGACATATGTTCGAAAAAAAATCGAACATATGTCTTGCCAAAATTGCCTTTTTATGTGTATAATCTATCTCAAGCTCAGAAAACACCCTAAGTGGACATGCCGCTTGGCGCCCTAAAACACCTCAAATCCGCTCATTTTTCTGCGAAAAATGGCTACTTTTCGGTGTTTTGGCGGGTCAACTGGACAAAAATCCTCTTGCAAGCAAGCTTGCATCGGATTTTGTGTCTATTTGACCCTGATATCATCATATGGTGAAAATGAGTGTGAGAATAGAACTGAGAGAGAAAAAATAAAAAAGTGGAGAAAGGTTTTGAGGAAAACATGAGCAGTGCACAGTATAATGCGGATAGTATTACCGTCCTGGAAGGGCTGGAGGCCGTCAGAAAGCGACCAGGTATGTATATCGGAAGCGTAGGCACAAAGGGTCTGAATCACTTGATATATGAGATTGTTGACAATGCGGTGGACGAGCATCTGGCAGGATTCTGTACGGAAATTGTTGTGACATTGAATCAGGATGGTTCCTGTACCGTGAAGGATAACGGGCGTGGAATTCCGGTGGAGATGCACAAAAAAGGAGTCTCTGCAGAGCGAGTTGTGCTGTCAACGCTGCATGCCGGAGGAAAATTTGATAATACTGCCTATAAGACCAGTGGAGGTCTGCACGGAGTCGGTTCGTCGGTTGTGAATGCGCTGTCTGAGTGGCTGAGTATCAAAGTTTATGTGGATGGAAAGATTCACTACGACGCCTACCAGCGCGGTGTTCCGACAGTGGAGCTTTTGGATGGTTTGCTTCCGGTTCTGGGAAAGACGAGGGAGAGAGGAACGGAGATTACCTTCCTTCCTGATGCAGAGATTTTTGAGAAGACACATTTTAAGGCAGAGTGGTTGAAGAGCCGTCTGCATGAGACGGCCTATCTGAATCCAGGCCTTACGATTCGCTATGCAGACAAAAGAGAAGGCGAGGAGGACGAGGCCGTTTTTCATGAGCCGGAGGGAATCATTGCCTATGTGAAGGAACTGAATACAGGAAAAAATGTGATTCATGAGCCGGTCTATTTCAAGGGAACGGTAGAAGGAATGGAAGTGGAAGTGGCGTTTCAGTTTGTGGATGCGTTTGAGGAGAATATTTTAGGATTCTGCAACAACATTTTCACACAGGAAGGCGGCACACATCTGGCAGGTTTTAAGACCCGCTTTACCATGCTGATAAATTCCTATGCGAGAGAACTAGGGATTTTGAAGGAGAAAGATGCGAATTTTACCGGCGCCGACACAAGAAACGGCATGACTGCGATTGTGGCAGTGAAGCATCCGGACCCGATTTTTGAAGGACAGACGAAGACAAAACTTGGCAGCACAGACGCGACAAAAGGAGTTTTTTCGATTACCGGAGAGGAGCTGCAGAGATTTTTTGACCGAAATCTGGAAACCCTGAAAAATATCATTGCCTGCGCGGAGAAATCGGCGAAAATCCGAAAAGCGGAGGAGAAGGCAAAGACAAACATGCTCACAAAGTCTAAATTTTCCTTTGACAGCAACGGAAAACTGGCAAACTGTGAGAGCAGGGAAGCGGAGAAATGCGAGATTTTTATTGTGGAGGGAGATTCGGCAGGAGGTTCAGCGAAATCTGCCAGAAACCGTATATATCAGGCGATTCTTCCTATCCGAGGAAAGATTTTGAACGTGGAGAAGGCATCTATGGACAAGGTGCTCGCGAATGCCGAGATTAAGACCATGATCAATGCCTTTGGATGCGGGTTTTCGGAAGGATACGGCAATGACTTTGATATCAGCAAGCTGCGCTATCACAAGATTATTCTGATGACGGATGCCGATGTGGATGGAAGCCATATCGACACTCTGCTTCTGACCTTTTTGTACCGATTTATGCCGGAATTGATTTACAACGGGCATGTGTATATTGCAATGCCGCCTCTCTACAAAGTCGTGCCAAAGCGCGGCGAGGAGCAGTATCTGTATGATGACAAGGAGCTGGAGCGCTACCGCAAGACGCACAGAGGCGAGTTTACCCTGCAGCGCTACAAAGGTCTTGGCGAGATGGACCCAGAACAGCTCTGGGAGACGACATTAGACCCTGAGAGACGTGTCTTAAAACAGGTTGAAATTGAGGATGCGAGACTCGCATCGGAGATGACAGAGCTGCTGATGGGAAGCGATGTGCCGCCGAGACGGCAGTTCATCTACGAACATGCGGAAGAAGCAGAGATTGATGCGTAAGGAGAGGGAAGATGGCAGAGAGAATTTTAAAGACAGAATATTCTGAGGAAATGCAGAAGAGCTTTATGAACTACTCTATGAGCGTAATCACGGCCCGCGCGATTCCGGATGCGAGAGACGGCCTAAAACCGGTGCAGCGCCGCGTGCTGTATGATATGAGTGAACTGCATTTGGGACATGACAAGCCGCACAGAAAGTCCGCCCGTATCGTGGGCGACACGATGGGTAAATACCATCCGCATGGGGACAGTTCAATTTATGAGACGCTGGTGGTGATGAGTCAGGATTTCAAGAAGGGGATGGCTCTCGTGAACGGGCATGGAAACTTCGGCTCTATTGAGGGCGACGGCGCAGCGGCGATGCGTTACACCGAGGCGCGTCTGGAGAAGTTTGCGGAGGAAGTCTATCTAAAAGACCTGGATAAGACCGTCCGTTTTGTGCCAAACTATGACGAGACGGAGAAAGAGCCGGAGGTGCTTCCGGTGCGGATTCCGAATCTTCTTGTCAATGGTGCGGAAGGTATCGCCGTCGGCATGAGCACCAGCATTCCGCCTCACAATCTGGGCGAAGTGGTGGATGTGGTGAAAGCGTACATTGAGAATCCGCAGATTGGCGTTGCAGAACTTTTGGAGATTTTGCACGGGCCGGATTTTCCGACAGGGGGCATTGTTGCCAATAAGAGTGAATTGCTCTCGATTTACGAGACAGGAGTCGGAAAAATCAAGCTGAGAGGGCGCGTGGAGGTTGAGCTGGGGCGCCGCAGAAGCGATAAGGATAAATTGATTATCACGGAAATTCCGTACACTATGATTGGAAGCGGCATCAACAAGTTTCTGACAGATGTCGCAGACCTGGTGGAGAACAAGAAGCTGCCGGATGTGGTGGATATCTCGAACCAGTCCAACAAGGAGGGTATCCGCATTGTGCTGGAGCTGAAGAAAGATGCGGATGTGGAGAAAATCAAAAACATTCTCTACAAAAAGACAAAACTGGAGGACACGTTCGGCGTCAATATGCTAGCGATTGCGAACGGGCGTCCGGAAACGCTGAATTTAAAGACACTGCTTGCGTATTTCATGGAGTTCCAGTACGAGAACACGGAGCGCAAATATCAGGTGCTTTTGGAAAAGGAGCTGGAGAAGAAGGAGATTCGCGAAGGGTTGATTCGCGCCTGCGACGTGATTGATTTGATTATTGCAGTCCTGCGCGGTTCCAAGAATCTGGCAGATGCCAAAGCCTGCCTGATTCACGGTGATACCAGCAAAGTGAAGCTGCGCACGCCGGACCTGGAGGCGGAGGCAAAGCGCCTGTGCTTCACAGAAAAGCAGGCGGCCGCGATTTTGGAGATGCGCTTGCAAAAACTGATTGGTCTGGAACTGCAGGCCCTGCAGAAGGAGTACCGCGAGAGTTTAAAGAAGATTGCGGAGTATCAGCATATCCTGCGCAGCCGCAAAAACATGGATGTCGTGATTCAAAAAGACTTGGACAATATCCGCAAAGAGTTCGCTGTGCCCAGACGCACACAGATTGAGGATGGACAGGAAGCTGTGTACATCGAGGAGCCGGCAGCTGTGATGGAAGCAGCGTTTGTGATGGACCGTTTCGGGTACTGTAAACTTCTTGACAAGTCCATTTATGAAAAGAACAAGGAGGCAGTGGATGCCGATTATCCGCATGTGATTCGCTGCCTGACCTCAGACAAAATCTGTCTGTTCACAGAAGAGGGACTTCTGCATCAGCTCAAAGTCCAGGATATTCCATTCGGAAAGATGAAGGACAAGGGAACACCGATTGACAATCTCTGTAAGTTTGACGGCAGCAAGGAGCATTTGATTCTTGTGACGAGCACAAACCAGATACAGGAGAAGATGCTGTTGTTTGCCACAGCGCAGGCCATGGTGAAGCTGGTCCCCGCGTCCGAATTTGAGACAAATAACCGGACGGTTGCTGCCACAAAGATGGTGGAGGGCGACAGAATTGTCAGCGTTTTAATCATAGAAAAAGAGACGGAGGGCGTGTTGCGGACGACGAATGGCACATTCCTGCGGTTTGCTCTGGAGGAAATTCCGGTGATGAAGAAGGGCGCGAAGGGCGTGCGTGGAATCAAGCTCGGAAACAAAGAAGAACTGGAAGCGTTTTATCTGATGGGTGAGGATACCGTCATCACTTATAAGGAAAAAGAATTCCATCTCAACCGGATTAAGCTCTCGAAGCGCGATGCGAAGGGGACAAAGCCGAGAGTTGTGTAGATAGAACATAGGACTAGGTGAACATGGAATCAGGAGAGGTGAGGAAGATGAGCCAAAAGCTGAAACAATATAGAAACGATAAAGAACGCAGAGAACATAGAAGAGCTCGCTTCCAAGCCTTCCTTACCTGGAAGCGCCTGAAAACCTGTATGTTTTGCCTGGCTGTTTTGGCATTGGTCGGGCTGCTTGTGGCACTTGGGATGGATGCCTTCGGTGTGCCCTCCGACCCGCGCAGGTATGGCGGACAGTTGTACCGTGACTTGCGGGAAGTGCTGGCGCAGGACAAAGATTTTCTCTACTGTCTGGTTCAGCCCAAACCAACGTATCTTGGGGAGGCGATTCCTGTGCAGGGCAACGGAAATCTGACGAATGATAAAAATGATAAGAAAAATTGACTTTTTTTAAACAAAAACAACCGTTGTGTTTGTGTGGAACGTACAAATGTATTTTTCTTGCGAATATTGCTTGCATTTTTTAAAAATTTGGTATAGGATAAGAAACATGCAAATTATAGATGATATACATGAGGAGAAAAACATTATGGAAAAGAAATTAAGAGTTGGTATTTTAGGTGCTACTGGCATGGTTGGCCAGAGATTTATTGCACTGCTGGAGAATCATCCGTGGTATGAGGTGGTGACGGTCGCTGCCAGCCCGCGTTCCGCTGGAAAGACGTACGAGGAAGCAGTGGGAGGCCGCTGGAAAATGACAACTCCAATGCCAGAGTCTGTGAAGAACCTGGTTGTGATGAATGTCAATGAAGTGGAGAAAGTAGCTGCCAGCGTAGATTTTGTGTTCAGCGCGGTAGATATGACAAAAGAAGAAATCCGTGCGATTGAGGAAGAGTATGCAAAGACAGAAACTCCTGTCGTTTCCAATAACAGCGCGCATCGCTGGACTCCGGATGTGCCGATGGTAGTGCCGGAGGTAAACGCAGAGCATTTTGAGGTAATCAAGTACCAGAGAGAGCGTCTTGGTACAAAGAGAGGCTTTATTGTGGCAAAACCGAACTGCTCCATCCAGAGCTATGCACCGGCTTTGACTGCATGGAGGGAATTTGAACCATATGAGGTAGTGGCTACTACATACCAGGCAATTTCTGGTGCAGGAAAGACTTTCCAGGACTGGCCGGAGATGTTGGGAAATATCATTCCGTACATCGGCGGCGAGGAGGAGAAGAGCGAGCAGGAACCGCTTCGTCTTTGGGGCAAGATTGAAAACGGTGTGATTGTAAAAGCAAGCGAGCCGAAGATTACCTGCCAGTGCGTGCGTGTGCCGGTGTTGAACGGACATACTGCAGCTGTCTTTGTAAAATTCAGAAAGAAACCGACCAAGGAAGAGCTGATTGACCGTCTGGTAAACTTCAAGGGACTTCCGCAGGAATTGGAACTTCCGAGCGCACCGAAGCAGTTTATCCAGTATCTGGAGGAGGACAATCGCCCGCAGGTACAGATGGATGTAGATTTCGAGCATGGCATGGGTGTTTCCATCGGCCGTCTTCGTGAGGACAGCATCTACGATTACAAATTTATCGGACTTTCCCATAATACAGTCCGCGGAGCAGCAGGCGGCGCCGTTCTGTGCGCAGAGCTTCTGACCGCGCAGGGCTACATCGCGGCTAAGTAAAGACGAGTTATAAAACGTCAGTTGCGTAACGAATCGCTAATAAGGCATAAGACGAAGAGCTGTCGTACCAGATGGAATCTTTTATTTCAGCTGGAGCGACGGCTCTTCTTGTGTGTGTTTGGATATTTCTGAATGGGCAGGTTCTTGAATAAACAGTTGATTTTTTTGTGTTTTCAGTATAAAGTAAAGATGAAACTTCAGTGTAAACTGAAACTTACAAATACCCACGGGAAGGCCGGCAGATTTTGCGTATGGCAGCCGACAGGTGATTTTTGACAGGAAAAACACAGGGAGAATGGAGCGGATTATGGGAATCACAAGACGTGAATTTGGAAAAGCAGCAGATGGTACAACCATTTTTTTGTACACGCTGACAAATGAGAATGGAATCACAGCATCTTTTACCGATCTGGGAGCTATCTGGGTATCTATGGTAGTGCCGGACAGAGACGGAGTGATGGCAGATGTGGTGCAGGGATATGATACAGCGGAAGCTTATATTGGGAACTGTGCACATTTTGGCGCACCGATTGGAAGAAATGCAAACCGCATCGGCAATGCATCGTTTACTTTAAATGGAGAGACATACACGCTGGCCCAAAATGACGGGAAAAACAATCTGCACAGTGGCCCGAACCTGTATCATGACAGAGTGTGGGAGGTGCAGACAGAGGAGGATGAGCTGGGAAGTCAGATTCAGTTTTCCCTGTTCAGTCCGGATGGGGACCAGGGCTATCCTGGAAATGCAAAGATTCATGTGACCTACACACTGACGCCCGACAATGCTGTGATGATTGCGTATGGAATGACAACAGATGCAGACACCATTGCCAATTTTACCAATCACAGCTACTTTAATCTGAGAGGACATGATGCAGGCGACATCGAGTCGCAGCAGGTACAGATTCTGGCAGATGCTTTCACACCGGCGGATGCTGGCTCGATTCCGACAGGAGAAATTCGTCCAGTGGAGGGAACGCCGATGGATTTTCGCCAGATGAAACCGATCGGGCAGGATATCGATGCAGAGGACGAGCAGATTATTCTGGGGCAGGGTTTTGACCATAACTGGGTGTTAAATTGTGGAGAAGAGCTGTTTCTGGCGGCAAAAGCGTATGATGAGCAGAGCGGCCGTATGATGGAAGTGTACACAGAGCTTCCAGGCATGCAGTTTTATACTGCCAATTTCCTGAGTGGTGAGAAAGGAAAGAATGGTGCCATTTATAAAAGACGTTCTTCCTACTGCTTTGAGACGCAGTATTTTCCAGATGCCATCAACAAGCCGCAGTTTGCGTCTCCAGTTTTGAAGGCGGGGGATGAATACCATACGGTGACGGTATATCAGTTCCTGGTAAAATAAAAAAGGCTGGAAACTACAGAATGGGCAGACAACAGCCGCAGAATAGAGTGTGAGTGAGAGAGTTTTCAGACAGGAGAGGGAATGAACATGTCCTTCTCCTGTGTGCTGTGTAAACGAAAAACTAGAATAGAGAAAAGTAAACGATAGAAAAAAACAAAATGTAGAAAAAAGCAAACGATAGATAAAGGCAAAAACAGAGAAAGAGCGAAAAAGTAAAAGACGGGAGGAAATGCAGTGATTCAGGCGAGAAATTACGTGAAAGCGGAAAGTCTTCAGGAAGCTTACGAGGTAAACCAGAAAAAAAGCACGCAGATTGTGGCCGGAATGCTTTGGCTGAAAATGGGGAACCGAACGAAGCAGACGATTTTGGACTTGTCCGGACTGGAGCTGGATTATGTTACAGAGAATGAGGAGGAATTTTCCATCGGCTGCATGACGAGTCTGCGGACATTGGAGACACATAAGAGGCTCAATGAGGAATTTTTTGGAATTTTCAGAGAGTGTACCAGACATATTGTGGGGGTACAGTTCCGAAATACGGCCACAGTCGGAGGCAGTGTGTTCGGACGGTTTGGATTCTCTGATATTCTGACTTGCCTTTTGGCACTGGATACGTATGTGGAGTTCTACCATGAGGGACTGATTCCGCTGGCGGAGTTTGCCGCACGCACGCAGCTGCTCTCAGAGAGAGATATTTTGGTGCGAATTGTGATTAAGAAAGATGGACGAAGGGCAGTCTACCAGAGCCAGCGTCTGACAAAGACGGATTTTCCGCAGATTGCCTGTTGTGTGGCAAAGAAAGATGACATGTGGTATGTGTCCGTCGGAGCGAGACCAGAGCGGGCGGAGTGTAGGAAGATACCGACAGACGGAGACATTGCGGCAGCAGCGAAGGCGGCGGCAGAGAGCTTTTCCTACCGGAGCAATGTGAGAGCAAGTGCAGAGTACCGGAAAGCTCTGGCGGAAATCTATATCAGAAGAGCTATGAATGAGATAGCAGAGGGAGGAAGGAAATGAGAATCCAGTTTATTTTAAATGGAAGAAAGACAGATGCGGATATCGACGCGGATTTGACTTTGTACTCTCTTCTGCGGGATAAGGGATGTCTCAGTGTGAAATGCGGCTGTGAGACGGCAAACTGCGGACTCTGCACCGTGCTTCTGGATGGAAAATCCGTGCTTTCCTGCTCGGTTCCGGCGGGAAGAGTGGATGGAAGAGAAGTGTACACACTGGAGGGACTGCAGAGTGAGGCGGAGGAGATTGGATGTTTCCTGGCGGAGGAGGGCGGCGAGCAGTGCGGATTTTGCAGCCCTGGTTTTATTGTCAATGTGATTGCTCTGGGAAATGAGATTCCGGAGCCGACAGAGGAAGAAATCAAGGAATATATGGCAGGAAATCTGTGCCGCTGCAGCGGTTATATGTCCCAAATGCGCGCTCTCACGAAATATTTCCAGTATAAAAAGGGGGAACGATAAATGGAACGAACAATGCGCTATGTGAATTCTCCTGTCGTAAAGAAAGATGCAAAAGCTCTTGTGACCGGAAAACCAGTATATACCGATGACTTGGCACCGAAAAACTGCCTGATTGTAAAAGTTTTGAGAAGCCCTCATGCCAATGCCATGATTCAGAGCATTGACACATCTGCAGCGTCCCGCGTGCAGGGAATCGCCTGTGTTCTGACCTGGGAGGATGTGCCGAAAAAGAGATTTACTATGGCGGGGCAGACCTATCCGGAGGCGAGTCCGTATGACCGCCTGATTTTGGACCAGCAAGTCCGCTTTGTGGGGGATGCTGTGGCGATTGTGGCAGGCGAGACAGAAAAAGCCGTGGACAAGGCGCTGAAGCTGATTCGTGTCAAATATGAAGTACTTCCGGCGGTGCTTGATTTCCGCACGGCGAAGGACAATCCCGTTTTGGTACATCCGGAGGACAACTGGCATGCACTTTGTCCAGTTGGCGCGGACAATACCAGAAATCTCTGTGCATCGGCGGTGAGCGGCGATGGGGATGTGGAGGCAGTGCTGGCATCCTGCCCGTATGTGATTGAGAGGACCTACCACACGCTGGCAAACCAGCAGGCAATGATGGAGACATTCCGCGCCTACACTTACCTGGATACCTACGGAAGACTGAATGTGGTTGCTTCCACACAGGTTCCGTTCCATGCGAGAAGAATCTTAGCTCATGCGCTCGACATTCCAAAATCCAGAGTGCGCGTGATAAAACCGCGTATCGGCGGCGGCTTCGGTGCGAAGCAGACCGTGGTGGCGGAAGTGTATCCGGCGATTGTCACGATGAAAACCGGCCTTCCGGCAAAGATGCTGTACACACGCTATGAGTCCCAGATTGCCTCCTCCCCACGCCATGAGATGGAGATTACCGTGCGCGCCGGAGCAGATGCGGACGGTACTTTAAAGGCACTAGATGTCTACTCGCTCTCCAACACAGGCGCGTACGGCGAGCATGGACCGACGACAGTGGGACTTTCCGGCCACAAATCCATTCCTTTGTACCGCACCGAGGCGCACCGCTTTGTGTACGATGTGGTGTACACAAACCGTATGTCTTCCGGCGCGTACCGCGGCTATGGCGCAACACAGGGAATTTTTGCGGTGGAATCTGCTATCAATGAGCTGGCAGAGAAGATGGGAATGGACCCTGTGACATTCCGCGAGAAAAATATGGTCCGCGAGGGCGATATTATGCCGGCATATTATAATGAGAAGAGCAACAGCTGTGCCCTGGACCGCTGCCTGGCGCGCGCGAAGGAGATGATTGGCTGGGATGAGAAATATCCGGCGAGAGATATGGGAAATGGAAAGGTGCGCGGTGTCGGCGTGGCGTTAGCTATGCAGGGTTCCTCCATCTCCAATGTGGATGTGGGTTCCGTTTCCATCAAAGTGAATGATGACGGCTTTTATACGCTGATGATTGGCGCATCGGATATGGGAACTGGCTGTGACACAATTCTGGCACAGATGGCGGCGGACTGTCTGGACTGCGATATTGACGAGATTGTTGTATATGGCACGGACACGGATATTTCTCCGTATGATTCCGGCTCCTATGCATCCAGCACGACCTATCTGACTGGTATGGCAGTGGTGCAGGCGTGTGAGAAGCTGAGAAAAAATATCATTGAGAAGGCGGCAAAATATTTAAACTGCGATGTTTCCACTCTGGAGTTTGACGGAAAGAAGGTATACCAGCCAGAGGGCGACAAGGAGATTACGTTGCGCGATATTGGAAATCAGATTATGTGCAACAATGACGACGACCTGACGGCGAGCGCGAGTCATTCTTCACCGATTTCCCCGCCTCCGTTCATGGTTGGTATGGCAGAGGTTGAGGTGGATAAGGAGACAGGGGCGATTGAGCTGATTGACTATGTGGCCGTGGTGGACTGCGGTACGGTTGTGAACCCGAATCTCGCGAGAGTGCAGACGGAGGGTGGACTGGCACAGGGCATCGGCATGGCGCTGTATGAGGATATCACATATTCCGAAAAGGGACAACTCTACCAAAATTCTCTGATGCAGTATAAGATTCCGAGCCGTCTCGATGTGGGAAAAATCCGCGTGGAGTTTGAGAGCAGTTATGAGCCGACAGGTCCGTTTGGCGCGAAATCCATCGGTGAAATTGTCATCAACACACCATCTCCGGCGATTGCGCAGGCTGTGTACCACGCATCCCATGTGCGCGTCAGAGAACTGCCGATTACCGCCGAGAAGATATTTTTTGGAATGCAGAAATAGGATGGAACTTTTGCCCAGACTGCGCTGTTTCCTTCTGTGATTAGATTTTTGGCGTTTCGGATATCTTCTCTTGCCGCTTCTTTGGATGTGTGGTAAGATAAGAAGACGAAAAAGAGAGGAGTTTTATGCAGAAATCATTGTATATAGCAGAGAAGCCCAGTGTGGCGCAGGAGTTTGCCAAAGCCTTGAAGGTTGCTGGGAGCCGGTCCGATGGCTATATTGAGTCAAATGATGCCATTGTGACATGGTGTGTGGGGCATCTTATCACGATGTCCTACCCCGAGGCCTACGACCCGAAGTACAAAAAATGGAGTCTGGAAACGCTGCCGTTTTTGCCGAAGGAGTATAAATATGAGGTGATTAAAGACGCATCCAAGCAGTTTCAGATTGTGAAACGCCTGCTTGGCAGGGAAGATGTGGGAACCATCTATGTCTGCACGGACTCTGGGCGCGAGGGAGAGTACATTTACCGCCTGGTGGAGCAGATGGCAGGACCAGATGTGAAGAAAAAGTCCAGAAAGCGTGTTTGGATTGACTCACAGACGGAAGAGGAGATTTTGAAAGGCGTGAGAAATGCGAAAGATTTGTCCGCCTACGACAATCTATCGGCCGCCGCGTACCTGCGGGCAAAAGAAGATTACCTGATGGGCATCAACTTTTCCAGAGTGCTCACTTTGAAGTATGGTCCGGCGCTCTCCAACTACTTGCACACCAAGTGGACTGTGCTGTCTGTAGGGCGCGTCATGACCTGTGTGCTGGGGATGACCGTGCGCAGGGAGCGGGAAATCCGAGAGTTTGTGAAGACACCGTTTTATCGCGTGATTGGAAGCTTTCAGGCCGCAGAGCAGGTGTTAGAAGGCGAGTGGAGAGCGGTGGAGGGTTCCAGATATTTTGCCTCGCCGCTTCTCTATAAGGAAAATGGATTCCGAAAAAGGGAGACAGCACAGGAGCTGATTCGTCTGCTGCAGGAGAGACAGCCGGTGCAGGGTATTCTTACTTCCTTGGAAAAGAAAAAGGAGAAGAAGAATCCGCCCCTTCTCTATAATCTGGCAGAGATTCAAAATGACTGTTCCCGCATATTTAAAATCAGTCCGGACGCGACACTCACTATTATCCAGGAGCTGTATGAGAAAAAACTGGTGACTTACCCGCGCACGGATGCGAGAGTGCTTTCAAGTGCGGTCGCAAAGGAAATTGACAAAAATATCCGCGGGTTAAAGAATTTTGCACCGATGGCGGCATTTGCGGATGAGATTCTTGCGAATGGAAGCTTTCGGGGAATCGCAAAGACGCGGTATGTCGATGACAAACAGATTACCGACCACTATGCGCTGGTTCCGACGGGGCAGGGACTTGGGGCGTATGGCTCGCTTTCTCCAGTGGCCAAAGATGTCTATGCGTTGATTTGCCGCCGGTTTCTAAGCATTTTTTATCCGCCTGCCGTGTACCAGAAGATTGGACTGGTTATCAGCGTCGGAAAAGAGCAGTTTTTTGCCACATACCGGATTTTGCTGGAAATGGGATATTTTAAGGTGGCAGGTGTGCCAAAGGTATCACAGGCGCAGACGAAAGAGGCGGGAGCAAGAAAAACTGCGAGGGCAAAACTGGAAGATGGTGAGGAGCAGACGGACGGAAAAACACCGAGAGAGCAGGCAGAGACAGATGCTACAAATCCGGAGCTGATTGCTCTGCTGCAGACTTTGAAGAAAGATATGATACTTCCGGTGACGGCCTTTACTGTGAAAGAGGGAGAGACCTCACCGCCAAAGCGCTACAATTCTGGCTCCATGATTCTGGCGATGGAGAACGCGGGACAACTGATTGAGGATGAAGAGCTGCGGGCGCAGATAAAAGGCAGCGGAATCGGTACCAGCGCTACCAGAGCGGAGATTTTAAAGAAGTTAGTCAACATCAAATACTTGAATCTAAATAAGAAGACGCAGGTGATTACACCGACGCTTCTTGGGGAGATGGTGTTTGACGTTGTGAATGTCTCCATGAAGCAGCTCTTAAATCCGGAACTGACGGCGAGCTGGGAGAAGGGGCTGACCTATGTGGCAGAAGGCACGATAACACCGGAAGAATATATGCAGAAATTGGAGCGCTTTGTCGCAGGCCGAACCATCAGTGCCAGCAGAATGAACAATCAGACAGAGCTTCGCAGGATGTTTGATGAGGCAGCAAAAAATTATACCGCACAGAGCGTAAGACAGAAAAAAAGTTCTGAGAAGGAGGAAAGTTAAGTAATTAAATATATTAACAAACGTGATAACATGTGTTAAAATAAGCTCAAAGGAGTGGAATCGTTATGAACAACATCAAATATCACGAATTACAAGCCAAAAGATTTTGCTGAACGGTTAGGCGTATCTACTAAGACGTTACAACGTTGGGATAGAGAAAGGAACGAGGAAATTGCTGAGGAGCTTCAAGACGGAAATCCATCCGACGGAAGAACAGAAAGTCAAGATTCGCAAGACCATAGGAACTTGTAGATTTATCTATAACTTCTATCTTGCTCACAATAAAGAACTGCATGAAACTGGTAAAACGTTTATGAGCAGTCATCAATTTAGAGTTTGGCTGAATCATGAATATCTTCCAAATCATCCAGAACATTCCTGGATAAAAGAAGCCTATTCCAAAGCAGTAACGCAGGCAGTGAATCATGGGCAGAGGGCATTTAAAAGATTTTTTGAACACAAAAGTGCGTTTCCTAAATTTAAAAAGAAAGGCAAATCGGATGTGAAGATGTATTTCGTAAAGAATAATCCGAAGGATTGCCGGTGCGAAAGGCACAGAATCCATATTCCATCCCTTGGATGGGTTCGTATCAAAGAAAAAGGATATCTGCCAACAACAAAAGACGGATATGTAATAAAAAGCGGTTCCGTTTCCATGAAAGCCAATCGGTATTATGTTTCCGTTCTTATTGAAATTCCTGATAAAAAGATAGATAATAACTTCACTGAGGGGATTGGCATTGACCTTGGACTAAAAGAGTTCGCTGTTATTTCCAATGGAAAAACGTATAAGAACATAAACAAATCAGCAAGAATAAAAAAACTGGAAAAACAATTAATTCGGGAACAGCGAAGACTTTCCCGTAAATATGAAAACGTAAAGAAAGGAGAGCCCACTCAAAAATCAAATCTAAAAAAACAGAAGATGAAAGTACAAAGACTTTATCATAGGATAGACAATATCCGTACGGATTATATCCATAAAACAATCGCTGAGATAGTGAAAACCAAGCCGTCTTATATAACGATTGAAGACCTGAATATAAGAGGAATGATGAAGAATCGGCATCTTTCAAAAAGTGTTGCATCCCAGAAGTTTTATGAATTCAGAACAAAACTTCAAACGAAATGCAGCGAATATGGCATAGAACTTCGAGTCGTCAATAGATGGTATCCATCTTCAAAGACATGTCACCGCTGCGGCTGCATCAAGAAGGACCTGAGACTTTCGGACAGAATATACAGATGTGCCTGTGGTTATATGGAAGACAGAGATTGGAATGCGGCACTCAATTTGAAAGATGCTATAGCTTATGAAATTGCATAAGTAAAACGCAAACGTAAGCATGTACCGAAGGCTATTTCGGGAATTGACGACTGTGGAGTGTACAAGAATCTGTGAGTAGATATTGTAGAAATACAAGTCAAAAGCATACACAATAAAGCAGTAAGTAGAATTCGTGAGAATCTACGTTATCTCGATATGATGAGTCTATTTAATCATATTTTGAGTGGCAGAGAGACAATGAAGCAGGAAGAAATGAAAATCAGCAGATTATATGACACCTCACACAGCATTGTGGGCAGAATGATGGCGCAGTTTACGTATCCGTGGGAGGTTCTGCCGCACATCGAGGAGTGGATTCAGGCATTGGGCCAGGTCCTTCCGGAGAATGAGTACCAGAAGTTCGGTGAGAGCATCTGGGTGCACAGAAGCGCGAAGGTAGCGCCGTCTGCAGCGCTGGGCAAAAATATTATTATCTGCCAGGGAGCAGAGGTGCGTCACTGTGCATTTCTGCGCGGCAATGCGATTGTCGGGGCAGAGGCAGTGGTAGGAAACTCCACAGAGCTGAAAAATGTGATTCTGTTTGACAAGGTGCAGGTTCCGCATTACAACTATGTGGGCGATTCTGTTCTTGGTTTTAAGTCCCATATGGGTGCAGGTTCCATCACTTCCAATGTAAAATCCGATAAAACTCTGGTGAAAGTACATGCGGAGGACGGAGACATTGAGACTGGCCTGAAGAAATTCGGCGCTATGCTGGGCGACAATGTGGAAGTGGGCTGCGGTTCTGTGCTGAATCCAGGAACGGTCATTGGACGAAACACAAATATATATCCGCTGTCCAGTGTCAGAGGCGGTGTTTCTGCAAATTCCATCTATAAAAGACAGGGTGAAGTGGCAGAAAAACAGTAGAGTAGATAGGAAAAAATGGCAACATGAGACAATAAAAGAATCCCGATACAGCAAAAGCATGAGTTCTGGCTGTATCGGGATTCTTGTCTGGTGCAGCCTTTGGAGGCTGCGTAGGGTTTACTTGGTTCCGAAGATTCTGTCGCCTGCATCTCCAAGACCTGGACAGATATAAGCGTCGCTATTTAGGCAGCGGTCCAGATGTCCTACATAAATCTGAATGTCCGGATGCGCTTCGTGGAGGCGTTTCAGTCCTTCTGGTGCAGCAATGATGGACATAAATTTGATTTTCTTTCCGCCGCGTGCTTTGATAAAGTCAACGGCTGCCACAGCGGAACCGCCGGTTGCGAGCATCGGGTCGGTGACGATAATGGTTCTCTCATCAATCGGATTCGGCAGCTTGCAGTAGTAGTCGTGCGGCTCGTGCGTGGTCTCGTCGCGGTACAGACCGATATGGCCGACCTTAGCGGAAGGAACCAGAGCGAGGATACCATTTACCATGCCCAAACCGGCGCGCAGAATTGGAACGACTGCCAGTTTTCTTCCGGCTATCATAGGGGTCTCACAGGTCTCAATCGGAGTTTCTACGGTCACATTTTCGAGAGGAAGGTCACGCAATGCCTCATATCCCATCAGCATGGCGATTTCTTCAATCAGGGAACGGAACTCGTTGGTTCCTGTGTTCTTATTGCGCAGAATTGAAATTTTGTGCTGAATCAGCGGGTGGTCAAAAACCATTATATTTTCCATAAAAAGGTCCTTTCTGTCCACAGACAGCAAAAACTGCCTGCAGCTTTTAGTATAGTATGTATATCGTTGTCCTTCGGACATGCTGCGCTTTGCAGGATTTTAGCGCCTGGATTTGTGCAGTGAACGCAGAAAGCAGCTGCGCAGGTATCATATCTATCGACATTATACCTTATTTTATCAGAAAAGGGAAGGAGGAAGAAAAAGAATTGATGCGGAATCCGTCAGAAATATACGTTTTGGATTTTTTTCTGAGGATGTATTTCTGCCTGAATGTGAGCAGATATCTGAAAAGCAGAGAGCGATAAATATGAAAAAAATAAAATGAAAAGTAAAAATATGAAAAAAATACTTGCCAAAAGAAATAAGTTGTGATAGAATACAAAGCGTTGCAGATGTAAATGCAAATGCCGGCATGTCGGAATGGCAGACGAGGCAGACTCAAAATCTGTTGATGGCAACATCGTGTGGGTTCAAGTCCCACTGCCGGCAGGATGAAAAAAGCCTGAAACCCTTGATTTTACAAGGGTTTCAGGCTTTTTGAATTTCCAATATTTTGATTACCAATGATAACTTTTTCTTTATAAAACAGATGCATCCCAGCAGAAAAATTTTATACAAAGGAAAATGTGGGACGATTTGTTTGAAATTGGTAAAAAATTAACGAATAATTTCCAGGATATGACAGAATTTTTGCTTTTTTCCACAAAAAACATATTGACAGAGAGAAGATGCTATGTTAGAATTGTGAGCGATAAAAGATGGATTGTTACTGGTAAGGCAGGCTATACCACTTTGTATCACTGAAACGGAATGTTCCATGATGCAGGGAGGGGTGTAGTCTTTTTTTGTGCCATAAATTAGGGTGCGGGAAATGGGTGATAGAATGAAGGTGGAGAAGGTAATCAATAATAATCTGGTGAGGTCGCACAACCAGAATAATCAGGAAGTGCTGGTGATGGGTTGCGGCTTGGGGTACAAGAAAAAGCCAGGAGATCTGATTGATGAATCATTGATAGAAAAAATCTATACAGCGACTGATGCAGCGAGTTCCAGCCATCTGGCGGAACTCTTGGCGAAAGTGCCGCTTGCGCATATTCAGATAACAAATGACATTATCCGCTATGCGAAGGCAGCTTTGGGGAAGGAATTGAGTGAAAATGTATATCTGACTCTGACGGACCATATCAGTTTTGCCATTCAGAGACATGAGCAGGGAATTGTGGTGAAAAATGCGCTGCTGTGGGAAATCAAACGTTTTTATAATCCAGAATATCAGATTGGGAAAGAAGCGCTTTTGATGATTTACGAGAGACTGGGAGTGGAGCTTTTGGAGGATGAGGCGGGCTTTATCGCGCTGCATCTGGTCAATGCTTCCATGGGGGATTCCCAGGGAATCGGGCAGACAACAGAAATGACGAAAGTGATTCAGCGCATTTTGAATATTGTGAAATATCATTACCAAACGGACCTGGACGAGAATTCTCTGCACTATGAGCGCTTTATCACACATCTGAAGTTTTTTGTGCAGAGAGTGTTCAGCGGCACAGAGCTGGATGGGGATGACAAGGATTTTCTGCTGATTTTAAAAGAACGCTATAAAAATGAATATCAGTGTACATTAAAAATCAGAGACTATATGCAAAAAGAATTTGGGCATGAGCTGACAGAAGATGAGTTGATTTATCTCACGATTCACATTAGGCGGGTGACAACCCCTCAGTAAAAGGGAGAGACAGCAGAGAAAAAAAGACAGACAGAAAAAAGCAAATAGAACGGCCAGAGGCCGTTCCAAAATAAAAAACAGCGGTCTGAATGGGACTGCCAAAAGGAGGAAACTGTATGGATTACAAAAGTCTTGCAGAAGTGATTCTGCAGAACGTGGGAGGAAGCGGTAATGTAACCGGTCTGACCCACTGTGCCACACGCCTTCGCTTTAATCTGAAGGATGAGAGCAAGGCGAAAACGGATGTCTTAAAGAAGACAAAAGGAGTGATGGGAGTTGTCAGCAGCGGCGGACAGTACCAGGTTATCATCGGGAGCGATGTTGCAAATGTCTACAAAGAGATTCAGGCTCTTGGAAACTTTGACGGCAGTGCAAAGGGCGATGTGAAAGATGACAGAAGCATCGGTGCAAAATTGATTGATACTCTTTCTGGTGTGTTCACTCCGATTCTTCCGGCAATCACTGCTGCCGGTATGTTAAAGGCAATCCTCGCCCTGATTGTAGCGTTTAAGTGGGTGGACAATACATCCACTACCTACCAGGTGCTGAACTTCATGGGAGATGCGGCGTTCTATTTCTTGCCGATTCTTCTGGCCGATTCCGCGGCAAAGAAGTTTAAATGCAACCCGTACATGGCAATGATGCTCGGCGGTATTCTGCTTCATCCAAACTTTGTCAGCTTGGTAAACACAGCGAAGGAAGCTGGGACAGCGATTACCATATTTGGTCTGCCGATTTACAAGGCAACTTACTCTTCTTCCGTTGTGCCGATTATTCTGACCGTATGGCTGATGTCCTATGTAGAACCGATTGCAGACAAAGTATCGCCGAAACCGGTTAAATTCTTTGTAAAACCGCTGATTACGGCTATCGTGACAGGCATCTTTGCACTCTGCCTGATTGGACCGATCGGCTATATCATCGGTAATGCCATCGCATCTGCACTGGTAACTGTAGACAATTTCTGCGGATGGCTGGTACCTGGTATCATTGGTCTGGTATCTCCGCTTCTGGTTATGACTGGTACACACTATGGTCTGGTTCCAGTCAGCATCAATAACCGTCTGACCATGGGATATGACTCTTTCATCAACCCAGGTATGCTGGCTTCCAACGTGGCACAGGGCGGTGCGGCTCTGGCTGTAGCTGTCCGCACAAAGAAAGAGGACGTGAAGGCGCTGGCATCTTCTGCTGGTATCACAGCTGTGTGTGGTATCACAGAGCCGGCATTGTACGGTGTTACTTTAAAATATCGCTCTGCCATGTACGCGACGATGGCAGCCGGCGGTATCAGCGGTGTATTTTTGGGAATTGTGAAGGCGAGAACATTTGCAGGCGGTTCTCCAGGATTTCTGGTACTTCCAGGCTATATCGGCGGTGACAGTCTGAACAATTTCTATATGGCTACCGCAGGCGCGGTTCTGGCAGTTGTACTTGGATTTATTTTCTCTTTTGTTTTATTCAAAGAGAATGAGGAAGAGGAAATCGTGCAGGCACAGGTTGTTCCGGCAGCAGCTGCAACAGCAGAGAGTGCACCGAGCGTTATGTCTGGTGTATCTGTGAAAGCTCCGGTAAACGGAAAAGCCGTTTCTTTAAAAGAGGTCAATGACCCGACATTCTCTGAGGAAATCCTCGGAAAAGGTGCAGCCATTATCCCGTCTGACGGCCATGTGGTTTCTCCAGTAAAGGGAACCGTTGTCACTATTTTTGACACACTGCATGCGATTGGCTTAAAATCCGACGATGGCGTGGAAGTTCTGATTCACATCGGACTGGATACTGTAAAGTTAAATGGAAAATATTTTACTGCGCGCGCAAAATCCGGCGACAGAGTAGAGATTGGCACCCCTCTTGTTGATGTTGATATTGCAAAAGTAAAGGAAGCAGGGTATGATGTAATTACACCAGTCATTATCAGCAATACATTCGAGTATGGCGATGTATTGGGTGTGGAAGGCCAGAACGTGAAGGCCGGTGACAACCTGATAAAGGCTGTAAAATAAAATACAGAGTTCCAGGCAGTGCGAGGGCAGCTGCCTGAGCGCAGAAACAAGGAGGTTACGAAGAATGAGTGGATTGCCGCAAGGATTTTTATGGGGTGGTGCAACAGCAGCGAATCAGTGTGAAGGAGGCTATCTGGAAGGCGGAAAAGGACTTGGTACCGTGGATGTGATTCCGTGGGGAGAAAACAGACGTGCCGTGATGCAGGGAAAGATGGATTACCACACACTTCCGGAGGATTCCTATTATCCATCCCATGAGGCGATTGACATGTACCATCACTGGAAAGAGGATATCGCACTGATGGCCGAGATGGGCTTTAAGTGCTACCGCTTCTCTTTTGCATGGTCCAGAATTTTCCCGACAGGCGAGGAGACGGAGCCAAATGAAGAAGGACTGAAATTTTATGAGGACTTGATTGACGAGTTAATCCGCAACCATATCGAGCCGGTTGTGACGATTTGCCATTTTGACGTGCCGCTGCATCTGGAGCAGAAATACGGCTCCTGGAAGAGCAGAAAGCTGATTGATGCCTATGTGCGCTACTGTGAAGCGATTTTTAAGCGTTTCAACGGAAAAGTGCGCTACTGGATGACCTTTAACGAGATTAACATGCTGATGCATCTGCCGTTCATGGGCGCAGGTATCTCCTTCAAAGAGGGTGAGAATGAGATGCAAGTGAAATATCAGGCAGCTCACAATGAACTTGTGGCATCTGCGAAGGCGACAAAGCTGGCACATGAAATCAATCCAGACTTCAAGATCGGCTGTATGCTGGCAGCAGGACAGTTCTATCCGTTTAGCTGCGATCCGGACGATGTGTGGGCAGCGATGGAGAATGACAGAGGAAATTACTTCTTTATCGATGTGCAGTCCAGAGGAGAGTATCCGGCTTATGCGAAAAAGCTGCTTGAGAGAAATCATATTGCCATCCAGATGGAAGAGGGCGATGAGCAGGTCCTGAGAGAGAACACCGTAGATTACATTGCATTCAGCTACTATGCATCCAGACTGACCAGCGCACATCCGCATCCGGAAGCAGAGACATCCGGCAATGCGATGAAGTCTCTGAAAAATCCATATCTGAAATCGAGCGAGTGGGGATGGCAGATTGACCCAGTGGGTCTTCGCATCACAATGAACGCACTGTATGACCGCTACCAGAAGCCGCTCTTTATCGTGGAAAATGGACTGGGAGCCGTGGATACTGTGGAAGAGGACGGAAGTATTCAGGATGATTACCGCATTGAATATCTGAAAGCACATATCCGCGAGATGATTCGTGGTGTGGAAGAGGACGGCGTGGACTTGATTGGCTATACTCCTTGGGGATGGATTGACCTGGTGAGTGCTTCCACAGGAGAGATGAAGAAGCGCTACGGCTTTGTGTATGTGGACAAAGACAATGCCGGAAACGGAACTTTGGAGAGAAAGAAAAAGAAATCCTTTGAATGGTATAAGAACGTGATTGCCACAAATGGGGAGTGTGTGAGATAACTTTTTGAGAGAAATCGAAAAAAGCGTGACTAGAAGAATATGACAGAAATAAAAAAGCGGCTGTGATACAGAAAAATAATGGTATCACAGCCGTTTTTTGGCTTGTCAGTGAAAGAAAATGTATGTTTTATTCTGCGTGGCATGTCCGGTTTTCACAATGTCCGGTTGTCATGTAATGTTGGTAATATAAAACCCAGTCGTCTCCGAAGACGTCTGCCAAATCAGGGTTTTTGTCCTTGTAGACAGAGACGTCAAAGGTATCATTGGCAATTCGTCCCTCTTTCATTCCGCAGGATACGAAATGCTCAAACAGTTTATCTTTGTCATACTGATAGGCCTCATAAAGGTCTGCATTTTTGTCTGCATAGCAGGTCGCATCGAATACAAGGGAATAATCGTAAGTCTCGCTCTGGTCTGCTGCGGTCTCTTTCTGTGTATCTGCCATGGCCTGCGAAGTGGATTTTGGGGTTGTGGAAGTGGTTACGGAAGTGGTAGCTGCGTATGGACAGACGCCGTTTTCATGCAGGTGTGCAGGGTGTCCGCCGCAGTGGTAATGATAGCTTCCCAGACCGCTCTTGTTTTTGTTGTCCTTGTGCCCGCCGTGTGAATCGGTTCTGCCGGAGTGCGCTTCCGATGTGATGGAAAGCTGTGGCAGCGGGGCCGTGGTGGTGAACAGTAGGGAGATGATGAAAAAGATACAGAACCTTTTCATTACTTTTTTCATTGTTTTCATGTCTCAAAACTCCTCTCATTTTGTAAAACGTTTTTTTGTTTGGTCCCTTTTTGTTACATATCTGTCCCTGCTCTTTGCAGTTACATTTTGTGACAATTTTTCTTTTTCCCTGTATTTAAAATGTAGCACAAACAGAGTAGGAAGTAAAGGAATATCAGGAAAATGGCAAAGAGCAGGAACACAGCAGGCAATGCCATCCATTGTCATGGATGTCTGGTCTCTTCCAGAAAGCCCTCGCCGAAGACTTCGCTGGTTTCCACGATCATGACAAAAGCGTCAGGGTCAATCATATGGGCAGCGCTGCGCACTTTGTATGCCTGTGCTTTTGAGCAGGCACACAGAAGAACCTCACGCGCCAGCTTTGTGTAAGTTCCAATAGCAGGAATGGAGGTGGAGCCGCGCCCGCAGATAGCAGCGATTGTTTCAGCGATTTCTGCCCCGTGCGTTGTGATGATAATTGCCAGTTTTCCAGCGCCCATGCCGTACATGATTTTGTCCATCGCTGTGGAGGCCACAAAAGCAGCTGCCAGGCCATAGAGGACGGAGTCGATTTTCCCGAATACCGGCCATCCGAGAAGGATGATTACAAGGTCAATCGTCATTGTCACAATCCCCATGGAGAGATGTGGGCGTTTGGCCTTGACAGTCAGTGTCAGAAAGTCTGTTCCGCCGGTTGAGGAACCACGCATGTAGATAAGCGCGAGTCCTGCTCCCAGAAGAGCACCAGAGTAGAGTGCTGCGAGGAACGGGTCGCCTTCATATGGCGGAACGTGTGGAAATACCAGGTCAATGAAGAAGGTGCTGATGAGCATGGTGCGCGCGGATTTCAATAAAAACTGTTTTCCTAGTGTCCGGTAACTGATGAGAATCAGAGGGATGTTGCAGAGCAGGGAGGTCAGACCGATAGGAAAGCCGCACAGGTGATAGATAATCAGTGCGAGTCCCGAGATTCCTCCAGGTGCGAAGTCTGCATATTTGGCAAACGTGCAGATGGAGATGGCATACAGGATACTGCCAGCAATGTCGCAGGCGATATCCGTCAAGAGAGGGGGAATTTTGTGAGAATGGGAAACATTCATGGCAGCAGTCTCCTTTTTGCGTTTCTATTTCCATGGCATGAAATAAGCCATATCAGTTGTAGTTTCTGCCTGAATTCTGGCACGTTTTTCAGCTTTTGTCAAGGGAGGCAGCAGGCATTGCAGAAACGGAGAAAGAGAAATGTTTTGAAAGAGAGTGTAAAATGACTTTAAAAAGTCTGCCTTGAAAAACCAACGTAGGTATTGTATGATAGAGCAAGAACGGAGAAAAGGGTCTGAGAAGGAGGTGTTTTGGATGACATGCAAGGAAGCACAGGCGATGGTGATTCCCTACATCAACCAGGAGCTGACAGTAGAAGAGCTGGAACCGTTTCTGGAACATGTGAGGACATGTAAGGAATGTAGGGAAGAACTGGAGATTTATTATATTGCTATCGTGGGCGTGCGTCAGCTGGATTCAGAGGGTGATATTTCCAATATCAAAGAAGATCTGGAACATACGCTGGCCGCTTCTCATTTTAAGGTGCGGGCAAAAAAGCACTTCCTTATTTTTAAGTATGCTGTTTCCACTCTGGCTTTCTGGGGAATTGTGCTGACGGTTTTGGTACAGTTTCGGCTGTGGTTGGAGAATGGCTTTATTTGAGGAGAGAAAACGTGGAAAAATTAGTATTGATTGACGGACACAGCATTTTGAACCGTGCATTTTACGGCGTGCCAATGCTGACAAATGCAGAGGGGCTGCATACCAACGCGGTATTCGGCTTCTTAAATATTTTATTCAAAATTTTGGAGGAGGAGAAAGCGGACTATCTGGCGGTCGCGTTCGACCTGGGCGACCCGACATTCCGCCACAAGATGTATCCGGACTATAAGGGGACGAGAAACCCAATGCCGATGGAGCTGGTGGAGCAGGTACCAGTCATCAAAGATGTGCTGGCCTCGATGCAGATTCCGATTCTCACACTCTCCGGATATGAGGCGGACGATATTCTGGGGACTGTGGCAAAGCAAACAGCAAAAAAAGGAATTCCGGTATGCATTGTGTCCGGCGACAGAGACCTGCTGCAGATTGCAGATGAGAAGATAAAGATTCGGGTTCCGAAGACATTAAAGGGAAAGACCGAAGTCCTAGATTATTATCCGGAGGATGTGAAAAAGGAGTATCAGGTGACACCGCAGGAATTTATTGCGGTGAAAGCGCTGATGGGTGATTCTTCCGACAACATTCCAGGAGTTCCCTCGATAGGGCAGAAGACAGCGACAAATCTGATTGTGCAGTACGGCTCTCTGGAAAATCTGCATGCGCACATCGAGGAGGTCAAGCCGCCGCGGGCGAAGAAAGCTCTGGAGGAACACTGGGATATGGCGAAGATGAGCTGGAAACTGGCACTGATCTGCACAGACTGTCCGATTGCATTTTCCTATGAGGATGCAAAAATTGAGACTCTGTACACGAAAGAAGCATATGATTGGATGCAGAAGCTTGGATTCAAGGTAATGTTATCCCGTTTTTCCAGGGAAGAGGTGATGGACGATGCGGAGATGTCTTTCTGCACGGTCGAGGATTTCTCAAAAGCGGAGGAGATTTTTGAGAAAGCGGCGTCAGCAAAAGCTGGAGATTGTGTCGGAATACAGCTGATTCTGGATGGGCAGGAGGTTCTAGGGCTTTCGCTGTGCTTGGGAGAGAAGGATGGGTATTGGATTCCAGTACAGGGGTTTCTGACAGAAGGGTATCTTTTGGAGCGGGTAAATGGACTGTTTGTACAGTGGAAACAGAATGGCGTCATGGTACCTGTGATGGATTTGAAGTCACAGCTTCCATATCTTTCCCTGAACTGGGAAGAAAATGTCTTTGACATGGGCGTCGCAGGCTATCTTCTGAACCCTCTGAAGGACACATACGAGTACGATGACCTGGCGCGCGATTATCTCTCCCTGTCGGTTCCGTCAAGAGAAAGTCTGGTCGGAAAGAAGAAACCGAAAGCGGCGTGGGAGACGGATGAGGAGAAAGCGGCGCTCTGCTTCGCATATCATGCCTATATTGCGTGGAAGGCATTTCCGGTGCTGATGGACGCGCTGAAAGAGCAGGAGATGGACTCACTGTTTCAGGATATTGAGATGCCGTTGATTTACAGTCTGTATCATATGGAAAAGGCGGGCGTGGCGGTCGAGAAAGAGGCATTAAAGGAGTACGGAGAAAAGCTGTCAAAACAGATTGAAGTGGTGGAAGCACAAATTTATGAGGAGACAGGTGAGACGTTCAATATCAATTCTCCCAAACAGCTCGGTGAAGTCCTGTTTGACCATATGAAACTCTCCGGAGGAAAAAAGACAAAGACAGGATATTCCACAGCGGCGGATGTGCTGGAAAAGCTGGCGCCGGATGTGTCGGTGGTGAGAAAAATTTTGGAGTACAGACAGCTCACAAAGCTGAAATCGACTTATGCGGACGGCCTGGCTACATTCATCGGGCCGGATGGCAGAATCCACGGAAAATTCAACCAGACTATCACGGCGACAGGGCGTATCAGCAGCACGGAGCCGAATCTGCAGAACATTCCGATTCGCATGGAGCTGGGACGCGAGATTCGCCGCGTGTTTGTGCCGCAGGAGGGCTATGTATTTGTGGATGCCGATTACTCACAGATTGAGCTTCGTGTGCTGGCGCACATGTCCGCGGACAGCCATCTGATTGAAGCGTATCATGAGGCACAGGATATCCACGCCATTACCGCTTCACAGGTGTTCCACACACCTCTCGCTGAGGTGACATCGCTCCAGAGGCGCAATGCGAAGGCTGTAAATTTTGGAATTGTCTACGGCATCAGCGCATTTGGACTGAGTGAAGATTTGAGTATTTCCAGAAAAGAAGCACTGGAATACATTGAAACATACTTTGAGACGTATCCAGGGGTGAAGGCGTTTTTAGATAAGCTCGTGGCGGATGCGAAAGAACTGGGATATGTGAAGACTATGTTCCACAGAAGACGTCCAGTGCCGGAATTAAAATCCAACAACTTTATGCAGCGCTCCTTCGGCGAGCGTGTGGCGATGAATTCCCCGATTCAGGGCACAGCGGCGGATATTATCAAAATTGCCATGATTGGGGTGGACAAAGAGCTTCACAGACGAAATCTAAAATCCCGCCTGGTGCTGCAGGTGCATGATGAACTTCTGGTTGAGGCGAAGGAAGAAGAGCTTCAGGAAGTCGAGGCAATTCTGGACGAGCAGATGAAGGGTGCCGCTTCACTGAAGGTGGAGCTGGAGATTGACCGAAAGACAGGAAAGACCTGGTTTGAGACAAAGTAGGTTTTGAAAAAAATAGCTCTTAGGATGAAGATAAAAATATGAGAAAACGAGTGATTGGAATTACAGGCGGCATCGGGGCGGGAAAGAGCGAGGTACTTTCGCTCTTGCAGACCCGCTTCGGTGCAGAGGTTATTTTGGCGGATGAAGTGGCACATGAACTGATGGAGCCAGGGCAGGCGGCATATCAGGAGATTGTGAGGCAGTTTGGGACTGCGTTTTTGCAGGAAAACGGAAGAATTGACCGAAAAGCGTTCGCCGCGCTTCTGTTTCAGACAGAAGGCATGCGCGAACGGGTCAATGCGATTGTGCATCCTCTGGTAAAACTTGAAATCCGCAGGCGAGTGAAGGCTTCTGATGCGCAGCTTGTCGCAGTGGAAGCAGCTCTTCTGATTGAAGAAAAGTATGGGGGTGACATTTGCGAAGAGTTGTGGTATGTTTATACTTCGAGGGAAGTGCGAATCCGCCGTCTGATGGCAGGGCGCGGCTATACGAGGGAAAAATGCGAGCAGATTATGGCGAGCCAGCTCTCGGAGGAAGAATTTCTAGCAAATTGTCAGAGAGTGCTGCGCAATGACGGAAGCCAGGAAGAGTTGGAGCAGACTTTGAACGGACTGGTGGCAGAGTTGATGAAGGAAGGCGAAAAGACGTAGAAAGCAAAACGCAGAGCAATAGGGAATACACAGCAAAATATAAAGACAAAAAAGATAAAAAAGGCAAAAAATAAAAAGGGAAGAAAATAGGATGAGATTTGTGAGTATTGCCAGCGGCAGCAGCGGGAATTGCACCTATATCGGGTCAGATGATACACATGTTCTGGTGGACGCCGGAATCAGTGCAAAGAGAATAGAAGCGGGACTCAAAGAAATCGGAATCAAGGGGAGTGAACTTTCGGCGATTCTGGTGACGCATGAGCACTCCGACCACACGAAGGGACTCGGGATTCTGGCGAGAAAATATGGCGTGCCGATTTATGCGACAAAGGGGACCGCGGAGGAAATCAGCAGTCAGAAGGGGTTGGGAGAGTACGACAGAAACTTGCTGCAGATCATTCAGCGCGATGTGGCATTTGAGGTGGGGGATTTGCAGGTTCAGCCCTTTCGGATTGACCACGATGCGGCGGACCCTGTGGGATACAGGCTTCAGCAGGGCCATAAATCTGTGGCAGTGGCGACGGATTTGGGGCGTTTTACGCCATATACGATTGAAAGACTGCAGAATCTGGACGCGATTTTACTGGAAGCAAACCACGATGTGCGGATGGTGGAGACAGGTGGCTATCCATATCCGTTAAAGCGGCGGATTCTGGGAGATTACGGACATCTGTCCAATGAGAACGCCGGACGCCTTTTGAATTACCTGCTGCATGACGGGATGAAAAAGATTTTTCTCGGTCATCTGAGTAAGGAAAATAACTATGAAGCGCTGGCATACGAGACAGTCTGCCTGGAAATCACGCAGGGGGAGACCAAATATCAGGCTTCTGATTTCTCGATTTCCGTGGCAAAGCGGGATGCGATGTCGGAGATTGTGGAAGTGTAGGCAGGGAGAACAATCGTAGAGAGAGAAAACAATCCAGAAATGATAACACTGCACAAAACAGAACAAAAAGAAAAAGGAGAATGGAAAAATGAATAAGGCGATTATTACAGTAGTGGGAAAAGACACAGTGGGAATCATTGCAAAGGTATGTACATATCTTGCGGACAATCAGATTAATATTCTGGACATTACCCAGACCATTCTGCAGGGATATTTCAACATGATGATGATTGTGGATGTGTCCCAGACAGAGAAGACCTTCGGCGCGATTGCAGGAGAGTTGGAGGAAATCGGTGATATGATGGGTGTGAAAGTAAAGTGCCAGAGAGAGGAAATCTTCACAAAGATGCACCGTATCTAAGACATGGCGGGTCAATCTATTCTGTCTGTAAGGACAAAAGATGCGTTTGGAAAGGAAAATGGCGATGATTAATATTCTGGAAGTAAGCGAGACAAATAATATGATTGAGCATGAAAATCTGGACGTGCGCACCATCACGCTGGGAATCAACCTGCTGGACTGCTGCGATACAGACCTGGATGCTCTGAATGAGAAAATCTACACGAAAATCACAACCGTGGCGAAAGACCTGGTGTCCACAGGGCGCGATATTGAGCGCGATTTTGGAATCCCGATTGTAAATAAGAGAATTTCCGTCACTCCGATTGCGCTGGTGGGAAGCCCTGCGTGCAAGACGCCAGATGATTTTGTGACGATTGCGAGAACGTTGGACAGAGCTGCGAAGGAAGTCGGCGTCAATTTTATCGGCGGCTACTCTGCACTGGTGAGCAAAGGCATGACAAAAGCGGAGGAAAATTTAATTCGCTCTATCCCGAGAGCGCTCGCTGAGACAGAGCGTGTGTGCAGCTCCATCAATGTCGGCTCCACAAAGACGGGCATGAATATGGACGCCATCCGCCTGATGGGAGAAATTGTGAAGGAGACTGCCGAGGCGACAAAAGATGCAGATTCTCTGGGCTGTGCGAAGTTGGTTGTATTCTGCAACGCGCCGGATGACAACCCGTTTATGGCAGGCGCATTCCACGGCGTGACAGAGGCGGATGCCATCATTAACGTCGGCGTCAGCGGGCCTGGTGTGGTAAAGACAGCTCTGGAGAGCGTGAGAGGAGAGGGATTTGAGGTTCTCTGCGAGACGATTAAGAAAACCGCATTCAAAATTACCCGTGTCGGACAGTTGGTGGCACAGGAGGCGTCAAAGCGTCTGGGTATTCCGTTTGGCATTATTGATTTGTCCCTCGCACCGACTCCAGCAGTGGGGGATAGCGTAGCAGATATTTTGCAGGAAATCGGTCTGGAGAGAGTCGGCGCGCCAGGAACCACCGCAGCTCTCGCTCTGTTAAATGACCAGGTGAAAAAGGGCGGCGTGATGGCGTCTTCCTATGTCGGAGGTCTTTCCGGCGCATTTATTCCTGTGAGTGAGGACCAGGGAATGATTGATTCCGTAGTGGCAGGCGCACTCACGATTGAAAAATTGGAGGCGATGACATGTGTCTGCTCTGTAGGGTTGGATATGATTGCCATTCCAGGCGATACCTCCGCAGCGACCATTTCTGGCATTATCGCAGATGAGTCTGCAATCGGTATGATTAACCAAAAAACTACAGCAGTCCGCATTATTCCAGTAATCGGAAAGACTGTGGGAGATACCGTAGAGTTCGGCGGCCTTTTGGGATATGCGCCGGTTATGCCAGTCAACAGTTTCTCCTGTGAGGCGTTTGTAAATCGTGCAGGAAGGATTCCGGCACCGATTCACAGCTTTAAGAACTAAACGGAAAAGATGGAGCTGGGAGCAGAAATGATGGAAAGAATGTGAGGGCAGGAAGCATATGGAACAGACAAGCAGAGAAGAGTTGGAGAAGGCGTTTGGGTGGATTTTGGATGAACATTTGAGCCAGGCTGTTTTGAGCGCTCCAGCAAAAAATGCAGAGGATGGAAGCATCAGCCACTGTCGTCTGCGCCCAGTGCTTCTGCAGAATGAATTAAAATTTCAGGCAGAAGAGCAGAGAGGGAAGCAGGCATTTCACAAAAATCTCTCAAAGGATGAGGCGATGGCCTATTTGACAGAGCTTTTGGATGGAAAATTAAAGCAGGCCGAGCTCACCTCTGCGAAGGGAAGTGTTCTGGTTCTGGTCAGCAAAAAGGGAAAGGTGACAGTGAAAGTGAAGCGGGCGGCAGTCCGCATTGCGGCGCCCTCTGCAGCAGCCGATTCGCTCCTTACTCACAACCGCAAAAAGCGTTATGTGCTGGAAGAGGGAAAGCCAGTGCCGTTTCTTGTGGACCTAGGCGTGATGACAGAGGAAGGAAAGGTTGTGAAGGCGCGCTATGACAAGTTCCGCCAAATTAACCGTTTTCTGGAGTTTATCGAGGACATTCTTCCAAAACTTCCAAGGGACAGAGAACTCACGATTCTGGATTTCGGGTGCGGAAAGTCCTATCTGACCTTTGCGATGTACTATTATCTGAAGGAACTGAATGGGTATTCCATTCGGGTGATAGGGCTGGATTTAAAGGAAGATGTGATTGCACTGTGCAACCGCCTGAGCAGAAAGTTTGGATTTGACAAGCTGACATTTTATCATGGGGACATTGCAGAGTATGAGGGCGTGAATGCAGTGGATATGGTGGTGACTCTCCACGCATGTGATACTGCGACAGACTATGCGCTCGCAAAAGCTGTGGGATGGGGCGCCAGTGTGATTCTGTCGGTTCCCTGCTGCCAGCATGAGCTGAACCGGCAGATGAAAAATGAGACAGCCAGTCCAGTTCTTGGCTATGGACTCTTGAAGGAGCGAATGGCGGCGCTGATGACGGACGGTATTCGCGCGCAGGTGCTGGAGCATTATGGATACCGGACACAGATTTTGGAGTTCATTGATATGGAGCATACGCCGAAAAATATCCTGATTCGCGCTGTGAAGCAGGGAAAGAAAAAGCAAAACGGAAAAGAAATCCACCAGCTTTTGAAGGAGTGGAATCTGGCGCCAACCATCTGCGAGCTGCTGCCGGTCAGGGAGACTGCACAGGAAAGTATGACAAGATAAAAACGTTAGAATGAGGAACGAATATGGAAATCCGCAAAGTGAGAATGGATGAAGTAGATAAAGTGTTGGACATGTATGAGATGGGCCGTCAGTTCATGCGCAGCCATGGAAATGATGCGCAGTGGATCAACGGCTATCCTGGCAGGGATACGGTGGAAGGAGATATTCAGGCCGGAAATCTGTATTTCTGCGAGGAAAACGGCGAACCGGCTGCCGTATTTATGTACTATTTCGGGGAGGACCCAAGCTATGCTGTGATAGAGGACGGCGCGTGGCCGAATGACCGTCCGTATGGAGTGATTCACCGCATCGCTTCTCTCGGAAAGGTAAAAGGCGCAGCATCGTACTGCATGAACTGGGGATTTGCCCAGTGTCACAACCTGCGTGTGGATACGCATGAGAAAAACATTCCCATGCAGAATATGGTAAAGAAAAATGGGTTTGTCCGCTGTGGAATCGTGTACATGCAGGATGGAAGCCCAAGGGTCGCATTCCAGAAAACAGAGTCATAAACAATAAACAAGCACTTGACAAGGAAAGAGTGCCATGATGTACAGATAATCTGATTTCAAAGAGTAACTGAAAATAAAGGCGTTTTTGGCGTTTCTTCCTGTATTTGTGAGGAAGAGATTTATTTTCGTTACAATGAATGTGTGAAAAGCCCACTCTTTGAGGTGTGGGATGGATAGCACAAAAAATATAAAACAATATGTATATAAATATTGCAAATATACATAAATATGATATAGTTATATGTATAAAAGGTTTTGACACGAGCCTAATGCTATCGCTAATGAATACAAAGGTATTCTTGATAGTAAAAGTCTTATAAAAACTCATGAGTCTTATATGCTTTCGAGCATATTTGGAAGTGAATGTATATAAGAACCCAATGTGCTTTAGCTGTTGGAGTGTCAGCGGAAATGAGAGTACTGTACAGAAATGACGGCAGCTGGTTGGATATCCCAGGTATGAGGGATAGAGGGCAGCGGCTGCAAATACTCTGCAGGTTTGAGTCTGTTTGGATGGATTCAGGTCTATTTCCGGTTTATGCCATTTTGTATGTAAAAAAAGAGGGAATTGCTATGTTACAAATAAAAAATCTGACCATAACTCACAAAAAAGACCTGCGTGACCTGGTATCAGGCTTTTCTTTCTGTCTGAATCCGAAAGACAAAGCCGTGATTATCGGGGAGGAGGGGAACGGAAAGTCCACACTGTTAAAGCTGATTTATCAGGAGCGTCTGGTGGAGGAGTACGTGGAATACCGCGGCGAGATTATGCGGGACAATCAGATTCTCGGTTATCTGGCGCAGGAGATGCCGCCGGAAGACCAAAAGAAAAGTATATGCGAATTCTGTATGGAGATGCCGCAGTTTCTGGAATGGACGCCTGGGGAACTGAAACAAGCCGCCAGACAGCTTGGATTTCCTGTGGAAAGACTGTATGAGGACCAGAAAATTGAGACGCTCTCCGGCGGGGAGAAGGTAAAACTGCAGATGTTTCGGCTGCTTTTGCAGAAGCCGGATGCCTATCTTCTGGATGAGCCGTCCAATGACATTGATATTGATACGATTCTCTGGTTGGAGCAGTTTATCAAAGATAGTCCGGTTCCTGTGCTGTATGTCTCCCATGATGAGACATTGATTGAGCGGACAGCCAATGTGGTGATTCACTTAGAGCAGCGAGAGAGAAAGACAAAGCCATGTGCTACTGTCGCCAGAGTGCCATACCGCACGTATGTGGAGGAGCGGATGGCGTTTCTGGAAAAGAGCAGCCAGCAGGCGAAAAATGAGCAGCGCGAGTACGAAAAGCAGATGGAAAAATTTCAAAGAATCCAGCAGAAGGTGGAATACCAGCAGGCCGTTATCAGCAGACAGAATCCATCTGGAGGGCGTCTTCTGAAAAAGAAGATGAAGGCAGTCAAGTCGATGGAGCGCCGCTTTGAGAAAGAACAGGAGAATCGGACAAAGGTGCCGGATACGGAAGATGCGATTTTTATGAAATTTGGAGAGCAGATTCAGATTCCGGCGGGAAAAACGGTTCTGGAGGTGGAGATTCCACAGCTGACAGCAGGAGAGCGTGGCGAGCGCATCTTGGCGCACAATATTTTTCTGCGTATGCGGGGAAGCGAGAAAGTCTGCATCATAGGAAAGAATGGAGCCGGAAAGACGACGTTTCTCAGGCAGGCGGCAAAACTTCTGTTGGAGAGGACGGATATTCGGGCAGCCTACATGCCGCAGAATTATGAGGAACTTCTAAAGATGGACAAAACGCCGGTGGAATTTCTGGCAGAGAGCGGTGAGAAAGAGGAAATCACGAGAGTGCGGACATACCTTGGAAGTATGAAATACACAGCAGATGAGATGAGTCATCCAGTGAGAGAGCTGTCCGGCGGCCAGAAAGCGAAGATTCTGCTGTTAAAGATGAGTCTTTCTGGCGCCGAAGTGCTGATTTTGGATGAGCCGACCCGAAATTTTTCCCCGCTTTCCGGTCCAGTCATCCGTGAAGTTTTAAAAAGCTTCGGCGGCGCCATTTTGAGTGTATCTCATGACCGGAAATATATCGGGGAAGTCTGTGACGTGGTGTATGAGCTGACAGCGCAGGGACTTATTCCGGTTTCGCCAGAATATCTTGATACTCCGGATGTTTCTCAAACCACTTCACCGCGTAGGAACAGGTAGGGATCACCTGCTTGCCGTCGCGCGCAATCTGAGCGGCAGCCGCCTCAAGAAGCTGTGAAGCAACCCCCTGGCCACGCAGAGAGTCATCGACAAAAGTATGGTTGATGTTGACAGTGTTTTCGTTGACTGCCGGAAAGGTGACTTCTGCGAGAGTGCGGCCTTCGGTGTCGTTGTGAAAAATGCGGTTTGGTTCATACGTAAATGTCATATGTTGGTACCTCCTGAATGATAAATGAATAAAAACATGTGCATAGTGCCTGTATATGCATGGTGTTCGCGTCTGTGTACATGTTGTAGTATCTGCATATATAATAATACACATGCATAGTGCCTGCAGACGTGGGTGTCAGATGCTGGTATTGCTCTCGTATCCCAAAAGATGATGTCCTGCTTGGTACTCGTTTTTGGCTGGTATCTGATATTTGGATGCCAACAGTGCCTGGTACAGGTGGGAGGCATAGATATCCTGCTGTAAAAGTGTCATACCATCTTTTGAAATCCCTTCGATTTCCCGTTTTACCTGGGTAATCAGAGGGATTTTTGCATGTGCGCGGATGCTTTTTAGAAGAGGCAGGGCCGTCTTTTTGAAGCCGAGGATTCTGGCGTACGGGACATAATCGACCGCCTCTTGCTTCCAGCGCGCAGTGTCAGCGTCTGTGATTCCCAACAGGATGTGCAAGAGCGCGCGGCTGATTCGCGTGTACGTGTACTGTCTGGTCTTTAACTGAAAAATCCGCTCCTCAAAAGACGCTGGAGAGAGGAGAATATGGGTTAAGCGCTGGCCGAGTTCTTTGGATACATCCAAATAAGAAGAGAAATCCCTGCCTTCTTTGGAGAGAGTGAGCAGAGCATAGTTGAGCGCGCTGCTGATATCATCTGGATACAGGGGCTTTCCAGAGAGTAGGAGTGGAAGCACAGCAGGCGGGATGGCCGATGGGTCAAACTTCGGCTCCATTGTTGAGCGATTGCTATTGCTTTCTGTATTTCCTAAGTCCAATCCGCTCAATTCCATCTTTTTTAGTGCCTGCCGGATAGCTGTGGCAGACCAGAAAGTCTTCTGGTTTTCTGTATTGGTATGCGTCAGCGATTCAGGCATCCCTTCCCCATCGTTCGCTGTCTCATGGTAGCCCATGCCCTCTCTTCGGATGGTGATGGGGCGAATGGAACTGTGCCTTTTTAAGATTGCTCTGCAGTACTCGATTCCGAGAATGTTGTTTGGGCTGTTCCAGTCCATGGATGAAGGGGAGAGTGCGCCATAGACCTTTTCTCTGGCCGCCGGAAAAGACATGCCGGATGCAAGGCAGCGCTTTAAGGCCACAGAGTCTTCCTCTCGTTCCTCCAAAAGCCTTTCGGCGAGCGAGACAAGCACATCGGTCTGCCCATATTCGCTCCCGAAACACAGGGAGGAGACGACGCCCAGCTTGTCGAGAAGCGCCACGCCGGCTGCTGCGAAATCTTCGGCGCTGCTGGTGGCAAAAGCATTTGGAAGTTCGAGAACGAGGTCCACTCCGCAGAGAAGCGCCATCTGGGCGCGGGTGTATTTGTCAAAAACGGCAGGGGTGCCGCGCTGGACAAAATCGCCGCTCATTGCCGCAATGACATAGTCCGCGCCTGTTATTTCTCTTGCCTTCTGAATATGGTATGCGTGCCCGCAGTGAAACGGATTGTACTCGGCAATGATGCCGACTGTCTTGAAATTTTCAGTCTCCATGTGCGCTATTTGTAAGTCCTTTCAAAAAAAAGTGGGTTTCTCTATGCATATAGTCTATCACAATTCCAAAAAAAATGATATTGTTTTGCAAAAAGTGCAAATTTCCCGAAAACTTTTTCAGGATGAGACTTGAAAAATTAGGACAAACCACATAAAATAGAAGTAGAATCACAATTTTTGGTGATGGACTACATAATTGAAAAAAGGAGAGATTATCATGAATTTTATCGTTGAGACATCCGCACGTCACGTACATTTAACACAGGAGCATCTGGAGATTTTATTTGGTAAGGATTACCAGCTGACAAAGAAGAAAGACCTTTCCCAGCCAGGACAGTATGCATGCGAGGAGAGAGTTACCATCGTTGGTTCCAAGAAGGAATTAAAAGGCGTATCCATCTTAGGACCGGTGAGAAAAGATACACAGGTAGAGCTGTCCCTGACAGACGCACGTTCCATCGGTGTAGTTGCTCCGGTTCGTGAGTCCGGCGATATCGCTGGTTCCGGCGCATGTAAGATTGTCGGACCATGCGGCGAGATTGAGATTGCAGAGGGCGTTATCGCTGCAAAGCGTCACATCCACGCAACTCCGGAAGATGCTGAGAAGCTGGGCGTAAAGGACAAAGACATCGTATCTGTTAAGATTGACACCAACGGCAGAAGCCTGATATTCGGTGATGTTGTGGTTCGTGTAAGCCCATCTTACGCTCTGGCTATGCACATTGATACAGATGAGTCCAATGCAGCTGGATGCGGCAGAGAAGTATACGGAGAGATCGTTCGCTAATCTAGGAACAATCTGAAAAAAGTAAAAGGAAAAAGGAGATAGATTCCCATGAAGATTTTAGTTATCAACTGCGGCAGCTCTTCCTTAAAATATCAGCTGATTGATATGGACAATGAGAGCGTTATTGCAAAAGGACTCTGCGAGAGAATCGGTATCGAGGGTTCCAAACTGACACATAAACCAACCGGCAAAAGCGAGTTCGTAGTAGAAAGCCCGATGCCAGACCATTCTGTAGCCATTCAGCTGGTTATGGATGCGCTGTCTGATGCAGACCACGGCGTGATTGCAAGCACAGATGAGATTTCTGCAATCGGACACCGCGTACTGCACGCAGGTATGATTTACAGCGATTCCATCGTTGTAAACGAGGATGTAAAGAGAGTCATCCGCGAGTGCTTCGACCTTGGACCTCTGCACAATCCGGCAAACCTGATGGGTATTGAGGCTTGTGAGAAAGTTATGCCAGGAAAACCAAACGTAGCTGTATTTGATACCGCATTCGGTATGTCCATGCCGGAGAAGGCATACACCTACGCAATTCCTCACGAATATCTGGAGAAGTACAGCGTAAGAAGATACGGCTTCCACGGAACCAGTCATATGTTTGTATCTGGCGAGGCAATCAAGTTCGGCGGACTTGACCCAGAGAAGGCAAAAGTGATTGTATGTCACCTTGGAAATGGTGCAAGTATCTCTGCATCCATCGGCGGCAAGTGTGTAGATACCAGTATGGGTCTGACACCTCTTGAGGGACTTATCATGGGAACCAGAAGCGGTGATGTAGATCCGGCTGTTTTGCAGTTTATCATGAACAAAGAAGGTCTGGATATCAACCAGATGTTAAATATCTTAAACAAAAAGTCCGGTGTTCTGGGCATGAGCGGCGGCGTTTCCAGCGACTTCCGTGATATCGCAAAGGCAGCAGAGGAAGGCAACCATCTGGCAGAAGTAGCGCTGGATGCATTCCGCTATCGTGTGGCAAAATACATCGGCGCTTACACAGCAGCTATGAACGGTGTGGATGCTATCGCATTTACCGCAGGTGTTGGTGAGAACGATGTGGAGACCAGAAAAGCAATCTGCGAGTACTTAGGATACCTGGGCGTTGAGATTGACGACGAGGCAAACAACTGCAGAGGCAAGAATCAGGTGATCTCTTCTAAGGATTCCAAAGTAAAAGTAATGCTGATTCCGACAAACGAGGAGCTGGCTATCGCAAGAGAGACTCTGGCTCTGGTATAAACGAAGAAGCGTGCGTTACAGCGGCACAGAAAACTGTGAAGAAACACAGGAAACAGTGAAAACGCAAAAAACAGCGAGACAGCGAAACGTACAGCACAACAAAGAAGGATGAAAGAGGATTGCAGAGGGGAATCGCCATAGGTTTCTCTTTGCAATCCCTTGCATTTTCTTATGCATATTTTCATCTTAATTTTGAAAAAATAGGATTGACAAATAAAAAGCATCTATGTATAATAGCATAGGTGCGTATTAGGAAAGTCCCCCTTTGCTATTGTTCCATTGGGGAATGAAGTAGGAGACGAATATGCTCATTCATTTATCTGAGGTTTTCACTTGTGAAGGTAAAAAAAGAGAAGTTCCGGCAGAGATAGACTTTACAGAAGTACTGTCCCTGGACAGGGAGACGTATCCCGTTTTGAAGAAAGAACCGTTTACGGTTACGATTGTTCATCTGGGAAACAGAAAGATTTCCATCACAGCCGATACAAAGCTGACTCTGGAGATTCCCTGTGCGAGATGCCTGGAACCGGTTGCTTATACATGCCGTCTGTCGATTGACAGGGAGGCAGATTTGAGTAAGTCTTTAGAAGAGCGGGCGGAAGACCTGGATGAACAACCTTATATGAATGGTTATGACCTGGATGTGGACCAGCTTATCTATGATGAGCTGCTGTTAAATCTGCCGATGCGGATTCTCTGCAGGGAGGACTGCAAAGGAATCTGCAGCAGGTGCGGCACGAATCTCAATCATGGGACTTGTGACTGCGACCAGGGAGAGACGAACCTCTCCATGTCAGCGCTCCAGGATTTTCTAAAACAGTTTAAGGAGGTGTAAACCATGTCTATTTGTCCAAAGAATAAATCTTCCAAAGCAAGAAGAGACAGCCGTAGAGCAAACTGGAAGATGAGTGCCCCGAATCTGGTAAAGTGCAGCAAATGTGGCGCTCTGATGATGCCTCATAGAGTATGCAAGGCATGCGGCAGCTATAATAAGAGAGAAATTATCAAAGTAGAAGACTAATTTTACGAGATTTTCAATGAAAAATGGCAAACATAAGGATTTCGATACTATATGACAAAACCCTTATGTTTGCATAAGAATGAAAAGAGAACGCCGGAGAGCTGCTTCCTTATGGGAAGCGTCCCTTCGGCGTTTTGTGTTATTTGATAGGAAACTGTGCTCTAAAAAGCAGAGTACGAGCGGCGGTGCGCAAAGGAATCAAACAGGAAAGAGATACCAGGAAAAACCATGGAAAAGGTGACAAAATAAGGCTTAAGGCGGTTAAGCGTTGTATTTTAAATAGCGCCACAACGTTGTTCGACTGATTCCCAGCTGCTTGGCAGCAGCACTTTGATTTCCGTTGTGTTGTTCTAAAACCAGCCGAATGATTTTCTGATTGATTTCATCCAGAGTGCCTTCCAGATAACAAGCAGGAGAAGCAGGGGCTTGTTGCAGGAGAGGAGTGATATGACTGCGTTCTTTTTCCAGAAATGCGGCCACATGGTCGGTGCGTATATATGGAGTTTTCGTAATCAGTGCCAGTTCATGAAGAGCGCGTTTGAATTGAGTGTAGTTATAGGGCCAGTCATATTCTTGAAACATTTTCATTCCCTCCGGCTCGAAGCCGATGATCTGATTAGCGATTGTGACATTGAGCATATTCAGGTATAAACTGGAAAGAGCAGGTATCTCCTCTGCGCGTTCCCGAAGCGGAGGCAGGTAAATGGTGACACAGGACAACAAGTTCACAAAATCCAGGGCAGGAGTCGGAAGTTGTTTCCCAGGAGGGCAGACGCAGGAAAAAATCATACGGTTTCTTTGACAGAGATTCGTGTCAACAATGATGGACAGAAGCTGTCTGAGATTGTGTTCGGAAAGATAAATAATATCTTTTATAAAAATGGTGTTGTTGCTGTCATTAAATGGAGAATTGTAGTGATTGGTGATAAAATTCCAGCTTTTGTCGCTTAAAAGAGCGCAGTTGATCACAATCAGGGGGTTGTTTTTCAGCTGACTCTTGGAATAGATGCTCCGCGCAATCTGCTCCTTTCCCGAACCGGTTTCTCCAAAAATCATGACAGGGACAGTAGAGTGATTCAGGCTGTCCATGGTTTCTAATAGGTTGGAGGAGGAACTTGGAAGAGTGTAAAAATTGTAAAAAAACTGGTCTTCCGCTTCCTCACAGCTGAAATACTGAATACCATATTTGCTGGAGGCAATGGGGATAGAAGTGGCCGAGAAACAGTATACTATATAGGAATTCTCATTGAAACTGACTTTCTGGCCGGTAAAAGAGTATAGGGTGCCATCTATGTTTTTGAAAAATTTGTGTGTCGTCTTGTTGAGAGAAGAGGGAAGCTCTTTTTTGAGAAGGTCTAAAACAGGAGACAGCTGTGGCTCATCCAGTGAGGAAAAAAAGACTTCTCCATCTTCACAAAGGACGAGTGTATTGTTGGTTTGACTGCGGATAATATTTTGCAGAAACTGATTTTCCTCTTTTAGGGAACTGTAGCTTCGGCATAATTTTACCGCCTGATCAAATGCAGCGGACACACTCTCACTGCCAGAGGTGATGAGGATTGCATTTAGTCCGAGGCGTTTGGCGACAGTATTGGCAATCATATCACATAATACCATACGATATCCCTGATTTTTCAGGGTCTGCAAAGTCTCATAAACTTCGTTCGTGTCATGTACTGTAAAAATGTCAATATGGTACTGGAGCAGATCACAGAGAAGATGAGCACTTCCGGTGATTCCTGGAAATCCGACGATAGCATAGAGGTCCGCATAGGTTTCGGCCAGCTTGATGGCGCGCAGAATGTCATATACAGATAAGTTGACTTCAATGACAGGAAGATGCGTGGTGCGCCCGATCAGCTCGGCAGTGCCGCCGCGTGAGATGATTGCATCATAATTGCTGTAGGAATTTCGGCGGACAATTTCGGCTCCTTTTTCCAGATCGCCAATAAAGACATCCAATTCCAAATCTTCTCGCTCCTGTGCCAGCTGAGTCATAATTGATTTCATACCTTCATAAGGGGCAATTCCCAAAATCTTGATTTTTTTCTCCATATTTTCTCTCATTTTCATTTCCTCGTATTATATAGTAGTAGTGTTTATAGTCCCTCTCCAAGGACTGTATGCTA
>JAUNGE010000097.1 GCA_030524675.1 bacterium
CGAAAAAGTACACTTTATCTAAGGAGGAATTTCTAAAATGGCAAAGCAACCTAAATTAGTCACATGTAAACACTGTGGCGAGGAAATTGCGACAGGAGCAAAAGTATGTCCAAAATGTGGGGGCAAAAACAAAAAACCAATTTATAAGCGTCCTTGGTTTATTGTTCTTGTAGTTTTGATAGTTATTGGAGCGATAGGCAGTGCTGGGGGAAAAGATGAATCATCTAATACTGTAAGCAAGGAAAATAATACAACTACAAATGATACTGTTGCGGACAACAAAGATTCAAGCCAAAAGGAAGTAGAGGAAGAAATCAGTTATACCGCTTATAATGTTTCTGAGCTTATGGATGATTTAAACTCCAATGCTATGAAAGCAACTGATAAATATGAGAAACAATATGTAGAGTTGACTGGAAGATTAAACGTAATTGACAGCAGTGGAAAATATATTTCTATTACACCTGTCGATGATGAGTTTGCAATTATGGGTGTTCAATGCTATATAAAAAATGATGACCAAAAGACTGCGATTATGGATATGTCCATAGGAGATACAGTTATCGTCAAAGGAAAAATTACTGATGTCGGAGAGGTCATGGGATATTCTCTTAACATTGATGAAATTAGTAAATAAATTCATCCTTTAGCATATGACAGGATATGCTTTGTAAATGAATATTTGTAAACTTTTTAAACAGACCATTTTACTGGAAAGTAAAGCGGTCTGTTTTTTTCGGAAGTTTCCAGCGGAAGGTTCTGAAAAAATCGAAGAAGCGGAAAACGAGCGACCGGGAAAATTACGAGGTTCGGCTTCTTCGGGCGGGAGTACAGAGGGCGGCAAGCCCTTTGTGCAAGGGTACAGGGAGTGCAACATCCCTGTGCGGGTCAAGGGCGGCAGCCTTGCCCAGAGGAGTGTTGCCTGCGACACTCCATACTGGGTTATTACCTGACGCAAAAGCACAGCAAAATGCAGCTTCGCTGCCATTCCCCTTGTGGGGAAAATCTTGAAGAAACGGAGGGAAACAGTTTGAAATTGACAAAACACAACGGGCGTGCCGGGAAGCATGGCGTTTACAATCCGAAGCACAATGACCGCAGTTTTGATGTGAGCCACAGCGAACACATTGACGGGGAACGGGCGGAAAGAAATGTCTATTGGGACTGCTATAACGGGTACCGCCGGCTTGCAGAAAAGAACAGTGATGAAATCGAAATGGCTTCCACTTTTGAGGAAGTCGAACAGCTTTATTACCGCAACCGCTATACGGATTATACAATCGGGCAGAACGCCCGGAACGAAAAGAACCGACACACAGAACGGAACCGCACAACAGACGAAATCCTTAAAAATAAAAAGACCTGCCCAGAGGAAAGTTTACTGCAAATTGGGAAAATAGAGGAACACGCCCCAGCAGAAACGCTCTTTCTGATTGCAACGGAATTTTTTGCAGAATTTGAACAACGCTTCGGCTCCCATGTCCACATTCTGGACTGGGCGCTGCACATTGATGAAAGTACGCCCCATATCCATGAACGCCATGTTTTTGACTGTGAAAATCAGTATGGGGAGCTTTGCCCACAGCAGGAAAAGGCTCTGGAAGCCCTCGGCTTTGAACTGCCGGAGCCGGACAAAAAATCAAGCCGGTACAATAACAGGAAAATGACTTTTGACGCTGCCTGCCGGACTATGCTCTTTGATATTTGTAAAAAGCATGGGCTTCATCTGGAGGAAGAACCGGAATACGGCGGTCGCAAATATCTGGAAAAGCAGGACTTCATCTTAGCGAAACAAAAGGAAGAAATGGCGAAACAGTCCGGTCAGATTGAGTCCCAGAAAACGCTTATTCAAAGCCAGAAACAATCCATTCAATCACAGAGCGATATGATGTATCAGCAGCGAAAAGCGTTGCAGTTCCAGCAAAGCCGGATTGAAAAACAGGACGCAGCGATTCAGGAGAAAGAAGGAAAGCTGGAAGCATTGACCTTGAAGATTGATGATGTGGAATCCCTTATTGATGATGTTTCCGAAATTGCCTATGATAAGGCGGTGGAGGTTGTGAGTGATACTGTCCGGGTGGAAACGCACAGGCAGGACATTAAAATGGTGGAGCAGTCCAAAGCATGGGTACTCTCCCCGGAGCGTAAGGCTTCCCAAAAAGAAAGGGAATATGCTGCCGCCCGTCTGGACGGTGTGGTTACAAAAATCACAAAAGCCATGCAGACAGCAATGGCAGCGGTTAAGGCTACGCTGATGAAGCCGGAAGTCAGGAAAGCAAATACAGAGCAGATTAAGGAAAAAGCCAGAACGTCTATCCTTGATAAACTGCATAAAAATCAGGCTGATATTGCCCGGCTTGAAGCGGAAAGGAGAAATACGCTGCCACACAGAAAACAGGATATGGAACTTTAACAGGCACTTGCCATTTTCGATTGAGAATGATGAGTGCCTTTTTATTTTGGAGGTATTGATTTGAATGTGTTTGAAGCAGTAAAGCAGTCTGCCACGACAAGGCAGGCTGCGGAGCATTACGGAATAAAGGTCAGAAGAAATGGGATGGCGGTCTGTCCATTCCACAATGACAAAAATCCCAGCATGAAACTGGATAAGCGTTTTCACTGCTTTGGCTGCGGAGCAGACGGGGATGTGATTGATTTTACCGCCCGGCTGTTCGGACTTGGCTTGAAAGAAGCGGCTGAAAAACTGGCAGATGATTTTTTCATCACTTATGACAGCAGAGGCAGAGCGTCCCTGAAAGAATCTGTCCGGGCAAAGCTAAAACTGGCACAGAAAAAGCAGCCCAGACAGGAAGAGAGGGACTGTTGCCGGGTGTTGTGCGACTATCTCCATTCCCTGTATGAATGGAAAAAAAGATATGCTCCGAAGCCGGAAGATACCGAATGGAATCCGTTGTTTGTGGAAGCATTGCAGCGGACTTCTTATGTGGAGTATCTTCTGGATATATTTCTCTTTGGGGATACGGAAGAAAAAGAATGGATTGTACGGGAGCATGGAAAGGAGGTCAGAAAACTTGGAGAACGATTATCAGAAATCAACAGAAACCGGGGAAGAAACAATGTTACCGACATCAGGGAACACCGAACCGGCAGGGAGCGTGGCAGAAGTCCGGGATATGCTGGAGCTGAACGATAAAGGGAATGTGAAGAATACGATTGGGAACTGCCTGACGGTCTTTCAGTATGACCCGGTATTGTCCCATGCAGTCCGCTACAACCTGCTGACAGAGCGTGTGGACGTTGGAAAGCCACTGTGGTGGGTAAAGAACTCCCCTGCCCTTACGGACACTGATATATGTTATTTCATGTACTATCTGGAAAAGAATTACGGTCTTACCAGTGAGAAAAATATCCAGAAGGCAATCCGGCTGACCGCCGACCAGAACCGCTACCACCCGGTAAGGGATTACTTAAATTCCCTCTGCTGGGACGGGAAAGAACGTATCAGTCACGCCCTTTCCCATTTTCTTGGTGCGGAAGAAAGCGGTTACTGTCGGGAAGCCTTGCGGCTTTTCATGCTGGGTGCAATCCGCCGGGTATTTGAGCCGGGATGTAAATTTGAGGTCATGCTCTGTCTGGTGGGCGGTCAGGGTGCCGGAAAATCCACCTTTTTCCGTCTGCTTGCAGCCAAAGATGACTGGTTTACAGATGATTTGAAGAAGCTGGATGATGACAATGTTTACCGCAAATTGCAGGGGCACTGGATTATTGAAATGTCGGAAATGCTTGCTACCGCCAATGCAAAGAGCATAGAGGAAATCAAATCTTTTCTGAGCCGGTCAAAGGAAGTCTATAAAGTTCCCTATGATACGCACCCGGCTGACCGTATGCGTCAGTGCGTGTTTGGGGGAACATCCAACACCATAGACTTTCTCCCTCTTGACCGAACCGGGAATCGGCGTTTCCTGCCGGTCATGGTGGAGCCGGACAAGGCAGAGGTTCATATCCTTGCGGATGAAGCCGGTTCAAGGGAATATATTGGGCAGATGTGGGCGGAAGCAATGAATATTTACCGGAGAGGGGACTATTCCCTTTCTTTTTCCCCTGCCATGCAGGACTATCTGAAAGAATATCAGGCTGTTTTTATGCCAGAGGATACAAAGGCTGGCATGATACAGGAATTTCTGGATGATTTTAAGGGAAATATGGTCTGCTCCAAACAGCTTTACAAAGAAGCTCTGAACCATGCCTTTGAAGAACCGAAGCAATGGGAAATCCGGGAAATCAACGATATTATGAACCACTCTGTTTCCGGCTGGCAGGCATTTAAGAATCCCAGACGCTTTCCCGGATATGGCAGACAGAAAGGCTGGGAACGTGCAACCGGCACTGACAATCTGCTTGGGAATGGAACAGAGGGTTTTACGGAACTGACAGAGGAAGAAGCCCGTCAGATGGAGCTTGTCTTTGAAAAATAGGAACGGGTTGCAGGTCTGGTTCATGCTTCGTTGCAGGGCATGTTGTCGGGGAAATTTCCTTGATTTTGCAAGGTATTTGCTGTACCGGCAACCATAACAACCAAATAATAATAAAAAAAGAAAACAGGAACAGATACAACCATAACTGCCTGACAAAACAGGAATCTGCATTTTTTTACGTCCGTTGCCGGACTTCGTTGCAGCTTCTTCCTTGTCGGGCATATTTTTTCGGGAGGAAATGCCTATGGCAGAAAAAAAGAAGAAAGACAGTACAGGAAACAATAAGGTGCAGTTTATTGTGGTGCGTGAGTTTGCCGGAAAGCAGACCATGAAAGAAGCCTTTGAACATCTGATTGAAAAGCAGACATGTAGACAGTTTGAAGAATGGCTGGATAAAAAAGCGTCATAAAAAGGTTGAAATACGGGCAGGGGCATGGTATTATAATAGTGTCATGTCCCTGTTCATAGAAGGAGAACACTATGAACAGGAAATCAAAACCAAATCAGAAAATAACTGCCCTTTATTGCAGGCTGTCCCTTGAGGATGGCGGGAACACCGAGAGCATGAGTATCAGCAACCAGAAACTTATGCTTACTGAATATGCTGAAAAAAACGGGATGTTCCAGTATGAATATTACGTGGATGACGGTTATACGGGGAGGAACTTCAACCGCCCCTCTTTCCAGCGGATGATAACTGACATTGAAGCCGGGAAAATCGGCTGTGTCATTACCAAAGACCTTTCAAGGCTTGGCAGGAATTATATTGAAGCCGGCAGTTATATCGAAATCTTTTTCCCAAAACACAAAGTAAGGTATATTGCAATTACAGATGGCGTGGACAGCCTGACAAGGCAGGAAATGGACATCACTCCGTTTAAAAATATCCTGAATGACATGTACAGCCGGGACATTTCAAAGAAAGTGCTGGCGGGGCGTATGACACGCTCCAGACAGGGGAAATTTGGGGGAGGACAGCCGCCGCTTGGTCTGATGCGTGACCCGGAGGATAACGGTCATCTGATTATAGACCCGGAAACCGCCCCGGTTATCCGGCATATCTATGACCTTGCCCTTGACGGACTGGGGTGTATGCGGATTGCAAAACGGCTTATGGAAGAAAAAATCCCTATCACAAGAGTAAAAAGCGGTACGAACTGTGATGTGAATTACTATTCGTGGGGCAGTTCAAGAATTAACCATATCCTGCGGAACCCGTTCTACAAAGGCTCCCATTTAGTCTGCCGAACACACCAGAAAGGTATCCGTTCCAACACTTATGACATTATTGCCAGAGAGGATTGGGAAGTGATTGATAACTGCCATGAAGCAATCATCTCACCGCAGGAGTGGGAACGGGTACAGGAAATCATTGACCGCAGACCGCCGGTCATGCAGGGCAATAATTGTCCGTTTTACAATCTTTTTCATGGCATTGTCTACTGTGCCACCTGTGGGAAATCCATGCAGGTGCGTTATGAAAAAGTGGGAAGAACCGGAAAAAACCGGTTTACGGGGGAAGAACGGGAACCCATTGACAAAGCCTATTATATCTGCCAGACCTACAATCGGTTAGGGAAAAATGCCTGCACCAGCCACAAAATAGAAGCAAGGGATTTGTATAACCTTGTTTTGAATGATATTCAGGAGCTGTCCGCTATGGCACTGAAAGACGCTGATATGTTCTACCAGCGGTTGAGCAGACGCATGGAACACCGCTATCTTGCTGATATTTCAGAAATCAAAAAGGAACTGGCACAGATAGAGGCAAGAAATAAAGAGATTGATGATATGTTTTTCAGCCTTTATACCGACAAGTCAAAAGGCATATTGACGGAGCAGCGTTTTATGAAGCTGACAGCGGCTTTGGAAACAGAACAGGAACAGAATCAATGCCGGGGACAGGAACTTACGCTGATGATGCGGCAGTCTGACGGACAGGAAAACGATGTAAAATCTTTTATCAAGGAAATCCGGCAGTACGCCACAATCAAGGAGCTGGACGAAGCGGTGCTGAACCGTCTTGTTGACCGTATTCTGATAGGCGAAGTCAGAAAAGAGGGCAGGCAGAAGTATCAGGAAGTCAAAATCATCTATAACTTTGTTGGAGAAATTCAGGAATAATGGAATAAATGAGTTCATAACCTCTCACCTGATGGTGGGAGGTTATGCATTGTCAGAAACTATTTCATTAAAATAAAAAATACGGAAACAATGCGGGCACCGTTTCCGCTAAAAAACCATTGTTTTTTGTTCGTCAATGACTATTATACCACCATTCTGTCAAAAATCAATCTATTTTCGATATTTGTTGCAAAGGTAAGATATGGTTTTTGAAACAAAGCGGTAGCTTTCCATGATAGTATCGTTCTTTTCAAAATATATTTTATGTCTTGACATCCGATTTGTGAACAGTTCATTCAGTTCGCTGATGCCCTTTTGTTTCATACCTTTGCTTTTAATGAGCCGGACATACACATATACTAAACAGATAAAATCATGGATAACGGGATTGCTCATCCATTTTTCTTTTTGGTTTTGTGATATGGTTTTTATTTTAGCAAGCTCGGTCTGTATTTCTTTGGTTTTGTGGATTGTGATATGATAAGGCGCTTTCAGGCTGTTCAGCAGGCAGTTGTTATGTGCAGCCGCATTCCGCAAAAATTTGACAGACCAGAGGAAACTGCTGTAATCTTCTGGAGATTTGTAAATGGAATAATATAGCTGGTATAAATCAATAAATTTTCCAAAAGACAATACTTCGACAATTTCCCACATGGCATAGCTGTCATCCGCTTCCTTTCGTTTCCTGATAAGGTCGCTGGCGGCAGAATTGCCAATTTTATCATACAAATCTTTCCGTCTTGTATAATCTGTATCCAGATATTTCTGGACAATCGAATATCCGTCCTCATCAGCATTATTGCTTAAATCAAACAAAATCTTTGTTTTTAAAGCGTGTTCAATATCAAGTGCCATAGAAAGTATCAGTTTACGCAAATGCATATCCAGAGTAGACAGTTCCTGCAAATAAGAAAAGTCGAGGTTCACATATTGACCGGCTTTTGCAGGGATTCGATATTTCTCATAATTTTTCCCATATGACTTGAGTTTAAAATAATAATTATTGTGCCTTAAAAAATCAGCGGCTTCTTTTTCTGAAACATATTGGAAGGTTATGTTCTTACTTTTCATGTCCTCAATTTGTTCTTCTATCGTTAGCTTTGGCTTCTTCATAATATAAAATTCCCCAATGGTTATTGTTCTGTCTGAGATAGAGATTATCACAAAAGCCTTAATTCGACAATATTATTCGATAAAAATTCAATTCATCACTTGACAATGTGGCAAAGA
>JAUNGE010000098.1 GCA_030524675.1 bacterium
ATATGGTATGGAGAGAAGTCTTAAACTATTATGGTGCTAAAACTTAAAGACGGGAGCCATTGTCATGTAAATCTGAAAAAAATGGAGAAATAAAACAAAATAGAGGAAAAGGAATAAGAAAAGAATAAGAATATGCTACAAAACAAAGAGAAAAAAGGCAGAAAATGTAGAAAAGAATTGAAAAAATAAGAGAGAAAAAATAGAAAAAACAGAAATTTTTAAAAGGGATTTACAATCAGAAAAAACTATGCTATACTAACGCGGTATGAGATGACGCCGATGCCCGGTTTTGCGGTGACTCCAGCCGATAACCTGGTCTACGGTAAGAAAAAAATTTAAAGGAGGAAATCAATCATGATTTCAAAGGAAAAGAAGGCAGCGATTATCGCAGAGTATGGTAGAAAGCCTGGAGATACAGGTTCACCAGAGGTTCAGATTGCTATTTTAACAGCAAGAATTGCAGAACTGACAGAGCATCTGAAAAACAATGCAAAAGATCATCATTCCAGACGTGGTCTGCTGAAGATGGTTGGTCAGAGACGTGGACTTTTGGATTACCTGAAGAAGACAGACCTGGAAGGCTACCGTGCACTGATTGAAAAATTAGGCATCAGAAAGTAATAAAGAGCGGTGAGGGTGGAGGTTGCAGAAATGTTCTCCACCCTTATTTTACGCAGACTTCTCTGGGTCAAAGGTGCAGAGCCCCTGTGGGATGATGCAATGGGGGTATGTGTGAAGAAGACGAACTAGAATGAAAGTCGATTGCTTTGTGATGGCGCACGCATGTCAGCCATCTGAGACTTTCATAACAGTGAAGCAAGAAGATGGAAGCAGGAGTTTGTACCGGGACCACTGCTGTGTCCGCAGCATAAAACAATATAAAATAGTAAATAGTATAAAGCAATGTAAAATAACAGAGCAGCGCGAAGCAATCAAGCGACATAAAAGCGATGCAAAGCGGTGCAAAAACAGGCTGACAGATTGTCAGATGGTGCGGATAGAGCAGTAGTTTCGGAACTCCTGCCTGACATTTCTATAAATAATGAGAAATATAATGAGAAATTTATGTGAATCAGAAATTTCTGTACGAGAAAGGAGTTTATTATGTTTAAGAGTTTTAGTATGGAACTGGCTGGAAGAACACTCACAGTAGACGTAGGCAGAGTGGCAGCACAGGCAAATGGCGCAGCATTTATGCATTATGGAGATACTGTGGTACTGTCCACAGCAACGGCATCGGACAAGCCGAGAGAGGGCATTGATTTCTTCCCTCTGAGTGTAGAATATGAGGAAAAATTGTACGCAGTTGGAAAAATTCCAGGAGGCTTCAATAAGAGAGAGGGAAAGGCATCTGAGAATGCAATCCTGACCTCCCGCGTAATTGACCGTCCGATGCGTCCTTTATTTCCGAAGGATTACAGAAATGATGTGACTTTGAACAATCTGGTTATGTCCGTAGACCCAACTTGCAGCCCAGAACTGACCGCTATGTTAGGTTCTGCCATTGCTACCTGCATTTCTGATATTCCGTTTGATGGTCCATGTGCGACCACACAGGTTGGTCTGATTGACGGTGAATTTGTGATTAACCCAACTGCAGCACAGAAACAGGTATCCGACTTGGCTTTGACCGTTGCTTCTACGAGAGAGAAGGTTATCATGATTGAGGCTGGAGCAAACGAGGTTCCGGAGGCTGTGATGATTGATGCTATCTTTAAAGCACACGAAGTGAACCAGCAGATTATCCGCTTTATCGACGGCATTGTGGCAGAGTGCGGAAAAGAAAAGCACACATATGAGAGCTGTGCCGTTCCAGCTGAACTGTTTGAGGCAATCAAGGAGATTGTTCCGGCTGAGGAGATGGAGGAAGCTGTCTTCACAGATGAGAAGCAGAAGAGAGAAGAGAATATCAAGGCAATCACTGCCCGTCTGGAAGAGGCATTTGCTGATAAGGAAGAGTGGCTTGCTATCCTAGGCGAGGCAATTTATCAGTATGAGAAGAAGACTGTCCGCAAGATGATTTTGAAGGACCACAAGCGTCCAGATGGCAGAAAGATTACAGAAATCCGTCCGCTGGCAGCAGAGATTGATCTGCTTCCGAGAGTACACGGTTCTGGTATGTTTACCCGTGGCCAGACACAGATTTTAAACGCTTGTACGCTGGCGCCGCTTTCCGAGGCACAGAAGCTGGATGGCCTGGATGAAAATGAAGTTTCTAAGAGATATATGCACCATTATAATTTCCCGTCCTACTCTGTAGGTGAGACAAAGCCGAGCAGAGGCCCAGGACGCCGTGAAATCGGCCATGGCGCATTGGCAGAGAGAGCTCTGGTTCCGGTACTGCCGAGCGAGACCGAGTTCCCATACGCAATCCGCACAGTATCTGAGACTATGGAGTCCAATGGTTCTACCTCTCAGGCAAGTATCTGTGCATCCACACTGTCCCTGATGGCAGCAGGTGTGCCGATTAAGTCCATGGTAGCAGGTATCTCCTGTGGTCTGGTGACTGGTGAGACGGATGATGACTACCTGGTTCTTACAGATATCCAGGGCCTTGAGGATTTCTTCGGAGATATGGACTTTAAGGTAGGCGGAACACACAAGGGAATCACAGCAATCCAGATGGACATCAAGATTCATGGTCTGACCCGCCCGATTATCGAGGAGGCAATCGCAAGATGCCGTGAGGCGAGAGTGTATATTTTGGACAATGTTATGGCACCGGTTATCAGCGAGCCGAGAAAAGAACTGTCCCCATATGCACCGAAGATTAAACAGATTTCTATTGACCCGCAGAAGATAGGTGATGTTGTCGGAAAGCAGGGTAAGGTAATCAACAAGATTATTGAGGAGACAGGTGTTAAAATTGACATCAGCGATGACGGCAATGTGAGTGTATGCGGTACAGATGCAGCAATGATCGAGAAGGCAATCCGCATCATCGAGAGCATTGTGACAGATATCGAGGCTGGTGTAATTATGACTGGTAAAGTTGCCAGAATTATGAATTTTGGCGCTTTTGTAGAGCTGGCTCCGAACAAAGATGGTATGGTTCATATCTCAAAATTGGCAGACAGAAGAGTGGCAAAGGTGGAAGATGTAGTCAATATCGGTGATGAGGTAACAGTGAAGGTTATCGAGATTGACAAGATGGGCAGAATCAACTTGAGCATGAGACCGAGCGACTTGGCTTCCAAATAAATGGATATATCTGGTGGGCAGGTATCACCATGTAGGACAGGTGAAAGAGCGGTAAAAAGAGAGAAGAACAAAAAGAAATAAAATTAAAATAGAAATAAGAAATACAAATAGAGACAGATACGAATAAAAACAGAAAAAGATGCTGTAGCAAGCTGGTTGTATTCATGGATTGTCTGAGAAAGTCAGGCATTTTGCGGTACAGAAGAGCAAGCTGCAGTACTTTTTTGTGTGGGGGTAAACAAGGCTATGGAATTAAAACGGGAAGATTGGGAAGAGATATGCTGCAAAGGAAATCAGGTGGAACGAAAAAATGTGGAGGAAGAAAAACAGAAGAAACAATCCGTTGGACTTTCTTCAAAAGAGAGAATTGAGCAGCTGGATGAACTGCTCAATCACGACAGAAAAGAGGAAGCAGGTGTATATCTTATGGAGTGGTATGAGGAGGCCGTCAGGAAAGAAGACTGGGGAAGTCAGCTTACCGTTCTCAATGAGATGATGGGATATTACCGGAATATGCAGAATGAGAAACTGGGAATCTGGTCGGTGAACGAAGGAATTAGGCTGTTGGAAGCGCATCAAATGGGCATGACAGAGACGGGAGGAACTACTTACGTCAATGGAGCGACAACATGGAAGGCATTTGGGCGGGCAAAAGAGGCTATGCCGTATTATGAGAAAGCTTTTCGTGCGTATGGGAAATGTCTGGACCCGTCGGACTATCGGTTCGCCGGATTGTATCACAATATGGCATTGGCGCTGACGGATTTGATGGAGTTTGAGAAAGCGCAGGAATATTATGCAAAGGCACTTCAGATTATGAAAAAACTGCCGGAAGGCGGTATGGAGATAGCGGTGACATATGTGAATCTGGCTTGCCTGTATGAGGCATGGGAAGAGTATGAGGCACGCAGAGAGAGCACAGTGGAAAAAACAGAAGAATTGCAGCAGAGTCAGGAAGTTCACGAATCTCAGAGAACGCAGAAAGACCAAGAAATCTTACAGGATAGATACCAGGAAAAAATAGAGGAATGTATGGAAAAGGCGATGGGCTATCTGAATGACCCACAGGCAAAAAGAAATGGATATTATGCATTTACATGCAGGAAATGTGCAGGTACGTTTGGACATTTTGGGTATTTTCAGATGAAACGTGAGCTGGAACAGAGGGCAGATGCAATTTATGGGAGACAATAAATTTATACCAGAAAACAACGGGAAGAGGCAGCCAAACGGGCTTTGGCTGGCAGAGCAGTATTATCAGACATATGGAAAAAATATGATTCATCAGGAGTTTGCACAGTATGAGGAGCGGATTGCTGTCGGCCTGTGCGGGGAAGGGTCGGAATGTTTTGGATATGATGATATCGTTTCCATGGACCATGATTTTGAAGCGGGATTTTGTATGTGGCTCCTTCCCAAGGACGAGGAAAAAGTGGGATTTCGCCTATACCGTGCTTATGAAAAACTTCCGAAAGAATTTATGGGAATTTCAAAAAAGGCGCAGAGTTTTGGGGGTGCAGGCAGGCGCGGGGTGAGTACGATCCCTGCGTTTTATGAGCGGTTTACTGGAAATGGTGGGGTGCCGGAGACATTGGAACAGTGGTTATATACACCAGAATATGCCCTTGCGTGTGCGGTGAATGGGAGGGTGTTTCGGGATGATTTGGGAGAATTCTCCAGGATACGGGCAGAACTGAAAAAAGGGCTGCCGGAGGATGTGCGCCGGAAAAAAATTGCCGCCAGGGCAGCACTCATGGCGCAGGCAGGACAATATAATTATCTGCGCTGCCTCAGGCATGGGGAGAAAGGGGCCGCGAGAATGGCTCTGTTTCAGTTTGTGCAGGAAGGGATTGCCATGGTGTTTCTTCTGAACAGACGCTATATGCCATATTATAAATGGAGTTTTCGAGCCATGAGAGAACTTCAGATATTGCCAGATGTGGGCCGACGTTTGGAGATTCTTCTGGAAAGCAGAGAAGGAGAAAGGGAAACGGCAGAAGAAATCGAGCAGATTTGCCAGATGATAATTTTGGAACTGAAGAGACAGGGACTGACAGGCGGAAACTGGGATTATCTGGAGCCACATGCGATGGAAGTGATGGAGAGAATTTCGGATGGACGTTTGCGAAACCTGCATGTGATGGATGGCGGAGCATGAATTATGACCTTTTTCTTAGAAAAATGGCTACTTATTTACGTTTTTGGCGGGTCCCAAAGTCAAAAATCCTCTTGCAAGCAAGCTTGCGTCGGATTTCTGACCTTTTGACCCTGGTATCATCATAGTTATGTATGTTTGCAATATTTACACAAATATGATTTTATATTTTTTTGTGCTATCCGTCCCAAATCTCAAGGAGCGGGCTTTTTGCACATTCATTGTAAAAAAAATGAAACAAATTAGTAAAAGGCGTTGCTTTCTTGAAGAATTTGATTATAATTAGAAGTGCGTTGGGTGATGGCTCAAGAATCCATGCAGGTAAGCCCGTGAAAGCGTTGTTTTTGGCAGCCGGCAGATGATTAAAAATGAGCAGTACACAGAGAAGAGTGTACAGATAACGCACAGATGATGCACAGAAAATGGAATGGTATGTAGAAAATGTGTACAGAATGAGAAAAGAAAGGAGTGGCATTATGGAAGGCCGAAGTTGCAGGCAGGAAGCAGATAATGGATATCCTCCCAGTGTGGCAGCAGAATATGTGGTTCGCCGCAGTATTCATGTGTTCCGAACCATGATGCTGCTGCCGTAAAGAAGAGAATACAAGAACATTTCTGTTTCCAGATACTCAATCGAAAACTGAATATTTGGAGGAAGAAGCTATGTTGGATAAAGAAATGAAAATGGAAGAACTGTTTGAACTGCTCGAAAACAAGCAATACAGACAGTTGAAGACAGAACTGGTAGAACTGAATGAGGCAGATATTGCCGCATTTTTGACAGAGCTGGACAAAGAAAAGATACTTCTTGTATTCCGTATGCTGCCGAAAGACCAGGCGGCAGATGTGTTTGCTTTTCTGGAAGTGGAAGAACAGCAGCACATTATCAATGGAATTAACGATAACGAACTCAAACAGATCATTGAAGATCTGTATGTGGATGACGCTGTTGATATGCTGGAAGAACTTCCGGCGACAGTAGTAAAGCGAGTTCTTCAGAATGCAACCCCAGAGACGAGAGCTTTGATTAATCAGTTCCTTCAGTATCCGGAGAACAGTGCGGGAAGTATTATGACCGCAGAGTATGTGGGACTGAAAAGTACAATGACTGTGGCAGATGCGTTTGCGTACATCCGCAAGAACGGAATTGACAAGGAGACTATCTACACCTGTTATGTGATGGACCAGAAGCGAAAACTGGAAGGCGTTGTTACAGTAAAAGATCTCCTGATGCATTCCTATGAAACGGTAATTGGCGATATTATGGATACCAATGTTATCACAGTTGTGACGACAGAGGACCAGGAGAAGGTGGCAGAAGATTTTACGAAGTACGACCTTTTGTCCATGCCGGTTGTTGACAAGGAAGACCGACTAGTTGGAATTGTGACAGTCGATGATATTGTCGATGTCATGGAGCAGGAGGCGACAGAGGACTTTGAAAAGATGGCTGCTATGGCGCCAAGTGAGAAGCCCTATCTGAAAACCAGTGTGTTCCAGCTTGCAAAGAATCGAATTGTCTGGTTGTTGGTTTTGATGGTCAGCAGCATGTTGACGGGCGGTATTCTTGCAAAATATGAGAGAGCTTTTGCTTTGATTCCGCTTTTAGTGACGTTTATTCCAATGCTGACAGATACCGGCGGAAATGCCGGAAGCCAGAGCAGTACATTGATTATTCGTGGTATGGCAGTTGGAGAAATTGAGCCGTCCGATATTTTCAAGGTTCTGTGGAAAGAAATTCGTGTTGGCGTGTTGGTTGGCGTGATTTTGAGCGCTGTGAATTTCTTGCGTCTGGTTCTTATGTACCCTGGACAGGAAATGGTATGCCTGACTGTTGTTTTAAGCCTGTTTATGACCGTACTTTTGGCAAAGGCTATTGGATGTACACTTCCGATACTTGCAAAGGTGATGAGACTGGATCCGGCGATTATGGCGGCACCACTGATTACTACAATAGTAGATGCCTTCAGTCTGGTGATTTATTTCCAGCTTGCCTGCAAATTTCTGAATCTGGGCTGATAGCAGGAGGACTGGAAAAGAGAAGTAGAATTCAGAAGAAATTGCAATACAATCATAAAGAGAATACGAAAAGAGGATGCTACAAGATATATGATATATATGATTGTGATGTGTCCTCTTTTTTGACGAGATAAAAATATCTTAATAAGAAAAAATAAAAAATACTTTACAAAATAAGAATAATATGATATAGTCTTTTTAAGAAAAAAAATAAAATAATTTCTTAAAAAGAAATAATAATTCCATTTCGTCGTATTCTATTTAGTCATATTCT
>JAUNGE010000027.1 GCA_030524675.1 bacterium
ATATGGTATGGAGAGAAGTCTTAAACTATTATGGTGCTAAAACTTAAAGACGGGAATACGCGATGAAAGAACCGCTGCCCATGTATAAAAAAGAATCCAATTTAGACAGCATTTTCCACTTGAATATTTGCACAGAATAGTATAGAATAAAAGCAGTAAAAAAGTATATAAGGAGGACTTTACTATGGCATACGTAATTAATGATGGTTGTGTATCCTGCGGCGCTTGCGCTGACGGATGTCCAGTTGGAGCTATCGCTGAGGGCGAGGGCAAATACGAGATCGATGCTGATACCTGTGTAGAGTGCGGCGCTTGCGCAGCAACTTGCCCAACAGGTTCTATCGAGCAGGGTTGATGATGTAGTACATAGTAGCTCTCTCATGAGAAATCATGGGAGGGCTATTTTTTAAGGAGATCAAAACGATGAAAAAACCTTTTATTGGCCTGACCCCATCCCACGACCTTACCACTGATAATCTGGCAATGAATCATACCTATCTGAATGCGATTGCCCACGCTGGTGCGATTCCGCTTGTACTTCCGTTAAAAGCATCCAAAGAAGACTTGGCTGCCATCACCGAACAGATGGATGGAATTCTCTTTATCGGCGGACCGGACATTCATCCATTCCGCTATCACGAGCAGACATACCTCCAGTGCGGTGCCGCTTCCATGGTGCGTGACGAGCTGGAATTAAACCTTCTCTCCATCGCTATGGAGCAGAAGAAACCAATTCTTGGCATTTGCCGCGGTATTCAGCTTCTCAATGTAGGTCTCGGCGGCACTTTATACCAGGATTTAAAAACCCAGTGGAAAGAAGACTTTCCGATTGCACATCAGCAGCCGTTCAAAGGCTCTGTGCCTTCCCACTATGTCGATGTTGTGCCGGATACCCTTCTGTCCAGAATTGTGGAAGCACCAAAAATTGAGGTGAACAGCTTCCATCATCAGGCTGTCAAGGACCTGGCACCAGGGCTGAAAGTCTCTGCCTATGCGCCAAATCACCTGATAGAGGCCATTGAGCTGCCGGATTACCCATTTTTCCTCGGTGTACAGTGGCATCCGGAAATTTTGTTCAATAACAACGCAGCGGCTGAAAAACTGTTTGCCGCATTCGTGGATGCGTGCCGCTAAAACACACAGCGGATAAACGATAATTTCCCCAAATATATCAATCCCTCTGATCCTGCTATGTTTGCAGTATCAGAGGGATTGTATTTTTCAGGGAAATCATTCTCCTTAAAACAACTTTTTTCCGCTTCTTCCAAAACGCTTTTTCTTCGTCTTCTTAAAAATCGGTATCTTAATCAGGGAAGCGGCAGCTTCCGCTTTGCTCTTATCCTCTCTCTGGCAGGCGCGGATGCTGTCATCCAGCCGCTTGTAGCGCGCTTCCTCCTTCTCGTCAAGAAGCTTCATCTGGTAATCCATCTCCTCTGCCACCTTATCCGCCACAATCAAACTCAACTCTTCACTGAGCCTTTCGTTATTTTCCTTCAGGGCATGTCCGATAATCTGATTCATAATCAGCTGAAACTGCTCCATCTTGTCTGCAGCTACCAACCCTTCCTCCGGCTTGTCCACCTGGCTGAGAGCTGTTGTCACTTCCCCATCCAGCATGTCCTCTGGCTCAAGCACTTCACCATTCGTCTCAAGCATCTTATCAAGGGCATTCTTAATCGCCTTGAGCTGATATCCTTTCTCCTTCAAATCTCGAATCTGCTTAAAAAGTTTAATATGAAATTCTGTATAATACCGATGCCCCATCTCATTGCGGGGAATCTGAAGTTCCAACTCTTCCTCCCAGTACCGCAGCACATGGGTTTCCACATCAACCTGCTTCGATGCATCCGATATCAGATAATGTATTTCTGACATAAGCATATCCTCTCCTTTGGTTCACAATATTTCGTAAGCTATTAACAATATATGTGAGAAAGGATGAAAATATGATATTTTTTCCTTTGTCCATGGAGAAAAAACCTTGGGAGGTATTGTTTCGCAATGCTTTTAGTACTCCGGCGGCCGCTCCATATTCGCAAACTTTGTGTAATTCGGCAGCCACACCAGTTCTACTGTACCGATAGGGCCATTTCTCTGCTTTGCAATGATAACTTCCGCCACATTCGGGCGTTCGGTATCTTTATTATAGTAATCATCGCGGTACAAAAACATAACCACATCGGCGTCCTGTTCAATCGCACCCGAGTCGCGCAGGTCCGAGAGCATTGGCCTGTGGTCTGTTCTGGCCTCACATGCACGGGAAAGCTGCGAGAGGGCAACCACCGGCGCATTCAGCTCCCTCGCAAGCGCTTTCAGCGAGCGCGAAATATCCGAAACCTCCTGCTGACGGTTGTCGCCGCTCTTTCCGTTGCCGCTCATCAGCTGCAGATAGTCGATAATCACGAGACTCAGCCCATGCTCCAGCTTCATTTTCCGGCATTTCGAGCGCAGCTCTGTAATGGAGATGCCTGGCGTATCATCAATCATCAGTGTGGATTGGCTGATGATGCCGATGCCGTCCACCACCTTATCCCAGTCCGAATCACTCAGCGTTCCGGTTCTAAGGGTCTGCGAATCGACCTTAGACTCCATCGAAAGCATACGGTTGACCAGCTGCTCCTTGCTCATCTCCAGACTGAAAATCAGGCACGGAAGCTTTTTCTTCACTGCCACATGATGCACCACATTCAGCACAAACGCCGTTTTTCCCATGGAAGGGCGCGCTGCAATTAAGATAAAGTCGGAAGGCTGCAGCCCCGATGTCCGGTAATCCAGGTCCGTAAACCCCGTCGGAATTCCCGTCACCGTACTCTTGCTCTTTGCCGCAATCTCAATCTTCTCCAGCACATTCATGGCAACCTGGCTGATTGGCACAAACTCGCCGCTGTTGCGGTTTTGCAACAAATCAAAAATCCGCTTCTCCGTCTCGGCCAGAATATCCTCTGTCTTCTCCTTGCCGGCATAGCAGGTATTCGCAATCTCCTCATTCACCTTAATCAGGCGGCGCAGAATCGCCTTCTCCCGCACAATCGAGGCATAAGAACGAATATTAGCAGAAGTCGGGACAGCGGCAATGACATCCTTTATGAAGGTCAGGCTGCTGATTTCGGGCGGCACATCCTTCTCCTTTAACCTGTCCTGAAGCGTCACCAAATCGACCGGTTTGCCCTCATTATACAGCTCAACCATCGTCTCAAAAACCACGCCGTACTGGTGCTGATAAAAATCATCACCTTGAAGCATCTCCGACGCCGTCATAATGGCGCTTTTATCCATAAGCATCGAGCCAATCACGGACTGCTCCGCTTCCAGGCTGTGAGGCAGCACTCTTTTTATCAGTGCCTCATCCATCGTATGTCCTCCTACGCTTCCACTACCTTCACAGGCAGCTTCGCGGTCACATCCTTGTGCAGCTTGATAGCCACTTCATGCGTTCCGAATGTCTTTAACGGCTCAGGAAGCACGATTTTCTTTTTATCAATGTCATGACCGAGCTGTGTAGTGATTGCCTGCGCGATTTCCTTGCCGGACACGGAACCGAATGCTCTGCCGCCCTGACCTGCCTTGATGGATACGGTCACAGACTGCTTCTCCAGAACCGCTGCCATCTCCTTTGCCGCTGCGAGCTGCTCTGCTGCCACTTTGTCAGCATTCGCCTTCTGCAGTTTCAGGTCATTGAGCGCCTTTGGCGTCGCCTCGATTCCCAGTTTTTTCTTTAAAATAAAGTTTCTCGCATATCCATCATTCACACTCACAACCTGGCCCTTCTTGCCCAGTGTCCTTACATCCTCTAATAAAATTACATCCATTTTATATTTCTCCTTTCTCAATCATCGTCTTTAACGTCTCTTTCAGCAGCTTCTTCGCCTCATCAACCGTCATGTCCTTGAGCTGCGCGCCGGCGATAGTTCTGTGACCGCCTCCGCCGAGCCGCTCCATGATAATCTGGACATTCACTTCATCAATGGACCTTGCACTTAAATATATCTTTCCATTAAAGGGAGTCAGCACAACCGATGCGCGAATCCCAATAATATCCAAAAGTTCATTTGCCGCCTGTGCGCCCACAATCGTCGGACTCTCCACACCCTCCGCAGGGCAGATGCCAATGGCATAGCAGCCCTCGAAAATCTCCGCACTGCGGATGGCCTCCGCACGCGCTTTATAGTCTTCCATCTTCTCGCGGAACAGTTTTCTCACACGAGTCACATCCGCACCCGAGCGGCGCAAAAATGCCGCCGCCTCAAACGTTCTCACGCCCGTCTGGTTCTCAAAATTGTGCGTATCAATGACAATTCCGGCATACATTGCATCCGCCTCAGCCTGCTTCATCTTGATGCCGTCCGCAATGTACTGCAAAATCTCCGCCACCATCTCACACGCCGACGACGCATACGGCTCCACATAGGAGAGCACAGCATTGTCGATAATCTCGCTCGTCTGTCTGTGATGGTCCAGAACCACAACCGTCTTCACCATCTTCAAAAGTTCCGGCGCCTCTGTAAAGCTCGGACGGTTCACATCCACCACGACAAGCATGGTGGATGCGTCCACCATCTCCGCAGCCTTGCCACCCGTCAAAAACAAATCATCCGGATAGTCAGAATTGTTCATAAAACGCTGCATCATCGGACGCACGGAGGATGTGACATCATTGATTACGATGTGCGCCTTTTTGTTGAATGCCGTCGCAATCCGGTAAATGCCGATGGCAGACCCCAAAGAATCAATGTCTCCTATCTTATGACCCATAATCAGGATGCGCTCTTTGCCTTCCATCAGCTCCCTGAGCGCATGCGCCTTCACACGCGCCTTCACGCGGGTGGTCTTCTCCGCCTGCTGCGATTTGCCACCATAATACTGAATCTTATTGCCATTTTTCACCACTGCCTGGTCGCCGCCGCGCCCGAGCGCCATATCAATCGCAGTTCTCGCATAATCATAGTTCTGGCTGTAGCTCTCGCCGTTCATTCCCAGACCAATGCTCAGTGTCACCGCCATCTCGTTTCCGATGTTGACCTTCTTCACCTCTTCAAGCAGGGAAAAATGGTCCTCTTCTACGTTTTTCATGTACTTTTGCTTGAGAGCAATAAAATACTTGTCCTTCTCCAGGCGCTTCACAATACCGCCGAAATTGGAAATATATTTGTCGATTTTCCGGTCAATCAGCGCTGTGAGAAGCGAACGGCGCACTTCCTCGACACTGTTTAGCGCCTCCTCGTAGTTGTCCAGATAAATCAGTCCAGCTACCAGTTTCTGATCCATAATCTCCTGCTTGTACTTCAAAATCTCTGTCTCATCATACAGATACACCGCCAGAAGCGTCTCCTTCGCCATCTCTGGTCCCAGAGCATCCGCCATCACCTCATCGTTCTCAAAGAGCACTTCCTTGATTTCCACCTCAAAGCGGCGCTCTTTCGTCCTGACATGGACATTCTCTCCATTTTTTACCTTGTCAATTCCTGCTTGTGCCAGTTCCGGAAACAAAACCTGCAGGCTCTGTTTTCGGCTCTTTCTCTCCTCCCCCACGACATCCGCAAACGCATGGTTCATCCACAGAAGACGCCCATCTTTGTCAGCTATCGCATACGGAACGCCCATATGTACCAGCAGTTCCTTCTGCACCCACGCATACTGGGAGGAGAAATCCACAATGGCAGACAAAATTCCTTTTCTTTTATAAAAGTACAGCCATGCAGCCACACCTACATAAATCACAGTCATTCCCGCCATCATAATACCCGCGCGAACATCGACTGCAGCAGCTATCAGGTTCATCAAAACTACCAGAACTGACAGGCGCAGCGGCCACAACAAGAATACCCTGAGCTGTCCTTTTATTTTTCGTTTTTCTTTCATCTTCCACTCCCTGTTATTCTTTCCGCTCAATAAGGCCCCCGCCTCTGCAGGAGCCTGCAAACTTCTTTCTGCTCATTGTAACATAATTTCTCTCTTTCGGCAACTTCTGAACAGGACTAAACTCCTCTTTCCATGTTTATTTTCAATTTTACAGCCAATTTAGGTGCAATTTGAAGCCAATTATGATAGTATAGAGGGAAGCACGAAGCAATCAACTTTCATACAGGGTGATGCCAGATGACACAGGCGCCGCCCTGCAGGCACTACTATGCACGAGAGGAACCAAAACACTATGAAAAAACAGCAGATTTTCTCTTCCCATATGAAAAAACTGTATAATTCTCTGTCACAGACGCAGGTAATCGCCATTGGATTTCTGATTATGATTCTGATAGGAACTTTTCTTCTGATGCTTCCCATCTCCAGCAGAGACGGAGAGTGGACGCGCTTTCTGGATGCCCTGTTTACGGCAACCAGCGCCTCCTGTGTGACTGGACTGGTTGTATTTGACACCTTTCAGCACTGGTCCCGCTTCGGACAGATTGTTCTGATTCTTCTGATTCAGACCGGCGGACTGGGGTTTGTGACAATCGGCGTATTTTTCTCCATTCTGCTGCGCCGCAGAATCGGGCTGAAATCCAGAGGGCTTCTCCAGGAGAGCGTCAACACCCTGCAGATAGGCGGTGTTGTTCGTCTCGCAAAAAAAATCATCCTGGGAACCCTGCTGATTGAGGGAACTGGAGCCATTCTTCTGTCTCTGCGCTTCATCCCAATGTTTGGCTTTGCGGAAGGAGTGTTTGCCAGCGTTTTTCACTCCATCTCCGCGTTCTGCAACGCTGGATTCGACCTGATGAGCCGCGGCGACGCTTCCTATGTCTCCTTGACTGGGCAAGTCGGCGATTGGGTTATCAACCTTGTGATTATGGCGCTCATCATCATCGGCGGTATCGGCTTTATTGTCTGGGATGACATCACCAGGCACAAATGGCATTTCAGGCGCTACCTTCTCCACACAAAACTGGTGCTCGTCGTGACCGCTCTCCTGATTGTTGTCCCTTCCATCCTGTTCTTTTTGTTTGAAAAAGACCATCTGATGGCGGGAATGCGCCCATCTGAGATGGTTCTGGCCTCCCTGTTCAGCTCTGTGACCGCCAGGACCGCCGGATTCAACACGGTTGACACTGGACTGCTCCAGGACTGCAGCAAATTTCTCACCATCATGTTGATGTTTGTCGGCGGAAGTCCTGGTTCCACAGCCGGAGGTATTAAAACCACCACGCTCGCCGTCCTTGTCATCACGCTGTTTTCCAACATCCGCAAAAAGAGCGGCTGCAATGTGTTCGGCAGGCGCCTCGCGGACGACGCTGTGCGGCGCGCCAGCATCGTATTCAGCATCAACCTATTTCTCACCTTGATTGTGACGCTCGCCATCTCTGCGCTCCAGCCGCTGCCCTTGACGGATATTTTGTTTGAGACAATCTCCGCCATCGCGACCGTCGGCATGTCAACTGGACTGACCAGAGATTTGAACGATATTTCCAGAGTACTCATTATTCTGTTAATGTACTGCGGACGAATCGGCAGCCTTTCCTTCGCCCTCGCTTTCACCCGCACCAAACAGCCGGCACCAGTACAACAGCCGGTGGAAAATATCAGCATCGGATAACACATTTTTTCTAAGGAGGTATTTACCATGAAATCCATACTTATTATCGGTCTTGGACGTTTCGGGCATCATCTGTGCCGCAAACTTTCCAAACTCGGAAACGAAATCATGATTGTAGATATGCAGGAAGAGCAGCTGCAGGACCTGCTTCCCTGTGTCGTCAGCGCTAAAATTGGAGACTGCACCGATCCAGAAGTGCTGAAAAGTCTCGGCATCGGCAATTTCGACCTCTGCTTTGTCTGCATCGGAAACAATTTCCAGAGCAGTCTGGAAATCACCAGCCAGATCAAGGAGATGGGCGCCAAATATGTCATCAGCAAAGCAAACCGCGACATTCATGCCAAATTTCTTTTGAGAAACGGCGCAGACGAGGTGATTTACCCCGACCGCGATATTGCAGAGAGCCTTGCCATCCGCTGCAGCGCAAACCACGTCTTTGACTACATTGAGCTGAACGACGAGTACGGTGTGTATGAAATTCCGCCATTGCAGTCCTGGATTTACGGCAGCATCCGCCAGCTGGATATCCGCGCCAAATATCACATCAGCATCCTTGGCATCAAGCAGGGAGACGATGTCCGTCTGATGCCGCCTGCCGACTACACCATCCAACCGCAGGACCATCTGATGGTAATCGGAAAAAATGAGGACATTGACCGGATTCTAAAATTAATCTAAACGCGAGGCAAATCATGAATAGAACTATAAAAATTGCAGGTTTCGCCTTATTGCTTGGAGTATTGTCCGGCTGTCAGACCGCAGTCCCAGCAGGGACTGCAGCTGCCCAAAGCAGCCAGATGGCTTCCACAGAGACGGAAAATTTCTCGATTTCCTTAGAGGAAACCAGTGAAATCCAAGAGACCTTAACGGAAGAGACAGAAAACAAGGAAACAGGAAACGAAAGCAGTTCCCAGACTCCGGAAATATCCACACAGCTTCCATCAAAAGACTCCTTGGCAAGAAAAATCCAGGAACAATCCTTTGATGTGACCTTGGACGGTTGGGGCAGCGTCACATTTGCCTCTTTTCTTCCGGAGGAAAATGAAAACCATGACGGCGATGTGAGCTTTAAACTCCTGAAAGGAAATGAAATTGTCTACGAATTTCCTGGACTGACAGAAGATAACCGACGCCCTTATCAGACCTTCCACCAGGTCGCCGCTGTCTCCTTCAAGGATTACAATTTGGACGGAAAAACCGATATTATCCTGATTATCGAGTATGCCCCCCAGCACCACCCCGAAGAGGCTTACAACGAGGTGCGCCTGTACACCCAGTCCGGCGACAATGCAGATTTTCTGTGCGATGACCCGCTTTTGACGGAATACCTCAGCAAAAATCATTATAACAGCAATGTTCGTGCCGTTCTGGACGGCATTGCCGAATACCAGAATTATCAGAAGGCCATGCAGCAGCCCGAGTCCAGTGCAGCCCCAAAACAAAATACAGAAAAGCCGGAACATCCGGAGGAGCAGCTCCAGCTTCTGGCAGACTCCATCGACACTTGGCATGATGGCGCTCAGGGAGAATTTGGCTACAGCAGCGATCCCGTCTTCTACACCGTCACTGACCTGGACCAGAACGGCCGGCTGGAACTCATCGTCTCCTGCTGCCAGGGAACCGGCTTCTATACATACAGTTTCTTTTTTGAAGTCACCCCATCCCTGGACGGACTGCAGCTCTGCGAGAGAACTCTGACAGAAGGGGACTCCGAGGCAGATATCACATTCACAGATTCCCCACCAGTATACTACGATGCATCCACTCAGGTGTATTATTATGTATTTGACGACCTAATCCGAAATGGAGCCGCAGAACGCTATGAAAACAAGCGCGCGATCTCCCTGATAGACGGCACCATTCACGAGACCTATCTCGCACAGAAAAGCACTATTTTTAGCGGCTCGGCCACTGCTCCGACTGTGACTTGTTTCAGTACGCTGAAAAATGCCGGACAGAAGACCATCAGCGAGGCCGCCTATGAGCGCATCGCAGACACCGCCTTTTCCGGTCTAAAAAAACAGAAGGCTACGATATCCTGGTACAAAGAAGAATCCAAAAACAGTCTGCTTGATCTGACGCAGGAGGAACTGCTCTCTACTCTCACAGATTTATACCACGGATTTTCCATCGAATAACAATAACACATGCGCACACAGGTATTGCGTGTTCATACTCGCAGCTAAATGGACATGTCGCCTGACAGCGACGCCACCATGATATAAAAGGCGGCAGTTCCACAAGAATCTGGAACTGCCGCCGCTTCTTTTTCGTGTATTTTTTGTATCTATTTAAAGATACTATCCTTACAGTACCTTTGACAGGAAACTCTTCAGTCTGTCTGATTTTGGATTCTGAAAAAACTCAGCTGGAGCATTCTCCTCCACAAAATCACCGCCGTCCAGAAACATCACTCGGGTAGCCACTTCCTTTGCGAAGTTCATCTCATGCGTGACAACTACCATTGTCATTCTCTCGCGCGCGAGGTCTCTCATAACACCCAGAACTTCTCCAACCATCTCTGGGTCCAGCGCCGATGTCGGCTCATCAAACAGCATCACATCCGGTTTCATCGCCAGAGAGCGTATAATCGCAATTCTCTGCTTCTGTCCGCCAGAAAGCTGGCTCGGATAGGCATTCGCTCTGTCCGCCAGTCCAACTCTCTCCAACAGCTCCATCGCAGTCTTTTCCGCCTCACTCTGCGATTTCCCCTGCAGCTTCATCGGACCGATTGTCAGATTTTTCATAATCGTCATATGCGGAAACAGATTAAACTGCTGGAACACCATTCCCATTTTCTGTCTGAGTTTGTCGATGTTTGTCTTTTTATTGGTAATGTCTGTTCCTTCAAACAAAATCGTACCGCCAGTCGGCTCCTCCAGGCGGTTTAAACACCGGAGAAAGGTAGATTTTCCTGAGCCGGAAGGCCCAACCACAAATACAATATCGCCCTTATAAATATCCACATTGATATTCTTCAAAACATGCAGTTCGCCGGACTGGAACGATTTGCACAGATTTTCCACATGAATCAGCGGTTCTGACCCATTCATAATTCCACTCATCTTATCGCTCACTCTTTCTGAGTCTCCTTTCCAGTATACCGACCAATTTTGTCAGAATTGTCACAATCACCCAATAAATCAGCGCCACAGTAATCAGAGGAAGCACCGGATTGTACGTACGGCTTCTCACCAAGTCACCCGCTCTCGTCAAATCCTGTAGGGCAATGAATCCCACAACAGAAGTCTCTTTTAAGAGAGCAATAAACTCATTGCACAGCGGCGGCAGTGCATTTTTAAATGCCTGCGGAAGTATGATATACCAGATTGTCTGTGCATAGTTAAATCCCAGGCTTCGCCCCGCCTCAAACTGTCCATTGTCAATCGACATGATGCCGCTTCGGAAAATTTCCGCCACATATGCGCCGGAATTGATCGCGAAGGACAGAATCGCCGTCATAACCTTGCTGGCATCCGGACTGCTGAAAATCACATAGTACATAATCATCAGCTGTACCACCACCGGCGTTCCGCGGATGATGGACAGATAGACTCTGGCAATCATATCCAGCACTTTCAGCTTTCCCGTCTTGTCACAGGTAGAGCGAATCGTACCTACAAGGAAGCCTATAACAATTCCTAGAAGAACAGCAAACAATGTCACGGTCAAGGTCACTTTGAGACCATTGACAAAAAACATATATCTGTCGTCCACGATAAAATTCAAATAAAAATGTTCTTTTGTTAAGTATTGCGATAAATTCATGATACCTTCCTTTTTCCTGTTCGCCTACCCGCTGCCTGCTATCTTTCCTATCAATTCGCGCTCTATTACTCAGCCGGAATGTATTTGTTGATGATGGCATCAAATGTGCCGTCTGCCTGCAGCTCCTCGATTGCCTTGTTCAGCTTTTCAACCAGCTCGGTGTTTCCCTTTGCCACAGCAATCGCATACTGCTCGCTGCTCATCTCCTCGCCGACCTGCTTGATATCTTCATTCTGGCTCAGGAATACTTTTGCCGGCGCCTTGTCAATGACAATCGCATCAATCTTGCCCTGCTTTAAGGACTGAACTGCCTCAAAATAAGAAGGATAGCGCTCCATGCTCTCCTCTCCTACAATGTCGGTGGCAGTCACATCACCAGTTGTTCCCAGCTGTACGCCCACTTTCTTTCCTGCCAGATCTTCAGAAGATGCAATCTCCTCGTTGGAAGCCTGAACCAGAATCACCAGAGCAGAGTCTGCATATGTGTTGGTAAAATCTACAGATGCTTTTCTCTCCTCGTTGACACTGATTGCTGCCATACCGATATCTGCTTTTCCTGTTGCTACAGAAGGAATCACTGCGTCAAAGGACATATCTTCAATCTTTAACTCCATGCCCAACTTCTTTGCAATCTCCTCAGCAACCTCTGCATCGATACCTACAATCTTATCGCCCTCATGGTACTCCCACGGGTCAAACTCAGCGTTTGTCGCCATTGTCAGAACACCGCCTGCCGATGCCTCTGTCTGCGCTTCTGCCGCTGTGGTCGTCTCCTCGCTCTTTGCAGTCGTCTCTGCTGTGGACGCCTCTGTCTGCTGTGCTGTCGTCTCAGGTGCTGCTGTTGTTGTGCTGCTGCTGGAACCGCCGCATCCCATCATGGAAGCTGCCATCATAGCTGCAAGTCCCAGTGCTGCGAACTTCTTTACATTTTTCATAATTTTTCTCTCCTTTTAAAATGGGGCAAAACCAGCTCCTCAACTGTCTGCCCTGTGCCAACTGAATTTTTATGCACTTCTTGCTAAGTCACACAGTTCATTATATCTTATTTGTTTTAAAATGCAAGTATAATTTTCGCGCATTTTTATGCAAAAATTGTTATGTCACAAGCTTTACGCATAAAAAAGCTGCCTATTCTCCAAAATCTACCTTTTAGAAAAATAAACAGCTTTTTTATATTTTGACTTTTTATGATTGTGTCATGGTTTTATACTTCTACATCCTGCATGATACATTAATCGCAGGTATATGGCATAAGAGCGATATGACGTGCTCTCTTCACTGCAACAGTCAGAGCTCTCTGATGCTTTGCACAGTTTCCGGTAATTCTTCTAGGAAGAATTTTACCTCTCTCAGATACGTATCTTTTTAACTTGTTTACGTCCTTGTAATCAATAACGCCGTTCTTCTCTCCGCAGAATACACAAACTTTTTTTCTTCTGCGCATACCGCCTCTTCTTACTTTAGAAGCGTCTGCTTTATCATTTCCCTTAGCGAATGCCATGATGGTCAACCTCCTGTTTAAATGGTGCCCGATTCAAAAAACCGGCTTGTCTGTATCTTAGTTGAATGGGAGTCCTTCGTCCTCGACTCCATCCGGAATGTTCATAAATCCGTCGCCGATTGCACTCTGTGGTGCCGGTCTGGATGATGGCTGCTGATAGCCGCCCGCCTGGTATCCACCTGGCTGATAGCCGCCATAACCGCCTGCCATCGCGTCAGCTGCAGGCGCTGCTGCACCCTTGCTGTCTGCAAACTCCTGGTCTTCGATAACAACGTCTGTCGTATATACCTTCTGACCGTCTCTATTCGTATAGCTACCAGTCTGGATTCTGCCAGAGACAAGCACTCTCATGCCCTGTCTGAAATACTTCTCCGCGAACTCTGCTGCTCTGTCGAACGCAACACAGCTGATAAAATCGGCTGTCTGCTGCTGATCGTTTCCGTCCTGCTGTCTGCGTCCTCTGCGGTCTACTGCGAGCGTATATCTCGCAATCGCCATAGAACGCTCGCCCTGTGAGTACCGGATATCCGGATCTCTGGTCAGTCTTCCCATTAAGATAACTCTATTCATCTACGAATCACTCTTCCTTTATCGATTAAGCTTCCTGCTTAACAACTAAATATCTGATAACTGGTTCCATAATGCGAACGTGTGCTTCCACCTCATTCGGGCATACGCTATCAGACTCGAACTGGATAAAGTAGTAGAATGCCTCTTTCATTTTCTGAATCTCGTAAGCTAATTTCTTCTTACCCCATTCGTCCACGTTTGTCACTGTACCACCGAAACGGGTGATATAACCCTGTACTTTCTCGATAGCAGCGGCTCTTTCTTCATCCTCAAGTTTAGCGCTGAGAACTACGGCTAACTCATACTTATTCATGCTAATTACCTCCTTGTGGTCTCTGGCCCTTCCTTACTACAGAAGAGCAAGGAATTATTTTATATCACAGCAATTCAATATAGCATATTTTTCAGGAAAAAGCAAGCACTTCAAAAAAATATTTTTTGTTTCTTTTTCTCAGGCATTTTCCCCGCTTCGAGCCGCTTTTTTCAATGACTTTGTATTCTTTTCTACTATTTTTCTCGCAATCATAATCTGATGGCCGCAGCCAGCACACTTTAAACGAAAATCAGCCCCCACTCTGAGAATTTCCCACTCAAAGCTCCCACACGGATGTGGCTTTTTCAGCCTTACCACATCTCCAACCTCATAATTTTGCTTTTCGTTCATCTTCCTGTCCTCTTTTCACAGTTTACTCCACGATGGAATTGTTCCAAAACGGACATGTCGCCTGACGGCGACACTACCATGATATGAAAGTCCTTCCATGGTGTTTCATTCAAAAGGTATTTGGCCTCCATGATACGCGGATCAATTCACAATCGCGCTGCCTTCCTTTAAAATCCGCTCAATCGTCTCCAACTCCTCAGAGCTGAATGTGAGGTTGTTCAATGTCTGGATATTGTCGTCCAACTGGCGGATACTGCTCGCGCCGACCAGAACGGTCGTCACTTCGTCTCTTCTGAGAACCCATGCCAGCGCCATCTGCGCCAAGCTCTGTCCCCTCTTCGCTGCCACCTCATTCAGAGCGCGAATCACATTCAGATTTTCCTCGCTGAGATAGCGGCCTCCTATCGTGGTATTTTTTCTGGCTGCTCTCGACCCTTCCGGCACCCCTTTCAGGTAGCGGTCCGTCAGAGCGCCCTGCGCCAGCGGGCTGTAACAGATGCATCCCACGCCCTCTCTGTCAAGCGTTCTCAGCAAATCCTTCTCCACCCATCTCTCAAACATGTTGTAACGCGGCTGATGAATCAGGCATGGAGTCTTATTTTCTTTCAGGATGCGGATTGCCTCTCTCGCCTCGTTGTCCTGATAATTGGAGATGCCCACATACAACGCCTTTCCTTGGCGCACCATATCGCTGAGTGCCCCCATCGTCTCCTCTATCGGCGTGTCCGGATCGGGTCTGTGATGATAGAAAATATCTACATAATCAAGTCCCATCCGCTTCAGGCTCTGGTCCAGACTCGCCATCAGGTACTTTCTGGAACCGAAATTTCCATACGGCCCTGGCCACATATCGTACCCCGCCTTCGAGGAGATAATCAGCTCATCTCGATACGCGCCCAATCCATCCTTCAGCACCTGCCCGAAATGTTCCTCTGCCAGGCCTCTCGCCGGATGGCCGTAATTGTTCGCCAAGTCGAAATGCGTGATACCTCTGTCAAAGGCATGAAACAGAATTTCTCTCTGCTCTTCATATGGTTTCTCCAGACCAAAATTCTGCCACAGTCCCAATGCCACTCTCGGCAGAAGCACACCGCTCCTCCCACATCGCTTATATTTCATCTCATCATATCTCTCACTTTTCGCCTGATACATAAAACATACGCCTCCATTTATAACTTTTTTTCAGTATATCATCCACTGCTCTGCAACTTTGCAGATATTCTCCAAAAATCTTTTTATCCGCTTACTCTTCCAGCAGATATCCCAATGTCTCCCCAATCGGCTCACGGATAATCAAGTCCGCCATTGTATCGCGTCCCGTCTCATCCCGATTGATGAGCACCAGCTTCCGTCCTCTGTAATAATCAATCAGTCCTGCCGCCGGATACACCGTCAGAGAGGTTCCCCCGACAATCAGCATGTCTGCCTGCTCAATCGCCCGAACCGAGCTGCGCAGTGTGGCAGAATCCAGTCCTTCCTCATACAGCACCACATCCGGTTTCACGATGCCGCCGCATGTACAGTGCGGCACTCCCTGTGACTCCAGAATGTCCTTCATCCCATAAAATTTTCCACACTGTGTACAGTAATTGCGGTGTACTGAACCATGCAGCTCATATACCTTTCTGCTGCCCGCCTTCTGATGCAGCCCATCAATGTTCTGCGTAATCACCGCATCCAGTTTTCCATCTGCCTCCAGCTTCGCTAACGCCAGATGCGCCTTATTCGGCTGCGCATCCGGAAACAGCATTTTATTTCTGTAAAAGCGGTAGAATTCCTCTGGATTTCTCAAATAAAATGTATGGCTCAAAATCGTCTCCGGCGGATATGGATACTCTTGGTGATAGAGTCCGTCCGTGCTGCGAAAATCCGGAATTTTACTCTCTGTGGATACCCCAGCGCCACCGAAAAACACAATATGGCTGCTTTCTTTTATCCACTGCTTCAATGTCTCCATCGCATCTTTTTCCATACTGTCCATCCTTTCCCTTTGTTTTCCCTTTGCTTTCTCTTTGCTCTTTCTGTCCCTGTACCAAAATACCGCAGCTCATACCTGTTTTTACACTGATATGAATACTGCGGTTTTATCATACAACTCACTAAAAAGCACTTATAAGCGGCAAAAACGTCTGCCCAGTCCCTTATATTTTACCTGAACCGTCTTATAACTTGGAATATCCGTAGCTGTTTACCAGTGCATCCAGCGGAATTCCTCTCTTGCAGAACGGACAGTCTCTGTAATTATAGGTCTGGTATCCTGGCAAATCTTTCATCGTGAATACAGAACTTACCGGCACACCGTCCCATTTGTCAATCGCACTAAAGATTGAAGAAATACCTTTCAGATTTCCTCCATAATACTGCACGCACTCCTCGCCCTTATTGATGGTCAGGCCAGTTGTCACAGAAGCCATCAGCATAATGATATTTTTTCTGTGAATCATAGGAAGAATGTTGTCACGGAAAATCATCTGGCTGTTGCTGTTGAACTCAGGAGTTACAATATAAATCGTCTTGTGCTGATTCGTGGAAAGGACCCCAGCTTCCGACAATTTTTCTGCCAGATATGCGCCCACCACCTGCATACCATCCAGACACACAATCGTATCCACTGTGCCGATATGCATATAATGGGATGCCAGCTCCGCTGCCACCGCCAGCGCCTCGCTCTGTCTCGTCTTCAATGTAGTCATATCAATATAGTAATTAATATGAGAATGGTTCGTAGCAAAATGTCCCCCCATAATCTTCAACGGCACATTCGTCACCTTAGAATAAATCTTCATTAACTTATCTTCCATAATAAACCCCTCCCCGCAGAAAGCTGCTTTCTTTTCATTATACCCAAAGTACAACTTTTTTACAATAGTGCAAAAAAGAAAAAGTTCAGGAATGTCCCACATTCCTGAACCCGTTCTTTTCATTCTGCATCTGTTCTTATGAACCCCATGTGAACAACCACATTCCTGTACTGCTGCACATTGCCTATTACAGTTCAGCGGTCACAAAAATATCATAAATCGCCTTAATTGCCGGCTCAAAATCTGTATTCTTCACACCAATGATGATATTCCACTCACTGGAACCCTGGTCAATCATCTTGACATTCACTCTCGCATGGGCAAGTGCGGAGAAGATACGTCCGGAAGTCCCTCTTGTCTCGCGCATCCCTCTGCCGACTACAGCCACCAGTGCCAGGTCAGACTCCAGCTCAATATGGTCCGGATTCACAGCATGCTTGATACCTGTGATTACTTTCTGCTCATTCTGCTCAAATTCATCCTGATGTACCAGAATCGTCATGGTATCAATCCCTGACGGCATATGTTCAAAGGAAATTCCATTGTCCTCGAACACCTGCAGAACTTTTCTCCCAAACCCAATCTCAGAATTCATCATCGCCTTCTCAATATTGATTGCGACAAAGCCCTTCTTTCCTGCAACGCCAGTGATGGTATACTCTGGTTTTACACAGGTAGTCTGTACAATCATAGTGCCTGGGTCTTCCGGCTCATTGGTATTGCGGATATTAATCGGAATGCCTGCTGTGCGTACTGGGAAAATGGCATCCTCATGAAGAACCGTAGCACCCATATAAGCCAATTCACGCAGTTCTCTGTATGTAATGGTATGAATTGCCTTTGGGTCTTTAATCAGTCTTGGGTCTGCAATCATCACGCCAGAAACATCTGTCCAGTTTTCATACACATCTGCATCCACAGCAGCAGCGACCAGAGACCCCGTCACATCAGAACCACCGCGAGAAAACGTCTTCACTTTTCCATCCGCAGCTGCACCGTAAAATCCTGGAATTACAGCATACTCCTTATTGTACAATCTGTCTTTGAGCAATTTTTCCGTTGTCGCTTCATCCAATGTCCCATCATCATGAAAACGAATCACATCTTCTGCATCCACAAACGGATATCCCAGATAGCGTGCCATCACAATGCCATTCAGGTATTCGCCGCGGGAAGCTGCATAGTCGCGTCCCACTTTGTTCTTGAAATTCTGCTCAATCTCTGCAAACTGGTCCTCCAGACACAGATTCAGCTCCAATCCATCAATAATCTCCTGATATCTCGCTTTGATGCGTGCCAGCCCCTCTGAAAAATCCTTTCCCTTGCAAGCCAAATCATAGCAGTAATACAGCATATCTGTTACCTTTGTATCTTTTGCGTTTCGTTTTCCAGGTGCAGAAGGAACTACATATCTGCGGGATGCATCTGAATGAATAATATTTCCAACCTTCTTAAACTGCTCTGCACTAGCCAGAGAGCTGCCTCCAAATTTTACGACCTTAACCACTTGCTCTTCCTCCATCGCCAAATTTACCATCTTGTACATATATTCCGCTGTCAGCATACATATATTATAATACATGGACATGTCGCCTGACGGCGACACCACCATGATATGAAAGCCGATTGCTTCGTGCTTGCGCACTCCCGCAATCGCCGCCTGTATTCGCAAATCGGCCAGCTAACGCTGTCCTTTTTTGCTCATACTTCCTTGCTCGTCAAATGTCCAGTCGGCTTGGTGTGCAAGCACCCCTGCCGCCTGGCCGCTTGACGAGACTTTCATAGTAAACAGACATGTCGCCTAACGGCGACATCACCATAATATGAAAGTCGATTGCTCCGTGCTTGCGCACTCCCGCAATCGCCGCCTGTATTCGCAAATCGGCCAGCTAACGCTGTCCTTTTTTGCTCATACTTCCTTGCTCGTCAAATGTCCAGTCGGCTTGGTGTGCAAGCACCCCTGCCGCCTGGCCGCTTGACGAGACTTTCATAGTAACTTCTATATTATACTCACAAATAAGGCAAGTGCAAGTTTTTTTTGAGAGTTTTTCAACTTTATTTACCTTTATTCAAAGTTTTCGGCTGTTTTCTCCAGAATCACATTCAAGTTTTCTGCGCTTACCTGGTTCACTGCCTGGGAATCCTGCATTCTCACATAATAATATGTTCCGGATTCATCCAGAGAGCCAACCTCAAGCACCATCTTCTCCAGAGTTTCTTCCTTCTCCTCTGTGTCTTTTATCTCTGCATCTTTTGTCTCAGTACTCTCTGTGTCTTTCGCCGGATACTGATACGTAATCACGGTCGGATTCAACAGTCCATACATACCGAGTTCTTCCTCTGATGCTTTGTAATTTGCACAGGATGTCACATACAGATAAGCCAGCTTATCCGTCACAGTATCCGCTGTGCCGGATGCTTCTATCTTTCTGCGTGTTCCGCCGTTATCCGTCACATACCACTCTGCCACCAGCTCTGTTTCTGGTTCCATCTCAGAACTCTGCTCTGTTCCATCTGCATCTATCTCAGTTCCAGAGCTTTCTTCTGTTCTATCTGTATCTGCATCTGTCTCCTCTTCTTTCTGCACAAGAACTTCATTTTCCTCTTTTTCCAGCAGATATCCAGTTCCATCGTTTTTTTCTACTTGCACGCTCACAATATCTGTGCTGGATACATTCGGGAACGTTTCCAGCTGAATCCAGTCATACAAATCATCCGGCAAATCATTCAAAACTGTGGAAGAAATAGTATAAACTGTTCCCTCTCCCTCAACGCAGGCATAATAATTATCGTCTGCCGCGTCTCCCAAAAGAAGTTTCTTCACCGTTCCATCCTCACCCGTCAGCGCAACCCAGCTTTGCGGCTCTGTAAGGCCATACGACGCCATCTCCTCAGCGCCATCCAAGACCCGCACCGGCTCCAGCGCAGAAACTGCAGACTCCAGACTGGAGACGCTGCTTGTTTTCAGCGGAAATTCAGCGTCTTCTTTATAGACCCAATTTCCGTCCTCCTTCACAAATTCCAGCGTTTCTCCGTTATGCTGAAGAGAAAGCCCTGTAACATTTTCCATCTTAATAATATATTCTTTTTCTTCTTCCTGTTTTTTCTCTTGTCTGGCCTTTCCCTGCAAAATTCCCACATAAACAATGCCAAGCACCGCCAGGACTCCCACAGCAATCAGTAAAGGACTGATTTTTTGTTTCTTCAAATGTCCCCGCCTCCTCGCTTTCTCTATTTTTCTTTTTTCTATCAAATGCTGTTGAAGCAAAAGGTATTTTATCGCCTTTCATACCGAACTGCTCCGTACAACGCACTCTCACAATTATCGCACAGCTATCACAGTTTCCGTCTCTTCATCCAGATTACCAGTCCACTCGCCAGAAGCAGTACCGGAATCACTGCAATAAACAGGATTCCCCACATACCACCATTGGTAATGGTATTGTACGTCTCACTCAGACTCTTTGTCGAAATGGAAATATTCTGCACATCCTCAAATCCCGCTGTCAGCGCATTCATAAAAATAGTCAGGTTCGATACATTGGAAAAGCTCTTTGTCACAATCTCAGAAATCAGAGATGGCGCTGTCACCACAGTCAGCCTTCCCGTCACCTCATCCACAGTCTTTGTAGCCGCTGCCGCAATCAGATACTGCCCCTCTTCCTGAGAATTCTGGTCCTGTACCAGGACGCCGCTCTGCGTGGTTCTCAAAAACGGCATAACCGTCACACCATCCGGCAGAGTTTCCATCTGCTTCATTCCTGTGGCATCAATGACAAGTGCTGGTGTTGACTGGGAAATTCCACTCATGATTGTACTTCCTGACACAAATTCTGGGAAAATATAATATGGGTTGTTTCTATAATACGCTTCTGTATCCGCCAAGAATCCGTCCTGCAGCTGCAGTCCGAATTCTTCTGTCAATGCCTCCAGGTTCGGGCGCTCATTCTCCGACGTTCCAACAAACAGCATCACCTGACCGCCGCCGTTTAAGTACTCCGAAATCATATCCCGCTCATCGTCCGCGAGGTCTGTCTGCGGCGCATTGAGAATCAACATATCCGCATCTTCCGGCACTGCGCCTTCCGTCAGCAGATTCACAGTATCATGCTCCAGATTTGACTTTGCCAGCAAATCCGTAACCGAGTCCGACAAGCTCTCCTCACTATGTCCCTCCGTCGCATAAATCTTCTTTTTCACTTCACTTGTCACCAGAGAAATCGCACTGCTGAGTTGTCCCTCACCATCAAACTCCGTCTCCTGATACTGTCCATAATACATCATGGACATCTGGTCATAGAGAATGATGTCTGTAAAAGGAATCGTCTCCTTCTTTCCAGTCTCCTCACAAGATACCAGAATACTCTGGTCCTGCGCCTCATATTCTGTCAGAACGGACGGATGCAGCACAGGGTCCAGATTTTCCACCTGCACATGGGACGAAGCAGCACTATAGTAATCTGCTATCTTCTGAATCCTCTCATCCACTTTCGTCGGGTCTCCAACTACATACAGTGTCACATCCTTATTCAGACTATCCAGAAGCTCTTTTGTTGTATCACTGAGTTCATAGAGATTTTTTCCACTGATATCTATCTGTTTCTTGTCAGCTGGAAGCTGTGCCGCAATCATATTTACCGCTGCCACAATAGCAATCACGGTCACTGTCATAACTGCACTGTAACCGCCTTTTTTCAATTTTCGATTCATCATGTTCCCCTCCTAGCTCCATCTTCTCTTTTCCACTGACTGCATCGTCAAAAACAAGAACAAGAAAATCGCACTGAGATACAGAATCACACCGCTCACATCAAACGTGTGACTGACAGCAAACTGGTCAAACACAGAAACCACATCAAAATGCTCCAGAAGATTTACCAGTGCCCTGTCAAAGGTATCTTCCTTCCACACATAGATTCCTGCCAGAGCCGCCGTTCCCAGCACTCCGATTCCCAAAGCCACTCGATAATCTTCTATCATCTGATATAAAATCACGCACACAGCCATCAAAATCACGAAAAATCCAATAGCAGAGCCTTTCGCTGTAGTCGGCAGAAAAGCAACCAGCCCATCCCAAAGCATCAGGCAGAGCAGCACCACAAAAGTTCCCACCGCTGCAATAATCTGGCTCTCGGTGAGGGAGGACAAAAACATTCCAATCGAGATAAACAGGCAGCCAATCAGGAAAAATGCAAAGATTGTGCTGTAATCCGCCAGCAGATACGCCGTTCCGTTCGCCTGGATAATCAGCGGGCAGAGGCAGCAGATCAGGACCGGAACCAGAAATACCACTGTCATAGCCAGATATTTTCCGAGCACAATCTCCCAGACAGACACTGGTGCTGTCAAAAGAAGCTGGTCCGTTTTTGTCTTCCTCTCATCAGCAAAACACCGCATAGTCAAAACCGGCACTCCAATGGACATAATCAAAAGCACCGCGGACAATGTATAGGAAAAATACGGATATCCACTGCTCAGATTGTAGGCCAGAAAATATATTCCGATAAACATTACTAGAAACGCAATAAACACATAGCCGGTCATAGATTCAAAATAGGATTTCAGTTCCCGCTTAAAAATCGCTTTCATGTTCCTCATCCCCCTTTTTCGCAGTTATCTGGCTATCTTCCATATTATCTGCTGTATTTTCCATCTGTGAATTTTCCATCATTCCAGTACTTTCCATCCTCCCTGTCCCCTCTGCTTGTTCATCCGCATGTTCTTGTTCTTTCTCATCCTGCGCTTCGCTCTCTGTCAACTCCAAAAATACCTCTTCCAGAGTCTTTTTCTGCTCCGCCATGCGCAAAATCGGACAATATGCATTTGCAAAACCATAAAAGACACACTCTCTCACATCCTTGCCGTATCCTTCTGTTCCGACCAGCTCAAAGGAAACCCTCTTCTCCTCTTCCACATCCGTATCTTCTATTAGAATATGGTCCAGATATGCTCTACACTCCAGAGTATTTACAATATCAAAAATCTGCTCGCGTGACCCCTTTACCAGCAATTCCATACCATGATGTCCCGTGAGCTGTGTCTCCAGATTTTCTGGCGTATCGCTCGCTACCAGCTTTCCATGTGCCAAAATCATCACCCTATCACACACAGCACGCACTTCCGACAAAATATGGGAACTTAAAATCACAGTGTGCTGTTTTCCCAGCTCTTTAATCAAATCGCGAATCTCAATAATCTGCTTCGGGTCAAGCCCCACCGTCGGCTCATCCAGAATAATGACAGACGGCATTCCAAGAATCGCCTGCGCCAGTCCCACACGCTGCTTGTAGCCTTTGGAAAGATTGCGAATCAATCGTCCCTTCACATCTTCCAACCTAGTGATTTCCACCACTCTCTCAACCTCTGCCGCTCTCTCCTTCTTCGGGATTTTCTTCAGTTCAGACGCAAATTTTAAATACTCCATCACCGTCATATCCGTGTACAGAGGAGGAATCTCCGGCAGATATCCGATATGGCGCTTTGCCTCCTCCGGTTCCTCCAGGATATTATGTCCATTGATCAGTACTTCTCCGCTCGTAGCGCCCAAATACCCTGTCATCATATTCATTGTGGTAGATTTTCCGGCTCCGTTCGGTCCCAAAAATCCATAAATATAGCCGTCTTCTACAGTGAACGTCAAATGGTCCACCGCCACACGGCCTCCATAATCCTTTACAAGATTTTTCACTTCAATCACAACTGTTACCTCCCATACGAAAACTGATGTGCACCGAACTTACTTGCCTCATGCCGATGCACTCTTAAGAAAAATGTTACGTGAAATTTGTGAAAAAACTGTGGTATTTGTTTGATAAGAATGTGAGAAAACTGTGAAGTCGCTGATAACATGAAAAAACTGCTGTAAAATACTGGATACAGACATTTCATACTTTCTCTGTCTGCTCCTGCATTTTACAGCAGTTCTCATAGTTTTATCATCTTTTCACTTATTTCAATTTACAAATTTTTTCCTACTCTGCACTATGACTCTGCACATCATTCTCCTGCAGATTGCCCTTTTGTACGTCTTCTTTCTTTAAACTCCAAATCAGGCAGAACAAACCAATCGCAAAAATAAACAGCGAAATAAACTGTGATGTAGAAAGCGCGCCCACGCTTCCGCGCACCAGATCTCCGCGGAAAAATTCCAGAATAAAGCGTCCGACACTGTAGAAAATCAGATACAGCGACGCCACCACTCCATCCTTTTTCACTTTTCTGTCCACCAGAACCAGCACAGCAAAATGTGCAAAATTCAGTGCACTCGACAAAATCTGTGTCGGAATCAAGGCAACATTATTCGGCGCAAACTGAGATTCACGGAATATAATGTGAAATGCACTCTCTGTCTCTCTTCCATAACAGCATCCAGCCAGAAGGCATCCAATTCGCCCAAAGCCCTGTGCCAACGCCACAGACGGCAGCACGAGGTCCACATATTTCACGAAATTCAGCTTTCTTCTTTTGGTATAGCAGTATCCGCCAAAAATACCGCCGATAATACCACCATACACTACAAATCCATCCGCCACATTCAGCAGAATCGACGGGTCCTCCAAAATATATGGAATCGAGGTAATATAATACAGCAGTTTTGCTCCCAAAAGTCCGGCCACCACACCCCAGACAGCAATCCCGTCCAGCGCATCCGCATCCAATCCTTTTCTGCGCGCACGGTACACAGCTGTACCATACGCCGCCAAAATTCCAATTCCTATCATAAGCCCATAGCCATGGATAGTAAAACTGCCTATTGTAAGCAAATCATTTTTCATTGTTCAGCAGCTCCCTGTTTTTTATTTTATGTGATTCCAGTGAATTTTCTCACACCTTCACACTCTTATACTATCACACACCTCAAGGCTTGCGTCAAGTGCTTTTTCCTGCCACACTCGTCAGCGCAAGTGCGCATCCCCGCAAAATAATAAACATAAAAAATATACCATGTATGGGAAAAAGTCAAAGCGGAAAAAGTATGCAAATTCCGATTTTCATAATGCTAGAATGATACCATCAAAGAAAAACAAACTAAAACCACACATCAAGGAGGTATTTTTATGGAAGCTCTCGTATTAAAATTTGGCGCTCGTTTACCACTTCTTTTGACTCGCGCTTTGGCAGGTGACCCCGTTGCCATCGCACAGTTGGTTGCAGCAGGCGGTGCAGCAGTTGTTCTGTCATTAAAAAATAACAAATAAACAGACATGCTGCCAAGCAGCAGTACATCATCAACAAAAATTTCTATGTATGAAATATCGGGAGGATTATTATGGGAAGTTATCAGATCAAAACTCTTATGTATGGATTAAAAGATTATTATGCTTGTGCCGAAGATACCGAAAAGGTTATCATTAACTGTGCACTGGTCGCTGCCGGAGCAGATGCTGTAGGAAGCATCATCCCTGGTTTGGCTATTCCCGCTACGATTGCAAGCTGTTTCGGCGCAGTTTGGGTCATGTATGGACAGTTGTGCAGCACGCTTGGAATCTCACTGAAGGAACATACTTTAAAACTGCTTGCAAAAGCTGCCCTAGCTAATATCACCGCAAATCTGGGCGGAGCACTTGTTGCCATGTTTGCGGGAATGTTTATTCCTGGAGCATCCATCTTTGTATCTGCCGCTGTCACCTTCATTACAATCTATCTTGCAGGAATTGTGTTCCTGAACCTGATTCTGAATATGGCAAAAAAAAGCGCAGACCCGTATACTTTCAGTGATATCAGCGCTGACGATATGAAGAAAACCGTCAGTGGAACAAAACTCAGCAAAGAAGATTTAGAAGCAGCAAGAAATGCTTATAATCAGAATAAATAAACGAAATCCATGCACTCAAAGAAACACAAATATCTGCAAACGAACACAAATACAGCACCGTTGCAGGAGGATTCCAGACGGAATCCCTTGAAGAACGCCAGTGCTTAGCAAGAAAGCATACATCGTATGCCTTTCGAGCTTAGCACCTGCTGCGTTCTTCATGGAGCGAGAGCGCGATGACGTTGGAATCCCTCCTGCGCGGTGCGGACTCTATATCACTCATATCGCTCTCACGCAGATTCTATGTAACCCTTATATAAACTCTATACAACTCTTATGCAACCCCCGCGCAAATCTTACGTGGATTCCGCCCCAAATCATCTTGCATAGTCCTCGCACAAACCTTGCGCAAGCCCTGTACAGACTGCGCAAACTATGCAAACTACGCTTTTCTAAAAAAATTTTCCGGCATTCCCTCCACCAGCTTATCTGTCTCCTCCAGTGTCTTTGGAAGTGACTCACGAATAAATTCCAGAACCACAATCACATTCAGGCACCACTGGGCTGCAAAATTCGTAGAAATCCACGGAATTTCGACAAGATTTTCCTGATTTCCCTTACTCTGCAGCACAACACTCTTCATGCCATCATGGTTGCCTCCGTGAACCAGCGCATGAAGCAGGTGACGCCATGTGCGTTCTGCCAAAACCTCATCTTTCAGATACCATGCTCCATATGCACCCATAGCAGCGGCCATAAATGGAAGGCTGAACTCTCTCTCCCCAATCAGCCCATTCGATTCCTGAAGTTGCTGTTCTCTCGGCAGATAATAGAATCTTCCATACTCTGCCATCATGCGCTTCCACTCTTCATCCTCCAGAAGGTCTGCCATCTCCATCCACACCTGCGGCGCTCCCATACAAATCTGCAAATGGGTACCGCCTGCTGCCCGCTCACCGATATAGCGGAGGTGTACACTCTTCGGGTCAAACTCAAAGTCTGGTCCAGAAACCAGCTTTAATGGCGCATTCTTGATATCCGTCATACCAATTTCAATTTTTTCCCTATATTTGCCATCATGGAATCGTTCCCACTGCGTCATCCAGTTTGCACAGAGTGAAGACCAATCCGGCCCGCTTCTCGCATGGCTTGGATACACCATCTCGTTCTTGTCATAGAAATCGCCCAGCGGGTCCTTGTTCAAAAACGTCATCTCATTATCTTTTAACTCGTCAAAAATATCTTCCAGGCGTCTGTCACCCGTCATGTAATAATAGAAGCGATGATGCGCCGCCATAGCTATACGCGCTTCCTTGCACGGGCATCCCCAGTGTCTCACATTGTGGCGGGAGCCAAGCCCCTTGTACTTTCCCATATGGTACACATCCACCTCAGAAGCATGGCGGGACAATTTTTCCGCCAACTCAAAAATATCTTCCCTTCCGCTTCTCATAAACGCATACCACAACCACAGTGTCGGCACCAGCTCTGTATTGTCCCATGCATACCCGCCCATATCATACCGCCACATATGGCGCTCTTTGTCATAGGTGTGCATGAAATCGCCGTAATTGAACATACCGTACCAATTTCTCTGTTTTACCTCATTCTTATAGAACTCTACCGCCCGATCCAGCTGTTCCTCAAGCCAGTTTTCCATCTCATTTTCTTTCGATGGAAGAGACCAGTAGCCAAACGCGCGCATCTTGTGATAAAATTCCGGATCTGCAGCATACTGTACTGGATGCTTCACATTCTCCGTAAATACAGATAATTCTGTATCCGTCGGAATAATCTCCTCCGAGAATGTCACAGAACACTCATTGGTGCAGGCAATTCCATACGGGGTGGCACCCTTGTAATCATATCCCTCATAGTACACCTGATTGTAGCCGCGGTTCGCATAGTGGCGAAAATCCATCGCCTGCGCCGCCGGAGACCAGAACCACACAGTCGCCTGTGCCGTGTCCTCTGTCAGGTCACAAAACGTATACCCCGACGGATACTTTTCCCAGAAATCGCGGATAGAAAACATCACTGACCCGTTCTCCGAACCAAAGGCTGCGCCGCCCTCACTCTTTGTTCCCTGCAGGCAGTCCAGATAACAGCAGTTATCCGCCTTGATTTTTTTGCGGATTCCAAAATGACTCACACTGTCCTGACAGAAATCATACTCACTCCAGAACGGCATGTCACGAAGAACCGTGTTGACCGTCTCCTCATCTTTTCCCATCGGTTCCAGCTTTTCTCCCGCCATCTGCGCCGCATATATCTCCTGCGGCACTCTCGGCCTCCAGCTGAGAAGATTTGCCAGGCTTTCATGGAACGTACCATAATCGCCCATAAATTTCACATGGCGGTTGTAGACCTTGCCCGTCTGCGGCACCTGAAAACGGATTCCGAGTCCCTTCAGGAAATCTTTATCCTCATCCCCGTCATACATAAATGTGTGGGTAAAATCCAGATGCTTACTGTTAAAGCCAATTTTCATGCGAATGACAAACGGAAATCTTGTCTCCCCATTTTTTGCCTCATGGTATCCCACATATTTCACAGTAACCTGCACAGCACCCTTATCTTCAATGGAAACTTCCTTGATTCTGGAAGTGTACTCTCTCGTGAGCTTTCCTGAATTTCCATCCCACTCCATCGGCTGTTCCAAAAGAAGCACTGGCTCTGCATTCTTCAAAAAAGGTTTTCCCTGCCAGGAAGCGCTCTCAAAGAGATGATTGCTTTCCTTTGAAATCTCCACATCCAGAGCTCCTGCATGCACTTTCAATAAGTTACCTTGGTCTGCATCTAACTCACAGGTACCATTCACGCCACAGGAAGCAGCAGATACTGCTTTCTTCACAGGCAGCACTTCAATCTCATCATCCAGAGCAGCAGCATCTGCCGTATGAGCAGTCCACTTCACACTGCCATCTGGCCAGTACGCTGTAATGCGCGTCTGCATCAAAACCGGAGTTCCATCCGCATTTTTCAGCGCATACTCTGTATTTTCAGTGCATTTTCCTTGCTCCCACATACATCCCCATGTTGTATATCCTGTTTTTTCTCTGTGTCCCAGTGTATGTAATTTCATCTTTTTCCCTCTTTTTGCTGTTTTCTCAACGCTTTTTATTATGCTTTCACTACGCTCGTCACCATATGTTTCATTAAATTTCATTATGCTTTGTTATGTTTTGTTATATTTTGTATGCTTGATTCTATGCAGAAAGGCCCCAGGCACTATTTCCAGCACCTGAAGCCTTCCATCTTTCCGTTCGTAACTCAGGAACTTACTCCAATACAAAGCCACCGCCGGACTGCAAATTTATCTGTTATCCCCTCTATAAAGAACTTGCTTAAAAGTCAAATGTTTCGGCTTTCTGCGTCATTATTTTGTAGTATCTTCCTGATACAGTTTGTTGATTTCCTCAACCAGTCTGTCACCGCCGCGCTCCAGCCACTGTTTTGCTGCTGCCTCAAAGCCGGCATCATCAATCTGTCCACAGATATACTGTGTTCTTGCATCATCAATAATCTGCTCAATATCTGTACCAACCTCAGCGTTTACTTCAGAGTTTGCCAGATATCCCAGGGCTGGGTTAAACACTGCATACTGCTCGTTCTTTGCATAAGCAGCTGCCTGAGCCAGGTTTGGCTCGTCTTTTTCCAGTGCCGGACTGGTGGATTCCAGTTTTGGAATATAGCACAGACACTGATTCAGACCAGAACTTGGGGACTGCTGCGGTTCCAGTGCATTTCTCTTTACAATATTGCCTGCCTCATTCAAGTCATAAGTAACGCCTTCCAGGCCATAGTCTGCCAGTATCAGCATCTCATCGTCGCACATCTTATCCAGGAAGTGCAGACAGTTCTTTACATCTTCCTCTGTCTTTGCGCCAGCTTTGGTAATCATATAGTATCCGTTAAATCCGCTTGTTGCCAGAGTCTTTCCGTTGATCGGGCCTACCAGAGTCATAGACGCATTCTTGGATGGATCTACAACAGACTTCACATCATTGGTATTGAAGTATGTCCAGATACGCTTTCCGCTGTCCATAACATCGATGAAGCAGCCGGACTCACCCTTCTTACAGCTATCCTGGAATGTACCAGAGTCTACTGTCGCCCAGTCTTTTCTGATTAAACCATCTTCATATATTTTTCTCATCCACTTCAGGGCTTCCATAAACTCTTCTGTCTGATGAACCGGAACCAGCTTTCCGTCCTGCTCTACCCACTCATTGCCGCAGCCAAACCATGTCTGAATGATATCCAGAGGTCCTGTGTACTTTGTCATTTCCAGACCATATGTATCATCTTTTCCGTTTCCGTCCGGATCTTCGTAGGTAAACTTGTACATCATATCGTACACTTCTTCGATTGTCTCAGGATCTTTTGTAATTCCTACAGCCTCAGCCCAGTCTGTACGGTAGGAGAAGCCGAAACGTCCGATTGCTCTCGCACGGTAAATACCGATAATCTTTCCATCTACTGTCAAAGCCTTCAATACGTTTGGATTTGCCTGAGACAGATTCGGATATGCTTCCGCATCCTGAAGGTATGGAGTCAAATCCCAGAAAGCGCCTTTTCTCGCTGCATCCACTACGTTTGCAGTCAAATCGCCAGAAGCAGTCAGTACCATTGGCATATTGTCCTTATCCATCAGAGTCAATCCCAATTTCTCTTTGTAAGTATCATTCGCCTCCCACTGCCACTCTACATGTGTGTTGGTGTAATCCTCATATCTCTTGATAACTTCGTCAGAATGTTCATTTTTCAGGTCTGTTCCATAGAAGGAAGTTGTCATAAAAGTGATAGTTGGCTTTCCACTCTCTGTTGTTGCTGCGCTTCCTCCTTCTGCCTTCTTTGTCTCCCCTCCGTCATTTGAGGAAGAACCGCCTCCACATGCGGCCAGGGACAGTGCCATTGCACCGGCCAATGTTACGGACATTGCTTTTTTCCATGTCTTTCTCATAATACTTTTCTCCTTTTCCTACTTTATTTTTTGTTTCCAATTCCTACTTTATTTTTTGTTTCCAATCTTCTGGCAAACGCCTCATGAATAAACGAATAAGCACTTCACAGATAAGCGTTTCAGACAGCTTTAGCCCTTCACAGCTCCAACCATAACGCCCTGTGTGAAATATTTCTGAACAAACGGGTAAATCAACAGAATCGGAACGGTTGCTACTACAGTAGTCGCCATCTTTACCGCCTTCTCCGGAGGCATACCGAATGGACCCCAGTCAAAACCGCTCTCTGTCGTCACTGCAGAAGTCAGGAAGATGATTCTGCGCAGTACAATCTGAACTACTTCTTTGTTTTTATCAGAAATATACATCATGGCATTGAAGTAAGAGTTCCAGTGTGTTACTGCGTAGAACAAAGATACACTGGCCAGCACAGGCTTTGACAGCGGCAGAATAATCTTGATAAAAGTCTGCCCATCGTTACATCCATCAATTCTCGCCGCCTCTTCCAGCTCCATCGGCATACCCTGGAAGAAGTTTTTGATGATAATCATATTAAACGGGTTGATGGCTCCAGGAAGCCACAGTGCCCAGAAGGTATCTCTCAAATGCAGCACATTCGCAACCATAATGTAAGTCGGCACCATACCGCCTGAAAACAGCATGGTGACAATAACCATGTTGGTGAAGAATGTTCTTCCCTTAAAATACGGTCTGGACAGCGGATAAGCCAACGTACAGGAAAAGAACATGTTGATAAGAGTACCTACCAGAGTCACAAAAATAGAATTCTTCAAACCATTGATTGCATCGCCTGTCTTGAAAATGTACTGGTACGCATTCAAAGATACTGTACGCGGAATCAGGAAAAATGCACGCTCCGTCAACTCTCGCTCTGTGGCGAAGGAACCTGCCACAATATAGATAAATGGAAGTACCGTAAGCAATGCAGCCATTGCCACAATCAGATAGATGATAACCTGAACTGCCTGGTCTGCTGGACTTCTTTTTACTTTTAATGTCTTTGTTTTTGCCATAGCTGCAATTTCCCCCTTTTAATAGAATCCAGACTCGCCAAAGAGCTGTGCCAGCTTGTTTGCTCCTAATACCATAATCATACTGACAATAGACTTAAACATACCTGCCGCGGTTGCCAGGGAATAGTTTCCTTGTACAACGCCTTTTGTATAGATATAGGTATCGAACACCTCGGAAACGGCACGGTTCATGGAGTTCTGCATCAGGAAAATCTGCTCATATCCTGTATTTAAGATGGAACCAACCTTCAAAATCAGCATAATTACAATCGTAGAACGGATAGCGGGAAGGGTGATATGCCACATCTTCTGCCAACGGTTCGCACCATCGACCTCAGCTGCCTCATACAGCTGCACATCCACGCCTGATAATGCCGCCAGGAAGATAATCGTACCGTATCCAGTTTCCTTCCACATGCTCTGCCCAATCAGCATAGGCACAAACAGCTTTGGATTGGACATAAAGTCTGGTGCGTTGTTCCTTCCAAAAATCAAGGTCAACCAGTGGTACACGATACCATCTGTTGTGCTGAACAGCTGTAAAGTCAAGGACGCTACAATCACCATGGAAATAAAGTGCGGTATGTAAACCATTGTCTGCGCTATGCGCTTAAATGCTATATTCTTGATTTCATTCAGTAACAATGCTAAAATAATCGGCATCGGAAAATAAAAAATCAAGCTGGCAATCGAAATGGAAAGTGTATTCTTCAAAAGTCTCAGGAAATCTGGACCTGTGAAAAACTTCTTAAATACGCTGAGTCCTACAAATGGACTGTGGATAAATGCTCCGATTGCGGAATCTCCATTATAAGGACTGAAATCCTGGAATGCCATTACCAGACCGCCCATAGGAAAATAATTGAATACTATCATATACAGCACGCCTGGAATTATCATAAGATATAACCAGAAATGGCTCTTTATGGAATGCTGCAGACTCCCTGTCTTGGGCTTGGCTTTCATCTTCTCCATATTCTCTCTCCTCTCCTGAATCTCCATCCACAGCCTTTCTCTATTCGGTCTCTCTTCTCTCTTCTTCAGGCTGTGGTGAAATTCGTCATTGTGCTTATTTTTTTACTTTTACGGCGCCGCTTTGTGAGCATATTGTATATCCCATTTTATATTTTTGTAAATAATCATTTTCTAACCTGTTTTTATCGGATTATCTTTTGAAAAAACCTTGTAAAATCAACGTTTTTGGCATATATCCCAAATGAAAGTTATCACGATTCTTCTGCGATTTTCCTAAAAATTTCAAAATGATAATTTATTTTTATTTAGATAATCTATCAAAAACAATCCGTTTTTTTCGCTATTATCTGGTATTTTTCAACAACCTTTCTCCTATAACGCAAAAACTTCATGGGAAGCTTTTTGCATACCATTCTGGCACACTAACATCCTCCCATGAAGTTTCCATACAATTTTTCTTTTTGTTCTAACTCTTCTATTTTTCTTTTTGTTTGTTTCGTTTTTTTGTTTTGTTTCTTTGTTTCTTTTTTTTCGCTTCTTTTATTTTGTTTCTTTTGCTTTACTTCTTCTTTTTTGGCTCTTTTTCTCCTATTTTCGATGTTCCTTTCGGAAGGCAGCCGGAGTCTCCCCCACATGATTTTTAAAGAACCGGATAAAATTCTGCACATTGTTATACTGCAGTTTTTCCGATATCTCACCCACAGAATACTCCGTAGTCAGAAGCATGTATTTCGCCTGTTTCAGCTTTTCCTCATTCGCAATATCCGTAAAAGTCACTCCTTTTTCCCTCTTCAGCACTTTACTCAGATAATTCGGATGATAATTCAGCTTGTCCGCACATTCATTCAGCGAGAGATTGCCTTTGCTCGCCCAGATAAGTTCCATCATCTGCCTTACAATCTCCGGCTCATCCCCTTCCTTCATTTTCTCTGACAGTTTTTTGATAATCGGCTGAATCATTTCCTTTTTCACCGATGCCACCAGTTTTTTCTTCTCATAAATCTGCGGCATCTGATTCAGCACATTGTAGCGCTCGCTCTCGAACACATCCGAGAGAGGAAGCCCTGCCGCCACCGGCACAGTCAGCATCGCAGTCAGCAGTCTTGTCAGATAGAAGTTGCGCTCTATCCCCACAACCCCCTTCGCCTCCATACGCTCAATAATCAGCTCCAGCAGATGTGTTGCATCTTCTTCCTTGCAGCTCTCTATCGCCTGAATCAGCTCATTTTCCATAATCATGTCATAGACATTTCCCTGACTGGCCGTCAGAGAATCGTCAAACAGCACCAGGGAGGAAACCTCCGCGTCCTCCTGATTCGATTTATGGTATAGCGCTTCCTTACATTCATTGTACGCCTGCATCACCGCTCCCAGCGTGCAGAACGTCCGGCTGATGCCGGCTGCTGTCGCTGTATTGAATCTGCCCCGAATATAATCCTTGATTTCCTTGTACAGCACAGCTGTCTTTGTGTCAATCTCCGCCTCGCTCTCTGCACCAATCAGAAAAACCAGCTTGTCTTTGTAGGAAATCGGCGTAATAAAAATTTGCTGGCGCAGATGCTGCGGAAAATCCGCGAGAATCCTGGCATACTGTTCCTTTCCTTCCTCCTCGCTTCTCTCGCCCTTACACAGGAGCGTCAACATTCGATATACCTGACATGGAACAATCTCCAGCTTTTTCATCGTCTCTTCGATTCTATTTGGCGTCAGCTCATCCCGTATCAGGCTGGAAACCAGAATCTCCTTGAGCTGCATATTCTGGTCATCCACATACTTTTGCAGGCGGTACAACGGTTTGGCAAACGCAACTGTCATCAGGCGCACGGCAAGAAGCAGAAGCGCAAAACCAGCAATCACTGCAAAAGATGCAAAAACAAACACCGTTGCATCTCTTCTCACTTTTGTGGTATCATATCCCACTACATATGTTATGCCGTTCGTCTCATCCTGCTTCACTTTGGTCCGGTATTTCTCACTTCTCCAGTGTGGTTTATATGACTCGTCCTGCTGCCTCAGATATTCCTCGGTCATCTCGGCACTCGTTTCCAGCAATGCCGTTTTTTGAACTCCCCCTAGTATCGAAATTTCGTACCCGACGCTCTTATAATTTTCTGCCAAATTCTTCCACTGTCTCTCATCCAGCTGAATTGCCAAAAGCCACGCCAGATCACCATTCTCATTCATGTTTTTTATAATGAGCTGAAAACCGGAGCTATCCACCGAATTGCTCAGACGAATACTCCCATCCATGGGCGCAGACACATTGGGCCGGTTTACCCAATACACTGTGGACTCCACCCTGCTCTGTTCTTCTAAAAACGTCTCTGTCTGTTCCGTATTTTTCATATTTTCATACGGAAACATGCCATAATTGTTGAGAATCCATCTGTAATTCATATTAGTGAAATTGTAGCTTTTGATATAATGCCGGAAAAAATAGTTTCCCTCCAGAATTTTCTGCGCTTTCTTCAGATTGGTATATCTGGAGTATGGAATTTCTTCCTGACGCAAAAGCCAGCGGAATGACTCATCATTGACCGTCTCTATGTAGTACTCCTTAATAGCCGTCAAAATATTCTCGTATTCTCTGGAAGCTTCTACGCTATACGAATCCAGTATCAGCTCACTTTTTGTCGATTCTGAGCGTATGTAGAGATTACAGGAGACAAACCCCATGACAATCAGAGGAATCGTCACCAGTGTCATTACCTTCACAAACATCTGCTTCTCATAATTCAGGGAGTTCAGAATCTGTTTCACCCCACCGGCCCCAATCTTTTTAATCTTCAATCTCTTTTGTTGTACTCCTCTTCCTTCTTCCCCAAAAAACTTCATCATCCTCCACAATCACACCCTTGCAAATCACAGACAGCGCTGCCGCCTGAACTATCGCTTTTTCCTTTTGATACTCTGGATACCATCCCCATGGCTCGCCATTCCAGGAAGGTTTGCGCTGCACTCCATAGCCAGAGAATACAGCCACCCGCACAGCATCCGTCTCATATTCCACATCAAACATTACTTTCTGGAGAGAAAAACCATTCTTTAACTCTCCGCTCCAAACCGTATTCCATACATCCGGATTCTCCTGCTGCCGAATCTGAATCAGGCAGTCTTTGATTCCGCCCTCATGCATCCTGTCCTTCTGGTCCTGCAGATAGAAAATCCCCTCCACGCACTGCCTCTTCGGCAGATACATAGTTATCACAATCGGATACGTTTCGGCCTCCACACGGACAGAACGGTTTGGATTGGCATCCAAAAGTGCATTTTTATCCATTACAGACAGTTTTTCTGACATGGACAGTTTTTCTAATCCAGACAGCTTTGGTGATACAGACAGCTTTTCCAATTCTGGCGCACAGAATGGCACATTCAAAGCACAATATTCATATTTTATGCCACTGTTTTCCACATTTTTTACAGAAAACAGCTGTTTTTCCACATCATCCGCACAGATTTCCACAGACGGACAGAATCTGTCCGACGCCGCATAGGAAAGAAGCGCATCTTTCAGACTGCTTGCCGCCGGTCTCTCCTCGAACGTTCCTTCCAGGCACGCAGACACCAAAAGCAGGTTTCCATTTTCCACCTTGGCCTCCATCGCCAGCGCCAGCGGAAAATTACGGTTCCACTCGTCAATCACTGTGACAATCGGCTTCCATCCTTCTTTCATGAAATCCGTTCGAAATCCTCTCGCCTGCTCCAAAATATCCTCCCAGAGCCATCCGCCGTACTCCTCCGTCGGAAATCCCGCAAGGGCCGGATGCTCTTTTTCCACAGCAATTCCCACATTTCTCTGCCATCCTGGCCCCATCTGTGCATTCCAGAACACAGGTCGCATAGTGACAGCCGGACAATCATAATCCAACGCGGACAGATACGGAGAAAATACGACATTTTTTCCATCCTTCAGAGCCGCTTTCGCCTTACTCCACTCTCTGGTATAGATAACAGAAGCAGGGGTCTGTATCTGATGCAGCGCTTCTTTTGCAAACACATACAAATCCCAATGGTTTGCCGTGTCCTTCTCTGCTTCATGCAGACAGCCGGCCGGAGCCATGCATACGGACAAAACCAGTTTCTTGTGTGTCCGAATCTTGGAAAAATCGAGCATAATGTCTCCAATTTTTATATTTTTTCCTACGGGAATTTCTCCTAAGAACCATGTTCCACTGCCAAGAACCCGTTCTCCATCCAAAAGCTTCCAGATAATCTCTCTGTCCTTCAACGCCTCTCTTCCAAAATGACACACTTCGACTGGAACCGTCACATGGTCTGTATTTTTATAAACATAGGAAGGAACTCTCGCCAGCAGAACGGTTTCCTGACAGAATTCCCGAAACTCCTCCGGCGTGACATAGCCCTTGCTCTCCCAGAACGGGTCCAGAATTCCCACGAGCGCTGTTCCCTGCCCCAGATAATCGTGCAAATCGAGCATTTCAAACCCGTACATATGCGGCGTTCTAAAGTTTGCCTCTAGGTCTTCTTTGTACATCATCACCTGATTCTTTCCGGAACAGTACACGAACTCTTTGTTTCTCCACAAAACGCCGTGCGCTCTGGCATTTTCACGAAATACGCGGTAATTTCCTGGCTGCAGATAGCCTGAGAACTTTTGCTCCACAGAAAAATCCGGATACGCACACCACTGCCCCATCTCATGACAGATGACAGGCAGCTTTGCGCCTTCCAGAGAAGGCAGATAATCTTTTCCCTTCCATCCCTCAAAATTTCGGATATTTCCGCCCAAAAACGGCCCATATGCCGAGCGGTGAAAATACAGATACTCTGTCTCATCCTGCATGACGTCTTTTGGCGCTTTGTCATAAAACCATCCTGACTGTGCCGTATACACTCTCCGGTTTTCATATCCCAATTCCTTATCGAACGCTCTGGTCTCTTTCACCCACCGCTTCAGAGGTGCATACCAGTCCCCGCCAGGCTCATTGGTCGGAGAAAACAATACAAACGACGGATGATGCCCAAATGTGCGCAGTATCTTCTCTGTCTCTCTTCTCAGCACGGAAAGCATCTCAATCCCATCCTGGAACACATTCCACATGCCGCACTCTACCTGAAGATAGACTCCAGCCTTGTCTGCAGCAACAAAAGCTGCCTCCGGCGGACAGTACGAATGGCACCGGATAAAGTTCAACCCCCACTCCTTGACCGTTGCCATCAACTTTTCCCACCAGGACGGGTCCGAAGTCGGATATCCAGTCAGAGGATATTCCCCTCCAAAATGTGTTCCGCGAAAATATTCCATATGTCCATCCACAAAAAATTTGCCTTCCTTCACTTCCACATAGCGCGGATGTGCCTTGGCATACTTCTGTTTCTGCTTTTGACGTTCCTGCAGTTCTGTCTCTGACAGCAAAAGAATCTCTCCTGCCATGCCATTCCAGGTAGTTCCGAGTGCGTCCGAAAATCCATGACCGTCCGGACGGTATGGATACTGGATACGGTTATCAATGCAGACTGTGAGGGTATGGCTGCCAGCTTTGATTTTTCCAAGCCCAATTTCATGAGGCGCACACAGGGAACAATCGCCGCCTTTGTACACGCCGTCCAACCAGACAGAAGACTGCCATTTTGTCATCTCAATGAACAAAAATATCTCTTCTTCTGAGTCTTCCACCATCTCTATCTCACGCTCATACCAGGCTCTGCCGACGTAGTGTCTCGGCGGCTGGGCCAAAAACGGCACCTGGCATCCCTCTTCCTGTGCATACTGATATTCTTCCCTCTGGTACCACAGAGCATCATGCAGGCCGCTGACCCATGGAGTTTCCTTAGAAATCGCATCGCCGTATCCCTGTCCCTGCAAAATTCCAGGAAGCACAATCGTACCATTCTTTGCGCCTTCTGGTCTGCACTTGGGGGTCTGACATTCCTCGTTCGTTCCTCCTGTAAAGACGTTTTTCGTACAAAGCTTCTCTATCTCACTGACAGTTTCTGCTCTCTCTGCGGCCGGTTCCAGCCAAAGGTTCCATACACCTGCTAAACACTTGGACATATCTCATATACCTCCAGATTTCTGTATTTTGCTGTCAGCGGAGCTAACTGACGAAAACCAATTTTTCCGCCTCCCAGGCATGCTCCAAAGGTCACTCCATCGTCGGTGTATGCAAACACACACAGACCATTGACAGAAAACGTGATATGATTTTGATATTTTCTGACTGTAATCTTATAGAATCCATCCGCATCCTCCGCAGAAGGCAATGGGTCTGCTCCCTGTGCCACCAGATGGAATCCGCAGCTTTTTCTCAGGTTACAGGTATGGAACGCTCTCTCATCTGGTTCCTTTCTTCTGAAATATGACACATGAAATGCATTGATATCCCCACTGTGATACTGTGGATACTCTCCTGTACGCTTTGCCAGAGACGGGTCAAACAAATCTTTTCCGTTCTTTCCATCTGCTGAGAAAAACATAATACACAGGCCATGATCCGTCACCGGACAAAATTCCCACTCAATTTTGATGTTTTCCGGAAAATTCTTCGGACACCAGAGCACATAGTTGGCCTTCTGCCCTAACTCATTGGCCAGTGCATTCTTCATGCACATACAGCCATCATCAAAACGGATATCCGCCTGTCCTTCCAGAACGAAATCCTGAATATCCTCGGGCTTTTCCAGAGGATTTCTGTAAATCAGTATTTCTCTCACCTTTTCCTTATTCTCCCTCATGTTCTCTTTCCTTCATCCCTCTCTTTTTTCCCTCATTTTTCTCTTTTTCTGGCATTCCTTTTCTATCGGCAAAACCTACATTATTATAGCATCCTTTTTCTATTTTCACCATAATAAATGTCTATGATACAAAATAATGTTGTTTCTCTATACCCATATCCTATATTGCGAAGCAAATCATCAGCACCAAATACATAACCGGCTGATGAAGCATGTAAATGAGCAGAGAATGCCGTCCCAGCCATTCCATCCACAGAACCCGCTTTCCCTGCAGACGGCTTATCTTTCCGCTCTCATTTCCTATGCGATACAGAAAATATCCCGCTGCAAACAGGAAAATCCAAGGAAGCAGAGAAAAATAATCTGTGGAATAAAAACCCGCCGCCGGAAATCCCAGATAAGCAGTTCCCAAAGTCCGATACCATTCCTGCGGCAGCCTGCAAATATACATTCTCTCAAATCCCAGATATCCTTCATTGACGTTCCGAAAGACCAAAAACAGTCCGAAAGCCGCCAAGAGTCCAACTCCCGCAGGTACTTTTTTCAACAATTTCTCGGCCGGAATCATGAGCAGCATACAAGACCCCAGGCAGGTCAGGACACCAAATAAAACCCTCTCATCCGGCATAAACAGAAGCGTCACTGCTGTAATGCAGAGTCCTCCCCCAAACACTTCCAGCCCCCTTCTCCATTTTCTGTGGCCCATCGACCAGCAGAAACCGGACAGCAGAATAAAAATCCAGCAAATGCTCTGCTGCCATATGTAAGCCGCCTCACTCCTATACCACTGCCAATCTGCTCCAAACAGATAGACCATATCCCACGAAAAATGATATGCTATCATGCTGATTAAATTCAGGGCACGCAGGTTATCTAATGTATGGTATCTCATAATCATGTTCCTCTTCTCTCATGCTGCTTCTTTTTTGCATACGTCCTAAGCTATATTTCATGCGCTGTGATGATACATGGCACTGAATCCGGCATTTCTCTCTATCAATTCTTTGAAGGTTCCTTTCTCTTTTAATTCACCCTGTTCCAGATAGCAGACCGTATCAAATTTTTCCATATAACTTCCCAAAATATCATGTGTAATAATAATCATCGAGCAGTCAATATCCAGCAAATTCTCCATAATCTCATGTGTTGTTTTAACATCCAAACTCGATGTCGCCTCATCCACAATCAAAAAGTCACAATGACGCAGAATTGCTCTCGCAATCGCAATTCTCTGTGCCTGACCTCCAGAAAGATTTCTTCCTCCTTCCGCGAGAACCGTATTCCACCCTTCCGGCTGTTTCTGCATAAATTCCGACAGTCCTGCCAGACAAATGGCCTTTTCCACCTCTTTTGCGTCATACTTCTGATACAGACAGATATTGTTATAGATACTGTCAGAAAATAAATATGGAGTCTGCGGAATCATCATCACTCTCTGATAATAATGATCCCGCTTAATCCTTCTCACCTCGCACCCGTCCACTTGCACATTGCCACTATACGAATCAAAATATTTACAGAGTATCTTCGCAATTGTCGATTTTCCGCTTCCGCTGCCTCCGACGAGCGCCGTCTTTTCATTCTTATGAAATACCATATTGATGTCTTTTAAAGCTGGCGCCTGCGCCTGCGGATACGTAAATGTCAAATGCTGAATGGAAATACTATCTGCACAGTCAATTTCCCTATCTTCCACGGTTTCTTCTTCCCGATTCATGATATCTTCCAGTTTTTCTTTAATTCTTCTCGAAGCTTTCAACTTTGCATAGGCATCGGAAACCATTCTGCCAGGAGAGATAACAAAATTTGACAGCGTGTGAGCAGTAACCAGATATCCCATCGTCAACTTTCCATCGTACACCAGAAGAACACCAAACAGAAGCGTCATAATATTAGGAATCCAAGAGATAAGCGAGGACACCACCATTGAAATATTTAACATGCGCTGCGTTCGATACTCTCCTTCCTGCACTGCAGATGCTTCCTTTTTATGATTTTCTGTAAAATATGGAAGTGCGCCCGAAACCAACAGCACTTCAAACCCTTTTAACAATTCACTTACCTTTGCTGTATATTCCGCAATGATTCGAGAATACTGTTCCCTCAGTTTTCCCATCTTGCGCGCCATGATTTTAGGCACAATCAGCGGTGCCGAGCCCAAAATCAGCGAAACCACAAACAACACCGGAGAGATAGAAGCTATCATCCCTAGTGCAACCAGCATCATGCTTCCCCACATGAGAATATTGAAAATACTCATATAGTACTCATCATAGATAACTCTCATATCATTGGTAAGACAGGAAAGAATATCACCACTGTTTTCCGACAGGCAGGTTTTCATGCTCTTCTCCGTCTGTTTGAGTATAATCTGATTTCGAACCTGCTCACAGTTCTTACAGGCTATCTTTGTGAATGACATTCTGCTGAACCATTCCAGAATATGACTCAGCAAAACAATCCCGATACCTTTACCCAAAAACAACATTGCTGCTTCTTTATCCGGCGCATCAATCAGCCACTGCATAATATACGATTTCAACGGCGCTACCACCGCAAGCAAAATCGTAAAGACCAAAAACAGCAGAAACATCTGCTTTTTTTCCAACATGTAGCCCAGCAAAGTATACTTTTTCTTTTTCATATATCCCCTCCGTGTCACCGACCCTCTTCCAACTCAGTTGTTTTCATCCTGTTGTTCTTGTCGATCCTATTGATTTTGTTACTCTTTTTAATTTTGGTGTTCTTGTCCAGCAAAGACATATACGTATACAGAAACAATATGGCTCCATTATATTTGTTTTTTATATAAAAAACAAGGCAAAACCCTGAAACCCTTGTAAAATACGATTTTTCGCACAAAAAAAAGAACCACATTTCTGTGATTCTTTGAAGAGGCGACGACCGGATTTGAACCGGTGATAAGGGTGTTGCAGACCCGCGCCTTACCACTTGGCTACGTCGCCATATTGTATTGCCTTTATTTTTTATAAATGACTCCGACGGGAATTGAACCCGTGTTACCGCCGTGAAAGGGCGATGTCTTAACCGCTTGACCACGGAGCCTTCTGCTCTTACGCCATACCCTCTCGCTTCTTCCACGATTCCCTTTTCCTAGATATGACAAAACTCCCCGAGTAGGACTCGAACCTACGACAACTCGGTTAACAGCCGAGCGCTCTACCGACTGAGCTATCGAGGATTATCAGGTATCTTTCCATACCCTCAAAACCGCACATTGAATTTCATCCGATTCCTTCTTCTTCCTTCTCCAACACCTAACCAAAACCTTCTGGTCAAGCCCTCGACCGATTAGTAACAGTCAGCTCCGTACATTACTGCACTTCCACCTCTGCCCTATCTACCTCGTCGTCTTCAAGGGGTCTTACTTCTTTCGAATGGGATATCTCATCTTGAGGGGGGCTTCACGCTTAGATGCCTTCAGCGTTTATCCCTTCCAGACTTGGCTACTCTGCCATAGGATTGATTCCTAACAGATTCACCAGCGGTCCGTCCATCCCGGTCCTCTCGTACTAAGGACAGCTCCTCTCAAATATCCTAC
>JAUNGE010000028.1 GCA_030524675.1 bacterium
CTTTCTGTGTGTTCGTATATACTGTCAGGATATGCGTTGATTATCTCTGTTACGGGCATGATGAATATGGTAAAATGGATACGGGATGATTTGTTCGGGCATCCGTTTATGAAACGGCTCCTGGAGATTCCGGTGGCAGAGCGGTATCTGAAGGAAACTACGTTCCGGGCGGAAGTGTCTCTGTATCCAGGGCTTTTCATCAATTTTCTGTATGCGGGGATCAAGCTGTTTTCCGGCATCCGGTATCATTCGGTCTGGTTTGGAACGCTGGCGGTTTACTATATCCTGCTGGCGTTGATGCGCTTTTTCCTGCTGTCCCATATCCGGGGCAGAAGCCGGAAAAAGAAAGACCGTATCTCGGAGCTTCGGATTTGCCGCCTGTGCGGAATTGTGCTGCTTCTGCTGGATTGGGCGCTTTCTGGCCTGATTATCCTTGTGGTAAGAAAGAACAGTGGATTTGTCTATCCGGGTATGCTGATTTATGTAATGGCATTATACGCTTTTTATGCGGTCATTATCGCAGTCATAAACGTGATCAAATTTCGGAATCACGAAAGGCCTGCTATTTCTGTGATTAAGGTGATTGGACTGACAGCGGCGCTGGTATCCATGCTGTCTTTGGAGACGGCGATGCTGACGCAGTTTGGAGAGGCTCGTGATGAACTGTGGCGGCAGAGAATGACCGCCGCCACGGGAACGGGGGTAAGCGTCATTGTGCTGGCAATGGCAGTCATTATTATTGCGAGGACTACCGGGCAGATCAGAATTATCAAACGGGAGGGAACACTATGATTAAGATTCTTGTGGTGGAGGATGACATCCGGTTAAACCAGACCGTATGCACCTATTTAAACGACAGCGGTTTTCAGGCAAAGGGCTGCCTTTTGGCCAATGCCGCCTATGAGGAACTGTATAACAATCTGTATGACCTGATTATTTCGGATATTATGATGCCGGAGGTGGATGGGTTTGAATTTGCGGAGAGCGTAAGGCGGGTGAATAAGCATATCCCCATTTTGTTCATGTCGGCAAAGGATGATCTGCCGTCAAAGCAGAAAGGGTTTCAGCTTGGAATCGACGATTATATGGTAAAGCCCATTGAACTTGGGGAACTTTTGCTCCGTGTCAGGGCGCTCTTAAGACGGGCCAATATCGAGATGGACAGAAAGTTGGAAATCGGGAATCTCTGTCTGGATGCGGACGCCATGACGGCGGTGATTGGCGGAGAGGAAATTCCGGTGACAACAAGAGAATTTAATATCCTTTATAAGCTGCTGTCCTATCCCAATAAAACATTTTCTAGGGCGCAGCTTATGGATGAATTCTGGGGCGTGGACACGGATACCAGTCTGCGGGCAGTGGACGTGTATATTACAAAACTGCGGGATAAATGCTCCGCCTGCGATGGTTTTGAGATTAAAACTGTACGCGGTCTTGGGTATAAGGCGGTGCTGTGATGGAGAAAAGAGAAGAATTTCAGGATAATCGGGTAAAGAGAAAGCTGTTTCCGGTTTCCATGTTTTTGGTAACATTTGTGGTATTCGGCTTGTTTACGACGGTACAGATGCACATTATAGGAAATGCGATAGATTATCAAAGCATCCCGCTGCACAGTCAGATTGCGATTTTCGTCATATGGCTTCTGGCGGCAGTCGTATTTACTTTGTGGACGAGATACCAGATTACCCGCCATTATCAGAAACCAGTGGAGGAGTTTTCGGAGGCGGCCCGGCGTGTGGCATCAGGGGACTTTTCTGTGTATCTGTCGCCTCATCACACAGCGGATAAGTCCACGCATTTGGACGTATTGTTTACGGATTTCAACAAAATGGTGGAAGAACTGGGAAGTATCGAGACACTGAAAACAGATTTTTTTTCCAACGTGTCTCATGAAATCAAAACGCCCCTTGCGGTGATTCAGAATAACGCGGAACTTCTCCAGCTTCCGAATCTTACGGAGGAAAGGCGGCAGGAATACACGAAAAATATTCTCCATGCTACAAAACGTCTCTCCAATCTGATTATGAATATGCTCAAGCTCAATAAGCTGGAAAAGCAGGCGATCAAACCAGTACCGAAGCGGTATGATCTATGCGCCCAGCTCTGCGACTGTGCGCTGCAGTTTGAAGATGTCTGGGAAAAGAAAGGGCTGGAGTTTGAAGTTGATATGGAAGAAAGAAGAACCATAGAAGCCGATCAGGGGCTTATGGAACTGGTATGGACGAATCTTTTGTCCAATGCGGTCAAATTTACGCCTGCGGGCGGAACGGTTACGCTTATAGAGCGTTGTGAGGAGACAGGCATTACCGTGACGGTTTCCGACACCGGCTGCGGGATGAGCGATGAGGTAAAGCGGCATATTTTTGATAAGTTTTACCAGGGAGATACATCCCATTCCACAGAGGGGAACGGTCTGGGGCTTGCGCTGGTGAAGCGGATTCTGGAACTTTCAGACGGACATATTTTTGTAGAAAGTCAGGCGGGAAAAGGCTCGGCGTTTACCGTCCGGCTGCAAAAACCGCAGGAAAGAGATGAGGACAGTTTCAAACCGGAGCTTGAAGAATGAGACAAGGAAGTGGCAAGATGCAGGAAGAACAGAACAAAAAGTCCTATGTGGGCTATGAATATAAGGAAATCACCATAGAAGCGGAGAATGTACCCATGTATCTGGACGGTTATGAGAATTTCGGCTGGACGCTGGCGGAAGAACCGGAGGAGCGGAAAAATCCATATCAGCCTGGGAATCATGTGACCATTCGTTTAAAGCGTGACCGGAAGATTATCAATAAAGTGGAACTGACCAGACTTCAGAGAAATTTTGAGGGCTGTATCCGGGAATTGGGGATGCTGGAAAAAGAAAAAACTTCGTCGGCAACCATGTGGTCCCTGGTCGTCGGCGTTATCGGGACAGCGTTTATGGCAGGCTCCACCTTTGCCGTCACCCATGAGCCTCCGGTCATCTGGCTGTGTATCGTACTGGCAGTGCCGGGTTTTATCGGCTGGATTCTTCCATATTTTATTTACCGGAGAATCAAAAAGAAAAAAACGGAAGAACTGACACCGCTCATCGAGCAGAAATTGGATGAGATCGACGCAGTCTGTGAAAAGGGACATTCCCTATTGTAATAGAGAGAGAAAAAAGCTCCTTGCAGGGACATGAAATCCTGTCGGGAGTTTTTTTAATGGAATGCAAACAAATTGGAATAAAAAATGATAATTAATATTTTGCAAACAGAATGGAAATAAAACGCAAATATTGAAAGTGTATGATACAGTTATCGAAACGGAGATACCACAAGGGCATACCTGGATGCGCTGGGAGACAGCGCAGAGAAAGGAAATACCACAAGGGTACACCTCGATATGCTAAAAAGCGCATACTAGGAAAGGAGGACGTGAGAATGGTTAAAATTGTAGTTGTAGCGGTTGTAGCAGTCGCTATCGGTGTTGCTGCGGCGATTGTGAAGAAGAACAAGTAAAAAGCAGAAACGTGCGTACGGAGATGTACTGAAGAACAACACAGGTTTATGAAGAAAGGATGAAGGTTATGAGTACCTATAAGTTAAAAACCGGGAAGGTCGGGGAAACGGTCGTAAATGCGGCGAAAACAGTAGAAGAAAAATTTACAGAGAAGTTTCTGGAAAAGGATGAAAACAATCCGTCCGGCTATTCTTTGAAAACAGGCGGAATGGCTAAGAAAGCTACGGCAGCATACCAGAAGATTGAAGATGCGGTGGTGGGAAGTTATAAAAAGATTGAGGACAGCTTTGTAGAAACGTTTCTTGAAAAAGTGGATGACGAGGAAACGCCGGACGACAATCAGGAGGATGAATGAAATGAAAAAAAGTAGCTTTGTAGCAATGGTGTTGGGAACGATCAGCTGTGTTTTCTTCGCACTGGGAATGTGTATGGCAATGATTGAGGAGTGGAACGCATTCCGGCCCGGAGTGGTCGTAGGCTGCGTCGGTCTTGTATTCGCTTTGATTACGGTGTTTGTCTGGAGAAAGATGGAGAATAAAGCCCCGATTCAGATTACCGGAAAAGCAGTTCTGACCGTAGTGATCGGAATCATCGGCGCATTGGCGCTGGGTGTGGGAATGTGTATCAGCATGGTATGGAACCAGATGATTCTGGGAATTGTGATCGGACTGATCGGGATTCTGGTATTGATGTGCCTGATCCCTCTGTGTAAGGGAATTAAATAAGGAAAGCGGGGGAGTCGGGCAGAAATGTCCGGCTCTTGTATTACGAATTCATTTTTCATAAACAAAAATGGAACCTTAAAAAAGCTCACAGATAACCCAGAAAGTGTGGACTGCGCGTTATTTTCAAAAAATTTTCTGCGAAAGAGTACAAGCCCAAAGGTTAATAGTGCATAACCAATAGAGACTTCCAGAAAGTTCGATTTTTTTATAATAAGAACAGAGTAGAAGGGATAAAACAAGGCCAGAAAAAAGAAAACAGGAAAAGAAGTGGAGACGCATGTTCTCAATCAGCAGACTGTGGCAAAGCAGTGGATGGACAAATATGGGGTTCAGATTGAGGCGTGGTAATTCTTCCAAAATCCACCCACAAGGAGAGAATCGAACAGAACTTTGACGTGTTTCATTTCGCTTTGTCAGAGGACGATATGCAGAAAATTGCTGCTCTGAACACAGAAACGAGTTCTTTCTTCTCCCATTATGATCCGAACATGGTAGAATGGTTTGTGAAGATGGTGGAAGAGCGGAAGACAAAACATGACAGTGCGAAAGAGAAAAAGAACTGGTAAGAAAAATAAAATAAAAAGCAGAAGAAAAGATAAATCATCAGAAGGCCACTAAAAAACATTCGTTTTTTTAGTGGCCTTTCTTCAGTCTATTCATAAGTCTATTCATATTCAGGAAGCACTTCTGGATTTTTAAGGAACCAGATAGGACACTAAAAGTTCCGTAAAAATATCAAATAAAACAGGGGAGATGGAGCTGGTCTCGGGGTCCGGCATGACATACGGCAGCAGGACAGTGCGGTCAACGCTTTCCCTGTACTCATGCAGTGGATTTGCAGTGACCAGCAGTAACTTGCCATTTGCATTGGCAGCTTCTTTCATGATAGAGTATCGGCCGCTTACAGAAAAAACAATCAAAAGATCATTATTTTCCATAAAGTCTCCCAGCTCATTGATATAATCCTGCCGCAGGGCATAAATGGCTTTTTTATGTTTTCGGGACAAGATTTCAAGAAGTTCTGCCGGATGGAAGCTTTTGCCTGTGCCAGTTGCATAGACATGGCCGAAGCTGTTGATATATGCAGCGAGTTCCTCCATGTACTCATGTGTCAGCAGTTTTTCTGTCTCATCTAATACCTGATATAATGTATGAAAATACCCCAGATGATGGCTGCTGGAGGCCTCCAGATCCGTCTGCTGTGCCAGCCATGTAGAAAGATCCGTGCGGAAATCCAGATATCTGGTGTATCCAAGCCCTTTGACAAAGCGGGAGAGAGCAGGCTGCGAGACTCCGCATGCTTCTGCCAGATTGCTGGTTGTCATGCGCACAATGGAAGCTGGATTTTTCATAATGGTTTCATAAATCAGTAAATCGTTGGGTGTAAATTGGTCTTTATGCAGTTCCATTAATTGGAAAGGGTTCATGTGTTTACCACCTTCTATGAACGGATATGCCTGCTGGCGCAGGCACCACTATATTTTGAAAAATATTGTAAGCTATCTGTAGAAAAAATGCAATATAAAGGTGTTTCAAAGGACATAAAAAATATATTAAAATTTTAAAATAAAAATTTAAATAAATCTAAAATAAATATTTAATTCATTCTTGACAAAGACAAAAAAGTGATGTATAAATATATTATACAAAAGATGCATCGAGAAAATGTATAAACTATTCAAAAACACAACAATTCGCATGGCGGATAGAGAGGAAATATTATGGCAAGCAAATACGAAGATGTCTGCAAAGAGATCGTTGATCTTGTAGGGGGCAAAGGAAACATTAACAGTTTGACGCATTGTGTGACAAGGCTTCGATTTACCTTGAAGGATGAAAGCAAAGCAGATACGGCAAAACTGGAAACTACCAGAGGGGTTTTGAAGGTTGTACAGGCAGGCGGGCAGTATCAGGTAGTAATTGGGGCGAAAGTGAATTCCTATTATGAGACCATCTGTGAAATGTACAATATTGGAACTGGTACATCAGTTGCTGCAGAAGAGGAGACCAGTAAAGGTACATTCAACACATTGATGAATACCATCTCCGGTATTTTGGCACCGACTCTTGGAGTTCTGACAGCAGCCGGTATCACTAAGGGAGTAATCTCCCTGCTTGCGACTCTTGGAATTGTAGGGACGGACAGCGGCGTATATATGCTTCTGTATGCGCTGGGAGATGGATTCTTCTATTTCCTTCCGATTCTTCTTGGTTTCACAGCTGCAAGAAAATTCAAGTGCAGTGAGTTTATCGGGGCAGCAGTCGGCTGTGCTTTGGTGTATCCAGCTATGGTGAATATCGGTTCCACAATGGAAATTGCAGGAACTATTTTTGCAGGGACTGCATTTGAGATGAGTTATTACAATACTTTCTTCGGAATTCCGATTATTATGCCAGGAGCCGGTTATACCTCCAGCGTGATTCCGATTATTCTGGCTGTTTATGCGGCATCCAAGATTGAAAAATGGTGTAAGAACCACATTCATGAATTGCTGCGCGCAGTTCTGACTCCGCTTATCACCCTGATTGTGACAGTTGTGCTCACATACATCGTAATCGGCCCTGTCTCGATGGTAATTTGTGGTGTTATCAGTCTGGTAATCAATGCGCTGTATGAGGTTCCGGTTGTTGGCGGAATTATTGCAGGTGCAATCCTCGGCGGCGGATTTGGTGTGCTGGTACTTTTTGGATTACACTGGGTAATTATTTCCCTTGCACTTTCTACCATTGCCATTCAGGGATATGATATCATGATGGCATGCGGCGGAATTGGACCAATGATCGGTATGTTCCAGGGTATTGCAATCTGCATCGCAGCGCGTAAGAATCAAAAGGTTATGGACCTGGCAGTGCCGTCCACCATCTCCCAGATCTGTGGTGTTGGTGAACCGTTGATGTACTCCATACTGATTCCTATCAAGAAGTTGTTTGCTCTGAATATCATAGGCGGCTGCCTGGGAGGTGCGATTCTTGGTATCCTTGGAACAAAGATGTATATGTTTGGTGGAAGCGGTCTGTTTGGCATCTTCAACTATGTAAATCCGAACGGCGGCATGAGCGATGTTGTGAAGTACTGTGTCGGCGTAGGCATTGCAGGTATCTGCACTATGATTGCTACCATCGCTATGTGGAATGATGAGGAAGCAAGCCGCTGCATCAGGTAAGCGTTTGTTCGGATAAGAAATGGAAGGAATAAGCCATACATAACAAACAGATTTATGTGCGTAAAATACATATAACAAGTACGGTGGGCAGACACAGAAGCAGTTTTTCATGTATATAGAAGTTTTACAGAGAATGCCATGTGTCTGTCCTTTTGGAATATTGGTAAAGGAAGGAGTATAGAGAACAGAATGAAAAGCAGCGGGAAAATATTACAGTTTGATGAAACACAGTATGTTGTCCGTACCTGTTCCCTTGAGAACCAGAATATTGTCTATCGCGCGTATGAAAATTTGGAATATTGTGAGAAACCTTTGGATGCAGTTCAGAAAATGAACATTTTTGTGCCAGAAATCTATTACCAGGGTGGAACTATAAATGGTTACGATTTAAAATCTGCGCCGATTTTCATGCCGAATACAGTGGGAGGATATATGCCAGGGCCTGCAGATACGCCGGGAGTAGACCGGTATGGACGGCCAAACAGTATTTTTGAAGCATTGAAACATGGATATGTGGCAGTCAGCGCCGGAGTTCGCGGACGTACTTCCGGAAAAGTCAGCACCGAGTTTTTTGAGGGCACGAAAGCAGATTTCATCGGAAGCAGCACAGGACGCATGGTAGGGCGGGCACCGGCCCTGATTGTAGATATGAAGGCAGCGATTCGTTATTTGCGGTGCAACAAAGAACGGATACCTGGCGATACAGAGAAGATTATCACAAATGGCACCAGCGCCGGCGGTGCGCTTTCTGCCATGGTCGGTGCATCTGGCAACAGTGCCGATTATGAGCCATACCTAGAAGCCATCGGGGCGGCAAAGGAGCGGGATGATGTGTTTGCAGCCAGTTGCTATTGCCCGATTCATAATCTGGAGCATGCAGATATGGCCTACGAGTGGCAGTTTTGCGGACAGAATCATTTTTATCGAACGGTACACAGAAAGACCGCGCATGGAGTGGAGAGAGTTCCTTTTGATGGTGAGATGACACCAAAACAGGCAGAATTGTCCATAGAACTAAAAAAACTGTTTCCGGACTATGTCAATAGCCTGGGCCTGATGAATTCGGATGGAACAAAACTGACTCTGGACACAGAAGGCAACGGCAGCTTTAAAGAGTATGTATGTGCACAGGTTCTGAAATCCATGCAGAAAGAACTGGATACTCATGACACAGCGACACATCTTAGCTGGCTTGCAGCGGCAAACACCAGGATTGAGCAGCAGTCCAGTCTGACCATAGAGAATGGAAGAGCGGCTGCTCTCGACTGGGATGCCTATGTACAGACGATTACCCGCATGAAAGCAACGCCTGCGTTTGATGCACTGGATTTAAAAAGTCCGGAAAATGAGGAGTTTGGAACAGAGACGGTCGATGGAAAACATTTTACAGAATTTGCCAGAGCACACAGCGAAGAAAACGGCGAGATGGCAGATAAAAAAGTGATAAAACTTCTGAATCCGGTCGAATATATTGGAAAAGCAGATACCGCAAAGCATTGGCGTATTCGCCATGGCACGTTTGACCGTGATACGTCGTTGGCAATTCCGACCATTCTGGCAGTCATGCTGCAGAATCAGGGCTGTAATGTGGATTTCTTCCTGCCATGGGGACTTCCGCACAGCGGCGATTATGATTTGGACGAGCTGTTTGCGTGGATTGACGAGCTTTGCAGATGAGCCAAGTATGAGCTTAATAGATACATACAAGTTTTATAAATAAATGGAACTGTGATACAGATGTATGCACAGTTTAAAAGTCAAGAGAATGGTTACAAAGTTAGGAGAATGGCTATGGGGTTATTTGATAAAATATTTGCAAAAAAAGAGACAAAGGGAAAGAAAACAGGAACAGAGAACAGTTCTGCCTGTGAGCCGCTGACCGTTTATGCGCCTCTTTCTGGAAAGGCAATGCCGCTTGGGGATATTCCGGATCCTGTTTTCAGCCAGGGAATTCTGGGACCTGGATGCGGCATTGAGCCATCCGAAGGGGCTGTATATGCTCCGTTTCATGGGGAGATTAGTTTTGTCGCTGACACAAAGCATGCGGTTGGAATCAGCAGTCCTGACGGCATGGAATTGATGATCCATGTGGGGCTTGACACAGTCGATATGGGCGGCAAGGGATTTGATGTGAAAGTAAAACAGGGGCAGAAGGTGCACAAAGGCGAACTGCTGCTGACATTCAGCTTTGACGATATCAGGGCAGCAGGACATCCATCCACTACTGCAGTCTTACTGACCAATGGCAGTGACTATGCCGAAGTAAAACTGGAAGTTACCGGCAATGTAGAAACTGGCGCAGTTCTGCTGCGTGCAGCAAAGTAAAAGGAGAGTTTGTTATGATAAAAGTACATGATCTGCGTTCCGCACTGGAATTTTTGGAGACGATTCCTGGTCAGTTGCTGACTACAGACACAGAAGTAGACCCAAATGCTGAGGTGTCGGGGGTTTACCGCCATGTTGGAGCCGGCGGGACGGTTGCCCGCCCAACCAAAGAAGGTCCGGCCATGCTGTTTAACCATGTAAAAGGATTCCCAGATGCCCGTGTTGCGATTGGCCTTTTATCCAGCCGCAAAAGAGTGGCGGCTCTTCTGAATACTGAACCGGAATTTCTCGGAAAATATATGGGAGAGAAGCTAAAGCATACCATCCCTCCTATACAGATTCCGGAAGGAAAGCATATTGACTGCCAGGAAGTGGTGCATCTGGCAACCGATCCAGATTTTGACCTTCGCACTCTGGTTCCGGCACCGACCAATACGCCGGAGGATGCGGGTCCATATATCACCATGGGACTTTGCATGGGTACCGATCCGGAAAATGGAACCAGTGATGTAACGATTCACCGTCTCTGTATCGAGTCCAGAGATGAGCTGGGCATGTGGATTACTCCAGGTTCCCGTCATCTGGGTGCTTTTTTTGAAAAATATTGTGCACTTGAGAGAGATATGCCGATTTCTATTTCGATTGGCCTAGATCCGGCAGTGTATATGTGCGCAGGCTTTGAGGCGCCGACGACTCCGCTTGGTTACAACGAACTTCAGATTGCAGGTGCGCTGCGCAATGAGCCGGTAGAGCTGGCCGACTGTGTGACGATTTCGGAAAAGTGTATTGCCAATGCAGAGTTTGTGCTGGAAGGCTACCTGCTGCATGATAAGACCATCCGTGAGGACATTCATTCTGATACAGGAAAAGCAATGCCAGAATTTCCAGGGTATACAGGAGAGGCAAAACCTGCATTGCCAGTAATCAAGATTACTGCAGTGACACATCGTAAAAATCCAATCATGCAGTCTTGTATCGGCCCATCCCATGAGCATGTATCTATGGCAGGTATTCCGACAGAAGCCTCTATCATTTCCATGGTAGAACGTGCAATCCCAGGCCGTTTGCTGAATGTGCATGCAGCTCCCTGTGGAGGCGGCAAATTTGTAGCCATCCTTCAGTTTAAGAAAAGCTCCAGGAATGATGAAGGACGCCAGCGCAACGCGGCGATGCTGGCATTCTCCGCATTCTCTGAGCTGAAACATGTATTTCTAGTAGATGAGGACGTTGATATTTTTGATATGAGTGATGTCATGTGGGCGATGACGACCCGTTTCCAGGCAGATGTGGATGTCATTGCGATTCCTGGATGTCACTGTCATGTGTTGGACCCGTCCAATGACAATGCTATGGACCCGTCTATCCGTGAGCATGGAATCGCATGCAAAGCCATTTTTGACTGTACCGTTCCTTACAGCTTGAAACAGGAGTTTGAGAGATCGCAGTTTCTGGAGATTGATAAGGAGAAGTGGGCGGCAGAGTTAGAGTTTTGATTTACAGAGAGATTGTGATATGAAACGGAGACTGATAGTGGGAATCAGCGGCGGCAGCGGTATGCCGATCGCACTGGAAATCTTGCGTCAGCTGAAAACATGTTCTGATATAGAGACGCATCTGGTCTATACCAGGGGTGCAGAAATCACACTGCCCCAAGAGACAGAGTTTACGGTCGCTGACTTATCTGTCCTCGCAGATGTCGTGTATCACAATACAGACATTGGGGCGGCTCCTGCGAGCGGCACATTTAAGACGATGGGAATGATTGTGGTGCCATGCAGCATGAAAACTGTGGCAGGTATCTGCTGTGGGTACAGTGACAATCTACTTTTGCGAGCTGCGGATGTCACTTTGAAAGAGCGCCGGAGGCTGGTGCTGGTGACGCGGGAATGTCCGCTCAGTACCATTCATCTGCGGAACATGTTGGAGTTAAGCCAGATGGGGGCGGAAATTCTCCCGCCTATGCTGACGTATTACAATCATCCGCAGACAGTGGAAGACTGCACTCGCCATATTGCGGGAAAAGTTTTGGACCGGTTTGACATCGAAGGGGAGAACTTTAGGAGATGGGAGGGATGCATATGAATGAGTTTAAAGTAAGGACGGAATGGCTCGGGTATCCCATAGAAGCTTCCGTCTCCATCCTTGACGACGGATTGCATATTTTACTGACTGGAGGCTGCCGGACGCATGTGGGAGCAATCAGTCGGGCTGTTCCAAAGGAAGAGACACATACCATTCAATATCCCACTCACAGGGACGGTCTTGTCAGCGAAACGTGGGCGTCTGCGCTCTCCTCCCTGTTTAGGCAGCCGGTTGTCGTGTGCTGTGGTATTCACTATGACAATGTGTCACGTGAAGATATCCAACAGATTGTAAAGAAAACGGACGAGTTGCTGCAATCCTGTATACAATGTCTGCCAGGATACTTGATATAGCGGATTTAGGCAGGATGTCATGAAATGTCACAAAAAGGGTCTGTACGAAAACTTACCGTCTATAAAGGAAGGAGCCTTTGAGTGACAAGAGAAAGAAGTGGTAAAACGAACAGATAGCGTGAGCGAGCATACAGTTCTTGACAGAAGTCATTATATGCATTATAGTATAAATAGAACAAATTCAACGAATAAGCGAGAATTGAAACAAATGCGCCAGAATGTTCATGCAAAATAGAAAAATGGATAGTATGGCTTATGGGTACAGTATGCCCCGTAGGTATTCCAAATGTCCGTTTTAGATACATGAGAAGACTGGAAGAATCAGAAAAAGGGCTTTTACACATCACAGTGTTTAGCCCTCTTTCTTATGTTCTGATAGAAACCGTTTATAAAATCTATGCAGATTTTAGCAGCTTACAGAACGCTTATAGAGGCAGATGATAGAACAATCCATAGGTAATAACAGGTAGTTTTAGAACAGGTAAAGTGACAGAATGAGGTTTTTGCAAATGATGACAGACAAGAAAGTACAAGAAGACAATATGCTGCTCGTGGGGGTGGATGTCGGTTCGACAACCACAAAAATTACCGCAGTGGGGAAAACATCAGGAGAAATTTTATTTGACAATTACGAAAGGCACAATGCATCCCAGCTGGAAAGCGTTGCGCATGCCATGAAACGTTTGGCAGAGCAGTTTCCTAAAAAACGGATGCGGCTCTGCCTTACTGGTTCTGGAGCCAGTCGAATCGCAGAATTTTTGCATGTTCCTTACATTCAAGAGGTGGTAGCCAATTCCATTGCGCTGCGGAAACGATATCCAGGCGTTCGCACTGCCATTGAGCTTGGCGGGCAGGACGCAAAGATGATTTTTTTTAAGCCGGATCCGAAAAATGGAACTTGGAATGTGTCGGACATGCGGATGAATGGAAGCTGTGCTGGAGGAACGGGAGCATTTATTGATGAAATCGCTTCGATTTTAAAGGTTCCGGTGGAAGAATTCGATAAGCTGGCATCGGCGGGAACGTGTGTCTATGATATTTCAGGAAGATGCGGCGTGTACGCAAAAACCGATATTCAGCCCCTCTTAAATCAAGGAATTGCAAAGCAGGATTTGGCGCTCTCGGCTCTTCATGCCATTGCAAAACAGACCATTGGCGGTCTGGCACAGGGCTTGGAGATAGAAAAGCCAGTAGTGTTTGAGGGCGGTCCTTTGACCTTTCAGCCGACCCTGGTGCGGGTGTTTGCAGAGCGTCTTGCTTTGTCTCCTGAGGACATGGTAGTACCAGAACGTCCGGAACTCATGGTAGCTTATGGGGCGGCGCTTTCTTTGGAGAGCCTATTTGCAGACCAAAAGGAGGTCTTTTTCGCAGAGGAACTTCAAAAATATCTCAGAGAAGACTCTGTGAGGAAGCAGGCGCACAAGGAGGACGGGGAGAACTGTGCACGGCCCTTCTTTGACTCTGAGGAGGCATGTGAAACATACCGAAAGAAACACAGATTAGCTTCTATTAAAAAGAGACAGCCGCAGCCTGGACAAGCCGTTCGGGCATATCTTGGCATAGATTCCGGAAGTACCACCACAAAATTTGTTCTTATGGATGAGGAGGAGCAGCTGCTGGAGACATTTTATGGGCCAAATGAAGGCGATCCGCTGATTGTCGCCAGCAGAGCGCTGGTTGATATCCGAGAGCGCTATCGGCAGGCAGGGGCATCTCTTGAGGTGATTGCTGCGGGGGCGACCGGATACGGTGAGCTGTTGTTTCACAAAGCATTTCATACAGAGTGCCATGTGGTAGAAACGGTCGCACATGCCAGGGCGACAGAAAAATATGTAAAAGATGCGACATTTATTTTGGACATCGGCGGCCAGGACATGAAGGCTATCTGGCTCGACCACGGAGTGATCACCAACATTGTGGTCAATGAGGCGTGTTCCTCCGGCTGCGGTTCGTTTTTAGAAAATTTTGCATCTTCCCTGCATATTCCTGTGGAGAAGATTGCAGATGCTGCATTTTCCTCCCGAAATCCGGCAGCGCTGGGCAGCCGATGCACCGTATTTATGAACAGCAGTATCGTCACAGAGCAGCGGAATGGCAAATTGCCGGAAGACATTATGGCAGGTCTGTGCCGGTCTATCATTGAAAATGTATTTACAAAAGTCATCCGAATTTCCAATCTGGACAGCCTGGGGGACAGGATTGTAGTGCAGGGCGGAACATTTCAGAACGACGGCGTGCTGCGCGCCATGGAGCAGTATACCGGAAGGGAAGTGATTCGGGCTCCCTATCCGGGAATTATGGGCGCCATCGGCGCTGCCCTGATTGCCAAAGAGCGCTTTCTGCGCGAAAAGGGGGAGAAGACCTTTATCGGCCTGGAAAAGCTGGATAGCTTTTCTTACACGCAGGAGGCAAATTCGCCCTGCCCATTCTGCGCCAATCACTGTAAGCGCACGATTATCACCTTTTCCGACGGTTCTTCCTGGGTAACCAACAACCGGTGCGAGCGTGGAGAGATTCTCGGAAATCCCAAAGAAGAGCGTGTGCGTCAAGAGCTTCAGGCGAAGGAGAAGGAGAGAAAGCAGACGCCGAATCTATTCCGGCTGCGGGAAAAACTTCTGTTTCAGGATTATCCGTTTCAGCCGCAGGCCCAGAACCAGTCCCTTGTAATCGGTATTCCCAGAGTGCTTTCCTACTGGGAGACCATGCCGTTTTGGACTACTTTCTGGCGGGCACTGGGGTTTTCGGTCGTGATATCCGACCCCAGCACCCGAAAACTCTATGAAGATGGACTGTCCGCCGTGACTTCGGATACGGTCTGCTTTCCGGCAAAGCTGGTTCATGGGCATATCCGAAACCTGGCAAAGAAAAAGGTGGACCGGATTTTTATGCCCTCCATTACCACTGTGACATCCGAAAATACAGAAAAAACCAGCGAATCCATGTGCGCTGTGGTAAAGGGATATCCCATCGTAATCCGCAATTCGGATAACCCGCAGAAACGATGGGGAATTCCCTTTGATGCTCCGCTGTTTCACTGGTATGAGAAGACAGACAGAAACCGGCAGCTGGTGCAGTATATGAAAGATACATTTCAGATTTCAAAGGAGCAGACAAAGGGAGCGATTCGGTTTGCGGATGAGGCACAGCAGCAGTTTCAGCAGACGCTGCGGGCAGAAGGACAGAAGGTTTTAGACCAGGTAAAACAGGATGGAACGTATGCTGTGGTGCTTGCAGCGCGCCCATATCAGAGTGACAGCCTGGTGAACCATGACCTTCCGGAACTCTTTGCCAGACTGGGAATTCCAGTGCTGACAGTAGATTCCTTGCCTGGTACAGAAACAGTGGATTTGAGCAGGAGTCGGCTGGATATTGTAAACAATTATCATGCACGGATGCTTTCCTCTGCCATTCTGGCTGCGCAGAACCCAAATCTGGAGTATGTTCAGATTGTCAGCTTTGGATGCGGACACGATGCCTATCTCTCAGATGAGATTGTCCGTCTGATGAAGGAGATTTCCAAAAAGACGCCTCTGGTGCTGAAAATGGATGAGAGCGATATCCAGGGACCACTGCGTATTCGGGTGCGCTCCTTCACAGAAACCATATCTATGAAGAGGGAGCGGATACAAGAGCGCGCAGTGCGGGAATTAAAAGATCCATATCCGGTTAAATTTACGAAGAAAAGCCGGAAGGAGAAGATTGTGCTGGTTCCAAACACTTCCCATGCTTTCTGCCGGATTATGTCGGCTGCTTTATATGCACAGCATATCAGGGCAGTGCCTCTTGAAGTGGGAAGAGAGGAGGCAATCCGGCTGGGAAAACAATATGTACATAATGACATCTGCTTTCCGGCGCAGATTGTAATCGGAGAGGCATTGGCTGCGCTAAGAAGCGGAAAGTATGATGACTCCAAGGTGGCAATCGGTATGGCAAAATACATCGGAGACTGCCGCCTGACCCACTACAGTGCGCTGCTGCGGAAGGCATTGGACGACGCTGGCTATGCCCATGTCCCCATTCTCACCAATGATGATGCCGATTCTCACAATCTCCATCCTGGATTTCGGATGAATCTGCTCTCCGCCCTCCGGATTGCGTTTGCCATGCCCATGATTGATGTACTAGAAGAGCTGCTTCGGAAAATCCGGCCATATGAGCTGGAGAAGGAAAGTGCGGAGCAGGCCTTTGAGAGAGGGATGGATGCTCTTGTCGATGGCCTGCAAAACCATGGCATACAGGGAGCAAAGAGAGGGTTTGAGAGGGCGATTGACGAGATGAATCAGGTCGCCTATGACCGGAGCGTGAGAAAACCCCAGGTTCTGATTGTGGGAGAGTATCTGCTGAATTTCCATCCTGGCGCAAATCATGAGATTGAGCGGTATCTGGAGCGCAACGGATTTGAAATCATAGAAGCGCGCATGACAGATGTGATTCGGAAAACCTATTTTTGTCTGGATACACAGATTCGGGAATATCATTTGAAGAGACCGCTTGATAAAAAAGTATGGTATCACACAGCAAACGAGATTTTTGAGGCTGCGCACGCCATGACAGATTCCATTGCCAAGCGGCACCCTCTATATAAGCGGGCCTGCCGTCTTCCCGAACTGGCTAAGGAGAGCGATTCCATCATTCATCATACCTTTGATGCAGGAGAAGGCATTCTGATTCCTGGAGAAATTCTGCATCATGCGAAAGAGGGCTGTAAAGCCTTTGTCATTTTACAGCCATTTGGCTGCCTGCCCAATCATGTAGTAGGGCGCGGCGTGACCAAGCGATTGAAGGAGCTGTATCCGGATGTGCAGATTCTTCCGCTGGATTATGATCCGGATGTCAGCTTTGCCAATATTGAAAATCGACTTCAGATGCTGATTATGAATATGAAGTCCGTCTGATAGAGAAAAGGATACTGCATTGCAGAAGAATCGAAACTCTGCAGTGCAGTATCCTTGTTTGCTATGAAAGGGTTTCCAAGCGCCAGTGGCACTTATCTAGCAATGACTAGAGCGAAGAACGCGAATACATGAAGCAATGGACTCTCATACATGGTGGTGCCTGCATCAACGGCATGTCCGTTTACAGAGAAGACAGGGGTATCTGTATTTCACTGTGCCTGCTGCTAAAATGGAATTTGTCCAATATCATATTGGAAATTATAGCTATGGACAAGTCACGCTTGGAGAAGTGTTCTTCCAATACCTGTTGGATATTGGTCTGAGGTGACAGGTCAATTTGCAGGCAGGAGAAGGATGCCTCCGGAATATGGAGGATGTTTGCATTGGATTTTGATGGATGCAAAATGCGCAGGTAAAAAGAGCATGATACAGGGTTGGTTTCACAGTGAATCAGGAGGCCGGCTGGGAATACAGGAGTCAAATTTTGTTTTTGTGCGTCGCGAAACAGGTCCATGACTGTCTGTTCTTTCTGCAGGATATCATTCCAGTTCCCTTGAAATGGCGTTTCGATAAAATAGCGCTCCTCAATCTGACGGGTATAGATGCCTGTCTCATTGCAGTATTTGGAATTTTGCTCCATGCTGTTTAGGTTGAATTCGGTGATTTCCAGACCAGACTGCATATCCAAAATACGTTCCTGCAGGATTTGTTTTCCCTTCTGCAGGAGTCCTTTTTCATCAAATTTTCCGTGTTCATCAATATAGTTTTTCAGTTCTTTCAGTGGAATACCGAGTTTCAGGCAGAGAAGAATCATGTCCAGCTGTCCCAGCTGTTCAGGCAGATAATAGCGATATTTGGTCTGCGGGTCTATCCATGCAGGAATTAATATGTTCTGTTTTTCATAATAGCGAATGGAATTGAGATTCACATTCCTCAGTTTGGCAAATTCACTGATTGTTAGATATTGTTTCATTTTTTTCCTCCAGGTGCTTGACTCTATTATTCTAATAGAGTTTAAGATATTTGTAAACCCCCTGATTAGGGTCTATAAAGAAAAAGGAGGTCTATTATGACAGAAAAAAATGAAATTGAAATAAGTAACCCGCTGGGAACGGAAAAAATAGGAAAACTGATTTTCTCTTTCGGCGTTCCCAGCGTCATTTCACAGGTAGTCAACGCACTTTACAATATTGTTGACCAGATTTTTATCGGGCAGGGAGTCGGGTATCTCGGCAATGGCGCCACCAGTGTTATCATGCCTATTACTGTTTTGGTGATGGCGCTGGCATTGCTTATGGACCAGGGTGCTGCCTCCTATTTAAGTCTGAAACTTGGAGAAGGAGATAAGAAGTCGGCAGCCAAAGGCGTTGGAAATGCGATTACAATACTGTTTCTCATTGGCATCGTCCTGACTGTTCTGTTTAATATTTTTCTGGAACCTTTGTGCCTGCTGTTTGGAGCAACACCGGACAACATGCCGTATGCTTTAGAGTATGGAAGAATTATCTGCTGCGGTGTGCTGTTCTTTACGCTGGATTCTGGTATGTCGGGACTCATCCGTGCGGACGGCAGCCCAAAATACAGCATGGTAGGACTTTTAGTCGGATGTATTACAAATATCATTCTTGACCCTATTTTTATCTTCGTGTTTCACTGGGGCGTAAAAGGCGCAGCGCTGGCAACTGTTATTGGACAGATTTTAAATGCCATTGTCTGTGTTTCCTACATTGGCAAATTCAAGAGTGTAAAGTTGGATGCGTCCTGTTTTGCATTGGACGGGAGAATGTTGTTAAGAATATGCAGCATGGGTACCTCCAGCTTTATCACGCAGATTTCTATCGTAATCGTGATGGCCGTTTCCAACAATGTGCTGGTACATTATGGAAGTCAATCTATATATGGTGCGGATATTCCGCTGACAACGCTTGGAATTGTCATGAAGGTAAATATGATTGTAACTGCATTTGTGATGGGACTGTCCACTGGTGTACAGCCGATTTTTGGTTATAACTATGGCAGCAACCAGCGGGAACGTGTGAAGCAGACATTTCGCATTGTCCTGACAGTTTCTACTATATTTTTGATTTTTGCATTTTTAATTTTCCAGTTTACACCGATGAGTATTGTGCGGCTGTTTGGTTCAGAGTCTGATCTGTACAATGAATTTGCGGTGAAATGCTTTAGAATTTATCTTTTAGTGATACCGCTCAATGGGCTGCAGATGGTGACACGTATTCTGTTTCAGTCGATTGGAAAGGCAATGCAAGCAACCGTACTGTCTCTGGCAAGACAGATTGTATTTCTTGTCATCCCGACAATCCTGCTGCCGATGGTAATGGGAGTAGAAGGAGCATTGTGGGCGAGTCCTCTGGCAGAGATACTGGCCTTTCTCATGGCTCTGGTTATGTTGAAGAAGTATTGGAAAACAATTTGATGATACCTGCATCATCTGAATTTATAAACAGACTATAAAAAAATAAACAATTTATAAAATTAGCACTCGACTATTGACAGTGCTAACAATATGTGTTATATTACAACTAGAACAAAGGTAAAGGAAACAAAAAGGATAAAAAACCTGGGAATTTCCCCACATCCTCAGTTTGAACACAAAGAAGCGGATTTTTAACATCCGTTTTACTAAATGATATATTTAGAGTAAAGGAGAGATGATTTATGTTAATGCCAAGTATTTTAAGAGAAAATTTATTAGATGACTTTTTTGGATATCCATTCCGTGGATATAATTATGAGGTACATGTAAACGAGATGATGAAGACAGATGTCAAGGAGACAGAGCAGGGCTATGAAGTGACGATGAATCTTCCTGGAGTGAAGAAAGAGGATGTAAAGGCAGAGCTGAAAGAAGGCTATCTGACAATCTCCGCTACTTCAAAATCTGACAATGACGAGCAGGACCAGAACGGCAAATATATCCGCCGCGAGCGCTTTATGGGTTCTTGCAGCAGAAGTTTCTATGTAGGAAATGAGATTACACAGGAAGACATTAAGGCGAAGTTTGAAGATGGAACATTGAAACTCACTATCCCGAAGAAAGATACAAAACCGGCTGTGGAGGATAAGAAGTACATCGCGATTGAAGGATAACAGAGAAAGGATGGGGATGAAAATGGGTGATAAAAATCCAAAGCATCCGCCTAAAAAGAAAAAAGAAGTGCCGAAGGTAAATGTGGCTGACCATACAGCAGCTGCTGAGGCACAGACTGGTAAAAAGAAAAAACATGTGTATTAAATAACAGACAGGGCTTTCGCATCGGTTGTTTCACTTCGGTGCGTAGCCCTTATTTTATTTAAATGCGATGATGTGGCAGTCAAACATGGAAAAGATTCAGGAGGAAATTGCTGCGATAAAACACAGCCCCTTCTTTTTTTCCTCATGTCGAAATATGGCATGGCGGGAAAGCAAAGAGGGGCTGTATTATTTTATTGTTTTATTGCTTAAAATTTAGATAGCAGAAAAAATACAGACAGTAAACGAAGCTACATGGAAATGAAACACATCTATATGGTTTAATAAATCAGGTCACTTTCCAGAGGCAGAATTTTTAAGGAAGGGGACTGGTAAGCAAGACCAATGATATATAAGGTGTAAGTCACACCGTTCATAACCGTGAGTGCAGAGGTATCCATAATCGCTATGCGGGTATTGTTACATTCTACATAGTCTGTTGTCATGGTAATCAGATTATCGTTTGTGCAGGGCAGTGATTCGGAAACGGAAGCACGGTAGGTTCCCTGGCTTATCAGACGGTATCCAGTGTAGGAAAACTGGTTGACGCTCTGGAATACACGCCCATATCCGGACAAGAAAATATCCACAGAACCGCTGTTGGGTGACAGATTCACTGCGCGCAGGCAGCCGTAATTGGTACGGTTGCAGGGCATATCTGTCAGCATATACAAAGAAATGCCGGAAGTATTTTCACCAATGGAGATAGTATAGGCAGTCCGGCTGGCAAAGGAGAAGGAGCCGCGGTACAGCACAGCGCCGGTTCTGGAGTTGGTGACAGTGATAAGTATGCGCTGATTTGCTGTGTCCAGATAATAAGGGGTGGAACTGCCAAACTGCAGGTTGTTTATGACGGTGCGGTTCCCCAGGCGGATATTGACGGCCGGCTGATTGGGAGCTGCGTGAAGAAAACGGATGTTGGCAGTCCGGTCAGTGGACATACTGGGGAAGATTGGCTGCCCAGGAACAATAATCACCGAGGGGATGCCAGAACTGCTGCTGCCGGAAGAAGGAGGTCCCCAGGAAGGCGTCTCCGGAGAGATGGGAGCGAAACCAGGGTCTGTGTCATTGCCGGAAGAAGGAGGTCCCCAGGAAGGTGTCTCTGGAGAGATGGGAGCGAAACCAGGGTCCGTGTCATTGCCAGAAGAAGGAGGTCCCCAGGAAGGCGTCTCTGGAGAGATGGGGGCAAAACCAGGAGAATTGTCTGCCTGTGATTCTTCAGAAGTGATTTCGAGAGCGGAAACTCTGGTATCATATACGGAATCAGGCAGAGAATGATTTGGCTTTTTTGGGTGGATATTTGGATTGATATTCATAGCATATCCTCTCTATCATTATTGCAGATGCAAACGTTATGGTATAGTATATGTCACAGATTGTTCGCTGTGTGAGAACCTTGAGATAATTTTTTTGAAAAACAAAGCTTTTTTCAATAAGTGGTTTTTGCTGTCTTTTTTCTTATGCGATTTTGTGCTAGAATGATAGCGATAAAAAAGCAGCAGAAAAGATAGAGAAGAGGCAGCACAGAAAGGAAGGAATAAGAAAAAAATGAAAGTCATATTACAGAATCTGACAAAAAAATTCCCTGGCCGCGACAGAAAAAAGCAGGAAGATGTCATTGCAGTCAATGATTTTACCTTTGAGATACCAGATGGAAAACTGATTGGTCTGTTAGGACCTTCCGGATGCGGCAAGAGCACGACGCTGAATCTGATCAGCGGTCTGTTAAAGCCTACCAGCGGCAGGATATTCTTTGGGGAGGATGACGTGACGGACCTGCCGCCGGAGAACAGGGGTATCGGCCTGGTATTTCAGAACTATGCGCTGTACCCGCACCTGACCGTGAGGCAGAACATTCTGTTCCCCTTACAGAATCTGAAAGGAAAGGATAAATTATCCAAGGCACAGATGGCAGAAAAAGTGCAGGAGGCTGCCAGGCTGGTTCAGATTGATGAGCTGATGGACAGAAAACCTGGGGAACTGTCCGGCGGGCAGCAGCAGCGAGTGGCGATTGCCCGTGCTCTGGTGAAAATGCCAAGAGTGCTGCTTCTGGACGAGCCGCTTTCCAACCTGGACGCCCGCCTGCGCCTGCAGACAAGGGAGGAAATCCGCAGGATTCAGAGAGAGACCCAGATTACTACCATTTTTGTCACACATGACCAGGAGGAGGCCATGAGTATTTCAGACATGATTGTCGTGATGAAGGCAGGCGTTGTCCAGCAGATTGGAAAACCGCAGGATGTCTATGATGGTCCAGCCAATCTGTTTGTGGCAAAGTTTCTCGGGACTCCGCCGATCAATGTGTTTGATGGCACAGTCAGGGACAACACACTGTACATTGGAAACGATGCGGTATTACATATCCGCGGCGTTGCTGACCAGAATGTATATGTGGGAATTCGTCCAGAAGGGTTTGTTCTGCAGGAACACGGACCTTTTGGCTGCAGCCTGCGTACCGTGGAGGTCATGGGGCGTGACAGCAGTGTGGTCTGCACCAACCAGGCTTCCTTGAACCCTGTGATTCGGGCCATCATCAGCGCCGACAACAAAGTAGATTTGGGACAGAAACTGGTGAGGTTTTCCTTAAAACCTGCAAAAGTATTTCTTTTCCATAAGGAGACGGAGGAGAGAATAGACTTTACGGCGGATGCTATGACAGCCAAAGAGGGAGAGAGCCTATGAAGCAGGATGAAAGGAAGCAGAAGGGAATGAAACCAGATGAAATCAATCAGGATGTGAGAATGAGAGACGAAATTAGGCAGGATACAGTAAAACAGGATACAAGAAAGAAAATAAGGAACTACAGCGAGTTGAAAGGCTGGCTCTATTTGCTGCCAGCCATGCTGTTTCTGGGAGTTTTTATGGTCTATCCGCTGATTGACGTGTTTATCTATTCTTTTGAGGAGGGCTACAACTCAGCCTCTCAGACCTATTTCGGTGTAGGACTCTATAATTATTCCTATGTGCTGCACGACCCATATTTTCTGCAAGCACTGAAAAATACATTTCTGCTGGTAATTATCACAGTGCCGCTCTCCACGGGGATTGCGCTGCTGATTTCTGTGGGACTGAGCTCGATAAAACCGCTGCGAAACCTGTTTCAGACTATCTTTTTCCTGCCATATGTGACAAACACGCTGGCGGTGGGCCTGGTGTTTATGATTCTGTTCAAAAAGACAGCATACTCGGATGGCTTGGTAAATCTTCTGATTACCTGGTTTGGAGGAGAGAGTGTTGATTTTATTGATGGGCCGTACTGGGCAAAAATGTTTGTACTGTGTTTCTACACAATCTGGGTGGTGCTGCCCTTTAAAATCCTGATTCTCACAAGCGCGCTTTCCTCTGTGAAACAGGATTATTACAATGCGGCCAGAGTGGATGGGACATCAAAGCTTCGCACATTTCTGCGCATCACACTGCCGATGATTTCACCGATGCTGTTTTATCTGATTATCACCGGATTTATCGGTGCATTCAAGGCGTACAGCGATGCCGTTGCATTGTTTGGCACCAACCTGAATGCAGCCGAGATGAACACCATTGTCGGATATGTGTATGATATGCTGTACGGCGACAGCGGCGGCTATCCGTCGTATGCATCCGCGGCGGCGATTATCCTGTTTGCCGTTGTGCTCACAATCACATGCATCAATCTGCTGATAAGCAAGAAAAATGTTCATTACTAGAAAGGGGTGGATGGAATGGAACATGATAAGAAAACAGAGAATGAGAGAATCGATTATGAGAAAATTGATTATGAGAAAATCGAAAAGAGAGCAAAAGTCCGAAAGACCATTCTGCATGTAATTACGTACACACTCCTGGTTTTTTGGGCGGTGATTGTGCTGTTCCCCTTTTATTGGATGATTCTGACGTCCGTGAAAAGCTACAGTGCGTACAATTCCGAGTATATTCCAAAGTTTTTTGTGACATCACCCACCCTGCAGAACTACGTGGATGCGTTTACAGCAGTGCCGCTTGGGACGTATTTTCTGAATACGGTTATTTTTACTGCCATCACCACAGCTGTCATGCTGGTTGTGATTACGCTGGCGGCCTTTGCTTTTGCAAGGCTGGAGTTTCGAGGAAAGAACATCGCATTTGTTCTGTTTTTGTCGCTGATGATGATTCCAACAGAATTGGTGGTTATCACCAATTTCACCACCATCACAAACCTGAATCTGCGAAACAGTTTTCCAGGATTGATTCTGCCGTCTGTCACATCCGTATTTTACATTTATCTGCTGAAGGAAAATTTTGAGCAGGTGCCGGACAGTCTGTACTATGCGGCGAAAGTGGATGGCACATCGGATTTGAAGTATCTGCTGAGAGTGCTGGTGCCCCTGTCAAAACCCACCCTCACGACGATAACCATACTGAAAATTATTGAGTGCTGGAATTCGTATGTGTGGCCGCGCCTGATTACCGACGACCCAAACTATTATCTGGTCTCAAACGGAATCCAGGAGATTCGTGAAAATGGGTTTGGGCGCGAGAACATTCCTGCAATGATGGCAGCCGTCGTGGTGATATCGCTTCCTTTGATTGTTCTGTTCCTGGCATTTCGCAAGGAAGTCATGGCAGGCGTGTCAAGAGGAGGGACGAAGGGATGATGAGGACAGAAAACACAGAGAAAAGAAACAAAAAAGGAAAAATGGCAGTCGGAAGAAAAGGGGCATTGGGTCTGCTTTTGGCATGTACTGCCATTGCCTCTCTGGCACTTTGCGGCTGCCATGGCTCCAAAGGAATGACAACATTTGAGGTTCCAGCAGAATTTGATTCCTCAAAAGCGTATGAGATTACCTTCTGGGCAAAAAACGACACTAACAAGACACAGACCACTATTTACCAGCAGGCCATCACGGATTTTGAGGCATTGTACCCAAATATTACAGTGAATCTGCGCCTGTATACGGATTATGGGAAAATCTACAATGATGTCATTACCAACATTGCGACCAACACGACGCCGAATGTCTGCATTACGTATCCGGACCACATTGCGACTTACTCTACAGGAAGCAATCAGGTGGTTCCCTTAGACGCGCTGTTTGCGGATGAAAAATACGGTCTTGGCGGCAGTGAAATCCGGTTTGACTCGCCATCAAAGGAGGAAATCATTCCGAAATTCCTGGAGGAATGTTTGTTTGACGGTCATTATTATGCGGTTCCTTACATGCGTTCCACGGAGGCATGCTATATCAATAAGACCTATGTGGAAGAGCTGGGATATACGCTGCCGGAAGCGCTGACTTGGGATTTTGTCTGGGAAGTATCCGAGGCGGCGATGGCAAAAGATAAGGATGGAAATTTCCTCATAAACGGCCAGAAGGTGATGATTCCGTTTATCTACAAATCAACGGACAATATGATGATTCAGATGCTGAAGCAGAAGAATGCAGGGTATTCCACAGAAAGCGGAGAGGTGCAGCTTTTTCAGGATACGACGAAAGAACTGCTGCTTACAATCGCAGAGCATGCTGGCACAGGTGCATTTTCCACTTTCAAAATTTCCAGCTATCCAGCCAATTTCCTGAATGCGGGTCAGTGTATTTTTGCGGTGGATTCCACCGCTGGTTCTACCTGGATGGGAACGGATGCGCCGCTTTGCGATATCAGCGCGGACAAGATTGTGAAATTTGAGACAGCTGTGATGCCGATTCCGCAGTTTGACACAGAGCATCCGCAGATGATTTCTCAGGGTCCTTCCGTCTGCATCTTCAATAAGAAAGATTCGGGAGAAGTGTTGGCATCCTGGCTCTTTGTCCAGTATCTATTGACGAATGATGTCCAGATTGCATATTCGCAGACAGAGGGGTATGTGCCTGTGACAACAAAGGCACAGGGGTCTGCGCAGTATCAGGAGTATCTGTCACGGGGCGGCGAGGATAACACGACCTACTATCCAGTTAAAATCGATGCGGTGAAGCTGCTGCTCGACAATATCGACAATACATTTGTGACACCAGTATTCAATGGCTCGACCTCGCTTCGGGATGCAGCAGGACAGCTGATTGAAAATACAGTAAAATCTGTCAGAAGAAAGCAGACCATCGACGATGCGTACATCGAAGAACTGTATGCGGATGTGACTTCGCTGTACCGCCTGGACCAGATTGGAAGCCAGGATGGCGCGGCCATCTCTGGCAGAGCGGACCTGGGGCCGCTTCCGAAAACTTCGGTCATTCTGCTGGCATCGCTGGCCGGCGCATGGATACTGATACTTTTATATGTGCTGTTTCAAAAGAGAGACCAGCTTCGGAACATGCATGTTCAAAGAAATTCTGAAAACCAGAAAGAATGAAAATGATAAAAAAATAACGAAGTTTTAAGAATTCTATTGATTTACGTGGGATTTCGTGTATAATTATCTCTACGATGTGAGATGCCGCAGAGGGCACGATATCCGCTTCTTGATACATGTGTCAGCGAGCAGATATGCCAGGGCATTTGACATTGGCAAAAACAAAAAAAGGGAGAAGAAAGACAATGAAAAAAATGACATGGTTATTTTTAGCTTCTGCACTGGTGCTTGCCAGCGCTGGCTGCGGCGGTTCCAAGACGGAAACCACTGCTGGAACAACTGCTGCTGAGGTCGTGACAACGGCTGCCGCTGAAACGACCGTTGCAGAGACTACAACAGCTGCAGAGACTACGACTGCTGCCCAAAAAGAGACCACTGCTGCTGAAGCTGCAGCTGCAAAATCCGAGGGCGTTATGACATATGAAGAGTATGCTGCAGCAGACCTGGATACAGAAGTTGTAGTGGAGACTTATGTGCAGGCAAAGCAGTCCTGGTGGGACAACAAGGCGACTGTGTACACACAGGATGAGGATGGCGCATATTTTGTCTACAATATGGCATGCTCCGAGGAAGATTATGCAAAACTGACTCCTGGAACCAAAATCAAAGTGACCGGATACAAGGGCGAGTGGTCTGGAGAAGTGGAGATTATGGACGCAACTTTTGAGATTGAGGAAGGAAATTATATTGCGCCGGCAGAGGATGTGACCGCGCTTTTGGGCACAGAAGAGCTGATTGAACATCAGAACAAATTCGTATCTTTCAAGGGTATGACAGTGGAGGCAGCAGGCAAGGATGATAACGGAAACGATGTAGCATTCCTGTACAGCTGGGATGGTTCCGGTCAGGACGGCGACGACCTGTACTTCAATGTTTCTCTGAATGGCGAGACCTACACATTTACTGTTGAGTCCTATCTGTGTGACAACACCACCGATGTGTACAAGGCGGTGAAAGAGCTGAAAATCGGCGATAAGATTGATATGGAAGGATTCCTGTACTGGTATGAGGGCGTAAATCCACATATCACTTCCGTGACAGCAGCCAAATAATCTGCAGGCCCAGGAACAAAGAAGGAAATGAAGAAGGGAAAGAAAATAAGGGGGGAGAGAGGAAAGTATGTACATCACATGTTTGGATTTAGAGGGAGTGCTGGTACCGGAAATTTGGATTGCATTTGCGCAGGCGAGCGGTATTCCGGAGCTGAGACGGACGACGAGAGATGAGCCAGATTATGATAAATTGATGAAGTGGCGCTTGGGGATTTTGAAGGAGCACAATCTGGGCCTGAAGGAAATTCAGGAGACCATCGCAAAGATTGACCCACTTCCAGGGGCAAAGGAGTTTTTGGATGAACTCCGCTCTTTCAGCCAGGTTATCATTATCAGCGATACTTTTACACAGTTTGCAAAGCCTCTGATGGAGAAGCTGGGCTGGCCGACGATTTTCTGCAATACACTGGAAGTGGCTCCTGACGGGACAATCACCGGATTTAAAATGCGGATTGAAAATTCAAAGCTCACTACGGTGAAAGCGCTGCAGTCCATCGGATATGAGACGATTGCGAGTGGGGACAGCTACAATGACCTCGGCATGATTCAGGCGAGCAAGGCGGGATTTCTGTTTCGCAGCACCGATAAAATCAAGGCAGATCATCCGGAACTTCCGGCATATGAGACGTTTGACGAGTTGATGGCTGCCATTAAAAGCGCCATGGTCTAACTGCTCTGAATTCTGATAAAACAGACAGAATGAAATGAAAACAAGTAAAAATTGACAAAACGGGATGCCCTAAAGGAAGAGAAAGTGACTTTCTTTAGGGCATCATTTTGTCAATGCATTGAATCAATTAAAGGGGAAATCAGAGCTTTCTGGCAGGCTGCGATTTCCTCTTTGGGAATTATGAAATCATTTTGAATCCACTGAGCTGTAGAGGTGGCGAGACCTCCTGCATAAAAGGCACTGGTGATGGATAGAGGACCAGGAAATGTGCATCCGGCTTCCTGCCTTTCTTTTAGATAGTTCCAGAAGAACTGCTGAAACACTTTTTGAAACATGCTTGTCACTTCCCTGTCAGTTTCCGTCGCAATCGTATTATAATAAAAATTCTTTTTGTCCAAGACACAATCGAGAATGTACAGGATAAATTCGTCAACGGATTTGTTACGCATGGCGTGCTTCCATCGTTCCAGCTCTTCCTCCAGGCAGTAGTGCAGTAAATGATATTTATCCTCAAAGTGCAGGTAAAAGGCCGAGCGGCTTATCATGGCACTTTGGCAGATATCGTTGACCGTTATTTTCTTAAAATTTTTGTTCTCAAGCAGCCGTATGAGCTGTGCAGCCAGCATGCGCCTGGTCTGTAAAACTTTTGCTGAATCTTCTGATTTATGATTCATTGAAACACCTCTTTGTCTATTTCCTAAACGGACATGTCGCCTGACGGCGACACTACCATGATATGAAAGTCGATTGCTCCGTGCTCACGCACTCCCGCAATCGCCGCCTGTATTCGCAAATCGGTCAGCTCACGCTGTCCTTTTTTGCTCATACTTCCTTGCTCGTCAAATGTCCAGTCGGCTTGGTGTGCAAGCACCCCTGCCGCCTGGCCGCTTGACGAGACTTTCATAGTAAATATATTCTAAAAGATTTTTTTGGTTTCTTCAAGTTATGGAATGATTTTTGCTGAAAAAAGTGCACATTTTTTGGGATTTGTTCAGAAATGAACAAATAAAAAAATATGTAAATTGTTTTTGACACAATTTACCTGTATTCTTATTCATATCAAGACAGAAAGGAAGGGAAAGGACAAATTGAGTATTCAGAATGAAACAGACCAGAGAGCCAAAATTCAGAGTTTGACACAGTCTTTAAGTGAAATGGAAACGGCTTTGACAGAGCATTATTGCGATATTGGAAAAAGTCTTTTGGAGATTGCTGAGAAAGAAGATAAGGAAATCAACCAGTTGGCAGATAAAATTATTGAGACAAGAAAGCAGTTGGCACTTCTGCAAAAAGAGATACAATGTCCAGAATGCCTTACCTATAACAGTGCAGGCAGTCGGTACTGCAGTAATTGCGGAAAACGGCTTGCCTGATTCAACAACACCATATGCCTCCTACAACGGCTTTGTCCTGAAGGGAGACTCTACGGCTCCCCAAGGACAGGTCTTTTATTGCTCGCCATCTGTAAAGGTGGCGAGTCCCCACTTGTGATAAGATGAGATGAAAGGAATGTAGAAATTATGAAAGAAGTGAAAAAACCAAGAAAGCCATTGCTATATTATTATTGTATTGTAGTTCTGTTATTGCTGGTATTTAATTTTTTGACGATGCCGTATTTGGCCCGCAGACGGATCATTCAGGTGGACTATGGAACATTTATGTCCATGACAGAGAACAGAGAGATCGGTGTGGTGGAGATTCAGGATAATCAGATTTTGTTTACAAATAAGGACAATACGATTGTCTATAAAACGGGTCTGATGTACGATCCGGATTTGACGAAACGCCTTTATGAAGCAGGGGCAATTTTTTCCGGAGAAATCATAGAAAAAACTTCCCCGTTTATGAGTCTTTTGCTGTACTGGATTCTGCCTATCATCATCTTTGTCGGTATCGGACAGATTATGTCCAAGAAGCTGATGGATAAAGCCGGAGGCGGTTCCAATGCCATGTCATTTGGAATGGGAAAGAGCAATGCAAAAGTGTATGTAAACTCTTCGGAAGGCATCAAATTCTCCGATGTGGCAGGCGAAGATGAGGCAAAAGAAAATCTGACAGAAATCGTGGATTATCTGCATAATCCAAACAAATACAAAGAAATTGGTGCTTCCATGCCGAAAGGCATTTTGCTGGTGGGACCTCCTGGAACCGGTAAGACCATGCTGGCAAAAGCGGTAGCAGGTGAGGCGAATGTGCCGTTCTTCTCCATGTCGGGTTCTGAATTTGTGGAGATGTTTGTGGGAATGGGAGCTTCCAAAGTGCGGGATTTGTTCCGGCAGGCGAAGGAAAAAGCACCTTGTATTGTGTTTATTGATGAGATTGATGCGATTGGCAAAAAGCGTGACGGACAGATAGGCGGAAATGATGAGCGGGAACAGACCTTAAACCAGCTTTTGACCGAGATGGATGGATTTGAGGGAAATACAGGGGTGATTATTCTTGCAGCTACTAACCGGCCCGAATCACTTGACCCTGCGCTGACCCGTCCAGGACGGTTTGACCGCAGAGTGCCAGTAGAGCTTCCAGACCTGAAAGGCAGAGAAGAAATACTGAGAGTGCATGCAAAAAAGATTAAAGTAGCCGACAATGTGGATTTTACGAAAATTGCCCGCATGGCTTCTGGAGCCTCCGGTGCTGAGCTGGCCAATATCATCAATGAAGCGGCTCTGCGTGCTGTCCGGAACAAGAGAAGCTACACGACGCAGGAAGACCTGGAAGAGAGCATTGAGGTTGTCATTGCAGGATATCAGAAGAAAAATGCAATTCTTACAGACAAAGAGAAATGCGTGGTTGCCTACCATGAAATTGGCCATGCACTGGTGGCGGCAAAACAGAGCAATTCAGCTCCGGTACAGAAGATTACGATTGTTCCAAGAACATCAGGAGCTTTGGGTTATACCATGCAAGTAGAAGAAGGAAATCATTATCTGATGACCCAGGAAGAAATTGAAAATAAGATTGCCACCTATACAGGAGGAAGAGCTGCAGAGGAAGTGGTGTTTGGGGCTGTCACGACGGGCGCATCCAATGACATTGAACAGGCGACAAAACTGGCTCGCGCCATGATTACTCAGTATGGCATGAGTGATGAATTTGATATGGTTGCCATGGAGACGGTCAATAACCAGTATCTGGGCGGAGATACGTCGCTGGCATGTTCTGCCGAGACACAGGCTAAAATTGATAGGAAAGTGGTGGAATTAGTCAAAAAGCAGCATGAGAAGGCAAAGACGATTCTTATGGAAAACCGGAAAAAACTGGATGAGTTGTCACAGTATCTGTATGAGAGAGAAACGATTACTGGTGATGAATTTATGAAAATTTTAAATCAGTGACAAAAATCAGTAAAGAGCAAAAAATATAATGAAATGAGGAGGAGAATTATGCGTAATGTAATCAGTTTGAATGAGGATTGGCGATTCATCCAGAAGGATGCAGGACTGCCGCAGGAGTTTCCAGAAGACTGGGAGAGAATCAATTTGCCCCACACCTGGAATGCGGTGGACGGACAGGACGGAAATGGTGCATATGACAGAGGAAACTACTGGTATGCGAAGCGTTTTTGGACACCAAAGCAGCCGCTTGTGGGAGGAAGAGTCTATGTGGAAGTTTTGGCAGCGGGGCAGCAGGCATCCGTGTATGTCAATGGTACCAAAGTGATGTATCACGAAGGTGGTTATTCTACTTTCCGCGCCGATATCACAGAGCTGTGTAAAAAAGAGGGAGAAAATCTTCTGGTGATTGCCTGCAGCAACGAGGTAAAGAGCAGTGTGTATCCAGAATCCGCAGACTTTACATTTTATGGCGGTCTGTACAGAGGGGTGAACCTGATTTCTGTGCCGGAGACACATTTCGACCTGGATTATTATGGTGGCCCTGGCCTGAAGGTGACACCGAAGCCATGTGACTGCGGCGGAGCTGTGTTTGAGCTGTCTTCCTGGGTCACAAACCCAGATGAGAACTTTACTGTCATGTACTCTGTCAGAGATATGGAGGGCAATGAAGTGGCCAGTGCTGTGCGTCCGGCTGAGGATGCAGCGGTCACAGTCTATGTGCCGGATGCTGTCAGATGGGATATTGACAATCCATATCTGTATACTGTGACTGCTGTCTTGCAGCGCAGGAATGAGGCGTATGACGAGGTATCCGCCCGCGTGGGTGTGAGAAGTTTTTCCTGTGATCCGGATAGGGGCTTTATCCTCAATGGAGTGCAGACACCTCTGCGCGGCGTCAGCCGTCACCAGGACCGCCTCTATAAAGGCAATGCCATCACGAAAGAAGAGCATTATGAGGATGCAAGGATGATTAAGGAGCTGGGCGCCAACACCATCCGTCTGGCACATTACCAACATGCACAGGATTTTTACAATGCATGTGATGAGCTGGGATTTGTGATATGGGCAGAGATTCCGTTTATCAGCGTGTTCAAGGAAGATCCGGCAGCCCATGAAAACTGCATCAGTCAGATGAAAGAACTGATTATTCAGAATTATAACCATCCGTCCATCTGCTTCTGGGGAGTTTCCAATGAGATTCTGATCGGCGGCATTTCTGACAAACTGGTGGAAAATCATAAAGAATTGAATACTCTGTGCAAAGAACTCGACCCTACCCGTCTGACTACCATAGCACATGTGAGTATGACTCCGGTGGAAAGTCCTATGCATGGACTGACAGATGTGGAGAGTTACAATCACTATTTCGGCTGGTATGGAGGAAAAACAGAGGACAATGGTCCATGGTTTGATAATTTCCACAGAGTACATCCGGATATCTGTGTTGGTATTTCGGAGTATGGATGTGAGGGAGTCATCACTTACCATGGTCCGAAGCCGGCCTGCAAGGATTACAGTGAGGAGTACCAGGCATTGTATCATGAGTATATGGCAAAAATGCTCGAGGAGCGCCCGTGGATCTGGTCCAGCCATGTATGGAATATGTTTGATTTTGGATGTGCAGCCCGCGATGAAGGTGGTGTGGCAGGACGAAACAATAAGGGACTTGTCACAATCGACCGCAAAACCAAAAAGGACAGCTATTATATCTATCAGGCTTACTGGAGCAAAAAGCCGATGCTTCATCTGTGCGGCAGACGCTATGCGCAGCGTGCAGGTGAGACTACGGAAATCCGTGTATACTCCAACCAGCCGACAGTCACATTATATCTGAATGGAAAACTGGTGGAGGCAAAGACGGCAGATAAGGTGTTTGTATTTACCATATCTTTGGAGAACGGATTTAACATCGTTGTGGCTGCGGCAGGAAACGTAAAAGAAAGCATGACGTTGGAAAAGGTGGAGAAAGAACCATCCATTTACGTACTTCCGGAAGTAAATGAGAGGGCAGAAGGCGTGGCCAACTGGTTTAAGCTGGCAGGAGATCTGGATTTGAAGGCACCACTGGAATTCCCAGAGGGCAAATACAGCATCAAAGATACGCTGGAAGAACTGGCAAAAAGTCCAGAAGCACTTGAGATTGCCGCACAGGCAGGAAAGATTGCCATGAATGTGAACATTGTTCCTGGAGAGGGTATGTATGATATGGTTAAATCCATGACTCTGGAGGGAATGATTAAAATGGCAGGAAGTATGGTGCCAGACGGATTCCGTGAGAGCTTGAATGCGAAACTGATTAAAATTGATAAGGTGCAGTAATCGCAGAGAGGAGAAAAAATGGCAAAGGAAAAGACTTCTGTTCCATCTTTCGGAATGAAAGATAAACTGGGATATATGTTTGGGGACTTTGGAAATGATTTTACCTTTCTTCTGTCATCCATGTTTATGATGAAGTTTTATACAGATGTTATGGGGATTGCAGCAGGAGTGGTCGGTGTATTGATGATGGCAGCGCGTTTTGTGGATGCGGTTACAGATGTCACCATGGGTCAGATTGTGGATCGTTCCAAACCTACCAAAGATGGCAAGTTCAAACCGTGGATTAAGCGCATGTGCGGTCCGGTGGCAATCGCATCCTTTCTAATTTACCAGTCAGGACTGGCAGATATGTCATATGGATTCAAACTTATCTGGATGTCCGTCACATATCTTCTGTGGGGGTCCATCTTTTATACCTCGATTAATATTCCATATGGTTCCATGGCGTCAGCGATTTCTTCTGACCCGAAGGACCGCACGCAGCTTTCCACATGGCGTACCATTGGTTCGACTCTGGCCGGAATGGTCATTGGCGTGGGCACGCCGATGGTTGCATACGAAGTGGTTGAAGGAAATACAATGCTTTCCGGAAGCCGCATGACAATGATTGCAGGTGTATTCTCTGTCTGTGCAGTGATTTGCTATGTGCTCTGTTTTAAACTGGTGCGTGAGCGTGTCCCTGTAGAAGCGAATAATCAGAAACTTGAGGTTGGAAAGCTGTTCAAAAGTCTGTTCCGTAACCGTGCGTTGCTGGGAATCATTGCCGCAGCGATTCTCCTGCTTCTTGCACAACTGGGGATGTCCGGAATTTCCGGATATGTGTTCCCGAACTATTATGGTTCAGCAACCGCACAGTCGGTAGCCTCTCTGACAGGCAACCTGGCAGTACTGTTCATCTGCGCACCTCTTGCCTCCAGGCTTGCGGCAAAGTATGGCAAGAAGGAAATTTCCACCGTAGCGTGCCTGTTCGGTGCGGCTGTCTATATAATCTGCCTGGTTATGAAACCGCAGAATGCTTATGTATATGTTGTGTATTTTACATTGGCTTACATCGGCATCGGTTTCTTTAATACGGTGATTTGGGCGATGATTACCGATGTGATTGACGATGCGGAAGTGAGAAATGGAATCCGTGAGGATGGTACTATCTATGCTGTATATTCCTTTGCGCGCAAAGTCGGACAGGCACTTTCCTCCGGTATGGTAGGTGGACTTCTGACTCTGATCGGATATTCGGCAACGACAGCTTTTGATCCGGATGTTACAATGGGGATTTTTAAAATGTCCTGTATCATTCCGATTGTAGGGTTTGGCGCGGTTGCGCTGGCACTGATTTTTATTTATCCGCTGAATAAGAAGCGTGTGGATGAGAACTGTGCAGAGCTGGCACGCCGCCGCAGATAGAAAACATGTTTCAAAAATGCCAAAGTACCAGGTGATTTTCCAAAACAGGTATGGGGCAGCAAAAAAGATAGAAAGAGAGATATGCATAGCCAGGAAAAAATGGCGGCATATCTCTTTTTTATTTGCCGTTTAGCAGGATTTTTGATACGAAGTGTAACCGGCAGAGAAAGGGAAGATAGAAACTAATTAATAACTTTTGGTTATTGATAATAAGAATGTTTCAATTCTCTTTTGTGTACAAAAAACGTATAATGTTTTATGGCAAATAGTTAAGGTATAAATGGTTTGACAGTAAACAAGACAACAGAAAGCGGGCAAAAAAGAGGCAGCAGACAGATGGATACATGGCGGGCAGAGTTCTATAGAGAAAGGGGAGAGGAAACCATGGAAGAAATCAGAATGAACTGTCTTTTAAAGCAGATAAAAGCGGCACTGGAACAGTATGAGCGGTCAAATCCGCAAGAGATGGATATGACAATTGGACAGTGTATTATGCTCAATTATCTGCTGAATCAAGATTCCAGGGATCTGTATGCTACGGATATCCATGTGATATTTGGAATATCCAAGGCGACGGTATCCACAATTTTGAAGAGTTTAAAGAAAAAAGGGTATCTGCTCATGGAGGAAGATATGCAAGATGACAGAAGAAAGAGACTTGTTCTGACAGAAAAAGCATATGAAATGCAGCAGAACGTGGAAGAAGCTTTGAGAAAACGAGGGGAGGATATGTGCAGAGGAATATCGAGACAGGAGCTAGAGATGACCGAGCAGGTTCTCTGCCGGATGCTTTTGAATCTAAGGAACAAGAACAGTGAGAACAAGGAGGAACCGATATGATAAAAACACTGTTGAGCCGAGTGGGAGAGTACAGGCGGGCGTCGATTCTGACTCCGCTTTTTACAGCCCTGGAGGTATTGATGGAAGTGCTGATTCCTTTTATCATGGCGTCCATCATCGACAAAGGAATTGAAGCAGGGAATATCCGCATGGTTTATGCGTATGGTGCACTGATGCTGCTTTTGGCATTTTTCAGTCTTTATTTCGGCGTGATGGCAGGACGGTATGGCGCAGAAGCTTCCTCAGGATTTGCCGCAAATCTGAGAGAGGGAATGTATGAGAAGATTCAGACGTTTTCTTTTTCCAATATCGACAAATTCAGCACAGCCGGACTGGTGACACGTATGACAACGGATGTCATGAACATGCAGACCGCGTATCAGATGTCTCTGCGAATTGCAGTCCGCTCTCCGCTGATGTTACTGTGCAGTCTGTGTATGTGTTTCGTCATCAATCGAAAGCTGAGTCTGATTTTTCTGGCGGCGATTCTGGTACTGGCTGTCGCTCTGGCTCTGATTATGAGCAGCGCGGTCCGTTTCTATGATGAAGTATTTGAAAAGTATGATGAGCTGAATGGGAGTATTCAGGAAAATGTATCAGCGATTCGAGTGGTAAAGGCGTTTGTGAGAGAGGACTATGAGAACAAGAAGTTCAAAAAAGCCGCCGACAATCTCTACCGTCTTTTTGTGAAGGCAGAAAGCTTGCTGGCGCTGAACAATCCGGTTATGATGCTGGTCGTATACGGGTGTATGATTGGATTGTCCTGGTTTGGTGCGCACTATATCGTAATCGGGGATTTGACGACGGGCGAGTTGACTTCTATGTTCAGTTATGTGATGGGAGTTCTGATGTCGCTGATGATGCTTTCCATGGTCTTTGTTATGCTGACGATGAGTGCAGCCAGCGGTCGGCGTATTGCAGAAGTGCTGGAAGAAAAAGCAGACTTGAGCAATCCAAAGAATCCAGTGACAAAGATTTCGGATGGCAGCATTGATTTTGAGCATGTGACATTTTCCTACAAACAGGGAAGTGGAGAGAAGACACTTCGGGATATCACACTTCACATTGATGCGGGAGAAACCATTGGAATTATCGGAGGTACTGGCTGTGGAAAGACGAGTCTGGTAAATCTCATCAGCCGTCTGTACGATGTGGACCAGGGAAAAGTCCTGGTAGGCGGAAGAGATGTGCGTTTTTATGACATGGAAGTGCTGAGAAATCAGGTGGCAGTTGTACTCCAGAAAAATGTGCTGTTTTCTGGAACCATTCTCGATAATCTGCGATGGGGGAAAGAAGATGCCACGGAGGAAGAGTGCAGAGAGGTCTGCCGTCAGGCATGTGCGGATGAGTTTATTGAACAGTTTCCAGATGGATACCATACCTGGATTGAGCAGGGAGGAACCAACGTTTCAGGCGGACAGAAGCAGCGGCTCTGTATTGCAAGAGCACTGTTGAAGAAGCCCAAAATTCTGATTCTGGATGATTCCACCAGCGCAGTTGATACGGCCACAGACGCAAAGATACGAAAGGCATTTCGGGAACGGATACCAGGAACCACGAAAATTATCATTGCACAGAGAATTTCCAGTGTTCAGGATGCTGATAGAATTCTAGTTATGGAGGAAGGGCAGATTTCCGGTTTTGACACACATGAAAATCTGCTGAAATCCAATCCGATTTATCAGGAGATTTATGATACCCAGATGAAGGGCGGCGGTGACTTTGACCATGTCCCTTCAGAAAGTGGACAGACAGGAAAGGAAGTGTAAACAGATGAATGTACAGAAAAAGAAAAAAACACAGCCGATGCCTGTTTTAAAGAGAGTTTTGGGATATATGCTGAAAAGCTATCGGTGGTCATTTATTTGTGTGGTTGTTTGTATTCTGGGATCGGCGCTGGCAACTCTGCGGGGGACACTCTTTATGCAGACGTTAATTGATGACTATATTGTGCCGCTGACGAGAGCACAAACGCCGGATTTTCAGCCTCTGGCGAAGGCTGTCGCGGGGCTGGCTGCAGTCTATGCAGTTGGAATTGTGTGTGCCTATCTCTACAACCGCATTATGATTAACATCACACAGGGAACCATGAGAAATCTGAGAGTCGAGCTGTTTACCCACATGGAATCTCTCCCTATCCGGTATTTTGATACCCACGCTCATGGAGACATTATGTCTGTGTATACCAATGATGTGGATACTCTGCGCCAGCTGATTAGTCAGAGTATTCCTCAAATTATAAACTCATTCGTGACGCTGGCTATTACATTTGTCAGCATGGTTGTGCTGAGTGTCCCGCTGACGTTGATGGCCTTGCTTATGGTAGGAGTGATGTTATTAGCGGCATCGAAGATAGGAAATCAATCTTCCAAATATTTCAGGGAGCAGCAGAAGAGCTTGGGCGAAGTCAATGGATATATCGAGGAAATGATGGAAGGTCAGAAAGTAGTCAAAGTCTTCTGCCATGAAGAGCAGAGTAAGGAACAGTTTCGTAAGCTGAACCAACAGCTTCGGGAGAGCACATTTCAGGCAAATAAATTTGCCAATATTATGATGCCGGTCAATGGGAACCTTGGAAATATCAGTTATGTACTGTGTGCGGTGCTAGGAGCGGCACTGGCGCTGGGCGGTCATGCCGGACTGACTCTAGGCGGTCTGGTATCTTTCCTGAACCTGAATAAGAACTTTACCCGTCCAATTACACAGATCAGCCAGCAGATGAACAGCATTGTTATGGCTCTGGCGGGAGCAGAGCGTGTGTTTGAACTGCTGGACGAGACTCCGGAAACAGATGAGGGGTATGTGGAATTGGTAAATGCCAGAGAAAATGCGGATGGTTCTCTGACAGAATGTGAAAAACGCACTGGCGTATGGGCATGGAAACATCCTCACAAAGCGGATGGAAGTATCACCTACACAAAACTCGAGGGGGATGTGACGTTCCACGATGTGGATTTTGGGTATGATGAGGAAAAAATAGTCCTGCACAATGTGAAGCTCTACGCCACTCCAGGGCAGAAGATTGCATTTGTGGGAAGCACCGGAGCCGGAAAAACTACGATTACGAATCTGATTAACCGTTTTTATGATATTCAGGACGGCAAAATCCGCTATGACAATATCAATATCAATAAGATAAAGAAAGCAGATCTGCGCCGCTCGCTGGGGATGGTACTTCAGGACACGCACCTGTTTACAGGAACTGTGATGGACAATATTCGTTATGGCCGTCTCGATGCTACGGATGAAGAATGCATTCATGCGGCAAAGCTGGCAAACGCCCATGGGTTTATCAAACGTCTCCCCGAAGGATATCAGACCATGCTGACTGGCGACGGGGCCAATCTGAGCCAAGGACAGAGGCAGCTTCTGGCCATTGCCAGGGCCGCTGTGGCGGACCCGCCGGTGCTGATTTTGGATGAAGCGACTTCCTCCATCGATACACGAACAGAGACGCTGGTGCAGAATGGTATGGACCGTCTGATGAAGGGCAGGACAACGTTTGTGATTGCTCACAGACTGTCCACTGTGAAAAATGCAGACTGTATTATGGTTCTGGAACAGGGGCGGATCATTGAGAGAGGAACTCATGAGCAGCTTTTGGAAGAAAAAGGGCGGTATTATCAGCTTTACACAGGAAATGCAATAGAGGCTTCCTGATGGATATCCATCTAAATCAAGTGTAGAAAATGCTTCAGGGCTGTATTTGAAGTTTTTTGGTGATAAAAAATGCCAAAAGAGAGGGGCGGAGTCTGTGCGAGCGGAATTGCAGCAAAATCCGATGATTTGGTACACAGGGCGTATGGAAGCACAGAAACGCCCATTCCGGCGGCAACCATACAATGTGCCGTTTCTAGATCTTCACAGTAGAAAACCTGATTTGTAGAGTGTGATGTCAAAAACTGCTGCTGGAAATCAGCCATGGACTGGGGTGCATTGAGCGGATTGCATGCAATGATGGAGAAGGGGTTCAGGTCGTCTGAAGAAACAGATTCTTTGGAAGCCAGAGGATGAATGGCGGGAACCAGGCAGGCCAGATGGTCTTTTTGCAGTTCGAGAAACAGAATGTCCTTCTTTTTCGTCAGGTCTTCTTTGTAGAGGAAAAGCAGATCGAGTATGTTTTCAAGGAAAAGATTGATAGCAACCTTGTATCCTGGAACAAAAATATTCGGATAAATGTCAGGGTGCGCCTCATGAAATTTTTTGAGGATTGGAGTCAGGTATAGGAGAGCCGCCGGATTGCTTAGACCAATACGCAGGGAAGCTGGATTGGTGTTGCGGTTCTTCAGACGACTGACTGCCGTCTGTGTCTTTGTCACAATCTCTTTGGCATCCTTATAAAAGGACATCCCTGCAGGCGTTAATTCTACGTGGCGGGTGGAACGTATAAAAAGAGCGACCCCAAGTTCGTGTTCCAGAGAACGGATCTGTTTGGTCACAGCTGGCTGAGAGATATGGAGTGTCTCGGCTGCTCTTGCGAAACTCAGATTTTCAGCGACCAGAAGAAAACAGATTAGATTATCAAGATTCATTTTGTTTACCTCCAACGAATACCTATTTGCTTTGTCATCATGTTTTTGGCGGGTCCCAAGGTCAAAAATCCTCTTGCAAGCAAGCTTGCATCGGATTTCTGACCTTTTGACCTTGGTATCATCAAAATATGAAAATCAAGGCTTTTTTGGCTTTGGTATCATCATATCATGTCATGCAGAGAAAATGCAAGAGAACACGACTTTACTCTTTGGTTGGAGAAAAATACAGCGATATGAATTTCAAATAATGAAATTTTTTAAATTAAGGTATTGATTTTATAAGATAAATGATGTAGAATACGAGTTAGTCAAGACTAATTAGTTTAAACTAACTAGCCTGGAAAGGTGAGGTAAAAGAGATGAAACGAAAAGTGAACAAAGCAATGCTTGCAGTTTCGTTGGCGGTTTGCATGGCAACACCGACGAATGCCGTGGCTTTTGCTCAACAGGAAACAACGGAAAAAAATGTTCTCGAAAATGTGGAAGTTTCAAAAAATATTTTGAAATCTTCTATGGGAGCGCAGAATGTAGCAACTCCACAGAATGCGACAGCTCTCACTGTGGATGAAACGCAATTTGAATATGCCATTCACTATTATGATGGAAATGGTGAAATTGCAAAGAGTGATACGGGAAAATCCAGTAAGGAAGTAAAAAAGACATTACCAAGCAGAGTATTTCAGATTCCAGGGTATCGTGACAGGGTAGAAGAAGGATACAAATGCATTGGTTGGTCTACAGAAGAAGGCAGTGATACAGTAGAGTATACTTTTGGGCAGAAAGTGACACTTAGCAGCGAGGAGTCTACGTTGAATCTGTATCCGGTGTATGCTCTGATGGATACGTTCAGTGTGGAGGTCTCTATTCTGTACATAGATGAAAGCCTGGACAATGGTTATGCGGTAGGAGATGCAGAGACGATTGATTTACAATGCAAAAACTACGCAATGGATCATCCAGAAAGCGGAAGTATGCATCAGGTAGACAGAAATGTACTGTATCAGGATGCAAAAGAGGCAATCCGTGCAATTAGAAGCGGCTATGAGATTGTAGGATTGTCTTCTGGAAATGCGAGCGCAGAGCCGAGATTATTGGATATGTCCAGCAGCGAGCTGATTAACTGCACAGAGGGAGCTAATTTCTATCTGGTAGCGAAGAAAGCGCCAGAGACCACTTACACCGTGAGATATCACATTTATGGGACGGACGAAGTAAAAGAAGAAAGCAGAACCGTAAAGGCATCTGAGTATGGAATGTCTTTATATAGCAGAGTGTTCCAGATCGCAGACTATAAGGCGAGAATGGATGAAGGCTTGAAGCTGATTGGCTGGTCCACAACAGAGGGAGCAGAAGTTGCTGAGTATGAGATTGGAGGAAAGGCAGCGCTTACCTCTGAGAATCCGACGGTAGATTTGTATCCGGTATATGGCCCGCTTGACACCTTTCACGTAAAGGTTTCCATTCTGTATGTGGATGAAAGTCTGGAGAATGGATATACAACAAGTGAGGAAAAGGAGATTGACCTGACCTGTCAGAACTACAGCATTGGACATCCAGGGGATGGGTATATGCATCAGGTAGACAGAAATGTGCTGTATCAGGATGCAAAAGAGGCAATCCGTGCAATTAGAAGCGGCTATGAGATTG
>JAUNGE010000099.1 GCA_030524675.1 bacterium
AAGCGCTGTGACCGTTTTTCAGGAAAATATCCGACCATCCCTCTCTCCCGTCCGGTGTAGTCATCCAGCCCATACGGGACTGTCCGTAGCCATGCAGATACACGATCGGATTTCCGTTGTCATTTGCGGGAATCTGATAGAGCACATTGGCATGATCTACATGTGCGGTATTTCCTGCTCTTGTGAAATCCAGCCAGTTAGTGGTCTCGTCATACTCTCCCTCTACCGGCTCTGTCACTGTGCCGCCGGAGGAAAACATTCCCTGCTTTGCGATCACCAGCGCCCCATCTGGGACCGCTGCCTCGGCTTCTGTAGTTTCTGCCTCTGTTGTCTTTGCCTCTGTCTCCTGAGCGGTCGTCTCTGCGGCGGTTGTTGCCGCCGTTGTCGTTGCCGCTGTTGTCGTTGCCGGAGCACTGTTACCCGCACATCCGGTCATAAGCATCACGGCTGCTGCCGCAGCGGCCAGCCGTTTCCATCCTTGTTTTCTCACCATGAAAACCTCCTTGTTATCATTTTTTATCGCATTTTCAGATTTCTCTGCCAAAATAGTGCAGTGGTTCCTGCAGATTATTATCTTACTCCATTTTCATTCAGCCAGTTCTGGATCGTGCTTTCACTCAGAGAATTGGCAGTAAGCCCTGTTCCTACAGACGCTCCCCTTGCACCGGCAATCTCACGGATATCCGGCATACTCTCGCTGATGCTGCTGCCGCCGCTGGTGCAGAAGGAAAGGATGGTCTTTCCCGTCAAGTCATAGGACTCCAGAAAAGTATTGACTGCCATGGGCTCTGTATGCCACCAGATCGGATAGCCCAGAAGGATTACATCATAGTTTTCCATATTGGAAACAGACGATGACAGAGCTGGTCTGGCATTGTTATCCAGTTCCTCACGAGCACGGTCCACAGTTGCCTGATAGCTGTTCGGATAAGCGTTCACCACGGTAATCTCAAACAAATCCCCGCCTGCGACTGTCTGAATTTCTCTGGCGGCTTCCTCTGTATTGCCTGTCTGTGAGAAATAGGCAACCAGGATACGACTGTTTCCGTCCGGCTCTGCCTCGGTTCCAAGTTCTCCCCCGCCCTGTCGTCTGTTCTTTGTTGTCCGCCACGCCATTTCTGGAAATGGGAAAGCCGTTTTCTTAGCATCAACGCCATCCAGATCAATATCCTTCTTTTTCTTCTTCTGATTTTTGATAGGTTTATTATAACGGAATCAGCACTCAATCAGAAGTTTCCATTTGTTCTGGTATGAATACCTATGGGTTATAAGTCACTGGATACTTCATAAGAAAGCCCTAAGCCGCACAGTTTTTACACTGCGCAGCTTAGGGCCTCATTCTTTTACTCTATATTTTTTACTTTTCCCTGTTTCACATCCTCGCCGACGTAGAAAAAAACAGCTCATGCTACTCGCATAACGCTCCTGGCGAATAGTATGATATTGTGCGTCAAATAAAAAATTTGACCCCTGATATCACATTATCCTATTGTCAGAATCATCGGTTCCCAAAAGCCACAAATTTTGCATCCTCTTCTTTGAAATAATCATTCATATTGCTGCTAAGCCCGCTTGCTTTCCATGCCTGTTCAAATGTAATGTCCTTTCTATTGCTTAAAAAGACAAATGTCGTATCCTTAGCAGCAGCTCCCATACGGCCACTTATTTCCAATCTGTATTGGTAGGTGTAGTCATCCGTTTTCCAGGTACCATCGCTCATTTCATAGTACCTGACCATCGTGACCGGTTCATCATCCTCAAACGCGGATTCCGAGTCCGTCACTTCATAGGTCTTAACCACTGATGGTTCCTTTGACTTCTTTGTTTCAAACCGCACCCACTCCTCTTCATCCCCAAATGGCATATACACGTCGATCTGCCCTTCATCCACGATCTGGTACCTGTATCCGGTACCAAAGTTTGATTGTCCGTTTTCCGATGGAATATCCGTCCCCTCTACTGTAGAGACAATTTCCCCATCCATAACCCCGCATCTGCTCTTGATATCGCTGACTTCACCTATGGACTGATACAATTTTCCATCAACCATCACCATGGGAATCCGATCAAATATTTTCTTTCCAAGAAGCGTTATACTCTTCTGTTTTCCAAGCTGAAGAGGATAACTTTCCATGACGGCTCCGCTGTATGTCACCCTTACCCTATCTCCTGGCTTTGCCGAAGCCGCAGTCTCATCTAAGGTTACGCTTACCAGATCGCCGGAACTTCGGATCGGAAACCCCTCATCTGCCTCCACAACCGCGCTGCCACCATGAATTTCCTTGATTGTGCCCTCAAATTTCTGAATGTTCTCGCCGATTCTAACATCCTTCACGGTCTGCCCGTCGCCTTCATAATACAAAATCAAAGCCCGCTCATCATCCAACGGAAATACCTCGCCGTACACCCCGAAGAAGGGATCTATGCCTTCTCCCCAAGCCGCGTTGATTTCGCTCCTGCCAAACTCTGACAATTCTTCTTTTAGCTGCGCCTCTTCCATTTTTCCGGCTTCCTCCAGCGAAGGCATTGTTTTCCGACTACTGCATCCGAAAAGGACCAGCGCAGAAACCAGTACAACGGCGCTTTTTTCTATAGATTTTCTCATCTGCCCGACCTCCCTGTGCTTTTTTCTTTATCATATCAAAGTTTCCTTCCTCATACTTTAATCCAAGCTTACAATTTTATGACATTTGATAGAAAATCCCGCCTGCTGGATCCTATTTCCGTATTATTCAGGAAGGAGAATTAGATGTCTGACAATGAATTCTGCTTTTTTTACTCACTGACCTTTTCTTCTTTATTTATTTTTTCTAAGTACACGGCCGGAACCTCCTTCACCAGCCACACACCATTCACGGAACGGTAAAATACAAAACCATCCTCCTGCATCCGTCCGCTCGCTACCCTGTACACCACCGGTTTTCCATGGCGGCCACCGACCTTAACGGCAGTATCCATATCGCTAGAAAGATGCACATACAGGCGGCTTTTCGGAATCAGACCAATTTTTTCGATGGATTCCACATACTTCTGCCCTGTTCCGTGATAAAGGTATTCTGGCGGCATGACAACCGGCAGTTCCACATCCACCGGAATAGAATGTCCCTGATTCGCCCGAATCAACGTCTTGTCTTCATTGAAGGAATAGCGCATCTTGCTGTCTGTCCGAACAATTTCCTCCAGCATTTCCATGTCAAACATGCGTGTTTTCTGGATCCCCGCGATCAGTTCCTCCACGTCTGCCCAGCCATGCTCATCCAGTGTGATTCCGATCACCTCCGGTTTATGGCGCAGAATCAGACTGATAAATTTACTCGTGCTGTTTAAATCTCTGTTATAATTCTCCTTCATAAAGTCTCCTCTCTCATCTACCGCAGTTCCCGTTCTTCCTGCACGCTCTTCGCCTCCATGTTCTCCTCCACAAAGCGCACGCATCCATCAGGCTGTCCGCTATTCCATTTTATCCGCAAGCATCAGATTATAAACCTTACGGCAGCAGCCAAAAGTCTTTACAAACATAACAGCCTGCTCGGCTGTCGGATATACTCGGTACTTGATTGCTTTATTCATAACTGACAGTTCTTTTGCCTTTCTATCATTCCACTTCGCACATATTCATTTTCTGCCGCCTATATATTCAATTCCGGCTTTGGATGCCTGAACCATCTGGTCTTTTCGGTCAATATGGTATATTCGGTTTCCTTTGCGAAAGTTGGCTCCGGTCTGTTTAAAATGAAATGAAACATTTGCTTCCACGCACTGTCTCCATGAATTCAACACCCATGCAAAATCACAGATTCTGGCATTCTCCCCGGATTCGCCGCCGCAGATCACCTGCTCAATCTGCCCTGTTTTCAGATAGTTCCGGATATCAATCGGTTCCAGCATAGGCTCGTGGATCACCTTTCTGTGCTGTATCGGAAGAGACAGGAATATCGGAAGGCGGCTGTCCGCTCTGGCCTGATCCTCGCAGGTACAGATTATTGTCACGTTATTATAGCCTTCTCCCCAATCGTCTGGAATACATTCTGGGAAACGGTGAATCCGCTTTGTGATAATAACAAAGTCCATATCCTGCCTCATTTTTATCATATTCCATATGTCCGTTCTCCACGCATCTGCTTCTTTAATAAAAAAATCGGACGTCATGCAGGTATAGACTGGTTCGTTATCCGGTTTCAGCTTATACTCCTTTTGGCGGTTCCGCCTGAGTGGGAGATCGAAGGCTGCTGTCTTTGTCACAATACCGCTGTCCTTACCAAACTCGGCGTCACGCCGATATACATAGCAGTTTAAGCAGCCGGGGCTTATTTTATGGCATCCATGCCAGGGATTCCAGATCGCCATGCGTCCTCCTTTTTAGTGCAAACATTTGTTCTTTATTTAAAATTATAATGCAGTTTTTATCGTATGTCAATATCCTAAAAATTTCTACTCTGTCTTTCCCATGAATTTTATTGTAAAATTAATAGAACAAAAATAAAAATGATACTTTGCTCAGGCAATAATAACGTGAAATTAACCAGGAGAAAGAAAATGAAAACAGCAAAATTATTTCTAGCAGGAATATATCTACACCTTTTTCTCAGTGCAATCACCCCTATAGGAATTTTATTGGCAGGAGAATGGAACCCTGTTTCTTATGGACTATTCTTTTTCTACCTGCTTATGATCGGTGCAATGCAGCTGACTGGCTGGATTTGCGTGGGATGCTCTATTGCTGCTTACCGCAAAGGATACGAAGAGAAATTAAAAAAAAGCGTAAAAATATTGAAGCTCTATTCTATTCCATTTTACTTACTGAATTTTATTGTTAGTTTTGTGTACTGGTTTTTTATTCTTGCTGGTTCCAGAGGAATACTATTCTTTTTGCTTCCGATTCCAATCGCAATTACCTGCCTGATTATCTTTCAGACCGGCTGTGTGGGAATCTGTTATATTATGTATTTGCGAAAGCAGCTGGGAAGCCAGAAAAAGCCATCACGCACCCATTATCTGATACAGCTGATACCCATTTTGGATGTCATCAGTACACTTTACATTTTTCATAAATCTTAATCGGAGGCATGGCAAAACCAAAAGTTTCGCTCGCCCATTGAATGGCAGATGCTGCAAAAGCATCATTCTGAATATTGCAATCAGAACATAAAATGCTTTTTTTTCTTTGCATCTATTTATATGTTTTATCTGTTAAATTATAATTATTTTGTATTTTTATAAAGTATATCTGATAAATCAAAAAAATGCCTTGGAAATCGGTTATACTCATGATATCATAATAATATTCTTAGAAGGGAGACCAGTCAATATGATTAAACGAGAAACTTATATGAGCCGCATCCGTCCATTCATCGGAAATGAACTGATTAAGGTTTTGACAGGTATCCGCCGCAGCGGGAAATCTGTCATGCTGAATTTAATTCAAGACGAACTTGCCGATAGCGGTGTGGATCGTCGGCAGTTTATTTCTCTGAACTTTGAAAACATGAACAACGCCCATCTTTGTACCGCCACAGCCCTGCATGATGAAATCATCCGCCGAGCATCCGAAATCGAAGGAAAGGTGTATCTGTTCTTTGACGAAATTCAGGAGGTTGAGACCTGGGAGAAATGTATCAACTCTTTCCGGGTGGAATTGGATTGTGATATTTACATCACCGGCTCCAACGCCAAGCTGCTTTCCGGTGAGCTCGCCACCTATCTGGCCGGGCGATATGTGGAATTTGTAATCTACCCGTTTTCTTTTAGAGAGTTTATAGAACTGTACCATACCATTTACCCTGATACAGATACACGGCAATGTTTTACAAAATATTTGACTCTGGGCGGTATGCCATATTTGAGCAATCTTCGGTATGATGAAACTGCAAGCCGCCAGTATCTGCGGGACCTATTTAATTCCGTGGAACTCAAGGATATTGTCAAACGCAATAACATCCGGGATGTGGATATGCTGGAACGGATTATTGCATATATTACCGCGAACATTGGCACCACATTTTCCTCCACGGCGATCTCCAAATACCTGAAAAGCGAAGGCCGAGCGGTGTCTCCGGAAACGGTGCTTAACTATATCAAAGCCTGTACGGATGCTTTCCTGTTTCACCAGGTGAAGCGCCAGGACCTTCGGGGAAAGAAGATACTAACTGTCAACGAGAAATACTATGTGGCAGATCATGGTGTCCGTGAGGCGGTGTTCGGCGGTAACATGAAGGATATCAACCTCGTTCTGGAAAACATCGTTTACATGGAACTGCTGCGCCGGGGCTACACGGTCACAGTCGGCAAAGTCTCGGATAAGGAAATCGACTTCGTATGTGAGGATCGGGGAAACAAGCTGTATGTCCAGGTTGCTTATCTGCTGGCCTCGGAGGATACCCTTCGCCGGGAGTTTGGCGTCTTTGACCATATTCGTGATAATTTTCCAAAGTACGTTGTCACGCTGGATGAATTTGACATGAGCCGTGACGGAATCAAGCACCGCAATATACGTGATTTCCTGTTAGAAGAATGGAATTAAGCAAGCCTCGTTCACAACCATTCTCTTTCCTTTTATAGGCGAATATCTTGAAAGTTGCCGATATCCCGCTAGCTCAATTATACCGTATCGCCAGAAAAAATGGAACCTCGTTTCCAATATGCACTAAAAATCTGCCACAGCAGAAACATTTCCTCCGGCAGTTCTTATAAATAGAAAATCCCGTCTGGACAGTATCTAGGCGTCGGCAGCAGACCCTGGTCATGTTCCTACCATTGTCTGCCGCGGCGTCCCACACTGCCTGACGGGATCCTATCTCCGTGTTATTGTGCTGTTTTTCCATCCCATACGCCGTTTTCGTCCACAAAATGGCCGTCCGGTGTAGTTTCATTTTCGTACATGGAGCCGTAAGGGCGTCCCGTACTGTCGAGCTTATATTTCCATGCCCGTTCTGTCCGGTTATACTCCCAGGTAGCCTCCGGCGTGT
>JAUNGE010000029.1 GCA_030524675.1 bacterium
TGGTATGGAGAGAAGTCTTAAACTATTATGGTGCTAAAACTTAAAGACGGGTTTCGCATTGCTGAAAGCTAAGCTCCTCATAAATGAATATTTTTACCAAATCAACTAGAATTGGAAAGAACCTATTTGGCGCTTACTCTTTTCCTTTTTCTCACAATTTAAAAAAGGGTGGTGGTGGTGCCTTGATGGTGGGAAAAAATAGAGAGGAAGAGGAGAGAGAAGAGGATTTCTTCTTCTTTTCTGCGTTCTCTCAGTATTAGATGGGGCTGGATATTGATGGGGAAGTGTGGTAAAATTGGAGAAAGAATGAAAGGGATTTCTCTTTGGTTAGGAAAGGATGAGGAGAGGAAGAGGAGGGAAAATTAAAATCTGCATAGAGAGAAAACTGTTTTTGTGGTGATAGATGCTCGGATTTGAGCAGATAAAAAACTTTGGTTTACAAGGGGGTCCGTATTATCGGTATAATAACTGAGAAGTACGGAACCCTTTTTGTAGCGTCAGTCGATGTGCAGGAGCCACTGTGCATGAAAATTGATTGATTTATACGCACATAAGACCAGTTTGAACTGTGGGATATGTCAAAGAACGAATGACAGGGGGGAAGGACTATGAAAATCAACCGTGTCGGCGGAATCATTGCTGCAGCGAGCAAAAAGGCAGCTTTTCCGCTTGTGCAGATAGGGTCGATCCCTATTGTGAAGCGGCTGGTGATTTCTTTTCAGCAGGCAGGGATTTTTCCGATTGTTGTTGTCACAGGCGCCGATGAAGATGAGGTAAAATATCAGCTGTCCAATTATGGAGTGATTTTTATAAGGGATGAGAACTGCGAGTGTTCAGAACTGTTTGAGTCAGTAAAAATTGGACTGCGGTATCTGAGAGACAAATGTAAGCGCATTGTGTTCACGCCAGTCAATGTGCCGATGTTTACGGCAAAGACGCTGCGGTTGCTTTTGGCGTCTGAGGCGGAGATTGTGACGCCTTCTTATCAGGGAGCGGCGGGGCATCCGATCGTCTTATCAGACAGCGTGATTCCTGAAATTCTGGAGTTTCAGGGAGAAGGCGGGCTGCGCATGGCATTGGCGTCCATGCCCAAGAAGCGGGAATTCGTTTCGGTTGATGACCCAGGCATTCGCATCAGTGTTAGAAACAGTGAGCAGCTGGAGGAACGGCTGGCGGAACACAACCGCGCACTGCTTCATCCGATGATTCAGGTAGGACTCAGAAAAGAAGCTATCTTTTTCAATACGCGCATAAAGCTTCTTCTGTACCTGATTTATGATATGAACTCCGTCCGCAGTGCCTGCACGGCTATGGCGCTTTCTTATGGAAAAGCGTGGGATATGTTAAATACGCTGGAGACGGAATTTGGCTTTTTGTTTGTGGAGCGCAGACACGGCGGGAGCAAGGGAGGGCGTACGACGCTGACTCAGGAAGGACTGCAGTTTCTGCGCGCCTGGATGCAGTATGAGGATGAATTGTTCCAGTTCGGGCAGCTGCGGTTTTCCGAACTGTTTGGTGATCTGCTGTCCTGATGGCAGTGTGGCATTGGACATGGACAGTTTGGCAGGCGAGTTCTTCTGAGGAATATCTTGAATAAAAAATAAACCCCTTTTATAATGGCATTATACACAACGTGCCGGCGTAAGAGGGGTGTTTTTTTATGCAAAAATACAGTAAAAACTACAAGGAAAGGTATTGTGAAGAGTACGAGAAAGACCATATCAACGGCCTGATTCTGGCAGCTGGTCTGTCATCACGTATGGGTGGTTTCAAGCCGCTTCTTCCGTTTGGACGCAAGACATTGATTGAAGCTTCTATCGACAGTATGCTGGATGCAGGGGTGCAGCAGGTCGTGGTGGTGCTTGGATTTCGGGGAAGGGAAATCGAGACTGTTTTGAACAGACGGTATGGAGCGGAAATTACCTTTGCGTGGAATGAAAGGTATGCGGAGACGGATATGCTGGAGTCGGTAAAGTGCGGTTTGAGAGCGATGCCGGACTGTCAGTCTTTTTTCCTTTTGCCAGGGGATATGCCCGTCGTACAAAGACACACATTTTTAAAACTGGCAGCATCCCGCCCAGAAGAAGAGCCGTTTCTCCTGTTCCCGACGCTGGAAGGGAGGCCGAAACATCCGCCGCTGATTCATGCGGATTTTATTCCGGTGATTCTGGAGTATCGCGGAGAAGGAGGATTGCGGCAGCTGTGGAAACAGCATACAGAAACGATTCTTCATGTTCCAGTGGAAGATCCTGGTGTTTGGGTGGATGTGGACACCAGGGCGCAGTATGAACACTGTATTGCATGTTTTCAGCCAGGTTTGTAACACAAAATCAGATAGATAGAGTCAAAATTTAAGTTTAGAGAAACTTTTAAGGAGGAAAAAATGTATACACTCAATATCAATGGAACAGTATATGAAACGGCAGAAGATAAGAAACTTCTGCGTTTCCTGAGAGATGATCTGCACCTGACAGCAACCAAGGACGGCTGCAGTGAGGGTGCCTGCGGTACCTGTACCGTATTGATTGACGGAAAGAAAGTAAAAGCATGTGTTCCGAAAATCAGCACGCTGCAGGGGAAGCAGATTTTGACCGTGGAGGGAATTGCGGAAGAGGAAATGAAAATTTACCAGCATTGCTTTGCGGAGGCCGGTGCAGTACAGTGCGGCTTCTGTATCCCAGGTATGATTATCTCAGCAAAGAGCCTGCTGGATGTGAATCTGAATCCGACCCGACAGGATGTAAAAAAGGCAATCAGAGGCAATCTGTGCCGCTGTACCGGATATAAAAAGATTGAGGATGCCATTTTGATGGCGGCAGACTATTTCCGCGAGAACAGAGAGATTCCGCAGGCGCCGGAAACACTGCAGATGAACCAGCGATTCAAGCGAATCGATGCCGATGAAAAAGTGAACGGAACCGGAATTTTTGCAGACGATATTTACCTGCCAGATATGGTGTATGCGAAATGTCTGTATTCCCGATATCCGCGGGCAAGAATTGAGAAGATTGATATTTCCAGGGCGCTGGAGCATTCGGCTTGTATTCGAATTCTGACGAAACAGGATGTGCCGTGCAACAAAATCGGCCATATCAAGCAGGATTGGGATGTGCTGATGGGCGAGGGTGATATCACGCGCTATGTGGGAAATGCACTGGCCGTTGTGGCGGCAGAACGCCAGGAATCCCTGGAAGAGATTCTCTCCCTGATTGAGGTGGAATACACAGAGCTTCCTGCCATCACGAGTCCGTATGAGGCATTAAAAGGCGATGCACCTCTGATTCACGAAGATGGAAATATTATGAGCCGTGCGACTCTGGTGCGCGGAAATGCAGATGAGGCAATCCGCAATTCCAAATATGTTGTGACCAGAAAATATAAGACATCCTGGCAGGAACACGGATTTATGGAGCCGGAGTGCTGTGTGGCGCTGCCGGAGGGAGAAGATGGCCTGCTGGTTTACACAACAAGCCAGTCTGTCTATGATGTGCAACGTGAATGTGCACAGATGCTTCAGATTCCGAGAGAGAAAGTGCATTGTCATGCTCCTCTTGTGGGCGGTGGTTTTGGCGGCAAGGAAGATATGTCTGTGCAGCAGTATGCGACACTGATGGCATGGTATTTAAAGAGACCAGTAAAGGTAAAATACAGCCGCCAGGAATCCCTGAATTACCATGTAAAGCGTCATCCGATGGAGATGGAATTCACGACAGCCTGCGACGAGAACGGACATCTGACCGCCATGAAGGGCGTGATTATTGCAGATACAGGTGCCTATGCGTCTCTTGGAGGACCGGTTCTTCATCGTGCCTGTACCCATGCAGCAGGGCCGTACAACTATCAGAATATTGATATTTTCGGCATGTCTGTCTACACCAACAATGTGGTCTCTGGTGCATACAGGGGCTTTGGTGTGACACAGAGCTGCTTTGCGACAGAGATGAACATTAACCTGCTCGCAGAGATGGCAGGACTGGACCCGTGGGAGTTCAGACGGCGCAATGCCATCAAGCCAGGTGATATTTTGCCGAATGGACAGACCGCGGACCCGAACACCAACATGGAAGCCTGTCTGGATGCTGTGAAAGACATTTTCTATTCCCATCCATACGCTGGAATTGCCTGCGGATTTAAAAATGCTGGAACCGGCATGGGAAAGAAGGACATCGGCCGTGTTCTGATGTCTGTGGAGCAGGGAAAAATTCATATCCGCACATCAGCTTCCTGCATGGGACAGGGAATCGGGCAGATGGCACTGACGGAAATCTGCCATGTGACAGGTCTGAATCCGAATCTGTTTATTCACGAGGCAGCAGATACGGTCCGCACTCCAGATTCAGGAACATCCACAGCATCCCGCCAGACCGTGATGACTGGTGAGGCTGCGAGACGCGCAGGCGAGAAATTAAAATGCGCTCTGGACTGCGGAAAGACGATTGCGGACCTGGAAGGACAGGAATTCTTCGGAGAATATTCTGCGAAGACAGACCCTCTCGGTGCCATCAAGGAGAATCCAGTGAGCCATGTCTCCTACTCCTACGGAACCCAAGTCATTATCCTGAATGAAGAGGGAAAAGTGACAAAAGCAGTCTCCGCATTCGATGTGGGAACGCCTGTCAATATTCAGTCTGTGGAAGGGCAGATTGAGGGCGGCATGATTATGGGAATCGGCTATGGCCTGACAGAAGAGTTCAAATGTGAGGACGGCTATCCGACCAGCAAATTCGGCACAATCGGATTTATGCGTGCTGACCAGGCACCAGAGTTAGAGGTGATTTTATGCCAGCCGAAAGAAGAAGACAAACTTCCATATTCTCTCGGCGCAAAGGGATGTGGTGAGCTTTGTATGATTCCGACAGCGCCAGCATGTGCCCATGCATATTATCGCCTGGACGGAAAGTTCCGCCAGAGTCTGCCGCTGCAGGATACCTATTACAGAAAGAAAAAATAGGAAAAAAAGAAGATAAAACGCCAGGTAGTTCACTGGAAAAATGAAGTAGAAAAATGAGCAGAAAAGATAAGGCAGTCATTCATAAAAAATGATTGTCTTATTTTAATTCAATTTTTATCACTTGATATACTGTCATGAAAAAATCAGAGAACCGTAAGTAAAGGTTAAAGCATAATGTGCGGAAATCTGCTATAGTAAAAGAGAGAAAAAGACAAATATACAAGACAGGTATAAGAGATAAATACACAGGATACAGATAGAAGGCAAATACATGGGGCAAATACATAAAAGAAATACGTAAAGAAGAGAAAAAAATTTTGTAAAGGGAGGAAAGTAGAGTGGTGAAGAGAAAAAGAATGTATCTGGCAGTATTGTTGAGTATGATTTTTATCGGTGTATTGAGCATATGCCTCTCTGCTTGTGGGAGCAGGAGCGGGAATGGCGGTGAGGCAGGACTGACACCGACTGGATACCCGTCAGAGGAAGTGCAGCGAATTAGCGTATATTATGGAGGAACGCTTTACTGGTATACAGCAAATGGATTTGACCAGCCTCTGGCGCAGGGATTTGAGAAGGTTGGCGAGGTGAAGACAGTAGATAATATGGAATATCCGGATGAGGAGTTTTGTGGCACAAGGCTGGATGTGGGGCAGGAAATCTATGCCAGTTCGGAGGATACTTCCAAGGTTTATGTGAAATATGACAGCGGGTATGCCATGTTTGAAACAGCAGATGTGACAGGAACAGGGGAATAGATATGAGTATGTTGGTGATGAAGGAATGGACCTCTTGTGTCTCCGACATTCACTGGTATTTATTATAAGAGAAAGTCCGTGAAAGTTCTCTGATAGCTTGTTTAAGGCTTATATAAACTTATGTTCTGATTGAAAAATTGGATAAGAATGTGTATAATGAGAACGTATTAGGCGTACAGCCTCGATCCACGTCTGTCAGGGAAAATCTCTCTGACAGGCGTGTTTTTTTGTATAATAGGAAACTCCTCCGGAGCTTCCTATTATACAAAAAAGCCCTCCGGGCAGGATGCACAGACATATGGGCATTGGAAATAACACGAGAACAGTATGAACACAGGAGGTTTTTATTTTATGAAACAGCAGAATGTATGGCAGACAGTGGTTTCTCTTTTTATGGTGGTCTTGGGAAATGTTTTGTATGCACTGGCAATCAAGTTGTTTTTGCTTCCGATAGGACTTGCGACAGGAGGAACGACGGGAATTGCACTTTTTATGAATTATGCAGCAGGAATTCCGGTGAGCCTGTTTGTGCTTCTGTTTAATGTGGTGATGTTGATTGTGGGATATTTTTTATTGGGAGGGCAGTTTGCTGTCACGACAGTTGTGAGTACATTTGTCTATCCCATCAGTCTGGAACTGCTCAATCGTCTGCTTCCGGATATCGTATTGACGCAGGATATGTTGTTATGCACGATTTTTGCTGGCCTGGGAGTTGGACTGGGCCTGGGAATTGTGATTCGCGCTGGCGCCTCGACGGGAGGCATGGATATTCCGCCGCTGGTGTTGAACCGCTATTTTAAAATTCCGGTATCTGTCGGCCTGTATCTATTTGATTTCTGTATTTTGCTGGCACAGATGCTGTTTTGTCCGGTTGAGAAAGTGCTGTATGGTATTTTGATGATGCTGATTTATACATTGGTGTTGGATAAGCTGATTCTGATGGGAACGATGCGGACAGAGGTGAAAGTAGTCAGTCAGAAGTCGAAAGAGATCCGAGATGCGATTTTGCAGCAGATGGACCGCGGCGTGACACTCCTTACAGGGGAGAGCGGATATCTGCACCAGAATACGCAGGTGGTAATGAGTGTGATTTCAAACAGAGAATTGCCACGGGTGGAAAAACTGATTCACAGCATTGATCCGGAGAATTTTATGGTTGTCAGCCGTGTCAGCGAAGTAAGGGGACGGGGATTTTCTATGAGCAAGAAATATCAGTAATCAGTGAGCGCAGTAAGATGCGCAAGAAAAATAAGAAAATCCCCAGAGAGAAAAATAAAAAAGGAGAGAGAAAAATAATTAGAAAAAGATGGAATATTGAATAATGTGGAACAAAAGAAGAGAAGAGGAAGAAACCACCGCGCGGCGGTCAGCAGGAAGCTGGCCGCCGTGTTGCGTTGTCCTGGAAACGGAAGTAATCTGGACGATGGCGTGATTCGGTGTACTCGAACATGACTCCGTCACTGTTGTATGTCTGGCTGCTGACAACAGCGAGACAGTTGTAATCCTTGAGGTCTAGATATTTTTCGTCAATCTGTGTCATTTTTTCGACGGTCATGATCCGCTTGCTTGTGACAATCGATACATGAAGAATCTGTTCCAGATACGCATAGATGGACTGTTCTGCAATCTGCGGAGTCAGGCCGACGGCAACATCCTTTAAAAAGTAATTGTGATTGATGATTAAGGGCTTATCATCCAGATAGTGCAGACGCTGGATGTAATAGAGGGAAGAACCAGGTGCAAAACCGGTTTTTTTGGCTATTTTGGCATCAGCGGTCAGTTCCGTAAAGCAGAGAACTTTGGTCTCTGCCTTCTGATGGTTTCTGGCAGCAGATTCCCGAAACGATTCAATGCCACCGATAGTAAAAGAAGTCTGGGGTGCCGGCTGAAAAATATTGCGCACACCTTTTCCCTGCATGGTCTGTACATAGCCATCTGTGACAAGTGTGCTGATGGCGCGCCGGATGGTGTTGCGTGAGCAGTCATATGTGAGAATCAGTGTATTTTCAGAGGGGAGAAGCTCCTGGAATTCGTATTCTCCGTTTTCTATTTTTGATTTTAAGTCCCGATAAATCTGGTCATATTTGGCTTTTGGCATAAGTGGAAGCCTCCTGTTAATCTTGTTTGAACATCTTGAAATCCTTTTCTTTTATTATAGTGAAAGAGAGTCGAAAGTCAAGTGCAGAGAGGGAGAAAAGAAGATAAAAAGACAGAAGAGGACACAAGAAGGCAGAATAGAAAGAGTAAGAGAACAAGAAAGAGAGGCAGAGTACGGGCAAAAATAAAAAGCAAAAAGAAAACCAGAAAGATTGAAAAGAAAAACCAGAGAAGAATCAGAAAGAAGAAAGAAAAACAAAAAAATGAGAAAAAAGGTATTGACATGTTTAAACAAGTTTGATATAGTATACTTGTTCAAACAAGTTGGAAAGAGTGAAAGAAGAGAAGGAAAGAAGTAAAAGAACCAATCAGTAAATGACAACAAATCAAGAAGCAAAGAAAGGAAATTTGAGAAGGAGGAAATTGGGAGATGGCGAAGTATGAGAATGATGTAAAAGACCTGCTTACGCTTGTCGGGGGAAAACAGAATATTTTGGCGGTTTCACACTGCATCACGAGAATGCGGTTTGTGCTGGAAGACCCGAAAAAAGCGGACACGAAGGCGATTGAAAAACTGAAATCTGTGAAGGGAACATTTACGCAGGCGGGGCAGTATCAGGTGATTATTGGAAATGATGTGTCTACTTTTTACAATGAATTTACTGCATATGCCGGAATTGAGGGCGTGAGCAAGGAAGCGGCAAAACAGGCGGCCAAGAGCAATCAGAACTGGGTACAGAAAATGATGACAAATCTGGGAGAGATTTTTGCCCCGATTATTCCAGCATTGATTTGCGGCGGTCTGGTGCTGGGATTTCGCAACATCATCGGCGAGATTCATTTTTTTGCAGGCGGCACGCAGAGTCTCGCCGATGTATCACAGTTCTGGGCAGGAATGTACAGTTTTCTGTGGTTGATAGGGGAGGCGGTCTTTCACCTGCTTCCGGTCGGCATTGTCTGGTCCATCACGAAGAAGATGGGAACGACACAGATGCTCGGCATTGTGCTGGGGCTGACGCTGGTATCTCCCCAGCTTCTGAATGGATTTGCGGTGGCTGGTACACCAGCAGAAGAAATTCCTGTGTGGAATTTCGGTTTTGCGAAAGTGCAGATGATTGGTTATCAGGGACAGGTGATTGCTGCTATGATGGCAGGATTTATCCTGGTGTATCTTGAGAAATTTTTCCGAAAATACAGTCCGGCTGTTATCAGCATGATTGTGGTGCCGTTCTGCTCGCTGATTCCGGCAGTGATTCTGGCACACACAGTAGTAGGGCCGATTGGCTGGAAGATTGGAAATGGAATTGCTGAAGTCGTGTACACAGGCTTGACTTCCCGCTTTGGTTTTCTGTTTGCTGGTCTGTTTGGCTTTTTCTATGCGCCGATTGTAATGACAGGGCTTCATCATATGACAAATGCAATTGATACAACATTGTCTTCCGTATTTGGAGGAACCATTCTCTGGCCGATGATTGCGCTCAGCAATATTGCACAGGGCTCAGCTGTCCTTGCGATGTCTGTTCTGCAGAAGAAAAATGAGAGAGCACAGCAGGTCAATGTTCCTGCATGGATTTCCTGCTATCTGGGAGTGACAGAACCAGCATTGTTCGGTGTAAACTTAAAATATGGTTTTCCGTTGGTGTGCGGTATGATTGGCTCCGCGGCCGCAGCGATGATTTCAGTGGGAACCGGTGTGCAGGCTTTCAGTATCGGTGTGGGCGGTCTGCCAGGCATCCTGTCCATTTTTACAGAGTATTGGGGCATTTTCCTGCTGTGTATGGCGATTACGATTGTAGTTCCGTTCTCTTTGACTTATGTGGTCGGAAAGAAAAAATTGACCGCGGTGGATTTGTATGGAGAAGAGGCTGAGATGAAACAGGTTTCGGATCAGGCAGAAGCGAGTGAAGAGAAGGAAAAGAATGTAAAAAAGATAGAAAGTGCAGAAAGTATAAAAAGTGCAGAAAGTATAAAAAGTACAGAGAAGAAAGAGAATGTTGGGGGTGAGTGGAAAGCAATCCTATCTGGCCAGGTAATCCCAATCGAAGAGGTGCCGGATGATGTATTTTCCAAAAAGATTATAGGAGACGGCATCGCATTTGAGCCGGAATCCGATACGGTGTGTGCACCGGCGGATGGTGTAGTCAGTGTGGTGATGGAGGGCAGCCTGCATGCTTGTGGTCTGACACTGGAAAATGGAATGGAATTGTTAATCCACATTGGTATTGACACTGTGGACATGAACGGGGATGGATTCCATGCGTTTGTGAAGGTCGGTGATACAGTGCACTGCGGTGACCCGCTGATTTCCTTCTCGCCGGAAAAGATTGCGGCAGCCGGACATCCCAAGACAACCATGCTGGTGGTTGCGGGTATGGGTGAAGCGAAGAATCTGCGGCTCCTTTCTGGAATACGGGCACAGGTGGGAAAAACAACAGTTGCCCTGTATGAGTAGAAGCTTTGTATGAGTAGATGAAAAGGTGCATGAGTAGATATGCAGACAGAATGTAGTACATGTAGGCGGCGGAGCCGGAAAATCAGCAGAGAAAAATGAAGAAACAGGACAGAGGGACTAGGGAAAGGATGGGAACAGATGGCAGAGTTTGAGAAGAGCACCGTGTATCAGATTTATCCAAAATCATTTTGCGACAGCAACGGGGACGGATTTGGAGATTTGCGCGGTGTGATAGAAAAATTGGATTATATCAGGGAGCTGGGAGTGGATTATATCTGGCTCACGCCGGTGTATGTGTCACCGCAGAAGGACAATGGGTACGATGTGGAAGACTATTGCAGCATTGACCCGCGCTATGGAACAATGGAGGATTTTGAGCTGCTTGTGAAAGAGGCGGGACGAAGAGGAATCAAAGTGATGCTGGATATGGTATTCAATCACACTTCAAGCCGTCATGTGTGGTTTCAGAGAGCTTTGGCAGGGGATGAAACGTACAAGAAGTATTATTTTTTCAGAAAAGGAGAAAAACCGCCTACAAACTGGCAGAGCAAATTCGGCGGGGATGCCTGGGAGTATGTGCCGCAGCTTGGAGAGTATTATCTGCACCTCTTTGATGTGACACAGCCGGATTTGAACTGGGACAATGAGGAAGTGCGTGCTGAAATCCAGAATGTTGTGAGATTTTGGATGAAAAAAGGCGTGAAAGGGTTCCGTTTTGACGTAGTCAATTTAATTAGCAAAGCGGGATTCGAGGATGATGCAGAGGGAGGAGATGGACGCCGGTTTTATACCGATGGCCCCAATATTCACAAGTACTTGAGAGAGCTCAATGAGCAGACATTTGGACAGGATGTGGATATTGTCACAGTAGGGGAGATGTCCAGCACTTCCATGGAAAACTGTTTTCAGTATGCAGGAAAGAACAGTCATGAATTGTCCATGGTATTTCAGTTCCATCATCTGAAAGTGGACTTTGTGGGAAATGATAAGTGGGTTCTGGTGCCGCCGGATTTTGAAAAACTGAAGCAGATTCTGTTTTCCTGGCAGGTGGGAATGGCCGAACATGATGCATGGAATGCATTGTTCTGGTGCAATCATGACCAGCCGCGCGTAGTGTCACGGTTTGGCGATGAAAACTTGTACTGGAAACAGTCCGCAAAAATGCTGGCAACTGTGATGCATGGTATGCGGGGGACTCCTTATATTTATCAGGGAGAAGAGCTGGGCATGACCAATGCCGGATTCACAGATATCTCTCAGTATCGGGATGTGGAGAGCCTAAATCATTTCCGGATTCTTCAGGAAAAAGGAATCAGTGAGCAGGATGCATACCAGATTTTGCAGGCACATTCCAGAGATAACAGCCGCACACCGATGCAGTGGAATGCGGGAAAGCATGGCGGATTTACGGAGGGAACACCGTGGATAGAGGGAAATCCGAACTGCGTGAGAATCAATGCCGCCGAGCAGATGCAGGATGCGGATTCTGTGTTCCATTATTATCAGAAGTTGGTTTTGCTGCGCAAAGAATATGATGTGATTGCATATGGTGATTTTGAACCGGTGGATGAGAAAAATCCATCCGTGATTGCTTATCGGAGAACTTATAAACACGAAAGCGAAAACAAGGAAAAAAAGGAACAGCTTCTGGTGGCAGCGAATTTTTATGGACAGACGATAGAGTGGGACAGCAAAATGGATTTGTCAGGATACGCCTGCCTAGCAGGAAATTATCCAGATGTGGAATATGCGGACCTATGCGGACAGGTGTTGAAACTGCGCCCATATGAAGCAGTTATGCTGTATAAAAAAGAAGAATAAGAGGTCAATCAAGAAAGGTAAAAAAGAGTGTAAAAAGAGCGGCAGGAAAATGCAGATATGTAGGTTTTCCTGCTGCCTTTTTGTGTGCAGTTTGTTATAATGACAGAAGAGTTCATGCAGAAAACAGGATACAGAATGGGAATGCATGAGAAGGAATATGCAGGAAAGAAATGTATGAGCAATGTGTAGAGATGTACAGGAAATGTTTGAGTGAGAAAGGGGATTGTGATTTATGAAAGTGTTGATTACTGGGACGAGCGGATTTTTGGGAGCGAGGATTCTGCGGCGTTTTCAGGAAAACCATTGTTGCATTGCTCCGTCGCATAGGGAGCTTGATATCTGTGACGTGGCGCAGTGCGTGCAGGTGATACAGGCGGCGCAGCCGGACTGGGTGATTCATGTGGCGGCTGTATCCGATGTGGGGGAATGTGAGAGAAATCCAGAATGTTCTTATCAGGTCAATGTGCTGGGAACGGAAAATCTGGCAAAGGCGTGCGCCGCAGCAGGCAGCCGCATGCTTTTTATGAGTTCCGACCAGGTGTATGGCGGCAATCAGACAGTCCTGCCGAATCGGGAGGAGGAAGTCTGCCCCATCAATGTGTATGGCAGGCAGAAACTTCTAGCAGAGCAGAAAATGAGAGCAATTCTGCCAGATTCCATTGCACTGCGCCTCTCCTGGATGTATGATTTGCCGGATAATAAATCGGAGGCAGAAGTTGACGGACCAGATAGAGGCATGAAAGATGGCGCGGCTAATCTAACTGGTATGCAGGCAAATGTGAAATCCAACTTTCTGACGCAGATTTTGGATGCGGTTTATAAAGAAAAAGAGGTGGCGTTTTCGGACAAGGAATATCGGGGGATTACCTATGCACAGGAAGTGGCAGAGCAGATGGAAACGATTCTGACAGCGCCTGGTGGGGTTTATCATTTCGCGAGTCCGGCAGCGGATACCACATATAGGCTGGCAAGACAGGTGTTTGAGGTGCTTGGAAAAGGGCAGCAGGCGGAGCGCCTTTTAAGAAAAAGAGAGGATGCCATGCCCAGAAGCCTTGCGATGACACAGGAGAGAGTGCGGGAGCAGGGAGTTTATTTTTCTGAGACATTGGACGGGATTTGCAGATGCCTGCGGGAACATGGATTTCTGTAGTATGCAGTCAATCCCATTGGCTTTAGACAATAGGTAGTTTACAACAAATGTGTGGAAGGGTATAAAAGATAGACATATGGTCCAAACTGGTAAGAGAATGCTTTGAGCTACAAAATTAGAGCAGAAAAGAAGGGATCAGAATGGATTTTGAGTCAATATGGAGCAGAGAACAAAATGGAGAGCAAAAGGAAGAGAACCTGCTGAGGAAAAAGATGGCATATCCAGCTTTGCAGCAGGACCAAAAGACAGATGTGCTGATTGTGGGGGCGGGGATTGCGGGAATTCTCTGTGCATTCCAGCTCAATCGGGCGGGTGTGGACTGCATGATAGTGGACAAAGGGGAACCTTTGGGAGGGGTGACAAAGAATACGACTGCCAAGATAACAGTGCAGCACGCTCTGATTTATGACCGGATTTTAAAAAGTTATGGGCTGGAGAAGGCACAGATGTATTATCAGATTTATGGGAAGGCCGTGAAAGAGTATAAGAAGATGGCGGAGACGATTCCCTGTGATTTTGAGGAGAAGACCGCATGGGTGTACCATACTCAGGAGAATGGAAAGTGGGAGCAGGAGATACGGGCGTATGAGGCGATAGGGATTCTCTATGTGACAGAAGAGAAGCCGCCGATTCCCGTGAAGACAAAGGGCGCTCTCGGTATTGAGCATCAGGCGCAGTTTCATCCTCTGAAATTTTTAACCTATGTTTTGTATCATCTGCCAAAGACCGTGCCTATCTATCAAAATACACCTGTGCTTGCGGTGGATGGACATACTGCAAAAACACCAAACGGCACCATCACTGCAAAGCATATCATTCTGGCGACCCACTATCCGATGGTGAACGTCCCAGGGGCATATTTTATGAAACTGTACCAGCATCGTTCCTATGTGGCAGCTCTGGACAATGGGCCGCAGCTTCCAGGCATGTATATTGACGAAGCGGAAAACGGATTTTCCTTTCGCAATTACAAAAATCTGCTGTTTATCGGAGGCGGGGCGCATCGGACGGGGAAAAAGGGCGGCAACTATCATGCCGTGTACACGCTGGCGGAGCAGGCTTATCCACAGAGTCCGGTGGTCGCTGCCTGGGCGGCACAGGACTGTATGAGTCTGGATGGAATCCCCTACATCGGCGTGCACAGCAAGGCAAAGCCGTATCTGTACGTGGCGTCCGGCTTTCAGAAATGGGGGATGACTGGCGCGATGGCGGCATCACTTGTTCTGCGGGATTGTATCATACATGGGAAGAGCGAGTATGAGACCGTCTTTTCACCGCAGCGCTCGATGTGGCATCCACAGCTTTTTATAAACTTGGGCGTGGCGGCCGCCGACTTTGTGGTGCCAGGAAAGCGCTGCTCCCATCTGGGATGCCGCCTGAAATGGAATTCGCAGGAACACACATGGGACTGTCCATGCCATGGCTCGCGGTTTCACAAGGATGGAAGTGTGATTGACAATCCGGCGAAACGACCAGTTTCTTCAAAAAAATGAGAAAAAACAAAAATAGAGAGGAAATAAGAAAGCAGAAAGAAAAATAAGACGGAACAGAATAAGACAAAACAGGGATAAAATAAAGACAAGACAGAAGGGAACAGTTAGCTCTTTCTCTTCTGTTCTTTTTGTGGTATGATAAAAGGATGGAAAAAACAGAAATAGAAACACTTGCAGGAGAATGACAGGATGATGCAGAACAGTGTGGAGAGACAGAAGAAGAGAAAGACACAGATTCATACAGAGATACAAAGTAATACAGAGGGACAAAAACACATAAGGACACACAAGACTATGAGAACAGAGATTGAGCAGAAATGGATGCAGATAGCGAAGTCGTATCCGCTTTTAAAAGAAGAACTGGAGTCGTATGGCAGGACGCTGCCGCCGGAGGATGTGTTTTTGTTAAAAGCCGTGTACGCATCTCTCAGCGTGCATGACTGGGTGAGCTATTCGCCAGAAGCGCTGTACTCCTATGTGCAGGCGACAAAACGTATCATGGAGGAGACAGCGTATGCTAAAAAGATACCAGAGGATGTATTTTTTACATATCTTCTCCCTGTTCGGGTGAACAATGAGGACCTTGATGGCAGCCGCATGTGGCTCTATGAGGAGCTGCGCGGCCGGATTTGTGGAAAAAATATGGAAGAGGCGGCGCTTGCTGTCAATTACTGGTGTTATGAGAAGGCGACCTACGCTTCCACGGATGATCGGACGATTGCGCCATTTGGAATGTGCAGGCGGACAAAGGGGCGCTGCGGAGAGGAGTCGGTACTTCTCGTGAGTGCGCTTCGAGCAGCGGGAATTCCGGCGCGCCAGTGCTATGTGCCCAGATGGGCGCACTGTGATGACAACCATGCTTGGGTGGAAGTCTGGATTGAGGGAACCTGGCATTATATGGGGGCATGTGAGCCGGAACCAGTGCTGGACAAAGGCTGGTTTACGGCAGCTGCGTCGAAAGCGATGCTGATTCGCGCCAGACAGCCAGAAGTAGGACCGGATGCTGCCGGATACTCTCTGGTAAATGTGACTTCTTCTTATGGGCAGACCGCATATCTTAGAGTAAAGGTGGTGCGGCAGGGACAGGCGCAGACGGGTGCTTTGGTGCGTTTTCAGTTAGTCAATTACAGTGAATTATTCACCTTATATGAGGAAATTTCCGATGAAAATGGATATGCCGGAATGCAGACAGGGCTTGGTGATCTGTATGTCAGTGCTTTCGCGGACGGATGTCTTGTGGGAAAGAAGGTGGATGTGAGAAAGAATACAGAAGTGGTTCTGGATTTGGCAGATGGAATCTATCCTGACAGCTTGGAGGGAGAAAAAACAGAAGTGTTTGATTTGATTCCTCCAGCGGAGCGCGTGGAGAGCGCAAAAATGGCCGCTGTGTCCGCGCAGCAGGAGGCGCACCAGAGGCGTCTGAAAGAATGTGAACATATCAGAGAACAATATGAGAGCGGTTTTGAGCGGGAAGGCGTGCGCTGGATGGTGGAAGCGCGCGGAAACAAAGAAGAAATTCGTGCATTTTTGGATATGGAAGAATTTTCCATGGAAGACAAGTGTACTCTTTTGGAAACGCTTAAGGACAAGGATTTTGTGGACACAACGGCGGATGTTCTGGCATCGTTTCTGCGCGCTGCCCTTACATATAAAGAGGCATACCCAAAGGATGTGTGGACCAGCGGGATTCTGGCGCCGAGAGTGGAGAATGAGAAACTTTGGGATATCCGCGGCAGGATACAGGAAATGCTGAAAGAACAGAACTTTTCAGGTGCAGATGAAGTGCGTGATTGGATGGAAGCGCATATTCAAAAAGTGCCAGAGTACGGATTGACAAACCGTTTCGCCAACTATGCGGGCTGTATTCGCCATGGCGCCTGCCCAGAATCGAAGTGGAAGGTACTGCTGGTGCAGGTTTGCAGGGCGGTTGGAATTCCTGCGAGGCTGCATGTGGTGACAGGGACAGAAGAGTGGTGGAACAGGAAGTCACAGGAATGGATGCCGTTGGAGAAAACCGAAGAATGTGCGAAGCCGCAGCCCCTGGATAGGGTGTCTCTGCGCCTGACATGCAGTCAGACATTTTCTGCAGTCTACAGAGAGCATATGACCGTGGAATATTGGAATGGCACAGACTATGAGACCTTGAATTATGAGGACATGAAGTTTGAGAGGGAGATGGTTCTGCGCCTCAAAAAGGGCAGTTACCGTGTACTGACAGCGCGCAGGCAGATTGATGGAAGCGTCAGTGTGTGGATGAAAGCATTTTGCCTAAAGGCAGACCAGACAGTGGAAATCGAGTTCAGGGAAGACCAGACGGAAAAGAAACAGAAAAAGGAATCTCTTCCATCGGTTTGGGCGGCTTCCCTGGATGGACGGGAGAGAGAAAATCTTCTGGGACAGAGCGTGGCGGGAAGCCTTCTGATTTATGCGGAGCCAGGAAAGGAGCCGACAGAGCATTTGTTTCTGGAACTTCTGGAGTGGAAGGAGGCGTACAATCAGGAGCGGTATGAGATTTTTATTGTGCTTGCGTCAGAAGACGGGCAGAAAAATGAGACATTGCAGCGTGTTTTGAGAGAGTTAAAATACAGCAGTGTATGGCTGGCAGAGGATGGTGCGGTGCGGCAGCAGCTTTTGGCATGTATGGGCGTAGGAGACGAGCGTCTGCCATTTGCCGTGGCAGTGGATGCAGAAGGATTTGGGCGGTTTGCTTTTGCCAATTATAATATCCGCACAGCGCAGACACTTCTTCGGATTCTGCGGCTCGCGAACAAGACGAATGTAAAACCATGTGATTCTGCGGCTTGCAAATAAGACGAATGTAAAACCATGTATTAGAGACTGGTAAGTAAGAGTAGTAGAAGAAAGCATAAGTAGGAAAGTATAAGAAGGAAAGAGGACGTTAAGAATGATATTTGAGAATCTGACATTGGATGAAGAGCGTGCATTATATGGGCAAAAAGGGGCAGTGGTCAGAAACTGCCGCTTTGAGGGACCTGCGGATGGTGAATCAGCTCTGAAGGAGTGCCGTGATATTGAGGTCGAGGACTGTCATTTTCTGCTGCGCTATCCGTTCTGGCATGTCACAGGTGCAAAGATTGCGCGGTGTGAGATGACGGACACCTGCCGTGCAGCTCTGTGGTATGATAAGGATATTTCCATTTCCGACAGCTATCTGGGCGGTATCAAGGCGATGCGCGAGTCCAGCCACATTCAGATGGATAACTGTGAGATTGACTCCACAGAGTTTGGATGGTTCTGCGGCCAGTTTCAGATGAAAAAATGCAAGCTGTATTCGGAGTATCCGTTTTTGAAGAGCCACGATATGGAGATTTCCAACCTGCGGATGAAAGGAAAATATTCCTTCCAGTATGTGGAAAATATGGTAATCCGTGATTCCTATCTGGACACAAAAGACGCTTTCTGGCACAGCAAAAACGTGACTGTGATGGATTCTGTTGTGAAGGGAGAATATCTGGCATGGTATTCCGAAGGACTGAAGCTGATTCGCTGCAAGATTATTGGAACACAGCCTCTGTGTTATGCGAAAAATCTGGAATTGATTGACTGTGAGATGGAGGGGACGGATTTGTCCTTTGAGTACAGCGATGTGAAGGCGACCGTGAAGGGACATATCCTCAGTGTGAAGAATCCAGGAAATGGACGAATTGAGGCGGATTCCATCGGGGAGATCATTCTGGATGGGAACCAGAAGCCGGATGTCACATGTGAGATTATCTGCAAGGAGCAGGGAAAAGAACAAAGCGAAGAAAAAAGAGGGGAACAGTAAGAGATGGCAGGAAAACAGGAGACGTATGATTCTGTTCCAGGAGGAAGGCTGTATACGTCAAACGATATGGTGAAAGTGGGCTGCGGCGACTGTGAAGGATGTTCTACATGCTGCGAGGGAATGGGGCAATCTGTTGTTCTCACGCCGTGGGATGTGTTTCAGATGGTACGTGGCAGCGGAAAAACGGTGACAGAACTGTTTCAGGATTTTATTGAGTTTCATGTGGAGGAAGGGATGATTGTGCCGAATCTGCAAATGACCGAGGAAAGAGATGCCTGTGTTTTTCTGAGCGCCCAGGGGCGCTGTATGATTCATCCGTTCCGCCCAGGCATCTGCCGTCTGTTCCCGTTGGGAAGAAAATATGGGGAAAAAGGCGGGGAAAAATCCGGAGAGTTCTGTGGAGAGCCGGAAATTTCGTATTTTCTTCTCGAAGATTCCTGTCCAAAGGAAAATAAGAGCAAGGTGAAAGTGAAAAAATGGCTGGATGTGTCGGAATTGAAAGAGTATGAGAAGTTTTTGGGTGCATGGTATACATTTTGCCGGAAAGTAAAAGCGAAACTGACTGAGACGGCGGATGAGGACTGGAAAAAGAAGGCAAATCTGTATGTGCTTCAGAGTTTTTATTTTCGCGGATATGAGAGCGAAAAAGGATTTTATGGGCTGATGGAGGAGAGAATGGCGCAAGCAGCAGATGTGCTGGAACTGTAAGAGCATCTATGCAGCGAATGACACTGTACAAAGTATACAAATAGAGTCCCTGCGTTCTCTAAGAAAAAGTACCAAAATTTTGCAACTTCGGATTTTTTGTTAGAGAAAACTTGAAAAATCTGGTAAAATAAAAGGGAAAGAAGGAGAAAAGGAAATCTATTGCTGAAAAAGAATGGCTGAAAAACAGCTGGATTGTGCGTCGGTGTTTCAGCAATGCAAGGAAAGAAAGCAGGGATGAAGATGTTTCAAAAAGGCGATTATGTTGTATACGGAGTAAAAGGTGTCTGTGAGGTTTTAGATGTTACCTGTCTAAATGTGCCAGGTATACCAAAAGATAAGCAGTATTATGTGCTGCGTCCGAATTCTCAGAAAGACAGCAAAGTATTTATTCCTGTGGACGGAGAGAAAAAGACGGTTCTGCGTCCGATTTTGACAAAAGAGGAAGCAAATAAGCTGGTGGATATGATTCCAGATGTGGAGGAGCTGTGGGTGGCAAATGAGAAGCAGCGCGAGGAGCAGTATAAGGAAGCGATCCGCAGCTGTGAGTGCCGTGAATGGGTAAAAATCATCAAGACATTATATCTGAGAAAGCAGAAACGTCTTGCCGAGGGAAGAAAGACGACGGCGATGGATGAAAAGTATTTCAGACTGGCGGAGGCGAATCTTCATGAGGAGCTGGCAGTTTCTCTGGGAATTCCAAAGAATGAGATGGAACATTATATCGAAGCACATATTCGATAAAAAATAAAAAGGTATTTCTTATAAAGTAACAGCAGGTAAAATAACAGTAGATAAAGTAACAGCAGGCAATGGGATGTTGGCCAATCATGAAGACCACACCACACAGCCTGCTGTTTCTTATTTTTGTCGGTTTCTCGAAATTTACCGATAGCAATTACGTGGATAGGGTGCCTTTATGTCTTTGTCTGTTATGAAGTCTGTATTCCGATTTCTACTGTACAGATTTAGAAAATGCGGTTACAGGTTCAGTTTCAGGTCTCCGTCCTTGATCCAACCCATTTTTCTCAAAATGATTCCAAAAATCCAGGTCAAGACACCAGGGAGAACGAAGCAGACCAGAAGGATGCCCAGCCACATGGATGTGCCGCCGCCCATTGCCGTGTAGATGCCGATTGGGCCGACCAATCCGCAGGTGCCCATACCGGAGGCAGTGTGGATGTTTTCCAGATGGAAGACAGTGGTTGCAATCGGGCCAGTGATGGCGGAAGCGAGTGTCGGGGCAATCCAGATGCGTGGGTTTTTCACGATGTTGCCCATCTGCAGCATGGAAGTTCCAAGGCCCTGTGCCAGGAGTCCATCCCATTTATTTTCTCTGAAACTTAAAATGGCAAAACCAATCATCTGTGCACAGCATCCGGCAGTGGCGGCACCTCCGGCGATACCGTCAAGTGTGAGCATCATACAGATAGCTGCACTGCTGATAGGCAGAGTCAGGGCGATTCCTATCAGGACAGAAACGAGAATTCCCATCAGGAACGGCTGCATTTCCGTGGCGGATTTTACCAGTGCGCCGAAACTGTTCATGAACATGGAAACGCTCGGTCCGACAAACTGGGCAATCAGAACGCCGCTGATGATTGTGACACCAGGCGTTACCAGAATATCCACACGGGTTTCTTTGGATACCATTTTTCCGAGCTCAGTGCCCACAACGGTTGCAACCAGTGCACCTACCGGACCGCCGAGTGCATTTCCTGCAATGCCCACTGTGGCGGCGGAGAAGAGGACCAGCTGCGGTGCTTTTAATGCGTAGGCAATGGAAACGCCGAGTGCAGCGCCTGTCGCCTGTTTTGCATAGTCAGAGATGACAACAAAAGCTTCAATTCCGGTTTTTTCTCCGAGTGTGGCAAAGATGGTGCCGATTAAAAGGGAGGCAAAAAGACCAAATGCCATGGCGCCAAGCGCATCAATCAAGTAGGATTGTACACTGATATTGACCTGTTTGCGTTTGAGAAATTCTTTCATGGGTGTGTTCTCCTTCATTCGTGAGTGTTGTTTGGTGAATGTAATTGTGTAAAGGTTGTCTACTCATAGATATGTCCGTTTGCAGATACTATTCGAATCCATACAGGAATAAAGCAGGAAAAAACAGGAACAGACGGCATGGGTTGATAAAAAAATAACAAACTTTACAGTTACCGTATTCTACCATATTACAGAGAAAATGCAATATATTGCCAAAAAATTAACAAACTTGATTTTTTATGGGGGAATTGGTATCATAAAACAAACAAGTGACAGTAAACGGACGTGTCGCTTGATGGCGACATCACTATGATAGGAAAATTGGTTGCTTCGTGTTCACTACGAGGGAAGAAAACGATAGCATGATGTTGGGGTCAAATTTTTTATTTGCCCCTGATATCATAACATATAATCTGCAGCAGACAGAAGGGAAGAGAAAAATGGGACGAGAAGAGTTGGAAGAATTAGATGAATTAGAAGAGATGACAGAGTACAGCCATATTCATGAAGCGATTGTAAGCCAGGTGCAGCAGGTGATGCCGGAGGAAGAACAGCTTTTGGATTTGGCTGAATTTTTTAAAGTGTTCGGGGATTCCACGAGAATCAAGATTCTGTATGTTCTCAGCCAGTCTGAGATGTGTGTCAGCGATATTGCCACACTACTGCAGATGGGGCAGTCAGCGATTTCCCATCAGCTGCGTGTATTGAAACAGATGCGTCTGGTGAAATTCAGACGGGAGGGAAAGACTATCTTTTATTCCCTGTCAGACGGACATATTCAGACGATTTTGGCGCAGGGAATGGAACATATCGAGGAGTAGGAGGGATAGGAGATGAGTAAATATAGCATAGAAGATATTTTGCGGCTGGCAGTGGAGGAAGATGTGGAGTTTATCAGGCTGCAGTTTACAGATATGTTTGGAATCTTAAAAAATGTGGCGATTACATCCAGTCAGCTTGAAAATGCGCTGCGCAACCGATGCATTTTTGACGGCTCTGTGATTGAGGGATTTGTACGGCTTGAGGAATCGGATATGTATCTGCATCCAGATTTGGATACATTTGAGATTTTTCCGTGGAGACCGCAGCAGGGAAAGGTGGCGCGTCTAATCTGTGATGTGTACCGTCCAGACGGCGGGATTTTTGAGGGAGATCCCCGCCATGTGTTAAAGAAGGTACTAAAAGAAGCGGAGAATATGGGATACCGTTTTTTGGTGGAGCCGGAGTGTGAGTTTTTCCTGTTTCAGACGGATGAAGAAGGGACGCCCTCGCTGACCAGTCGGGAAAAAGCAGGGGATTTTGATGTATCGCCGTTAGATTGTTCTGAAAATGTGCGCCGTGATATTATCTTAAATCTGGAAGATATGGGAATCGGCGTGATGGCTTCCTATCATGAGAAAGCGCCCGCCCAGCACGAGATTGATATGGAAAGAGAAGAGGGCGTGAAGATAGCGGACAATATCATGACGTTTAAGATGGCGACGAGAACCATTGCGAAGCGCCATGGACATCATGCGACTTTTATGCCGAAGCCTCGGGCCGGAGTCAATGGCTCAGGCATGCATCTGAATATCACACTTTTGGATAGAGAGGGCAGAAATGTGTTTGCGGATACAGAAGATGAGAGGGGACTGAGTGAGACGGCATATTTCTTTATCAATGGCCTGCTCTCTCATATGCAGGGGCTTTCTCTTCTGACAAATCCGCTGGTGAATTCTTATAAGCGCCTGGTTCCAGGATATGATGCGCCGGTGTATTTGGCATGGTCTGTGAGAGCAAACCGGAGCACTCTGCTGCGTATCCCTTCCGTGAGAGGTGAGGATACCAAGATTGAGCTGAGAAACCCTGACTCTGCGATGAATCCGTATCTGGCCTTGGCAGGGTGCCTGGCAGCAGGGTTGGATGGCATCCGAAATCGGAAAAAACCTCCGCTGCCAGTGGAAGAAAATTTGTTTGACATGACATTGGAAAAGCGCACAGAGCTGGGTGTGGAGAGTCTTCCGGAAACCCTGGGAGAAGCAATCCATGCGTTTGAGAAGGATGCCTTTATCAAAAATGTGCTGGGAGAGCATATTTACAGCAAATATTTGGAGGCTAAGAAGCGCGAATGGAGAGAGTTCCGCTCGAATGTGACAGACTGGGAAGTGCAGGAATATCTGTATAAATATTGAGAAGTATTGAAAAATATTGAAAAAAATTGACAAAACTGTGGCAGCAACAATAGCAATAACAGTAACAGTGACAGTAATAGTAGCAATAATAGCAGTAATAAGAGTAGCATAATAGCAGCAATAACAGCGATACATGGGCAGAGAATACCAGGGAAGAGCCTGGCGGAGACTGGGGGGATGGTTGTGACCGATGTGATTGTAGCATTTGCAAGGGAAGAGGATGGGAAAAGCATCCGCAATATTCTAGTAAAAAACGGATTTTCCGTGAGTGCAGTCTGTACATCGGCCGCACAGGTCCTGAGTGAGACAGACGGGCGGGGCGGCGGCGTGGTAGTCTGCGGCTACCGTTTGCGGGATATGATTTTTTCAGAGCTCAATGAAAATCTTCCCCCCTGGTTTTCGATGCTGCTTCTGGCCTCACCGGCAAAACTGGGCGGGCATGACACAAAAGACATTGTGTATGTGGCGATGCCCCTGAAAGTGCATGATCTGGTGCAGACGATTGACATGATGTGTCAGAACCAGATGCGCTTAAAGAAAAAACGCCGCCGCATGCGTCCAGAGCGGACGGAAGAGGAAATACGCTTGATTACGGAGGCAAAACTCCTGTTGATGGAGAGAAATCAGATGACGGAGGACGAGGCGCACCGGTATCTGCAGCAGAGAAGTATGGACAATGCGACGAATCTGGTGGAGACGGCACAGATGGTTTTGAGCCTGATTCATGTGTGATGAGTTAGCAATACGAGCTGCCAGAGAATATAAAGTGGACATCGTGCAGTATCTGGAGCAGGCCGGAATGTGTTTGCAGTATTTGGAAGCTTGGAAGCATTGGGAATAACAGGAGGAAGCAGCATGAAATTTACAAAAATGCATGGAATTGGAAATGATTATGTGTATGTAAACGGATTCGAGGAGACAGTTGAGAAACCAGAAGAGACAGCAAAATTTGTCAGTGACCGGCATTTTGGAATCGGCTCGGATGGATTGATTTTAATTTGTCCTTCTGCTGTGGCGGACTGCCGGATGGATATGTACAACTTGGATGGCTCCAGGGGCGCAATGTGCGGAAATGGAATTCGCTGTGTAGGAAAATATGTGTACGACCATGGAATTGCAAGAAAACCAGAAATTACAGTGGAGACGCTTTCTGGTATAAAGAAACTGAAACTGGACACAGAACATGGCAAAGTGGTCCGTGTGACAGTAGATATGGGAATTCCTGAAAAAACGTCAGAACTTTTGGAAAAGATTGTTGTGGACGGAACAGAATATGCTTTTACCGGAGTTTCCATGGGAAATCCGCATGCAGTGCTATTTTGGGATGGAATCGATAGTTTGGAGATTGAGAAAATCGGGCCGAAGTTTGAGTTTCATGAGCGTTTCCCTGGCAGAACAAATACAGAATTTATTCAGGTGACAGACAGAAACCATATCCGGATGCGTGTATGGGAGCGGGGATCCGGAGAAACCATGGCCTGCGGAACGGGAGCGTGTGCTGCTGCGTCTGCCTGCATATGGAATGGAAAAACAGAGACGCAGGTGGAAGTGGAACTGCTGGGCGGCAGATTGCAGATTTGCTTGGATGAGGCGAGTGGGCATGTGTTTATGACTGGACCAGCGCAGGAAGTATTTCATGGAGAGATTACGCTGCCATGGGAGCACAAAGAGCGGAAAGATTCTGAGATACTATGAGAAACCGCCGGTTTCTGCACTGTGACAGAGTGCGGATCCGGCGGTCATTTTGTGACTATGGTGTGTTTGCAGCTACGACGTGTTTGCGATTATAGTGTATTTATGATTATGGCGTGTTTGTGCGGTAAACCATATAAGTAGGATATCCGAGCTGTTTCAGCTGCATCTCCTGGCGGACGGCATTGTCTAGGTTTAAGAATGCACCAGCACGGACTTTGTACAGACCATCTTCATACACGAGAAATGCTGGAAAACCTTCTCTCTTCAGCGCATCCATCTGTGCCTGGGCATCCGCGCGGTTCGGAAACGCACCAGTCTGTACCTGATAGTAGGCAGGCGGGATATTTTCTGTGTAGATGGAATCCAGTATGCCGTTGGCGATACCTTGAGCAATCTCAGAAAAACGGCTGTCAAAAAGGGCATTGTCCGCCGGATTGTCAATAAAACCTGCCTCTATCAAAACCGCAGGCATTTCTGTTTTCCGAAGAACCAGAAGTCCTGGGCGTTCCATAATTCCCAGATTTTTAAATCCAACTTGTTCCAGCTCGGAATTGATATTTCTGGCCATCTGGGCAGCGGCACCTTCCTCAGCGTATACAAGTGTGCTGACACCGGAAGCACTTCCTGGAATCGGCATGGCGTTGCGGTGAATGGAGACAAAATAGTCGGCACCAGAACGGTTAGCCATCATCGCTTTCTCATAAGGAGAATCGTACACATCGTTGACTCTTGTATAAAACACAGTGACACCCTGGCGCTGCAGCAATTCTCCAACTGCGAGTGCCAGACGGAGCGTGTCGTCCTTTTCCTGCCGTCCCTCAAAGACAGCACCAGGCTCGACTCCACCGTGACCGGCATCAATTACTACACTTTTCTGCATTTCCAAATAAAAAACTCCTTCCTGGTTCGGAATCTATTATTAGAATATGGATTTGCAGGAAAAAAGTGAGAGAAATCACAGGCTGTGATATACAGAAAATAAAAAATATGGTAAAATATCTATATAAGTGTCAATCAAATTCGTATAACCTTGTATCGAGAATGTGTTATTGACAGGTGTGCGGTGAATGTAATGTATATTAAAAAAAGCGAGGAGGAAAGAGTATGGCAAAGAAACTGATTATTACAATTAGCAGACAGTATGGAAGCGGTGGCGGAGAAATCGGCAGGCAGCTCGCAGAGGACCTAGGGATTCACTGCTATGACAAAAATATGCTGGAAATGAGTTCTTACGAGAGCGGAATTAAAGAGAGCTTTTTCCATCTGGCAGATGAGAAGGCAGGAAATAAACTGTTGTACAAGATTGTCAGCAATTTGACGCCGGAGATCACGACTCCCTCATTCGGTTCCGACCTGGTTTCTGCGGACAATCTGTTCCGCTTCCAGTCAACAGTGATTCGTAAGCTGGCAGCAGAAGAGTCCTGTGTGATTATCGGGCGCTGTGCAGATTATGTGCTGGAGGGAACGGAAGGACTGGTGCGCATTTTCCTCTATGCAGACATGGATGCTCGTGTCCGTCGAGTGACAGCAAAGGATATTTATGACCCGAAAGACGTGAAGAAGAATATCAAGCGCGTGGACAGAGAGCGCCGCGATTATTACCGCTATTATACAGGGCGTGACTGGCAGGCAGTGGATAACTATGATTTGATGATGAATACGACAAAGCTGGGCGTGGAGGGAACGCTGGATGTCCTGAAGAAGTATATCCGCACGCTTGGATTTGTGTTCTGATGGAAGAGCAGGCAGTGACCTTGCTGCGAAGTATTTTAACATGCTAACTGGTTTTCTGGCGGATTTTCTGACAGCTGAAGCTGTGTGATATGGTTTCAGCTGTTTTCTTTTGTTTGTACTTGCCAATTTATATTTTTCAGCGTTAGTTCTGCCCGTTTTCGGCAGTCATATTTCTCCTGAAAAGGAATATAGTATAGAAAAATCAATTCATAAACAGGGGATGTCATGAGTCAGAAAGTTCATATGATGCAGAATAGTTCGGAGAGAAACACTTCTTCAGGAAATTTGCTGGTAAATGTGGTTTCTTCCATCAATAACGCGCCGATTGCAGGGGCTAGAGTGTCAATTTCCTATACAGGGGAGCCAGGGAGAATCCTGGAACAGTTAAATACCAATGCCTCCGGTCAGACGGAGGATGTGGTGCTGGGAGCGCCGCCGGTATCGTACAGCTTGGAACCAGGTCTGGAACAGCCGTATGCGGAGTATTCCATTCAGGTGGAAGCGCCTGGATATGAGCCAGAAGTGGTGACAGGAACAGAAATTTTGGCGGGGGAGAATGCCATTCAGCCCATTCGTATGCGTCCGATAGAAGGAAATGCGGACGGGCAGGTGATTGTGATTCCGGCACATACATTGTATGGGGACTATCCGCCCAAAATCGCCGAAGCAGAAATAAAGCCTGTCAATGAGAGCGGTGAGATTGTTTTGAGCCGTGTGGTAGTGCCGGAAACCGTAGTGGTGCATGATGGGGCGCCGACAGACAGGACGGCGAGCAATTACTATGTGCCATATCGGGATTACATCAAAAATGTGGCGAGCAGCGAGATTTATGCCACCTGGCCGCGTGCCACGATTGTTGCAAATGTGCTTGCCATCATGTCCTTTACGTTGAACCGTGTGTATACGGAATGGTACCGAAACAAGGGATATGATTTCACTATCACATCTTCCACAGCTTTTGACCATAAATGGATGTATGGGAGAAATATTTTTGAGAGCATTTCGGTGGTGGTGGACGAGATTTTTGACAGTTACCTGTCACGTCCGGAGGTCAAACAGCCGATTTTGACGCAGTATTGTGATGGAAAGAGAGTGCAATGTCCAAATTGGATGACTAAATTGCAAAAACATACAAACAAAAAAGGACGTAAAAATCAGGAAATTTGTTCCCTGATGCTTATGTCCTTTTTCTTTTTATTGCAGAACAGTTATTTTTGTTGATTTTGAGGCAATGAAAGCATCAAATCGCGAGATAATAGTACACTTCCAGCGCCATCGTTTCTCTGTCAAATACAATTTTGTCTACAACCGATTTCAGACTGGTATTTTTGGAAACTGTGTCGTGATCATCGGAAATCAGTATTGTGTAGACCTTTCTGATTCGTTCGAGCATCAGGCGGTCTGTTTCTGGACTTTTCTGCATACTCTCGTATTTCTTTAGAGATGCTTCAATCCGTTCCCGCTCTTGCGAAAGAAGTTCTTTGGTTGTCTTATATTCTTCTATGCTGTCTAAACCGTTTAAATAGGCTTCTCTGGCTCTCTTTTCTTTTTGTGCGAGTTTCTCCAACTGCTTCTGTAAAAGCCGGTTATCGCTGCTTCTGGCTTCTCTGGACACGTATTTTATATCATAAGTGATGTTCGTGGCATCCGCTGTGCTGAAAATATGTAAAACGGCAGCTTCCAGCTTTTTTGCAGAAATGTAATGATTGGAAGAACATTTTCCCTTCAGGTATCCATAGCACTGAAAATAGCAGTAGGGAGTTTTTTGTCTGGTGAGGCTGGAGCAAGAAGAGAGGGTGCGGCCGCAGGCAGAGCATTTTACAGCGCCGCTGAGCCAGTGCTTTGCTCTCTCAGCAGGCTGGGCATGTTTGGGGCGATATTCCATCTGGAAGCGCTTTTCAGCTGCATGAAACAGTTCTTCTGAGATGATGGCAGGATGTGTCCCAGGAGCGAGAATCCATTCTGATTCTGGTTTGATTGTATTGGTGGCGTTTGTTGTTCGATTCCACCGCGTGATGCCGCAGTAAGCTGGATTCTGAAGGATATATTCGATGCTTCTTCGCTCAAAGGGTTTTCCGTGGCTGGTGAGAATTCCCATTTCATTCAGCCGACGGGCGATTTCCAGCATACCAGCCTGTTCTTCTGCATACCAGTGGAATATTTTTCTTACAGTTTCTGCTTCATCTGGCACAATTTCCGGATTGGCTCCGTGATAAGGAATTCTGTATCCAAGCGGCGGGCGCGCCTGGTAGCCTCCTTTTAATGCTTTTTTTGTCATGCCGCGGGTGACTTCGGCGGCCAGGTTGTACGAATAGAACTCATCCTGCCACTCGATAATCATCTCAATCAGACGGCCATACATGCCTTCCATAACGGGTTCGGATACACTGATGACATCAATTCCCAGCTTCTTGCGCAGCATACTTTTGTAAAATGTGCTTTCGTCCTGGTTGCGGGCGAAACGCGAGAACTTCCAGAGTAAGATTGCATCAAAGGGTTTGGGCTTCTGTTTGGCTGTGGCAATCATCTGCTGGAAGGCAGGTCGGTTGTCCGCACGCTTGCCGGAATGTCCCTCTTTTTCCATGAAGATGTATTCCGGTGAAAGAAGTATGTTATGCTGTGTGGCATATTCCCGAATTTTATCAAGCTGAGACTCGGGACTCAGGTCCATTTGCCCGTCAGTGCTGACGCGGACATAGGCAGCAGCATAGCGTAATGAGGTGGTGTTTTCGTTCATAGGTTCTCCTCCTTGTGATAATAAAGAAGCCGGAACTATGTGATGCAGATCCGGCTGTAAAAATGTGTATATGCTGTTTTTATATGCCGCTGTAATGAGAACGGCATTGAGCAATTTCGATTTGCCCATTATGGATGCGATAACTCAGCCTGTTTTATTCGTTCAGCAAGTTTGCGATTGTGATACTGAGTTCTGGGAAGATGCCTACTGTTATAGGCATATCAAAAGTGTATATAATGGGAGCTGCGTCGTCATCATAATAGTAAACGGTGGTACGTTTTTTGGCAGGGTCTACAATCCAATATTCCCTCACTCCAGCTTCTGCATATAATCCTTGCTTAATGTTATAGTCCATCCGGCGGCTTGAAGGTGATACAATCTCAAATACCATATCCGGCGCCCCTGTACAGCCACGTTCTGTCAGCTTGTTCTTATCACAAATAACTGCAATATCTGGCTCGACATAGGTGGTATCATCTGCATGAAGGTTTACAGCGAAGGGAGCGGTATAGACTTCGCAAGAGCCCTTTTTAGAGTCGATATAATTTGATATAGTATTGTATAATTTCCCAGAAATTTTTTGATGAATCCTCATAGGAGGAGCCATAGCATACAGCTTCCCGTCAATCAGTTCCGCTCGTTCGCCTTCCGGCAGGTTCCAGTAGTCTTCTGCAGTGTAAATACGTTCTTTTGGTAATGGCATAAGCAAGACTCCTTTCTATGGTTTTATGATTATGGTGGTTGATGTGTTATTTTATGCTGATTTTTTTCAAATCAGTTCTCGGACCTCTTGTGAAACAAACATGATAAGGTTCGGGCATTTCATAAGTTCCCCATTTGGTATAAAGTAAATCTTTAGGTAACGATGGTACAGGATAAAGATAACGATTACTTACTTCTATCAGCTGTGTTGTATAATTGGAAAGTTCTTTGATATCAGATAGAGAGTATCGAAGCTCTTTTTTATTTTCATCTGGCAAAATAAGGATTGTCTGATTACTTGAAAAAATGAATCGACATATCCATTTCCTGACGTTATTTTCATAAAGTACAGCAGTATATGATTCTGTATTTTTAATGGATATTTTATTTACGTCAAGTGTATTTTTGAGTAATTCTTTTAATAAAGAAAAAGCATTCCATTCGTTTTTAGTGGAAAGATTTCGTTCTTCTGTTTTGGCGGAAGTATTTGTGTTATTAATAGCATACTGTAATTTTTCATTTAAGTTTTCGCTCAAATAATCATCTAATGCCTTTTTTAGAATAGGTCTGAATTTTTCAATGATAGCCTGTGTTTTTGTACCTTTATATATTGGTTGCAAGAACAGTTTGACGAACTCGTCTGTTGGATTCCCGAATTGCTGCTCAATCTGATTTTTAAACAGTAAATTATATTTTAGCAATGAAGCAGAATTCAAAATTTCATTGATGTTCAGATTATCTCTTTTAAATTTTTCTATATGAGGAATCTGATTATCCTTTAAGGATAGCAAATCTATTTCTAAGAAAGGTTCCTTGTCCATCTTATTTTGCTCTTCCAGATCAGAGTAAAATCTATAAATAATACCATTTGTGAGAATGGCAAATTTTGCTGGAGTTGTCACAAAATATCGGAAAAGCTGAGAACTGTATTTATCCAAGCTTTTGTTGGTGCTTTTGGCTTCAATGAGTATTACTGGTTTATTATTAACCAGAATTGCATAATCGACTTTTTCTCCCTTTTTAATACCTACATCAGCAGTATATTCTGGACAAAATTCCGTAGGGTTAAAAACATCATAACCAAGAATCTGGAAAAATGGAACGATGAGTGACATTTTGGTGGCTTCTTCTGTTTGAAGGCTATTTTTGAGTGTTTCTACACGCTTTGTAAAATCCCTTAATGTATCCTTAAAATCCATAAATTTCTCCCCTGTATTTTACTCATCATCTTCATCAAAAGCAATATTATAATCTGTTGTATAAGGAGTATCTGCTGATTGAGATTGATGGAATTCTTCTGCTAACATAGTTTTGTTGAATTCTGCAGTAGGGTCAATTTGAGAAACTAAAGATTCCAACTCATCTAAAGTAGAATAGAAGAATTCTTTTCTTAAATTAACCTTATTCACTCGCTTGTTATTTAACATAGTGTGCAACTTATTCTCTAAGCCAACTGCATCATCCGAAAAGATAAAACTATGTACATCAAATCGGAATGGAACGCTGGCGCTGCCAAGTTCATCTATACGTTCCTGTGGATTGAGGCGCCGAGTCATACCAATTTTAAATACATTTTCTCCAAAAGAACCAAGATTACTGATAACATATACATTGCCCGCTTTACCGTTCTGGAGTTTTGAAATTTCATCTTTTTTAATAGTAACATCGGAAAGCTGGCCCTGAAGTTCAAGAATCCTTCGTTTGAGTGCTTCTATTTGTTTTGCGTCTGTTGCCGAAGATAAAGCTTCTGTTGTTTTGGCAATTTCAGTATGATATTTCTGTTCTTCTTGTTCAACTTTTTTGCGCTGCTGTTCAAGCTGTTTACGTTCTTCAGCTTCTTCACGCATTTGTTGTCTGAGAGCCATCTGTTCCTGTCTTGATTGTTCTTTTTTCACATAGTAATTGTATTCGATTTTGACAGCGTTAATAAACAAATATTCAATTTCACCAATAAATTTTGTAAGTGTTCCAGCAATGCTTTGATTTCCTTCACCGGCGAGTTTTAAATATTTGGCGGTCATATTTTTAACTTTCTCTACAGAGGTGTCCAATTTTTCATATTTTAAATCATATAAAATGTTTTGCAGTTCAGCCCGCAGAGCAATCACCATAAGCTGGTAGATTGTTTTATTGGCTTTGGTAGTATATCTGGAAGAATATTGTTCTAAAACAGTATTAATCTGTCGTTCATTCTCTTTATATACTTTCCGTAAATCTTTTATATCCATACAGTGCAATTTTAATGTTACTGATGGTGCTATAAGTTCATAATCATTAAAATCAGCAGAGCTAAGTTTACAATCCGAATATTGTAATGGTAAATTGGTAAAATTATCAATCGTATAGCATACACTCTGATACAATTCTTTTGAACGGCGGAGCTTTTTTTCTTGCGTAAGAGTTTGACGAAAGAGTTTATCATATTTTTCTTGAAGCAAAGTGATTTCATTTTTTAACTTGGAAATAGTTTCATTATTTTGCTGATTCTCAGAATCAAATGCTGCTCTCATATTGCTGTAACTTGCATGCAAATAATCTAATTTTTGCTTTGCTTCAAAATAGTTAGTGGCACCGAGAGACGTTAATTGGCCTTGCAAATCATCCACTTTTTTTGTTAAAGTTGTTTTTTCCTGTGTGATAAAAGATAATTCTGTCTGAAGATTTGAAGCATTTTTACTACGTTTTATATCTTTAATAATACGTATAGTGAGAAGTATAACGCCAGCTATACCTGGTAAGACAAGAAACCAAAGAGCAAATAAAATACAAATAAACCATGTTTGCAGGAACCATTTTTCTTTTGCAGTTACAATCTGGTATTTTTTTAGAATATCTTGTGACGCAAAATCTGATTGAGAACTTTGTGGCATAAAGAAACCTCCCCTTTTTCTTTTGCTTGATTAAAAAATATAACTATTTTAATCGTAATTCCAGTAATTCCTTTGGATAACCTGTGCAGCTGCAAAACTGCTCTTGTGTGTATCCATTATAATTTTGCAGCATTTCATCAGATATCAGAAGGTGGGCTGCAAATATATTTGCACGTCTTTCAAATTTAGAAATAGAAAGCAATGTTTTGTTACGAATAAAGTAACAATTTTGCTTGCTGTCTAAAATGGCATGTCCGAGTTCGTGAGCCATCACAAGTGTAAGCTCATCATCATCTAATTTATTGCTCAAAAATATATAACGATGATTTTTTAGGAATATGTAACACCCCTCGTTTTTACAATTCCCGATTTGATATAAAATCCCTAATTTATCAGCAATTTCAAACGGATTTGATGTGCCGAAAATTTTTGTGTAATATGCTACAAGACGTTTGATTCGTTTGATTTCTCCCACAAACAACCACCTACTTTTTATATTTCTTGGGAGTATACTTTTCCTTATTAATTAATTTAAGTCGTCTGAGAGCAATTTCCAGTTCATCGCGGAACAATTCAGCAGCTTCTGGATCTAATTCTTCTCCATCGTAACTGGCAGGGCCTGCTTCACCAGAAGAGAGTTTTTCCATGATACGGTCTACATCTTTTGCAATGTCTTTTTCGTCCTTTTCGGTTAATCCATCTTCGTCTGTTCCATTCAATAGATAATCCATACTTACACCAAAGTATTTGGCAACCGCATTTAGCTTATCTGCATTTGGGGTGGATTTGTCCCATTTTACGATTGTACTATTTCCAAAACCTAATTCTGACTCTAATGCAGGAAGGCTTATGCCACGTTCCTGTGCTAGTTTTTTAATACGTTCTTTTAGCGACATAAAAATCCCCTTTCAATGACGAGAAAAAAATCTCGATAAGTACTTGACAAAAAGAAAATATTCTCGTATTATAGAGGAAGTAAAGAGAAATAATTCTCGTAAACCTCATATGTATAGTTTTAAACGCCAATTTAAAAACTAATTTTTAAAAGAATATTGTCATGTTATCTGAGTCTATAATAGAATATTTTCTTCTCAGTGTCAATATGTATTGAAGAATATTTTCTCATATTTTTAATGGGAAGGAGGTAAAGCGGTGTACGTCAGAATATCTGAATTATGTGCAAAGAAAGGAATTACAATTACCCAGTTAGAAAGAGAATTAGGGTTTGGGAGAGCAACTATTCAAAAATGGAAAAACTCTTCTCCATCAGCAGATAAATTGAGTAAAGTAGCAGATTATTTTAAGGTCAGTACAGATTATCTTATTGGAAGAACAGAAACTAAGGAACTACTGGAGGGGAGGTGAAAGAAAATGTGGACAGTATTACTGGTTATGATGCTTTTTGTGGCTATAACGAAATGGATTATGTGGAGACTCTATTTCCTTGCAGTACTCCTGTACTATGCAGAGTGTGGGATTGAACTTCCAGACACAAAGAAAATACGGGAGTACAGCATGAAGGCAGCAAAGAAGTCCCTTGGAATCAAGGAAGATTAAAAGGAAAAATTTCACAGTGTAGGAAGGGATGAAAATAATTTGGAGATTAGAAAACTTGAGATTGATTTTGATGAGAAAATATTGAAAATCAATGGACAAGATTTCACAGAGAACCCTGTTCTTGTAACCCTTCCAGGACCAGAAAGATGGCCATTAGCTATGGTGGTTAATTCTGGATTGTTAGATAAAAACCTGGAAGGATGTATTGAATTGACGGTGAGTTTTACTGTCAATGCCCCTGTGGAGGATGATAGTGATATTTAGTAGTAAGCCAAGATAAATCGAGTGCCATTAATAACTTCATAATCAATTCGGGTTATTAAGTGACCACAAATGGTAGACATACAAAGATTAGCAATGTCTTTTTGGGCATTGGAAGGGATTGCGATAATTAAATGAGGATCTAAACAATCTGTTTTGTCTACATAATAAGTATTATATCCATTTACAGTAATTGGTTCAAGTTTCATAACATAGAATTCCTTTCTTCTATACTCGGCGCTGCAACGCCTGTAAGTACAGTATAAAACAGAAAGAATAGGAAGACAAGAAAGAATGGAAAGGAAAGAAAATAATAAAAATGTGATGGATAAGCAGTAAAACGAAATTCGACATACTTTATGAAAAAAGTCGAAACCGGCTTCGGCCGGTTCACCAGAGATGACCTACTGGTGCCGATGATGACAGGTCAGAAAGGAGGAAAGAAGTACAACCTGTAAAGCATAAGCTGTAACAGTTAGAGAGGAGGAGTGGTTGTGAAGTATATTACTGAAAAACGAATCAAAGATATATTGTCAGAACACAACATGACAATCAAAGACTTGGCTGCCAAAACTGGAATAAGAGAAGCGTGGATTGAGCAGTATGTTCGCAGTGAGATGCCAGTGGATTACAAGGAAGCAATTTTGATTGGCAAGGTTTTTGGTATGAACCCACGATGGTTTTTTGGATGTGAACTTCCTGAAGATGAAATTTTCGTAAAGGAAAAGGCGAAAGAAGAACCCAAAGGAAAAAGAAAGCCGCCAAAGGAACTCACTGTTATCCAGTGGTTTAATGTCATGACAGAAGATGGTTTGATGCGAAGAAAGCTAGAAAATTTGACGCCGGAGCAGCAGAAGAAAGCTGAAAGATGGAAAGCAGAGAAGATGATTGAAGCGTACTATAAGCCATTAGGTTATGAAGTGAAATTTTTGGATACTGTGGATGAAACCGCCTGATGGCGGTAAGAAAGGAGGACAAGCAGATGCGAAAAGTTGATTATGAAATTCCGTACCGTCCAGTCAGCGAGACTAATGCGGATATGTTCTGGGCGGCGAAGAGACGGCAGCAGCAGGAGCAGGCACAGCGGATGCGTGAAAGAGAGTATCAGAAGGCACTGAGACAGGCGGAGATTGCTATCAAGGTGACTGGCGTGGCATGGGTGGCAGCGGTTGTGGCCCTGGCGGTTTCTATGGCGCGGATTGTGCTGTGATGGCAGAAATGGAAAAATCCGCAGGTGTTGGAGCACCATGCGGATTCAGAACTTAAAAAATTTTTGCATAGCCCTATTATAAATGGGCAGCGGAGGAAAATCAAGTGTATAAAGGAATTTTTTCAGAAGAAGGTAATGTAGTCGAGGATGAAGATGCTTACGATTATGCCCTGGAACGCTGTCTTCATGGGACGGAAGCGGAGCAGCAGGAGTTTAAGGACATGCTGGTCGAGTGGTATTACTCTGGTGACTGGCTGAAAGAAGAGGAGGAAAACTAAATGGAAGAGAACATGATTATGACGCAGAACACAGATGCGGTGGCGCTGGTACAGCAGGAAGCAGGGATTTTGGATACATCCTTTGATAACATCATGTATTTGGCAGAGAAGGCCGAGAAGATGATTGACGCTATGAATAAAATCATGAATGCCGCGGTGAAGATTACAAGCGAGCATGACTGGGTGTTAATCGGCGGCAAGCCGTACCTGCAGGAGAGCGGGGCAACAAAGGTGGCACGATTGTTTGGAATCAGCTGGCAGATTGAAGAGCCGAAAGTTATCTGTGATAGCGATGGCTATAAGACCTATGTTTTCAAGGGTCGGTTTTCGATGCGCGGACAATTCATAGAGGCAGAAGGAAGCCGGAGCATGAAGGATGAGTTTTTCGCCGGAAAAGACAGAAAAAAGAGCATTGATGATATTTCAGAGCGAAATGTCCGCCAGGCGGCTTATACGAATTGCATCAATAATGGAATTAAAAGAATTATCCCCAACCTGAGAAACATCAACATTTCTGTTTTAGAAGAAGCTAGACTGGATACAGCAAAGATTTCCGGATACACATTCAAAAGTTCTAAATCGAACACAGAAAGTCAGGAAACAGGTCTGAAGTGTGAAAACTGCGGAGCAAATGTAAGTCAGAAGGTAGCATCATACAGTCAGAGTTACTTTGGTGGTCATATCTACTGTATGGATTGCCAGAAAAAGGCAGGAGGAGCATAGTGACAGCAGAGGAAATCAACAAAAAACTGATGCAGGCGAAGCAGAATAAAATCAGAGTGTATCCCTGCCGGAATCTTCGTGCATCCAATATTGGGCATCCATGCAGCCGGTATCTGTATCTGCTCATTCAGCATTGGGATGAGCAGGAACCACACGATGTAGGACTACAGAATATCTTTGACTTGGGAAATACTTTGGAGGAACATACCATCCGAAACTTGAAAGAAGCTGGATATGAGGTGATTACGCCTGTGCAGTATTCCTTTCAGATTCAGAATCCGTATATCACTGGAAGAGAGGATCTGCGAATCAGAGATGAGAATGGTGAGTTGATTCCGGTAGAAGTGAAAGGAATCAGTCCCTATGAGTTTACCAAGTTGAACAGCGTAGAAGATTTCTTTCGGTCAAAAAAGTATTACATCCGGCAGTATCCGGCACAGCTTCAGATGTATATGTATCACTTTTCTAAACTGTATGGCTTCTTCGCGCTCACAAACAAACTGACAGGTGAGACAAAGATGATACGAATGGACTTTGACTGGGATTTGGCGGACAAGCTTCTAAAGAAAGCAGAATTCATTTACAAATCATTAGAGCGGAAAGAACCACCAGAAGCAGTGGAAGATGCAGCAATGTGTGAAGGCTGTTCGCTTGCACATGTATGTGGGCAGTGTAGGCGAGTAGAAACAGACCTGGACTTGGATGGAGAACTGAATGACTTGATAACCAAAAAATATTCTCTGAAGCATTATGTAGATGAGTATAATCAGGCAGAGCATGAGATAAAAGTACGAGTTGGAGAACGTGAGAAAGTCCTGACAGGAGACTATCTGATTACCAGAAGACCTATACATAAAAAGGCATACACAGTGCCTGAAGGTACGCAATACCGGATTCAGATTCAGAGATTGTAAAAAGATAAGGCAGAATATGTGAGAATGTGTTCTGCCTTACAGAAAGGCAGGAGCCTGATGAACTATATAGCAGAGATAAACGGGTTTGAACGGTGGCTCGAAAATAACTACTTGCCCGCACTCTCAGAATTGCTTTGGTACAAATTAATGTATCGGTGTAATAGAGCGGGGTGGGCCGAGTGGGTTACAGTAGATAACCTTCGTTTGATGGCTGACTTGCGGATTGAAAGCAAGAATACATTTCTGCGATGCAGAGATGCCCTGATAGATGCGGGGCTGATAGAGTGCCAGAAAGGCAAAAAAGGCGCCCCCAATAAGTACCGATTGGTTTCGTTCGAGAAAAAGGGTTCAAATTTTGAACCGAAAATGGAACCAGAAATGACACTAAAAACGGAACCACAAACGGAACTGAAAGTGGAACCACAAACGGAACTAGAAACGGGACACATCTATAAACAAAAACCAAAACAAAAACAAAATATTAAAAAGGGTGGTACTGAAGTACCACCAGAAAAAGCTGACGCTTTTCTGCCAGAAGTAGTACCAGAGCCAGAACCCAAAGCATCGACTGAAAGCAGACAGGCAGATTATGCAGCAGTTCGTGACCTGTATCATTCCATCTGTCGTTCCTATCCACGGGTGACGGTGCTGTCAGAAAGACGCAAAAAGGCAATCAATGCCAGGATGCGGACGGGATACACGCTGGATGACTTTAAGCATTGCTTCGAGTTGGCAGAAGCCAGCGATTTCTTGAAGGGACAAAACAAAAAGAACTGGTCTGCGGATTTTGATTGGATGATTGCGGACAGTAACATGGCGAAAATCCTTGACGGGAAATACAAGAACAGAAATGCGGTAGGAGGTGAAGCAGATGCAAGTGGGGGAAGTACGGAAGATTTCTATCGGCGGTACCTGGCAGGATGCGACGGTTAAGAATATATCGACCTGCGAATTTGGCGGGAAACAGAGCCTGCTAGTGATATACGATGTCCCAGGATATGGGGAAACGCAGCCGTATTTGGTTGACGCAGGACAGAAACTATACGGCGACGCTGAAAACAGAATGGACCGCAGCCTGATGCCATCCCAGTATCTCCGGAAACTGTCGCAGGATTTTGATTGGACGCTGTACGGCGAATCTATGGACATGCAGAAAAACATTGCCAATGCCTTTGTGTCCCAGTATCTGGAGTTTGAAAAGGCAGGAAGAGGGCTATACATCTTCTCGAAGACAAAGGGTTCTGGCAAGACGCTTCTTGCCTGCGTAATCGCGAACGAAATCATTCGGCGAAAAGCGTACAGTATGAAGTTTGTTAATGCGGCGGACTTTGTGGCGTTGATAAAGAGCAAGTCAGAAGAGGATGCACAGTGTTTAGAAAGTCTGTACCAGTGCCGGCTGCTGATATTTGACGATATTGGTACGCAGGATGAAAAGCAGAGCTGGATAAACGAATCACTCTTCCGGTTGATTGATTACCGGAATCGTGAAAGGCGCCCTGTGATTTTCACAAGTAATCTGGACATAGACAGTATTGCGGATGAGCGGATTGCGGACCGAATCAGCGCAATGTGTGTGCCGCTGAAAATGCCGGAAAAGAAGATACGCAGGCAACTGGCAGATAAGCAAAATAAAGAGTTCCTGAAGTCGATAATAGGGGCGGAGAAAGAGAGGATGCAATGGGCAAAGTAAACCTGTACAACGTATATGGCTGGAAAAAATGCAGAGAAAATGTGACGGCCGGAGAAGTAGAAAAGCTGACGGGGATGCCTTCGGCGAATCTTGCTCGATGTACCCAAAATGGCCCATGTGTATACATGCAATACAAAATCGAACGCCAAGGAGAAAAGTTGTTTTGGGAGGAATGGTTCCGCCAGGAGTGGCAGCAGGCGGTAGAACGATTGAAGGGATGAGTACAATTTTCATAATGCCAAATGATGGGGCTGTAAAAATGAGAATTTTTCGAGAACCGGAAAGAAAGTCTTCTGTCAACGGGAAAAAACAGAAAGGGCATGGGGTCATGAATCGAAAAAAAGATATTATAAAAAGTATTCAGGAGATTTCTGGAAGCCGCTCTCCCTATGATGTTTTCCAGGACTGGGTGAAATGTATGGCCTTGGCAATACAAAATAGTTGTTACTTCTTTCATGACAATATCTGGAAAAAGCGAGAAGATGAGTATTTGAAGACCATTGCCCCCTATGGTAAAGATGTGTATAAAATACAAGATATGACGTGTATGCTTGTTGAAACCATGGAAGAAGGTCTGGGGGATATTCTGGGAGAAATTTACATGGAATCGAAACTCGGAAATAAAAGTACTGGACAGTTTTTTACTCCGTTTAGCGTGAGCTACATGTGTGCAAAAATAAATCTGGCAAATCTGAAAGATACGAATAAACAGATTTCATTACATGAACCCACCTGCGGCAGCGGAGGAATGATCCTTGCATCGGCTAAAGCACTGAAAGATGAGGGCATCAACTATCAGCGTAAAATGAGCGTGACAGCACAGGACTTAGACTGGAAAGCAGTATATATGTGCTATGTGCAATGCAGTTTTTATGGGGTTCGCGCGGTAGTTGTACAGGGGGATACTCTTTCAGAACCGTTCACAGAACAGCATTATCCGCCGGAAAGAGTGTTTTATACACCCGCAAAGATGGGGCTATTGATATAGGCAGGAGGAAAAAACATGGACTGTACGGATGAGATTGTTAATCGGATAGTTCTATCAGGCTGTACAGTGGAAAATATTAGAATTGTGCTGAATGATTATGATATTTCCAAAAAGAGTACAGATTTAGTGACTGCGGATAAAGACAGCAGGCAAAAAGCAATCAAACTGTTTATTGTTACAAAAAAAGTAGAAGGCTGCACAGATCAGACTATCCAATATTACATGGGGGTTTTGAAACGGTTTTTTGCTGAAATCAATTATCCCATAGAAGAACTCAGTGCAAACCAAATCAGATATTATCTGGCTATTCGTTCCACGAGAGATAAGATTAGTAAGGTTTCCCAGGATAATGAGTTGAGGGTTTTGAAAAGTTTTTTCAAGTGGTGTGTAGGCGAAGAGTTCATCGAAAAAAATCCAACAATAAACATCAAAGCGATTAAGCAGGAAAAGCGTATAAAAAAGCCATTTACGGAAACTGAATTGGAAATGATAAGAAGACATGCAGCATCATTGAGAGATAAAGCCATCATTGAAGTGCTGTATTCTACGGGGGTCAGAGTCAATGAGCTGTGCAGCATGAACAGACAGGATATAAATCAAGATGAAGCTGTTGTATTTGGAAAAGGGGAAAAAGAACGAGTTGTTTATTTGAATGCTAAGGCAAGGCTTGCGCTTCATGAATACCTGCAAAGCAGAAATGATAAAGAAGAAGCGCTTTTTGTTTCTCTACGGGGAGAAAGACCGCAGCGGCTTCAAAAAGGCGGTGTTGAGACTATGATAAGAGAAACGGGAAAGAGAGCGGGAATAAGCGCATGTCATCCACATAGATTCCGAAGGACGGCAGGAACAATCGCCTTGAATCGTGGGATGCCATTAGAACAGGTTCAAAAGATGTTGGGACATGAAGACATAAAAACAACAACAATGTATGCAAGAAGTGAGATAGAAAACATTAAAGCAAGTCACAAAAAATATGTGGTATAACTTATAAAATCAAAGTAAAGGGAGACATGGTACATGGCTGAGAAAGTGGCAGAAGTAAAAACGTTGGCAGTATATATGCAGTGTAATAAATGTAAAAATGGACTAATGATTTGTAAAGAAGATTTCTATCGGAGAGGAAAAGTAGGATTTCCTCACGAATGTAATATTTGTGGACATGAGGAAATGTATCCGCGCATGTATCCATGTCAGAGAGCGGTTCTTGCAGAAGGATTAAGAGAGCCTACGGAAGCAGAAAAAAAAGGAGGCATAATACAATCCAGCGTTCACAGTGCATTTTTAGCAAAATTGGTAGAGGAGAAAAATAATGGGAAGATTGACATATGAAAACCAATATGGAGAATGGTGGGTAAAAGGTATCCAGCGAGAAGAATTACATGAAGGTAAGACAATGAGCAAAGATATATATTACAACGGCAGCGGTTATCCTGACCCAGTGGCAGCAGAAGCAATACAAAAGGCGGACAGGATGCCGGAAGCAGTACGGGTGCTGAAGAAGAACTTCCGCGACTTCAATACCGTGGCAAGTCTTCTGGGATTTGAAGTGGTGGGGGAGGTTTCGTTGAAAGACA
>JAUNGE010000030.1 GCA_030524675.1 bacterium
CTGCCTCATTGGTAAGGTTCTTGGCAATGTGACAGAGTTCTCTGATAGTAAGATAGTCTTCCTTAGACAGATGCTTAACCTGTTGTTTTACAGTAAGATACATACAGTTTTCTCCTTTCTATAGACTTGGAAATAGGTTTTCCTGTATGTATATTGTAGCATATATTTTACTGAAATACAAGTATTTTAGTAAAATATATATCACTATGATGCCATTCATCCCACGACCTAAAAGGTCATGGGTTTTCTGGCTGGTTAATTATAAAATAGTACTATATTGTGTGATTTCATGTCAACTATATAAAAAAATACAGTAAAAATGTGCAGAAAGGTACTAAAATTTTGCGAAAAAACAATCCTGTTCAGATTTTGGAAGCTGTGGCATATAGTATCAAGAGGGAGGAGACGGTATGCTGAATTATCTTTGGGCGGGAATGATGGCAGTTGGAATTATATGGGGAGCAGCGCATGGGAATCTGGCGGCGGTGACAAACGGAGCTTTGGATAGCGCAAAGGAGGCGGTGACACTCTGCATCACCATGCTTGGAATTATGTCCTTTTGGAATGGAATTCTGGAAGTGGGGAATCGTGCGGGTCTGATTGGGCAGATAGCAGAAAAAATGCGTCCGATTCTGAAATTTCTGTTTCCGAAGATTCCGGAAGGACATCCAGTTCAAAAGGAGATTGCCACAAATATGATTGCGAATATTCTGGGATTGGGCTGGGCTGCGACTCCGGCTGGGCTGCGGGCGATGGAACAGTTGGAAAATTTGGAGGAGGAACGGAGAAAGCAGGAAACATACGAAAATGATGAAGCATGTGGAAAGCTTGTAAAACATAGGAACGATAGGAAATATGAAACATATGAGAAGTACGGAAAGCATAAAAAGGCAGCCGTGCCAAGGGGGACGGCAAACAATGAGATGTGCACGTTTCTGGTACTGAATATTTCTTCCCTGCAGCTGATTCCTGTCAATATGATTGCATATCGAAGCCAGTATGGAAGCATGAACCCGACAGTGATTGTGGGTCCGGCGATTGTGGCAACGGTGGTCAGTACGATTGTGGGAGTGATATTCTGTAAGATAATGGGTGGGCGGCAAGGATACTAGGTTTGGTATGACGGTTCTTATCTTATCACGCAGCCAGCCGCATAGTGGTATGAAAAAACGAAAAAGTGACAAAGACTGGAAACGTGACAAAAACCGAAAACGTGATAAGGACCAGAAGAGCAACAACAGGAAAAACAGAGAAAAAATCAGAGAAAAGACATAAAAAATTGTCGATTATGTTAATTGCCGAGAATCTTCTTTTCTATTATAATGTCGTTGATTTTAAAGTGAGAGCATTTTCGCTGTTTTAGCATTTTCAGGGTTTTATGTTCTCTTTTGGAATCAAAAAAGTACAATAAAACCAAAACAGAAGGAATCAGCAGGATAGAAAAAGGAGAAAAAGCAATGCAGAGGGATATGACTTACGGCAGCCCTGCCAAGATTATTTTGGGCTTTACGGTTCCTATTTTTGTCGGCAATGTATTTCAGCAGTTTTACAGCATGGTGGATACCATTATCGTTGGAAAATTTGTCGGTACAAATGCATTGGCCGCGGTAGGCTCTACGGGTACGATAAACTTTTTAATTATCGGTTTTTTGATGGGACTGACAGCGGGATTTACGGTGTTTCCGGCACAGAGATTCGGGGCTGGAGATATGAAGGCAATGAGAAAGAGCGTCGGTTCGGCAGCCGTGTTGTCTGGAATTATCTCAGTGATTATGACAGTCGGCAGCATGGTGTGTATGAAGCCGCTTTTGACTTTGATGAATACGCCAGAAGATATTTTTCAGGATGCGTATACATATATTATGATTATCTGTGCGGGAATCGTGGCGCAAGTCCTTTATAACCTGTTGGCGAGTATTCTGCGTGCTGTGGGAAACAGCCAGACGCCGCTGTATTTCCTGATTCTGGCAGCACTTTTGAATGTGTTCCTGGATCTGCTGCTGATTCTGGTATTTGGGTTGGGAGCTGCCGGAGCTGCTTATGCGACGGTGATTTCTCAGGGAATATCTGGTATCTTATGCCTGGTCTATATTATCAAGAAAGTTCCGGTTCTGAGAATGGAGAAAGATGACTGGAAGCTGGATTTCCACCTGGTAAAACTGCAGCTGGGAGTGGGATTTCCGATGGCGCTGCAGTATTCCATCACTGCCATTGGTACTATGATGGTACAGTCTGCACTGAATATTTTAGGCTCTACAGCGGTAGCTGCGTTTACAGCGGCAAGCAAGATTGAGCAGATTGTGACGCAGGCATATGTAGCTATGGGCACGACAATGGCAACCTACTGTGCACAGAATATGGGTGCAGGAAAAGTGGGACGTATCCGTCAGGGATTTTTCTCAGGAACATTGATGGGATTTGCGTATTCCATTGCAGCAGGTGCCGCGGTTATCTTTGGAGGAAAATATCTGACATATCTGTTTGTGTCAGACTGCACGGCAGAGATTTTAAATTATGTCGATATTTACTTGAAATGTGCGGGATTCTTCTTCATTCCACTGACGATTGTAAACTTGTATCGAAATGGAATTCAGGGTATGGGATACGGAATTTTGCCAATGCTCGCAGGTGTGGCTGAGTTAGTCGGCCGAGGAATCGTTGCCTTGATTGCATCCGCAAACAGAAGTTATGTCGGGGCTTGTATGGCAAGTCCGATTGCATGGGTTCTGGCAGCGTGCCTGCTTATGGTAGTGTATTTCCATATTATGAAGAAACTGTCCAGAAATGAGAAATTTGACCATAGCAGAAAAGCAGAGAAAAAACAGAGATGGAAAAGAGCTTTTCAGATATAAAAAGTGGATGGCTTCAATAAGATAGAATGGATTAGAATGGATTGCCTGATAAAGATATAAAAGAGGAGCGCTGTGATAATACGGAGAGTACCCGTTTTCACAGCGCTCTGTGTGAATGTGGCCTTTTTAACTGAAACTTTGTTTCAATCCTCGGTCGAAAATTTCACGGAATGTGACGGAACTTTGAATTTTTGTGCCGTTTCATTTTAAAAAGTGAATGACTCGGAAGTAAGTTATCGAGCATACCAAGTCATTTATGTGCTCTAAACTTTTTCAAAACGTTCTACATTGACAACGAAGATAACAGCGCCACCAACATCAACGGAGAGCGGCATTGCCATATAGCTGGTCTGCAGCGGAACTCCAGGGGCATAAGGCGTATTGTAAACAACCTGTTTTCTGGTGCCACAGTTTTCTCGAATGATTTTGATGATCTGGTCTACTTTTTCATCTTCTGTACCAATCAGCAGAGTAGTATTTCCTTTTCTCAGGAAACCACCAGTAGAAGCAAGACGAGTGACACTGAATTTGTTTTCATTTAATTTTTTGGTAACGCGGACCTCATCATCAGGCTGTATAATAGCATAAACAATTTTCATAGAAATCTCTCCCCTTTCATGCATGGTTGTTATCATGTCTTCATGGTTGTATTTTTTTCTTATTATACGAAAAAGTATGCAGAAAAACAAGGGAAAATTCTCTTAAAATTCTTATAATTTAAAAAAATACAAGATAGATTGAGAGTATTCTTTTGAGAAATGAGAAAATATTACTATTTTTTGAAAATAGAGGAAAAATAAAACAGAGAACTGGATAGAATCTTGCTTCCCATCAGAGAGTATTGTATAATAGCTTATGAGAAGATGCTATGTAACTGTGAACAGGCAGAAAGGTTCTGGAGGATGCCCGAGTGAATACGTATGAAACATTAAATGAAATTTTAGTGAAACTTTTTCATGATATAATGGATATTGAGCAGAAAGCGATTATTACCCCTGAATTTTCAGATATCACAAACAATGATATGCATGTAATTGAGGCGATTGGGCTGGATGAGCCGAAAAATATGTCAACGATAGCAAAAACACTGTCTGTTACAGTAGGAACACTCACGATTGCCATGAACAGTCTGGTAAAAAAAGGATATGTGCATCGGGAACGCAGTGAGGAGGACCGGCGTGTGGTTTATATTTCTCTGTCAGAGAGAGGAAAGAGGGCATATGCACATCATGCAAAATTTCATAGAGATATGATTGATGCAGTACTGAAGGACTTGAGTCCGGAAGAGACGAAGGTACTTGTACAGGCGCTGACAAAGCTGAATGTGTGGTTCCGCAGCTTTCAGGTGTAGAAGGATAAGGATGATAAGAGGAAAAATAAAAAGAAAAATAAAAGAAAAAGCGGTCTGACAGTCATATAAGTAGTAGTAGAAAGTAAAAAAATCTAATCTAAAAAATGCAATATAAAAAATAAAAGAATGAATCAAAGGATAAGAAGATTATGAAAATTTTAAAACAGATAGCAATTATTTTTTCCATCTGCTGGATTAGTCTGGTGATTGAATATTTTCTGCCGTTCTCTTTTCCGGCAAGTGTGATTGGAATGATTTTGCTTTTTTTGTTGTTGCTGACAGGAGTCTTAAAAATTGACAAAATTCAAGAAAAATCGGATTTTTTGCTCTCTAACATGGCATTTTTCTTCATTCCTGCAGGTGTAAATGTAATGAATTATTTTGATATTTTAAGAAGCACTCTGGTTCCTCTGCTGGTTATCTGCATTGTGACGACAATTCTCACGTTTGCGGCGACAGCGTTTGGAGTGAGTATGACGATAAAACTGCTGAATCGGAGGAAAAATAAATGATAGAATTGGCTTCGTCTCCATTCTTTGGGATTGCTCTCAGTATTTTTACATTCTGGATTGGGATGAAAATTCAGAAAAAGACAGGGCTTGTATTCTGTAATCCACTGATTATTGCGATTGTGCTGGTGATTTCTGTGCTGCTTTTGTTTCGGATTCCGTATGAAGCATACAATGAAGGCGGCGAGATTATCAATATGTTTCTGGCACCCGCTACCGCCTGCCTTGCTGTGTCTGTGTATACAAAGATTCAGATTTTGAAGAAAAATTGGCTGCCGATTATGGTGGGATGCGCAGTAGGTTCGTTTGTCTCTATGACAAGTATTTATGTGCTCTGCAAGCTGTTTGGGCTGGATGACACCATGGCGATGTCGCTGGTTCCAAAATCTGTGACAACACCGATTGCGGTTGGGGTCTCCTCCTCGCATGGCGGAATTTCTTCTATTACAGTCGTTGCAGTTTTGATTACCGGAATTTTTGGCAATATTGCGGCGCCGTTTATGATTAAACTGTTTCATGTAAAGGATCCGATGACAGCTGGTCTGAGTATTGGTGCCTGCAGCCATGCAGTGGGAACTTCTAAGGCGATTGAGCTTGGCGAGACAGAAGGGGCTATGAGCGGTCTGGCGATTGGAATCTGCGGGATTATCACGGTGCTCTATTCTCTGCTGTTGTAGAATTCGTCCAGAACACTACAGTGCAAGAATGACGCTGGCAGCAATACCTGCAGCGGTTGCCACCATAGCGCCGGAAAGTGTCCAGCGGGTTTTTGTGATTTTTACACTCAGAAAATAGACACTCATAGTATAAAAGACAGTTTCTGTGCAGCTCATCAAAATAGATGCCATAAGGCCGACAGAAGAATCTGTTCCATATGTTTTAAAAATATCGAATACCAGCCCCAGCGCTGCTGCATTGGATACCAGGCGTACCAGAATGACGGGTACAATAGGACCAGGAAGGTGGAGCCAGGAGGCTGGTATTTTCAGGCATTGCCCTAAAAAATCCAGAAAGCCGGAGGCGCGCAGGATTCCCACGGCTGTCATCAGCCCGATCAGAGTCGGCAGAATCCCGAAAACGGTCTTCATTCCCATTTTGGCGCCTTCTACAAAGTCATCAAAAACAGGACGTTTGGACAGAAGGCCGAAACTTACAATATAAAAAATAATCAGAGGGACCATACAGTCCGACAAAAAATGAATCCAAGCCATAGTTCTCCTTTTTTGCATTTTCTAAACGTTCTAGGTTTTCTGAAATAAATACGGCAGACAACCCGTTTTCTGGTGCCGCCGTTTTCTTGAATGGGTTTGTTGTTAAACGGACATGTCGTCTGACGGCGACACTACCATGATATGAAATGTGCAATCATAGGAAGTTTGCTTCCAATTACACTTGCTGTGACAAAAGCCAAGAGCTGAAGTACTGGCGGATGACACGAAAGGATGCTGGTGCCATATCCAGGATAAACGTGTGGAATTCTTTGATGTCAAAAGCATCTCCTAATGTTTCTTTGGCCTCTTTTTTCAGATTTAAAATCTCCAGATATCCAACATAATACTGCAGATAATTGGAAGGACAGTCGATCATGGTGTAAAAGATATCGTCCGCTATCTCAGCATCCGTGATTCCGTAGCGGGATTTCAGGTAATCTGCTACTTCTTTCTGTGTCCATTTATTATAATTGATATTAAAATCCAACAGTGCATATAGTCCCAGAATGGCGGAAGAATTGTACATTAAAAGCTGCTGTAAATTTTCATCGAGTCCATTGTCAAAAGTATAGGCATAGTATTCTGCATATGTAGCCCACCCTTCAGAATAACCGGAACAGGAGAGCAGACGCAGCAGAGGATTGGGGTCCTTCTGCAGGAAATACAGGGTTTGATAGAGATGCCCAGGAAGTCCCTCATGAGCCAGCGTGTTATACAGAGAATGAGATTTCTCCACGGACATATTGTTGATATAAATGACAGTATTTTGGCAGTCATCAAGTGGAGGAATCAGGAAAAAGGCCGGACTCAGGGAGGCTTCCAGAGCTTTGGGAACATATTTCAGTGTCAGCGTTCCAAATCCGTTTTTGGGAGCAGGAAAGTCAGCACTCATGCCTGCTTTCAGATTGGCAAGAATGTCCGAAGGTTCAGAGACAGAAAAGTTGTATGTATTTATCTGCTCAGCCAGTTCAGGATGTTCGGAGACAAGGCCGGATATTGTGCGTAAATCGGAATCTAACTGGATTTGGATCTGTTTGTAAAGTTCTTCCATTGTGTAGGAAGTACCGGAGTTGGACAGCACCAGATACTCGTAATAGCGCTTCCCGTCGGTATATCCACAGAGTCCGCCCTCATTTTTGCCCGTATTGCGCAGAGCTTCCAGGTTTTGGATTAGGGTTTTGTATGCAGGAATCACATTGTCTGTGATTGCTTGTGTGTTCTGTTCTTGATAGGCTTCTTTTTCTTCTTCTGAAAGCCCCTCCACCTGCTCTAAGCGCTGTTCAAATGTCTCTGTCAACGGATTTCCCGCTGGAGAGGACGTGGCAGCCTCACAGGACTCGATAATCCGGTCAATGGATGTATTGTTTGGCGCTAAACCCGCCTCTGCTTTCTGACGCTCAAAGGTCATGATTTCCTCGAACAGAGAGGGAATTGCTCTTAGGAGCGAAAGGTAGGTTTCAATATCTTGTTTGTCTGAAAAAGTGTATTCGGAAAGAAGCACAGGAAGCTGTGCCTGGATACCAATGGTTTCAGAAAGAGGCTGATAGTACAGTTCCAGCCCGCTGCATGAAGATTCTATGGTAAGGTAATCTGACAACACATTGTATAGAAATTGTTGTTCGGTAGTGAGTCTGCTGTAGGGAATCTGCGTAAGCTGATTTTGAAGCTCTTCGTTCTGTGCAGCATTTTCCTGCATTTGAATCAGCGAATATTCACCAAGAAGAGAATCTGTATCTGTAATTTGATAGTTTTCTGGATTTTTTAAAAGGAAGTGGAGATAGAGAGAAGACGACTTTGCCAAATCACAAAAAATGGAATTGGTAAACTCATCAAATTCGTTTTGTATTCGGATAGATTCTGCATCGGACTTATCATAATACTGGTATTCTTCTGTGTCTTTGGCCGTGGTGTCCGGTTTGTTTGATTTTTCCACGGAAATGAGGGAACATCCAACAAGCTGGAGAATCAGGACCAGAGAGAGAAGAAGAGAGAGAAATCTATTTCTTTTTTTCATTGGGAACCTCCATGTTCATAAATTTCATCGTCCATCCTTGAATTATAATATAATTGAGCGCAGAATACAACTCGTCAAATCATATGCAGAAAAGGAAAAATTTATGCATGGGAGGGAAAAATGATTCATATTATGCGAACTATCTTTTAGTTTTAACATGATGCGATATATGCGGCTTGCAAAAAAACTGAAAAAATAATAAATAGATATTGACAGATAAAAAAGAGGGGAGTAAGATAAATAACGTTTAGATGAAGAAAGCATTGATAAGGCAGAGTACTCGAAAGAAATCTTACAGAGAGCTGCGGGGCGGTGGAACGCAGTGGAGGAATTGAGAGGAAAATCCCCTTTGAGCCTCTTGGCTGAAAGATGACTGGCAATGATAGCCATCCGTGTAAGCGAAGACGTGTGGCATACGTTATAGTGTCGGCTATTGACAGATAGCGCAGAGCGGCTGAGAAATCAGCAATTAGAGTGGTACCGCAGAGGAATGCGAAAGCAGAATGTGTGCATGAGTTTTTATAATCCTTTGTCTCTAAAGTGGATATTTAGAGATAGGGGATTTTTTGTTTTTTACATAACTTTATCAATGGAAAGTGATAAAGCTTACGGAAAATACAGAAATACAGAACAGTGTATACCTGAAAATTTGGGTTCTTGAATAGTGGTATTTCATTCATCTGAACAAAGCATCAGGGGCGCCTTGGCGTTTCTGAAAGAAGTTTTATTGACCGGAACGATACGCATTTAAGGAGGAAATGAGAAATGAAAACGTTGGAAAAAATCAGTGATTTTGTGGGAAAGTATATGGCAATTCTGGTGCTGGCAGTCGCAGCATTGGCGCTGTTTGTGCCATCTTCTGTCAGTTTCATCAAGACCAGCTATGTAAATACTCTTTTGGGAATTGTTATGTTTGGCATGGGATTGACATTGAAGCTGTCAGATTTTAAGGTAGTGTTCAGCCGTCCAAAGGATGTTATTATTGGATGTATCTGCCAGTTTACGATTATGCCATTGCTGGCATTTCTGCTGACTAAAATTTTCAATTTGCCGGTAGAGCTGGCTGTAGGTGTGATTTTGGTTGGTACATGCCCAGGTGGTACTTCTTCCAATGTAATGACATACCTGGCCAAGGGCGATGTTGCTCTGTCTGTTGGAATGACTTCTGTATCCACAATTTTAGCTCCGTTTTTAACACCAGCTCTGACATTTATATTTGCGGGTCAGACGGTTGATGTAAATATTGTGAGCATGTTTTTATCCATTATTAAAGTTGTAATTGTACCGATTGCACTGGGATTTGTAGTAAATAAATTTTTCTCTGCTGTGACACAGAAAATTGTAAAGATTCTGCCTTTGATTTCTGTAACAGCAATAGTAGCGATTGTGGCGGCCGTTGTATCTGCAAACTCAGCAAAGATTATGACAAGCGGTCTGTTGATTGTCCTTGTTGTTGTTCTGCATAACTGCTGTGGATATGCACTGGGATTTGGCATTGGCAAGGTATTGAAGCTGGATATGGCAAAGTGCAAAGCCGTTGCAATCGAAGTCGGAATGCAGAACTCCGGTTTGGCTACTTCTCTTGCTGCTACTCATTTTGCACAGTATCCATTGGCTACCATTCCTGGAGCTGTGTTTAGTGTATGGCACAATATTTCGGGTGCTATTTTCGCCAATCTTCTGGCTGAAAAGAATGACTAATTACAATGAATATGCGAAACGTCCACTCCTTGAGGTGTGGGATGGATAGCATTAGATATTGATATGGTGGTATCAAAGGGGCAAAGTACCGTTTGCCTCAACTATAAGATGGGAATGGGGCATAGGAAGGCAGGGAACTGGAGATATCTGGTTTCCTGCTTTTTGCAGTTTGGTGGAGAGAATGATAACTTTTACAAATACTCGTGTTTTGTATCAGAAGTCGGATAATTCGAGAGATGAGTTTATAATTTATTTATAAATAAGATATATATATTTTATAAATAAGATATAATTTATTTATAAATCTTATATTGACAATTTTGACAAAAAGTATCATAATAAGATACATACAACAGATAAATTTCTAAATGCAAATCGAATGTAATATGTCTAAAAAATTTAAAACTATCTACGAGATTCAAAATGTTTAAGTTGTTCAAGGATTCCAAAGATTCAAAGTATGTAAAGTATTTAAAATATGTATTATGGAGAGTTTATGAGTCAAAATTTGTGAGGAAGGAGGAGCTTATATAAGAGAGCTATTTTGTATACAAGAAGCATTGCTTTTGGTGTGGCTGGCTGTATGTATGGTGTTTGATTTCCGAGACAAAGAAATACCAAATATATGGATTTTCTGCGGGATTTTGACAGCTGTTTTTTCTGTCTGGATTATGGGAGAATCCGGAGCAGAAATCGGACTGTTTTTCATGCGCTTTTTTGTGGTGGCAGTTCTGTGCTTTCCCTTGTTTTTTATTCGTGTGCTCGGGGCAGGAGATATTAAGATATTAGCAGTTGTGATTGGAGTTTTAGGAGAACAGGCAGGCTTTTTTTCTTGCATTTTAAGTTTCTTAATAAGCTCTTCTTATGGTTTATTTAAATTAATAAGAAAAAGAAGTTTAAAAAAACGAGTTGTCTGTGCATTTGTATATTTGATGTATGGAAAAAAGATGAGACAAATTCCATATTGGAACCTAGAACAGGATGGATATGAGATGACGATGCCGCTGGCTTGGTCTATTTGGTTAGGGGTTTTGATTTATCTTTTATTGTGAAAAAACGGAGAGGAGGAGAAAGATGGAGAGAATACTTGCAGTGTATGATGTAGAGCCGCAGTATGCCGCTCGATTTGCCGAAGTGACGAATCAGAAAGATACGATACCGTTTACGGTGATGGCATTTACATCTTTTGAGAAATTGAAAGACTATGTAGTGGAACATCAGGTGGAGGTTCTTCTGGTTAGTTCACAGGTTGCGAAAGAAGCAGTGGAACTGCTGCCAGTAGAAAAAATTATGATTTTGAACGAGGGGGAAACTGTGACAATAAAAGATGAACATCCAGGAATTTATAAGTATCAGTCTTCGGATGCCATCCTTCGTGAAGTGATGGCCCATTATGGGGCAGATTCCGTCAAAGATACCAATTTTAAGCCGATGGGCAAGACACAAGTTATGGGAGTGTACTCGCCGGTTTCCAGGTGCCTGAAGACATCCTTTGCATTGACTTTGGGGCAACTGCTGGCAGCAGAGAGAAAGGTTCTGTATGTGAATCTGGAGTCATTTTCAGGTTTTGGGGCATTGATGGGCGAAACGTACAGTGGAGATTTGTCAGATGTTCTGTATTTTTACAAACAGGGAAATGGAAGTATGATACGGCTGAAATCTGTTGTGTATCATCTGGGGCAGATGGATTACATTCCGCCTGTTCAGTATCCGGAAGATTTAAACCAGGTAGATGCTGCAGAGATGGCGGCTGTGCTGTCACAGATGGCAGAGAGCGGTGATTATGATGTCCTGGTGTTAGATATGGGAAATTATGGCAGACAGGTGGAAAAATTGTTAGAACTTTGTGATGTGATTTATATGCCAGTAAAAGAAGACGGGATTTCTGTATCAAAGATTCAAGAATTTGAAGAATATCTTGAAGTATCAGGCAGGAGAGCAATACAGGAAAAAATTGCAAAACTGAAACTTCCATTTCACAGTTGTTTTGGAAAGAAAGAGAACTATGTAGAACAACTGTTATGGGGAGAACTCGGGGATTATGTGCGTCAACTTATCAGAGGAGGCACAGTGCCTTGGGGAAGTTAAGAGAAAATAGAGGAAAAAAATTAGAAGGAGGATTCAGAAAAAAAGAAATCTGGGAAAAGATGAAATCAACGTAAGGGTGAAATCAAGGAAAAGGTGAAATCAGGGAGGATGAATGTACTATCAGAAGAGAGATAAAAACAGAAGCAGCAATGGATGTGGAAACAGAGATAAATGAAGAGGAGCGAAAAGCACGCCTGAAACGAAGAGTCATGGAGGAAGTAAATTCCAGAGACAGGATAGAGGATGAGGAGTTGATGGAATTTATTGACAGTCTGGTGGTAGAAGAGGGGCAGAAGAGCTATCTTCCACTGAAAGAAAAGCTGGTTCTCAAGCGCAGCCTGTTTGATACATTTCGCCGCTTGGGGCCGCTGCAGGAATTGGTGGATGATGGGGAAGTTGCAGAAATTATGGTAAATGGAGTACAGGATATTTTTATAGAGCGCAGAGGGAAGACGGAGAGATGGCAGAAAACATTTGAAGATGAAGCGCAGCTGGAAGATTTGATTCAGAAAATGGTAGGAAGAGTCAATCGCATTGTCAATCGCGCGGTTCCGATCTGCGATGCCAGGCTGGAGGATGGTTCCCGTGTCAATATTGTACTTCCACCAGTAGCATTAAACGGACCAGTAATTACCATAAGAAAATTTCCGGAAGTATTTTCCATGAAGCGGTTGATTGAGAATGGGACAATCAGTGAGGAAGCAGCTGAAATTTTAGAGATTCTTGTGATATCAGGATATAACATTTTTGTGAGCGGCGGAACTGGTTCGGGAAAAACCACTTTCTTAAACGCATTATCAGAGTTCATTCCGGCAGACAATCGCGTGATTACGATAGAAGATGCGGCAGAATTGCAGATTCGCCATGTCGAAAATCTGGTCCGACTGGAGACAAGAGATGAAAATATAGAGGGGGAAGGAGAGATTTCCATGAGGCAGCTGATTAAAACCGCTTTGCGTATGAACCCAGACAGAATCATTATAGGAGAAGTGAGAGGTCAGGAGGCGTGTGATATGCTTCAAGCCATGAATACTGGTCATGATGGAAGTCTGTCAACTGGTCATGCGAACAATCCGGCAGATATGCTCAGTCGCTTGGAAAGTATGGTGTTGATGGGAGCCGATTTGCCGCTTGCTGCCATTCGGAATCAGATTGCTTCAGCTATTGACATTTTTATTCACATTGGACGGCTGCGGGATAAAAGCAGGAGAATTCTGTCGATTGTGGAAGTGAAGGGACTGTTGGAAGGAGAGATTGTGCTGCATCCGTTGTTTGAATTTCAGGAAGAGGTTTCGGATGAAAATTTGAGGAGAGAGGAGAAAACAGGGAATGCGGGCATGGGCAGTGCGAGCAGAAGAAAAGAGGAAAATGGCGCAGGAGGATATAACATCTGGAAAATGGGAAGCACGCAGAAAGTGGAAGGAAAACTGGTTCGGGTTGGGGAACTGGAGCACAGAGAAAAACTCAGAGCAGCAGGATATATATTATGAGCATTATACGCTCTCAAGACATGAATGGTTTTTGTATTCTGCACAGGGAATCGTGGTTGCGGCCATTTTTGTGTATGTTTTTTACAGAAGTCTGCTCCTGTTTTTGGTGGCTTTGATTCCGGCGGCATGTTATCCGCTCTGGAAGCGGAAAAAATTGATAAAAAAGCAAAAGCAGAGGCTGACTGTGGAATTTAGAGATGCCATTTTGGCTATGGCAGCAGCTTTGAGGGCGGGATATGCAGTGGAAAATGCGCTGATGGAAGCTGTGAGAGAATTGCGTGTTCTATATGGCGAGAGCATGATGGTGAAAGAACTCGAGGATATGATACATAAAATACGATTGAATCAGCCTGTGGAAAAACTGTTTTTGGAACTGGGAAAACGAAGCGGAGTGCAGGCAATGGAGGAGTTTGCGCAAGTATTTGCAGTGGCAAAGAAAAATGGAGGAGAACTGACTCAGATTGTGGAGAGAACAGTGCAGGTGATTGGAGATAAGATACAGGTGCAGAGTGAAATTGAAGTGATGACAGCAGCGCGCCGGTATGAACAGAAAATTATGAACTGGATGCCAATTTTTCTGGTTTTGTATCTGGATTTTACATCTCCAGGATTTTTTCAGATTTTATACACGACAGCGATGGGACGGGTTGTCATGACAGGCTGTCTGGGAGTGTATGTGTTGGCTGTATGGATGGCAGAAAAGATTTTGAAAATTGAGATGTGAAGAAAAAGTACAAGAGAATCAAAATGAAGATGGAAACAAACAGAGAGATGGAAACAGAAAGAGAGATAGAAACAAACATAGAGATAGGAGCGAAGTGAAAAATTAAAACTGGGGAGAGGGAAGAAATATGCAGCAGTTTTTAAAACAGCAGTGGAAATCTGTTCTGTGTATCTTATTTGGCATCATTTTGTTTCTGGCGATGGAAGCGGAGCAGAGAGCTTCCATTACGGGTGGATATTTGAAAAGAAATTCTTATGGAGAGGGTGAAGAGAATTATGAATTGGAAGTCAAAGGATTAGGAGATACAGCGGTTCCTGTGAACTTTATTCTTGGAGAGCAGGCATATGCTGAGGAACAGGTGAAAGCAGTGTTTGACAGTGAGTATGAAAGGCTGTGCACCGATATTTTAGGAGAAAATAGTTCTTTGCAGGAAATACGCTATCCATTAGCGTTGGAGGAAAATACCCAAAACAGAGGAATCCGGTTTTCATGGAGTTCAGAAGATTCTTCCATACTGAATGATGAAGGAGTTCCGATGCTGTCTTATCTGGAAAGAGAAGGACAGGAAGTTTGCTTAAGAGTTTGTATGACAGATGGAAAATACACTGCTGACTACGAGATGAAGCTGATGGTTTTGCCGCCGCCAGATACTTTGCAGGAACGTCTCAGAGAATTTCTTATTTTTCTGCAGGAGGAGGAAGAGGCACAGAGAACAGAAGAGATTTTTATTCTGCCGACAGAATATCAGGGAAGAAGCCTGAGCTATAAACATTCCAGCACAGAAGAACCTAAGATATTTTTGATGTTGGGAGTTTTAGCAGCACTTGCACTGTATTTTCAAAAACCGGTTCAGGAAAGGAAGAGAATACAGAAGAGAAAGAAACAAATGATGTCAGATTATTCTGAAATTGTGTCAAAATTGCTTGTCTTTTTGGGGGCTGGTTATACAGTGCGCGGCGCCTGGGAGAACATAGTGAAAGAATATACAGCAAAAAAATATTCGCAGGAAGGGGAGGTGCGGTATGCCTATGAAGAAATGAGTTATACCTATGGGCAAATTAGCAGCGGAATGTATGAATCCAAAGCATATGGAGAGTTTGGCAGGAGATGCGGTTTGCATATGTATATGAAACTGGGTTGCCTGTTGGAGCAAAATCTGCGGACAGGGACAAAAAATTTGCGCAGTCTGCTGGAAAATGAGATGCAGGCGGCTTTGCAGCAGAGGAGAGAGCTGGCAAAGAAGGCAGGGGAGGAAGCGGGAACAAAGTTGTTGTTTCCTATGGTGATGATGTTGGGGGTGGTTATGGTAATTGTTGTTGTGCCCGCGTTTATGGGACTATAACATGAAGATACCAGGGTCAAAAGGGATGAGATAGGAATGTAATTTGAGAATCCGTAGAGTAAGCAGAAAAATAAAAAACGGAAGGAGAAAAAAGTATAGCAATGAGCAGATTAAAAAAATATAGAAAAGAACTGCACAGATTTGTGTATGATGAGAGTGGAATCGGGGTTATTGAGGTGATTTTGATTCTTGTAGTGCTGATTGGACTGGTTTTGATTTTTAAGAAACAGCTTACGACTCTGATGAGCGATATCTTTAAACAGATTACAAAGCAGTCAAAAGAAGTGTATTGATAAAAGAATCATAAGAACAAAAAATAGGAGAATGGTATGCAAAAGGATGCACAGATCACCGTGTTTTTGAGTCTGGTTTTTATATGTATTGTGTCACTTTTATTGGTTCTGGCAGAATCAGCCAGAATGGCAGGAATGCGGTACTCTGTGCAGATGGCGGCAGGTTCTTCTCTGGATTCGGTGATGAGTCAGTATCACAGAGAATTGTGGGATGAATACCGGATTTTGCTTCTGGACATGTCTGAAACACAGATAGAGACGGAGATAAAGAAATATTTGAGTACATATGCGTTGGAAGATGCAGATATTGTGATAGAAAATGCTGTTCAGGCCGTAGATAATGGAGCTTTCTGTATGGAGAAGGAAATCGCTGATTATATGAAGTATGGGGTCTGGGTGATGGACTTTGACGAGACAGAGATTGAACATATCTGGGATAGAATGGCAGGCGCAGATAGCCTGGCACATGCTGCAAAGCGTTTTGAAGCATGTACAAAAGAAGCGTTGAAATTGGAGAAAATGGTAAAGAAGCTGTCAGATGCACTGGAAAAACAAAATACTTTTGGGGATGATATTTGGGATGGAATCTCTCTGCACAGAGAAGATATGGTGAAAAAAGCGGGGAGAGCGTATCAAAACGAGAATCAGAACATAAAAAAATATATACGGACATATGAGCAGACTGCAAAGAAAATGAGAGAAAAGCTGGAGACGGCTAGAAGAGAAAACCAGCAGGAAAAAGAACTTGAGAAAGAGAGACTTCGAGAAGGCGAACTTGGAGAAGGAAAGATTGGGGCAAGAAAAATTGGGGAAGAAATTCAAACTATAATAGCAGAAGAGGAAGCTCGTTATGACAGTTATATTGCTCTGGATGGGGAGAGATATCAGAAAGTGCTGCAGGCAGGAGAAGTGTCAGAGAAAAATGCGCAGGTGATACAGGAAGTGATGGAACTGGCTGAAGCGGCAGAGGAAGATAGCGGAGAGGATGACAAAGAAAATGGAGAGAGTGAAGAAAGCGGCGATGGGGATACTTGGACTACATGGCATGATGTAAGTACAGCTATGCGAGCTTATGAGGCTGTTCCGATATTGCTGCAGAAAACACAGGGAGATGAGAAAAAGGCGGAGATACTGGAAAAATTGAAGGAGTGGATGGAAGGAGATATTCTTACTTTGCTTTTGGGAAAAAATGCGAAAATTTCCCAAGGAAAAATCGGGGATAGCAATCTGCCATCAAAAAAGCAGACAGAGAGAAAAAAAGCGGTATATGGGGCGGCCACGGCAGTGACAGAGACAGTGACAGCGCTTCAGGTGAATGCGTATATTCGAGAATATTTTCAAAATTTTAGAAATACAGGTTCGGAAAAGGAAATACAATATGAGCAGGAATATTTGTTGGCTGGAAAATCTACGGATAGAGAAAATTTAAAATCTGCTGTGCAGCAGATTTTGGCTGTGAGGACAGGTCTAAATCTTATGTACTTATATACAGATATAGAGAGACGGGAGGAGGCGTCAGCACTGGCCACCATGATTTTGGGAAGTGCTGGATTGGCACCACTTGCACCAGTTTTGAGTTTTTTTATTCTTTCTGTGTGGGCATCGGCAGAAGCTATGACAGATACAAAATCTCTTTTGGAGGGCGAACAGGTTCCTATCTGGAAGACAAAAGCGGAATGGAAGCTGGGGTTGGACGGTTTATTGAAGATGGGAGAACAGAAGGTGATTGAAATAAAAAAGGAATCGAGCGGACAGGCAGAGCATCTTAAAAAAGGGGGAACGGATTATGGCGGATATGTGAGACTTTTGCTTCTCTTAAAGACAATGAAAGAGAAAATGTACCGGATGCTGGATATTATGCAAATGAATATTGGGAGGCGGCAGCAGGGGTTTGAGATAGGAGATTGTTATTACAGTGTGGGAATAACAATACGAACGGATAAGAAACATTTTTTTCATGCAGGTAAATGGGCAGAGAGAACATTTACAGTACAGGCTGCAGTGGAAAAAGCATATTGAACGCTTCTATGATTCAGGCTGGGAGGTGTTTAAGAATGTCTTTTTTGTCAAGAATAAAATATGTAACTCTCCAAGTGCGCAAAAAATCCCTGTCTAGTTCAATAGCAAAAAAGACATTCTTATGTGCTTCTCAGTCGGGAAGTCTTACGGTGGAGGCGGCTCTCAGTGTCACATTATTTGTATTTGCAGCGCTGAGTATGATGGTGCCGATTCGGATTGTACATATTCAGCGCCAAGTACAGGCAGTTTTGGAATCAGTGGGAGAAGAATTCAGCCAGTATGCTTATGGAAACAGCAGAGGAGAAGAAAGGCAGTCTGTCTTTTTGACGGCAGCAGGCAGTCTGTATATACAAAAAAGGATAGGAGAAATACAGGATGCGAAAGGCATCGAACAGGTTTCAGCGCTGGGGACGCAATTACTGGCGGATGGGGAACATATGGATCTGCGAGTGTCTTATAAAATAAAAATTCCTTTTTCTACATGGAATTTTTCCGGAATTCCCATGACTGCCAGATGCTTTAAACGTGCTTGGATTGGAAAAAGCGGACTGGAAGGGAATACAGATAGAAAAGAAACTGGCGAAGAATCCTCAAAGCAGAGACAAGTTGTGTATGTTGGAAGTACAAGTTACCGATACCATTGGTATGCAGATTGCCACTATCTTTTCAATGACATGGAGAGGATTTCCTATCAGGAACTAGAAAATAGAAAAAATAGGTTTGGGCGCCGCTATCAGCCATGTGATATTTGTGGAAAAACAGCAGATAAAACAGGGAATGTATATATTATGCCAGGAGGAGAAAAATATCATACAAATGATGCATGTTCTTCTATCCGCGCATATGCACAGGAAGTGTTCCTTGATGAGGTGGAAATTTTGGGAGAATGTTCATATTGTGCAGAGAGAAGGGGGAAATCAGAGTGAAAACAGCGTATGATTGGATTTTTGTTATTTTTTTAGGGATTGCAGCTGTATACGACTGGAGGGAGCGAAAAATTCCGGTGTGGCTTTTTGCAGGAGCGGGCGTGTTGACACTTCTCATTATGATATGGAAGGAGGACAGAGGAATTTGGGATGTGATTCTGGGATTTCAGGTTGGAATTCTTCTTTTTCTAATTTCAAAGATTGTGAGAGGAGCAATCGGAGAAGGGGATGGTATTTTCTTCTGTATCAGTGGAATTTTACTGGGGGTGGAAAAAAATCTGCTGCTTCTTGGAGGAGGAGTTTTTGTATGTGGGCTTTACAGTGTATTTTTGGTTTTGTTTGGAATATTGGCACATATCTCCGTGAGAAAGTGGAGGCTGCCGTTTCTGACTTTTCTGTTTCCGGTGGGAATCGGGGTAATGCTTTTATGAAGAGAGACAAATGGATGAAAGGCAGTATGACAGTGGAAGCTTCCTATGTGATGTTGATTGTGTTGTTTTTGCTGTTGTTTTTGATAAGACATAGTTTTTTTCTTCATGATATTGTGGTTGGAAGTGCATCTTTGCATAGAGCAGTGGAAATAGAGCGAAGAGTGGAAGCGGACACCATAGGAAGCAGAAAAGAAAGTGATAAAGAATATAGCAAAGAAAATGATAGAGAAGCGAATAGAGAAGACAATAAAAAGCGCGAGAAAAACGATGAAAAGTATAGTACAGGATTTTTGTTTGCAGAAGATGCACAGATATCGGTGAAAAAAGGAATTTTGGCTTGTGAGGGAGAACTGCAAGCAGGAGAATGGAAGAAACAGATATCGGTGAAAATGTTTTATCCGGAAGAATATATGCGGGCAGCGGCAGCTTTTTTTCCTGAGACAGGGAGGAAATGATGGAAGTCTACTATCGAAGAGAAATTCAGCATAATTATCTGATTATTGAACCAGATGAGTGTCAGGGATGGAGTTATGAAGTCAAAATGCTTCTTCATAATCCGATAGAAGGTCTTTTGAAGTTTCGTATGAAATTAGTGGATGGAGATCAGCAGTTTTTCTATGAAATCACATCGAAGCAACCATTAAGCAGAGTGCTGGAAAACAGAAGTATTACAGCAGAAGAGATACGAAAACTGGTTGTGGCATTGGCTTCTATATTGAACAAAATAGAACCTTTTTTGCTGATGCCACATCAGATTTTGCTGCAGGCAGAATATATTTATCTGGAACCAGAGAGTTTTCAACTGTATTTTTGTCTGGTCCCTGGAAGAACCTCTGACTTTTCAAAGGATTTGCAGGAGTTATTATATTATCTTTTGAAAAAAGTAGATCATCAGAATCAGGAAAGTGTGGTTTTGGCATATGGTTTATATCAGGAGACACAAAAAGAAAACTATGGAATTGGAAATCTGATGAAGTTTATGAATCTGAATTCTGTAGAAAAACAGGAAAATGTCTCTGGAAATCAGGAACACAAATTGCAGGAGGAACTGCACAGATGTGATACATATGAGACATGGGAAACATGTGATGCAGAACTGCCAGAAATGAGAGAGCAGAGAAAGAATATGCGGGTAAAAACAGACAAGCTGGAAAAGAGAGAGATTTGTCTGTTTGCATGGATTTTTCTAGTATGTGGGATAGGAATTATATATTTCTGGAGAGGACCCGAATTTTTGTGGCAGAAAAAAGAAATCCTGGCAGGGATTTTGGCCGTCTTGATACTGATAAGTATAATAACAGGATATATAGAATATTCTGAGTCTCAGAAAGAAAAGAATCAAAGCAATAAAGGCGTTAAGAAAGATTATACAAAAGCAGATGCAGAAAATAGAAATGATGGAAATGAGACAGAGATAACGGCAATGACAGATATAAGAACAAATACAAAAACAGATGAGAAATCAGACATAAAAACAGATGTAAACATACAGAAAGAAAACACAAATAGAATAAAAACAAATGATACAAAAAGAAGTAAAATAAAAGAAGAAAAGTGGCAGATTGTATTTCAGGAAGAACAGGAAAACATGGAGAAAACAGAAGAAAATGTGCTTCAAACCACAGTATTGCCAATGGCAAAGAAAACAGGAGAAGGACATTATTTGATGAGTCTTCAGGATGGATATGAAAATATATTGCTCAGTTATTTTCCGTTTATTATAGGAAAAGCAGAACATATGGCGGATTATGTAATTCCAAAATCGTCTGTCAGCAGGATGCATGCAAAAATAGAAAGAACAGAGGATGGATATCAGATTACAGATTTAAATTCCACAAATGGGACATGGGTGGGAGAACATCAACTAGAAGCAAATGAGACATTTCCCTTAAAAATAAACGACAAAATACGTCTGTCAGATTTGTTTTTTTGCTTCAAATAAAACCTTAACAAAACACTTTTCATGTGCTAAAATAGAGATGTTTATAGAGATAAAAATAAAATGTCAGTTTATTTATTTCTTTGCTGTAAATAATACATCGAATACATAGTGTATCGTATATGGCAAAAGAGCATTGATAAATTGCGGAGTTCTTATGGAAAAAAGAAATATCCAGGATATTGCCTGTGTTACTATCGGCCTTATTATCATAAATGTGATTGCTTTTTTGTGGGTAGAATGGGGCGGCTCATCAGAAAATACGCTCTGGATGCTGCAGCATGGAGCAATGTTTGCACCATATGTTATTGAAAATGGGGAATATTATCGGTTGTTTACTGCGATGTTTCTGCATTTTGGCGTGGAGCATCTGACCAGTAATATGCTGATTCTGTTTGTTACGGGAGGCCATTTGGAGCACGCCTTGGGAAAAATAAAATATCTCATTTTCTATCTGCTTTGTGGAGTCGGCTCTAATTTTGTCTCTATGTTATTTCATATATATACAGATGAAATGACAGTGTCAGCAGGGGCATCAGGAGCGATTTTTGGAGTGGTAGGAGGTCTGCTATGGGCTGTGATACGAAATAAAGGCCATTTAGGAGAATTGAGTGCCAGACAGATTGGTATTATGATACTGTTGTCCTTGTATTTGGGATTTACTGGAACTGGAGTAGATAATATGGCGCATATAGCAGGTGTGGGGATCGGATTTCTGCTCTCTATTCTTTTGTATCGAAAGCCAAAAGAAAATTCAGAAAATTTTGTATAGATTGATGTATTATCAACAAAATAGGCAGGAATTTCTGCATCTTTGCAGGAAGTCTCTGTTAAATTAGATTAAAAATTGAAAAAAGAAGGAGAGAAAAAATGAGAGAAGAGAATTGTATTTTTTGCAAGATTGCAAATGGAGAGATACCTTCTGCAACCGTATATGAAGATGAAAATTTTCGCGCAATTTTGGATTTGAATCCGGCATCAAAAGGACACACAATTATTTTACCAAAAAATCATTTTAAGGATGTATGTGAACTGGATGAGAACACCTCAGCAGCAGTATTGCCAGTGGCGGCGCGTATCGGAGCTGCAATGAAGGCATCTTTGGGATGTACAGGATTTAATTTGGTTCAGAATAACGGAGCTAGTGCAGGACAGACAGTATTTCATTTTCATATGCATGTAATTCCGAGATATGAGGACGGACCCGCTATGGTAACCTGGGAACAGCATCAATCAGAGGCGGAAGAACTGCAGCAGACTGCTACACAGATAAAGAACAATTTGTAATACTATAGAAGATAAGGGAGGAGTTGCTATGCAGCGGGATGAGGAACACCAGTTGCTGCTCTCCTTGTATGAGACATATCAGAAGGATTTAAGTAAATTCATAATATACAGAGGCGTAGCAGCGAATGATGCAGAAGATGTAGTTCAAAGTATTTTCTACGCTTATTACAGAAACTATGATCTGACGCTTCCAGAAGAAGAGAAAACAAAAATACTGTTGACAATAGCAAAGACGAAAGCTATTGATTATTACAGAACGAAAAAAGATGTGGATGTTTTAAGTATAGACAATATTTATGGAGAGATGGAAGCCATGGCCAAGTATCAGACTGGAGATGGTCTGCAAAAAATCATTCATGATGAGCAATGCTATGAGATAAGGGAAATAATACACAATCTAAAGCCGGAATGGCGTGATGTTATTATAGAGTATGTTGTGTGTGGGAGAAGTACAGAGGAAGTTTGTGAAAAATTAGGTATATCAGAGAATGTACTTCGCACGAGATTATGTCGAGCAAAACAATATCTGCGTGCGAAGTACCATTTTAAATGATTAGATACTCAAAACTGTAAAAAACGTGAAGAAACCAAAACAGTTATGAATATTCTTCAATGAGTGAAATAATGGTGCTGACAGCATCTTTGAGCTGACTTTGAGACATCGCCTGGACAAAAGTTTCACGGTTTTTGTATGTATCCGTGATAGACTGGTACAGGGAATCGTCAGAGAGCTGTTCTTCTTCTAAAACAGTGCTGAAGCCCTGTTTCTGGAAGGAAGCAGCATTCAAAATCTGGTCACCGCGGCTTGCAGAAGCGGAGAGAGGGATTAAAACATTTGGTTTGTGCAGTGCAAGGATTTCACAGATAGAGTTTGCACCTGCTCTGGAAACGATAACGTCCGCAGCGGCGAATAAATGTTTTAATGGACTGTCAACATATTCATACTGAATATACCCTTGCAGCCCGATTAAATTTTCATCTAAATTTCCTTTTCCGCAGATATGGATAACTTGGAAGTCTGCCAGAAGTTTCGGAAGAATATGGCGCACTGCTGTATTTACTTTTACGGAACCAAGACTTCCTCCAATGACAAGGATGACAGGTTTATTAGCTGATAAATGCGTATATTGCAAGCCGGACAGTCGGTCGCCTTCTAACAGTTCTTTTCTGATAGGAGAACCGGTCAGTACCGCTTTTTCCTTGGGAAGATATTCCAGGGTTTCAGGAAAATTACAGCAGATTTTGGCAGCAGAAGGAATACAGATTTTATTTGCCAGTCCAGGAGTCATATCGGACTCGTGGATAATGGTTGGAATCTTGTAATGTCTGGCTGCCAATACAACAGGGACAGCGACAAAGCCGCCTTTTGAAAAGACAACATCTGGTTTGTACTTTTTCATCAGACGTTTGGCCTCTGAAAGTCCCTTTAAGACACGAAGTGGGTCGGAAAAATTTTTTAAATCAAAGTAGCGGCGCAGTTTGCCGGAAGAAATTCCATCATATGGAATTCCGGCGGCTTCTATCAGTTTCCGCTCAATCCCATTATAAGAACCAATATAATGGATATCATAGCCGAGTTCCTTCAAAGAGGGAATCAAGGCAAGGTTTGGGGTGACATGGCCGGCAGTTCCGCCGCCAGTTAAAATGATTGTTTTCATAGTCGTTGCCTCCATACTTGTATAAATATTATAGTAAACAATCGCAGAAAAAAGTCAACCCTTAGTAAAAAAAGTGTTTGTAACTTTAGAGGTAGGTCATGGAAAAAATGGAGAAAGACAGAAATACAGATGAATTAGAGCGTACAATAAAAAAAGCGTTCGGTTTTGATGAAGACCAGCTTTTACAAGAACTTCATATGGCAAAAATGGCTATCCATGACGACGAACTTCCAGAGAAATCGGCAGAGGATTTTGAAAAAGCCGTGATGCGTATGGAGATGGATGCTCTCAGAGACAGGGTTATGGAAGCTGAAAGCACTAAGGGAAAAAAGACAAGAAAGAAGAAACGCATCCTGAAAACAGCAAAAGTGATGGTAGTCGCAGCTGCTTTGGCGATTGCTATGTTTGGAATGACGATTGTGGGTGTTGGCGGGAAAAATTATTATTTCACAGTGAGGGAAAGAGATAGTATTAGGAATGAAATAGTGTTTAATAATGACGAGGCAATAAAGGTCTTGAATGATGAAGAAGAAGCCTATAGAGAAATAGAAAATAAATTAAAAATGGATGTGTTAAAATTAGGAGAGCGTCCAGAAGACATGAAATTTAAAACGATACAAATAGAGGGGTGTCAGGCTGTTTTAGTTTTTTCATTAGATGATAATTTGTTATATTTATATGAAAATAACCTGAAAGATGCTCATTCATATAATGTAGTGTTTGATGGAAATGAAATCGGAAAATGCAAAAATGAATGGCTAAATGAGGAATTGGCAGTTTTAGCTCAAGAAAATGACAATGGCTGGGAATATGCTGCTCAATTTACGAGAAAGAATACATATTTTATGATAAAAGCTAGTAATCTAACATTGTCAGAATTTTTGAATATTATATCCGATTTGCACTTTTAAGTAATTTATTGAATTCAATTTCGTTGATATTTATGAGAGGTTAAATAAGAAAGCTATATATCTTATTTTATAATAAAATGATATATAGAGGTTTGACTTGTACGAAAGGAGAAATTGGATATGAAAAAGAAAGTTTTTATGTTAGTATTATGTATGATATTCTTGTATTCCTTTGTTGCTTTGGCTAGCGAAGATGATTTCCTGTGGGAACAATATACAGACATTAATCATGATTCAGAGCTTTTGCCATCAGGAGTGAAAAATTCTTATGCTACAAATCAGACAGGGATGAGAGGAGAAGCTATTGCATTTGCCAGTGTTAGTATTACAAATATGGGGAATGGGTATGTGCAGATTGTAGCAAGTACAACCGCACATACTTACTGTGATAGAATCAGAATGCGTGTATATTTAGATAAATATAATTCAAGTAAAGATGTATGGGAAAATATAAAATCATTTACATATGATATGAAGTCTGAAGATGCAGGCGGAGAATTGTATATGTTAAACGAAGAAGAAACCGTTAAGGTACAAAAGGGGTATTATTATCGTGTAAGAGGAGTGCACACGGTATATCAAGATGGTGAGAATGAGGGATTTTCTACATATTCAGATGGCGTATTGGCAGAAGATACAAATTAATCCAAGAATACGAAGATATTTTGAATAATAATTTTTAATGAAACCCATCCACCCAAATTTAGCCTTTCAAATAAAGAGAAGAGTACTGATGAGTAAATGAATTATGAATCAGCACTCTTTCTTTTTTTGCTACGCTTGATAACAAAATGCGTGTATGGTAGGATAAAAGTATAATTGTGAATGATTGTATGATATGTTCTGGGCAAGATATATTTTTGAAAGGGGTATGATAGGATGAAACGAAGTTTTAATGTTACAGGTGCCTGTGATCCTCAACTTCATTATATGGTTGATATTCGCAACCGATTATCAGAAATTAAAGAATTGGTAGACCAAGGTGCCTATTTTACCATCAATCGTGCGCGTCAGTATGGCAAAACAACAACATTGAATGCATTGAAAAAGTATCTGAGTAATGAATATGTTGTATTAAGTACGGATTTTCAATTATTCAGTAATGCAAGTTTTGAAAATGAGTACAGATTTGCAAAAGATTTCTCTGATGAGTTGCTTTTCACACAGAATATTCCTGATAAAATAAGAGCGCAGCTTGAAGTGTTTGCTGCAGAAGGGGACAGGCAGTGTGATCTCAGGAGGTTATTTCGATGCCTGAGTGATTGGTGTGCAATTTCAGAAAAGCCGATTGTCTTAATGATTGATGAAGTAGATAGTGCAACAAATAATCAGGTTTTTCTGGATTTCCTGGCACAGCTTCGTGGGTACTATATTCACAGAGAAGAGCGTTCTGCATTTCAGTCAGCTATACTTGCTGGTGTATACGATGTGAAGAACCTCAGAAGAAAAATCCGTTCAGATGATGAACATAAAGTAAACAGTCCATGGAACATTGCAGCTGATTTTAACATTGACATGAGTTTTTCCAAATCAGAGATTGCTGATATGATTTGGAAGTATGAGAATGATTATCATACAGGTATGGATATCGATATGATGGCGGGACTGATTTTTGACTATACATCAGGATATCCATTCCTTGTATCGAAAATATGTAAACTTATGGATGAAAAAATCTGTAGGAAAGATAAAGAGGATTTGGAAAGGAAAAGATGGACTAAGAATGGATTTGATGAAGCTATAAGAATGATTTTGTCCGAAAAAAATACATTATTTGAATCTTTGATCGGAAAGCTAACTAATTATCCTGAATTGAATGCTATGCTGAAAGCTTTGTTGTTTACAGGAAAAAATATTGTGTATAATGCAGATAATATGGCAATAGATAATGCAACCATGTTTGGGTTTATTAAAAATCAAAATGGAGTAGTAGCAATCGCAAATCGTATTTTTGAAATGCGGCTTTATAATCTTTATCTTTCCACTTCTGAAATGCAGAATCAGGATATTTATAAATATTAATAGAAGCAGTTGTATGATGTATTCAAAGAAAAAGAACAGAGCTTTTTTCCAGCTGTCATGTATCGAGTTGGAAAAAAGCTCTGTTCTTTTAAGAAAACAATTTTTTAGCGATATTAACTGCTATAAATGATTCATTGTCGATTTCCAGATAAATAGAAAGTTACTTGAAGCTTTTCTACATATCTTATTTAGGCATTTTGGAAAGTGCTGTCTCCTCCGCAATGATTGTCACATCTGGATGTAGCTGTAAAATAGAAGCTGGCACCTGTGGAGTGATTGGGCCAAGGATTGCTTTTTGAAGAGCATCTGCTTTGTCAGCTCCATTGGCAATCAGAAGAATCTTCTTAGCACTCATGATGATACCAATTCCCATGGTGTAAGCCTGTCTCGGAACCTGGCTGATATCTTCAAAGAAGCGCTTGTTGGCATCGATTGTGCTCTCCTGTAAATCAACGCACTGCGTGCCTTTTACGAAGTGATCTGTTGGTTCATTGAAACCAATGTGTCCATTGCGTCCAAGACCGAGAAGCTGTAAATCTACACCGCCTAAGTCAGCAATGACTTTATCATAGCGAGAACACTCTTTCTGTGCATCCGGCTCGGTTCCGTTTGGAATGTTGGTGTTCTCCAGGTTGATGTTTACATGTTTAAATAAGTTATTGTACATGAAATAATAGTAGCTCTGGTCGTTGTCTCTGGTTAGACCTTTGTACTCATCCAGGTTCGCCGTCTTTACAGAAGAAAAATCCAAGTCTCCTTCGTTATACATTTCGATTAATCTCTGGTACATACCGATTGGTGTTGAACCTGTCGCAAGACCTAATACGCAATCTGGTTTGCTGATTATCTGTGCAGCGATAATATTCGCCGCCTGACGGCTCATCTGTTCATAGTTTTTTGTTTTGATTAGTCTCATTAGAAAGCCCCTCCTTATTAGGTGTTTGAATCCTAGCTATAGAATATCATTTTTTAGGAATAGTTACAATGGATAATTGCATAAAATATGTGTAAAGGAGTGGTAGCATGTCTAATTATAGAAGGTTGATTTCATACATGTACGCCTATGAAGGACAGGTGAAAGGAAAAAATATTGGATTTGCCAAGCTGGAAGTCAGAAATGGACAATGTAAAATCCAGGTTAGTGTGAAAAAAGTGTACGAGAGCGGAAATGATGTAGGAGTATACCTTCTGGCAGATGAAATGGAGATTTTGATTGGAAAAATTTACATACGAAACGGAAATGGAGAGTTTCGCACTTCTGTGCGGGCAGATAATGTGGAGTCCTCCGGATTTTCCATGGCGCAGATTTATGGATTGACTATTCATGACATAAAAAATCCATGGGTTTCCTATACTACGATATGGGAGGATGCTGTGACGCAGGCAGCACAGATAGACTTAGAACATGTTACTTCGGAGAAATATCAGAGTGAAGAGTTACAGGAAGAGCGGGAGATGCGAATTGTACAGCAAATTGAGGAGGAAGTGGAGAAACAGGAGAGAGAAAAGGAAATTGCACAAAGAGAAGAGAAGGGGAGAGAAGAACCGCTGCGATATACGATGAAAAGAGAAAATGACTTCAATTTCAAAAAGGAAAATTTTCAAAAGGAGGATTTTCAAAAGAAAGATTTTGACCAGAATATGCAGTTCACACAGGAATTACAGAATGGAGTACTTTGGAATAAAAATTTGGACAGGAGTACAGCGGATGCGGCGGAAAGTGCGGTATATGATGAGACGGATAATGAGACTAAAAAGGAGATGAAAGATGAAACAGAGAGAGACATAGAACATGAGAAAATGAATGAAATGCAGAATGAAATAGAGAATGAAGTAAGAAGTGAAATGAAAAATGAGATGAGAAATGAGATAAAAATTAAGAGAAATCTGCCGAATACATATATTCCAGCCAGTAATAGCAGAAGCGGAGAGGAAGAGGCAGAGAGTGTTTCGGCGCAGAAAAAAGAAACGATACAACTTTACAATGCGGGATATGAGTTCCGGAAAGAAAACACAGGCAGAACAGAGCGAATGTATCGTGCCGGAACTGGATATGACATCCGAATCCAGGCAGAAGATGAGCGAGACAGATACGCCATTCAAACACAAGGCTCCAGAAACGAAGTGCTTGGCAGGAAGAGATGGGAGTGTGAACCACAGCTTATCAGGCAGAGAATGGCAGAATCAGATGATTGGGACCAGAGAGACAAAGTATCAGAAAATATGGAAGGAGCAGGAGAATATCAGGCATCCTATGTCTCCGAATTTACATACAGAAATATTGGACAAAACACAGAATGGAACCAAAAAGAGAGAAAATCTGCAGATGCAGGATGGAGCGCAGCAGAGCAGAATTCTTCAGGCAAAGATACAAGGCATTCTTCATGGTTCCCTCTTTCATTTTCAGGAGCAAAGCAGACGAATGAAAAGGAGCAGGCAGGAGAACAGTCAACTGCTGCAGGCTCAGGGAATAAGGAATCCAGATTATCAGGATGGACAGCAGGGATTTTTAACCGGAAAAAAGCGGAAGAAGCAAAATCCAGCGAAGAGAAGAAAATGCAGCCATCATCAGGGCTTGACCTGGCAAGACAAGTCACATTTCGGTTATTCGAGGAAAAGCCCACAGAGAAAGTGGACGCGCTGCAGTCGGACGAAATATGGAAATCCGAAAACAGAATGGAGGTAGAAGAAGAAACAGAAAGAGGCAGATGGGAAGAGGTACCATATATAGAGGGACGCAAACCAGGACCGGATGACGTACTGGAACCAGTTACAGAGAAAATTTTCAGCTCAAAAATGTTGTCTCAGAAAGCAGCACAGTTTATGGCACAAAATCAGGAAAAGCAGGCAGTTCCTGAAAATCGAATACAGATAGAAAGTACAGTGAAAGAGGTGAAAAATAAAAGTCAACTCTTGGAGAATGAGGTTTCCAAGAATAATGAAAATGAGGAGAGAAAGATTCAAAATAAGATGGATTCTTCGAGAGTTGATTTTAAACAGGATGCAGAAAAATTAAGAGAATTTGAGCAAGAAGAAAAGGCAAATCCGGAAGATTCTGAAAAATTATGGGAGTCTTTGCGCAGTCTGTATCCAAAACTTCAGGAATTCGATTATGAGACGGGATGTGAGATTCTGGCAATCAAGCCGAAGGATATCGGACTTTTGCCAAGAGAAAACTGGGTATACGGCAACAACAGTTTTCTGCTTCACGGATACTATAATTACCGCTACTTGATTCTGGTGCAGCTCACAGAGACAGAGGGAAAGCGGCGTTATCTGTTGGGAGTTCCAGGACATTATTATAATAATGACAGATATATGGCGTCTATGTTCGGATTTCCAGGATTTGTTCTGTCAAAAAAACAGCCGACAGAAGACGGCCGCTTTGGATATTGGTATACAAATATTACGATGCAGGCAGAAGAATAACACTGTGCTCGCAGTATTAGTCGATACCGCGCAAATTCACATTTGGGATATATGGTTTCAGAATGGAGGCGAAAGTGAGTAATTCTTCTTTGGTGAAACCATGAAGTCCAGATGTTAATACTTGGTCGGAATCTTTATAATTTTGCAGAAAATATTGAAAATCTCCTGCGAGCCATTTGCCGATTTCTTCCATATCAGCAGCAGTATGCAGTTCTTTTACGAGTGTGGTGCGAAACTCGAAAGGAACTGTATTTTGCTTTAAAAAGGAAATACTCTCAAAAATCGGTTCCAGGTTCAGGTTGGGAACACCAGAAACGATGCGATAACGGTCAGGGCAGGATTTGATATCCATAGCTACGTAATCCAGCAATTTTTCTTCGCATAAATGCTTTAAAACATCGGGCCGATACCCGTTAGTATCCAGCTTGACAAGAAAACCAAGCGCACGGACTTTTCGGATAAAAGATTGCAAATCTGGCTGTAAGGTCGGTTCGCCGCCTGTTATGGCAACCCCTTCCAAAATACCAGAGCGTTTTTTTAAAAATGCCAGAATTTCTTCTTCTGTATATTCAGCCAAGACAGAGTTTGGAATCAGAGCGCTGTTCTGGCAGAATGGGCAGCGGAACTGGCAGCTGCCTGTAAAGATAGTAGCAGCAATATGGCCTGGGAAATCCAGTAAAGTTGTTTTCATAAGTCCACAGATTTTCATACATTCAATTAGGTTGCGCAATCCCACTGCATTTAGGTGGTGGGCGCAGCAAACGACCTCCTATCCTTTGGTTTTCTATTGTTGCGGGCATGTCTGTTTATATAGAATGAGAAGAATCATTCTCTTCTGCTTGATTAGTACATTGCTTCTGCTCTTTTCTCCAGATTCTTAATTCTTTAAAAAAAGTCTTCATCATTTGAGAACATTCTTCTTCCAGTACACCAGATACTGTCTCTACCTGGTGATTGAATCCCTCTTCATGCAGCAGGTCGAGCACAGAACCGGCACATCCTGCCTTGGGGTTCATGCATCCAATCACAACATTGGGAATCCGCGCCTGCACAATCGCGCCGGCACACATGGGACAGGGTTCTAAAGTGACATAAAGAGTACAGTCCTCCAGCCTCCAGTCCCCCATTTTTTTGCAGGCTTTTTTTATGGCAGTGATTTCAGCATGCGACAATGCTGAATGGTCCGTCATACGCCTGTTATAACCTCTGCCGATTATTTTATCCTGAAATACAATCACACAGCCTATTGGAACCTCATGAAGAGCGTAGGCTTTCTTGGCTTCTCGAATGGCTGCCCGCATATATTTAATATCTTTATCCATATTTGTTATTGTCCTTTACTACATGTATGGTATATGCATAATAATCTTAGAAATTGTTTATATTGAAACAAGAAACATATGCATTATCTATCATATCACAGGAAATATGTATTTGCCAATTCAATCTTCCAGCAATCTTCCAAGAAACCTACTTGACAAATCCAATGCTCATAAAGTATACTAAGGACACTTGATTCAATTCCGCCGTATTCTGCGAAATTACCGAGTGAGGATTGAAACACTGAGTTTGTCATAAAGATTCCGCGCAGCCGGGGAGTTAGCGGTGCCCTGTACTCGCAATCCGCTCTAGCGAGGGTGATGTTTTACCCCGGATAGTCTTTTGTAGGGCTGCCCCTGAAAAGTGGCGATGACGTTTGGGTCTTGCGCAACAGAACTCCATGAACCGTGTCAGGGCGGGAACGCAGCAGCACTAAGTGGAACCCTCTGTGTGCCGTAAGGCAGCCTGGACTGAGTTAACTGTCAGGGTAACGCTTATGAAAGCTATTCAAAGTAAAACGCGCGGATTTAAAATAAAAAAACAGGTTGCCTTTTTGCGTATTTGAAAAATTATGGTCGCAGTCCCGTTTGTTTTCAATAATGGGGGCGTTCACTAGAGTACAGAAAAGGTAAAAAGATAAGCTGCCGTCTGATGGTTGAAAATAACTGTTGGCGGCAGCCGTTTTATTTTATTCGTTCATTGCTTGCTGTAATCTATTTTCTACACCTTTCCAGTCGATAACATGAAACCAGTCATCGATATAATCTCCCCTTAGATTTTGATGTTTCAAGTAGTATGCATGTTCCCACACATCCAGAGGAAGAATCGGGTACAATCCAAAAGAAAGAGGATTATCCTGGTTGGGAAGCGCTATGATACGAAGCTTGGCAGTATTACCAGAAGGACGGAATGGATTGGAACTGTCAAGTTCACCGGGGCGGTCAAAGGTATCCAACATGTTAGAGCGGTCCAGAACGAGCCATGCGAAACCCGATCCAAACTGACCTAGAGCCGCATCTTTCATTTCTTTTTTCCATTGCTCCATTCCGCCGAACGGGTCTGTGACAGCAGAGGATGATAATTGGGCAGAAGATGGAGGAGCCATCAAATCAAAGTACAGCTCATGGTTATAGACACCGCCTCCGTTGTCGCGTACTGTTTTTTGCAGGGCTTCCGGCAAAGTAAAAAGATGAGTGAGCAGATTTTCCAGAGTCCAGCTATGATATTGAGGATACTTTTTTAAGCCTTCGTTTAAGTTGTCAACATAGGTTTTCATATGTTTGTCATGATGAAAGTACATGGTCTCTGTGTCGATATAAGGTTCCAGGGCGTCATAAGAATAAGGGAGCGGAGGAAGGGTGAAAGGGTAGGTTTTATGAGAAAGCATAAACAATCTCCGAGAGTTCGTTCTGTTCTTTGTGTTTTATATGTGAGAAACAGCAGGGTTGTTACAATGAATGTGAGAAATGTTTGGTAAAATATTCTGGTATTTGGTATTGGAGGAAACATTCGCCTGCAGCGAGATAAAATTTTTGTCTATTTTGCCGTAAGAGCGCAGAAATCGCTCTTGACAGAACCGTTAAATCCTTACAAAATACGAAAAATGCTTGTCACTGACAGGGGTTTGCATTATAATTACAAAATGGGTTAAGTATAACCTGTTGAATAAAAAAGACTGCAGAAAAGAGACGGGATGGAAGAATCTAAACTGCAATCAAGCGAACTGCAATCAAGAAGGCACACAGGGAAGCGCTTTGTGGGGAAAGGATGTGGAGAAAGTGAAAAGAATTGGTATGTTGACCAGCGGCGGCGATTGCCAGAGTCTGAATGCAACCATGAGAGGTGTTGCGAAATCACTTTACGAGATGTTTGATGATGTGGAGATCATCGGATTTGAAGAGGGCTATAAAGGTCTGATGTATGCGGATTACCGAATTATGCAACCATCTGATTTTTCTGGAATTTTAACAGAGGGAGGTACGATTCTCGGAACTTCCAGACAGCCGTTTAAGCTGATGCGTCAGCCAGATGAAAATGGTCTTGATAAAGTTGCTGCGATGAAACACACCTATTATAAACTGAAGTTAGAGTGTCTCGTAGTATTGGGCGGCAACGGAAGCCAAAAGACAGCCAATCTTTTGCGTGAAGAGGGATTGAATGTAGTTTCTCTTCCGAAAACCATTGACAATGACTTATGGGGAACCGATATGACATTCGGATTTCAGAGCGCAGTGAATGTGGCAACCAATGCGATTGACTGCATCCACACCACAGCTGCTTCCCATGGACGTGTTTTCATTGTTGAAGTTATGGGACATAAAGTAGGATGGTTGACTCTGCATGCAGGAATTGCCGGTGGTGCAGACATCATTCTGATACCAGAGATTCCATATGACCTGAATGTTGTGGCAGAGGCCATCAAGAAGAGAGAGAGGGCAGGAAAGCGTTTCTCCATTCTGGCAGTGGCAGAAGGCGCGATTTCCAAGGAAGATGCGGGGCTGACAAAGAAGGAATTGAAGGAGAAAAAGAAAAATGCTCCGATTTATCCGTCTGTTGCCTACGAAATCGGCGCAAAGATTCAGGAATTGACTGGCCAGGAGGTTCGTGTGACCGTTCCAGGACATATGCAGCGTGGCGGTGAGCCGTGCCCGTATGACCGCGTTCTCTCTACAAGATTGGGAGCGGAGGCAGCTCGCCTGATTGCAAGAAAAGAGTACGGCTATATGGTAGCAATCAAGGACAACGAGATTACCAAGGTACCGCTGGAGGATGTAGCTGGAAAGCTGAAGACAGTGGACCCGAAGAGTTCCATTATCCGTCAGGCAAAGAGTGTGGGAATCAGCTTTGGAGATGAATAGAAACAAAGCGAATAAAAATAAAATATAATAAAAAAGCAGAGAGGGAGAATATACATGTCTTATATGGCTTTATACCGAAAATGGCGTCCAGCTGCATTTGAGGATGTGAAGGGGCAGGAGCCGATTGTGCGGACTTTGAAAAATCAGGTTCTTTCAGGGCGGGTAGGACATGCGTATCTTTTCTGCGGAACCAGAGGAACCGGCAAGACCAGTATAGCAAAAATTTTTGCCAGAGCAGTCAACTGTGAGCATCCAGTGGATGGAAGCCCATGTAATGAATGTGCTGTCTGCCGTGCCATCAGCGCCGGTTCTTCTCTCAATGTGGTAGAAATTGATGCGGCATCTAACAATGGTGTTGATAATATCCGTGAAATCCGTGAGCAGGTGGAGTATCCGCCGACAGAAGGGAAATACCGCGTGTATATTATTGATGAGGTTCATATGCTCTCGACAGGTGCATTTAATGCGCTGCTCAAGACATTGGAGGAGCCGCCGTCTTATGTAATATTTATTCTGGCGACGACAGAAGTGCATAAGATACCGATTACGGTGCTTTCACGCTGCCAGCGATACGATTTTAAGCGGATTTCTATGGATACCATCGTGGACCGGCTGAGGGAAATGGTGCAGGCAGAAGGGATTGATGTCGAGGAAAAAGCATTGCGCTTTATCGCAAAGGCTGGCGATGGTTCCATGCGAGATTCGATCAGCCTGCTGGAGCAGTGTGTGGCATTTCATTTTGGGGAAACGCTGACATATGAGTTTGCATTGGATGTTTTGGGTGCAGTGGATACCAGTGTATTCAGCCGCCTTTTGCGCGCTCTGATAGCGGAGGATGCGAAGGAGAGTATCCGGATTTTAGAGGAAATGATTATTCAGGGACGTGAATTGTCCCAGTTTGTGACAGATTTTATCTGGTATCTGCGCAATCTTATGATGGTACAGAATACTACAGATGCAGAAGACCTTCTGGATGTGTCAGCAGAAAATATGCAGGCATTGAAGGAGGAGGCGGTGATGGTGCCGCCAGAAACCCTGATGCGCTATATTCGGGTTTTGTCTGAATTGCTGGGACAAATCCGGTATGCGAGCCAGAAACGTGTTTTGATAGAAGTAGCGCTGATTCGCCTGACGAGACCAGAGATGGAGCAGAATTTGGACTCTGTGTTGGATAGAGTGGCTAGAATGGAAGAAAAATTACAGAGCGAGATTTCCAGAATACAGATGGGAATATCTGCAGGAAATATGCCATCAGGAAATATGCCGGTGAATGTGTCAGGGCAGGGAGGAATATTGGCGCAGAATGGTGCTGCGCGGTATGCTGCTGCCGGATTGGCAGCGAATGAAGAATTGGGCTATGCAGTGCCCATGAATGGCGGGATTGAGCCAGTAAGTGAGAACAGAGTAGATTATGAAAATGGGATAGGAAGTGTGGGAAGCGTAAGGCAGCAGATGCTGCCGCCAAGAACCGTAGAGCTTCCAAAGGCCCAGCTGGATGATCTGAATTTTATCCGCAATGAGTGGGGGAAGATTGTTCGAGATATGGGAATGTCCATTCGCCCGAGCTTTCGGGAGACTGTGCTGGAACCCAGTGGGGACAGCTGCCTTTGTATTGTCTTTATGGATGAGACGAATTACAGGATTGGCAGCAGACCAGTGGTGCTGGGCGATTTGGAGAGGTACGTCGAAGAGAAATATCAGAAAAAGATAACATTTAAGACAAGATTGGGCGTGCCGACAGAAGTGACAAATACATTTTATGTGACAAGAGAAGAGATGGAAGAAAAAATCCTTACAGAGATTACAATAGAAGATGAAATGTCATAATATGAAGATAGGATAAATTACGAATACAGGCAGCGATTGCGGGAGTGCGAAAGCACGAAGCAATCGACTTTCATATCATGGTGGTGTCGCCGTCAGGCGGCATGTCCGTTTAACAGCAGTATAGTATAACAAAAAATGTATGTATGGAGGAAAATGAGATGGCAAAACGTGGTGGATTTCCGGCTGGAATGGGTATGCCTGGCAATATGAACAATTTAATGAAGCAGGCGCAGAAAATGCAGAAGCAGATGGAAGAGACAACAAAGGAACTGGAAGAGAAGGAGTATACCGCAACAGTAGGAGGCGGCGCAGTGACGGTAACAGTTTCTGGTAAAAAAGAAGTGGTTGCTGTGAAGCTGACAGAGGAAGTGGTGGATCCGGATGATATTGAGATGCTGCAGGATTTGATTATTGCGGCAACTAACGAAGCATTCCGCCAGATGGAAGAGGCAAATTCGGCAGCAATGTCCAAATTTACAGGTGGTCTCGGCGGTTTGGGTGGAGGTTTCCCATTCTAAGATGGATTATTACAGCAGTCAAATTACAAAATTGATAGAAGAACTGGGAAAACTCCCAGGAATTGGAAATAAGACAGCACAGCGTCTGGCGTTTCATATTATCAATATGCCTCAGGACCAGGTTTCACGCCTAGCTGGGGCAATCACAGAGGCGAAGGCGAATGTGCGTTATTGCAAGGAATGTTTTACTCTGACAGATAAAGAAATCTGTCCGATTTGCAGCAGCGACAAAAGAGATCACCAAACTATTATGGTGGTGGAGAATACAAGAGATCTGGCAGCATATGAGAAGACTGGAAAGTATGATGGGGTTTATCATGTGCTTCATGGAGCGATTTCACCAATGCTTGGAATCGGTCCGGCAGATATTAAATTAAAAGAACTGATGCAGAGACTTCAGGGCGATGTGAAGGAAGTTATTATTGCAACCAATTCCAGTCTGGAAGGTGAGACCACAGCAATGTATCTGAGTAAGCTGATTAAACCGACAGGAATTCGCGTCAGCCGGATTGCCAGCGGCGTTCCGGTGGGCGGCGATTTGGAATACATTGATGAGGTCACTCTTTTGCGCGCATTAGAGGGAAGAGTGGAATTGTAACCGGTGAACATGCAGCAGATAAAAGTAAAAATAAAATAAAAGATAAAGATATAAAAGATACACTTATTTATAAAAGTTGTAAAGTGGTGTAAAAGATAAAAAATAAATAGAGTAAGAGATAAGAAGAAAAACAGTTTAACAAAATAAGCGAGGATTGAAACAAAGGTTGTAGGAGATGCAAAGGAATGGATAAATACGAGTTTAACCTAAAAGTTGAACAGATGAAGAAGATGGTAAAGAAAGGCGATTATTCCACAGCAATGAAAATTGCGGATGGGATTGACTGGAGGCGAGTACGCAATGCAGCGCTGCTTTCTACCGTTGCACAGATATATGAAAATAATAACCAATATCAGGAGGCAAAGGAGATTCTCCTGCTGGCTTTGGAGCGTGCTCCGATAGGAAAACGTCTTTTATTTAAGCTGACAGAGTTGGAGTTGAAAGAAAATAATATCAGTGAAGCAGAATCCTACTACCAGGAATATTGCGATTTGGCACAGGATGATTCCGGCCAGTATCTGCTTCGCTATGAGATTTTGAAAGAGAAGGGTGCTCCGCTGGAACAGCTGATTCACGCACTTGAGAATTATACAAGAGAAGAGCTGGATGAAAAATGGATGTATGAACTGGCCGAGCTGTATTCTGAGGCTGACATGGTGGATGACTGTATTGCAACCTGTGACCGTATTATGCTGATGTTTGGTCTCGGAAAATACGTGGACAAAGCCATGGACCTGAAAATCCGCTATGCGCCGCTCACGAAGTATCAGATGGATCTGGTAGAAAATCGGGATAAGTATGAGGAGCAGCTGCGTGCTGTAGAGCAGGAATACAGTATGCCCGAAAATCGCAGGCGCAGAATACATGAGGAACAGATTGCAGATGCAGGCAGCAAAGATATGGATGAATCTGACGAGTTTTCATCTTCTCGCCGTCCAAGGCTGAGAGAACGTCAGGAAAAGGTTTCCATGAAAGAATATGCAGTTTCTAACGGAGATCTGGATGACGAGGGCTGGGATGATAGCCGCGGAAAAAGGCCGGTTGTGCGAGTGATGGAACGGGCACCAGAGACAGAAAAGCCATACACAGAGTCCGAACCGGAGGAAGTTGGCTACAATAGGACTGATTATGGGAATGACTATAATGGAACTGAATATGAAGAGGCCGCATATGAGAAATCCAGAGATGGAGAAAATGGCTATGGAGAATCTGCATATGAGCAGTCCAGAGATGAGATAACTGGGTATGAAGAGCCGGAACGTGAGGAAAATCAGGAGAACAGATACAAAGATGCAGAATACGAGGATGAGCAGATTGAGGGACAGGCAGTTCGTTCTGAACATGCACCTGTGATTCGGCGTGTACAGAGAACAGAAGATGAAGAACAGGAATTGCGCATCCATATGCATGAGGAAGAAGTGGAGAAACACTTAGCAGAGGAGATGTCAAAAATGTCTGTAGATAACCAGAAAGAGGATTTGGGTGCTACTCGTATTATGCCAGTGATACGAAGAAGCAGTGATTATGCGCGGGAAGATTATACATCTGTCCGTCCGGCAGCGCCGGCATCCAAAAAAGAAGAGGTTGTATTGGATGACGACATAGTGGATGATGTAGATGATATTGAAGAAATTGATATGGAAGAGCAGGATGAAACGGTTTACAATCATTTGATGATTGAGGCCGAAAATGTGGAAGATGGAGTTCGCCTTGCTGTGAAAGCTCTAAAAAAACTTCAGGAAGAAACTGGGGAGAAGAGGAGCGCTGCAAAACTGTCTGCTGAGAAGTTGAATCAGAAGGGCCTGCAGTATTATCTGCCGAAATTAGCAGGGAAAAATCTGATTATCAATGATGCTGCCAGAATGAATCTGGATGCACAGAATGAATTGATGGAATTTTTAAAGAGCGATAACAGCGGGATGGTGGTTGTTTTGATGGACACGCCGCTCCATTTGGAAATTCTGCACAGCCATAATCCGCAGCTGGCAAAATATTTCTCATATATTGGTGTGGAGGCAAATCCTGAGGATGCATATGAAGAGAATGTATATGAAGCACCTGTGAGAGAGAAGAGAGAGCCTGTGAAAGAAAATACAGCGGCATCTGCTTCTTATGAGAAGAAACCTGCCAGAAATACAATGGAAGAAGAACCAGAGTATGAGGAGAGGCCATCCAGAAGAGCAGAGAGAAGCGAAGATTCTTATGGCAGGGATTCTTATGACAAAAATTCTTACGACAGAGAACCAGCAGAAAAAGAATCTGGCAGAAAAATGCTCAGAAAAGAAAAAGCGGTACAGAGTATGGTACAGGAGCCGATGAACGAGACAAGAGAGAAACGTCCAGAGCAGGTTCGTGTGAAGACACAGGAAGATAATGTTTCTGAAAATGGTGTTATGTCAATCAATGATTTTGCTAAATATGCATGCGAATATGCAAAAAGTATTGATTGCAGCATTGTAGGAAAAAGTTTGCTTGCATTGTATGAGAGAGCGGAATTGATGGATGCAGATGGAATTCCGCTGATTCGTGAAAATGCGGAAGATTTGATTGAGGAAGCAGCGGACAAGGCTGAGAAGAAGAGTTTGGGCCGCCTGATTGCCGGAATTTTCTCTCCGCGGTACGATAAGGAAGGAAAACTGATTTTAAAAGAATCTCACTTCTTGAATTAGAATTTTAGAGCTTTAGAAATAAATGTTTTGGAAAATTAGACGCTATCAGAAGAATGAGGACAGAAAAAATGGATATTCAGTTAATTGCATTCGATTTAGATGGAACAATGCTCGACGATAGAAAAAATATACCAGAGCAGAACAAAACAGCATTGACAAAATGCGTGGAAAAGGGAATTTATGTAGTGCCAGCGACGGGAAGAACGGCAGAGGGAATTCCTGAGCAGGTGTTTTCCGTTCCTGGAATTCGCTATGCAATCACAGTAAACGGCGCTAAAATCGAGGACTTGTGGGAAAAGAAAGTGATAGGTGAAGCCCTTCTGAAAAAGGAGCTGGCTCTTCAAGTTCTTGAGATAGCGCGCGAATATCCGGTGATGTATGATGTTTACATTGACGGGCGAGGAAAATCAGAAGAACGTTTTTTGAATAATTTGGATAAATATGCAGTAAAGCCGGAAATTCAGGTTCTAATCCGTAAAACAAGGGATTGTATTCCTGATATATATGCATATATTCGTGATTGTAAAGAATATATTGATAAAATCAATATATTTTTTGCGGACATGCAGATGCGGGAAGAAGTGAGGGCAAAATTGGCACATATTCCTGGAATTATCACGACTTCATCTATGGGAAATAATCTGGAAATCAATGCCATTGAGGCGACGAAAGGCAATGCATTACTGAAATTGGCAGATTATCTGGGAATTCACAGAGAACAGATAATGGCCTTTGGTGATGGAGAGAACGATATTTCTATGATTCGAGATGCCGGATTGGGTGTAGCTATGGAGAATGCACAGGATTCTTTGAAACAGACAGCAGATTATGTGACAAGTTCCAACAACGATGGAGGTATTGCAGCTGCAGTGCAGAAGTTTATTTTGGCAGACACCAGCATTGTGTAGCTGTAGCAGAAGATATTGACAGAAAACATGTGACAGCAGGAAGGAAAATGAAATTATGGAGAACTGGTTAGCAATACTTGTTGGGGGGTTTTTGCTGGGTATGGTTCTTTACGGGCATTATAGAGGCTTTATTCATATGGCAGTGACATTGACCGCATTAATTCTGTCTTTTGTCGCAGTGAAGGTTATTACTCCGGATGTAACTGTTTTTTTGAAAGAAAAAACACCAATTTATGAGACGGTAAAGACAAAGATGGAGGAGAGTTTTGGTTTGGAGGGGGAAGATATTTTCTCAGAAGAACAGGGAACGCCTGCCATGCAGAGAGAAATGATAGAAAACCTCAATATACCATCTGAGTTGAAGAAGGTACTGCTTGAGAATAATAATAATGAAGTATATCACATGCTGGGTGTGAACAAATTTGGAGAGTATATCATAAACTATATTACAATGTTTGTGATTCATATTGTTTCATATGTGCTCACATTTGTTGTAGTGTATATTCTGGTGCGCTTTGTTCTGCGATGTGTTGATTTGATTGCTAGGCTGCCGATTTTGAATGGAATGAATCAGCTGGCAGGAGCCGCATTGGGAGCCGTGCATGGTCTTTTGATTGTGTGGATTGCATTTTTGATGATTACAGCCTTTTCAAGTACCTCTTTTGGTAGGGATATGATGACATTGATTGAAGAAAACCGTATGCTATCATTTTTGTACAACAATAATTTGCTTTGTGTGATTGTGACAGAGAGTATGCGGCATATTGTCTAGGCCTGCCTGCGTCAGCAGGCATGTCCATTGCTATGTAGATTGGCTATGTCTATTACTGTGTAGATTTGTTACGTTTATTACTATATATATTTACTTGTATTCATGCTTTGATTATTCATGGTTTTGTAAAGCTTTAGAAACAATGAAAAAAAGTAAAAAATATATTGACAAAATGTAGCTTGTCTGCTAATATAATACGTGCCTTGTGCGAAGGGCAGAAAATACACAGGAAATCAGATTGGAAAATAAGAGAAAATCTGATGAAAAAGTAAGAAAAGTTGGAAGATTTTTGAAAAAATAAAAAATGAAAAAATCTCTTGACAAATAAGAATGTGTATGATAGAGTATGAGAGCTGCTAAAAAGCAGAGGCATTGAGTAAGAAAGAATATAAAAAATATTCGATAACTCAAAAAATAATTTAAAAAAGTTGTTGACAAACAGCAAACGATGTGATATGATAACAGAGTTGCTGAGAACGACAGCAATGAACAAAAAAGAAGCACCTTGGAAATAGAAGACTGAACAATACACAGACCCTGAACGATTTCTTAA
>JAUNGE010000100.1 GCA_030524675.1 bacterium
TTTAAGTTTTCACCAAACATATGTGCATTACACTCCTTTGCTTTGATAAATCCAAAGTAGCACGTTAGCCCGTATACAGCAAGCAACACAGATTAACAATAGCGCAACTGCTGATAAAATAGAGCTTTTCCGCTGACAAATCTAATCAAAAATAAATATTTCTTCGATAGGTGCGCCAACTGCCCTTGAAATATCAATCGCTAATTTGAGAGAGGGATTGTACTGTGCCTTTTCCAAACGCATAATCGTTTCCCGGCGCACGCCTACCTGTGTCGCTAATTGCTCTTGTGTTAAGTCCTTTAACTGCCTATATTTTTTCAATCTACATTCAAAATCCGGCACACTTATTCCTCACTTTCCTCAGACATTTCATCATGATCGTAACAGAACAGAAGATATTCACTCAGAAATAATTCAATGGCAACGGAAAGTGCTATAACAATGATAATCGCAATTAAGGTATATTCCAGATTTCCCATAAGTTTTCCCTGCCCCAAAATGAGAGTCGCAAGAAAAATGATGGCTAAAGCAGTTTTGTTAGCTGTCATGTGGGCTTTCATTTTATTTTCCTTATATCGTTCGTCCATAAAAGTATGTGACATTTTTCCCTCATAGAAAAATCCAAAAAATCCAAAAAACATGAAGAATACAAATGGGAAGATCGTTTTATCTATGCTGTAAGTCCAAAATCCCAAAAAGCCCGCAAAGCCCATAAAACCTAAAAAACCCAACTTAGGATTGACTGCTCTGGTAGATTGTGCAGTTGTTTCTTTCCTCTTATTTGCTGTAATGGCTCCTACCAACCAGATGAAAAGATATAGGAAATACAAAATAAGCAGTATGCCAGAAACAATCATAGGCAAATCCTGTACCCGAAAAACATATTCCGATAGTTCCATAGGAACGATAAACCTTGAATCGTTGAAAGTTATCGTGTACCATGAAGATGCCGCCACAAGCAGGATGCATAGTATGCCTAACCAAACCAAACGCTTTGTATTATTCTTTTTCATAGTAATACCTCCGAAGTGATATATTTGTCGCTTGACGAGATAAATATATCACTTTTCAAGCATACTGTCAATAGAAAAAGATACAAATATATCTCTTTTCACTTGCGGTTAGATTTAGAAAAAGCTGACGCAGGGATATAATTCCATACATCAGCTTTCAGTGTTATTCTTTTTCTGGAATAGTCGAGCCAACTGTCTATCCCACAAACCGATACCCGCTCCCAACCACAGTTTCTATATACCCATCCCCGATCTTCCTCCTGATCTGGCTCACCACGTTCACGACCGCCGATCCGCACTTATCTCCCGGCTCTTTCCAGACCGCTTCGTAGATTGCAGATTGTGAGAGTACCCAGGATGGGTGTGTTTCAAATACCATCTACTTCCCCTTTCGCTATCTTCTCCGCTTCCTCCAAAGGGAAGTTCGGTATCTCCTCCAACAGCTTTAATGCTATTGCCTGTTTCAAATCCTCGTCCACATAACACTTCACGCTGCCGTCCAGCTGTTTTTCTTTCACTGTGACAAGCTCCATCATATAATCATCGTAATGCTTAAGGATCTGTTCTGTTGCCCACTTCTCCCCGGCAACAATCGCTTTGATTTAATCAGAGACAAAAAATGAGCCGGCAGCTACATCCACTACCAGATGCCATGCTACCAGCTCTATTCCTACACTTCAAACTTGTACCCGCTCCCTATCACAGTCTCTATATACCCATCCTCGATCTTTCACTTCTTTAAATTTTCAGTTAGACTTAAATCTAAATTCCTAATTATCAAATCCTGTCGAGGGTAACGATTGTTTTTCTGCCATTATCAACCATAACCATCATCCCATATCCCGATGTCAAAAAAGAGAAAGCTAATAAATGATCGGCATTAGTGTCAAGGACTATTATCCAATTAGTTGTTCTTTGCCCGAAATATAAATATACGCATCTTCCAGTGTCGGCTCTACAGGAACACATTCCACATTTGGCATTTTTTCACTAATCAGCCGTATCTGAACGCCATTCTCGGACAACTGCTTGGATGAGATATGGTACTTTTTTTCAACCTCACGTGCCTGCATTTCATCCTGAAACCGGCAAATCCATACATGTCCCTTTGCTTCCCTGACCAATTCTTTCATACTTCCGGCATATAAGAATTTCCCTTTTTTCATAACGGCAAGCTGGTTGCAGACTGCCGCAAGGTCTTCTACCACATGGGTGGAAAACAGGACGGTTCTATTTTCGGAGAAATCCACCAGCAAATTTCGGATACGGATTCGTTCTTCCGGATCAAGCCCAGTGGTCGGCTCATCCACGATCAGGAATTCCGGCTCATTCAAAAGTGCCTGCACTAAACCGACTCTCCGCTTCATGCCACCAGACAGCTGCCTCATTTTTTTCTTCCGATGTTCTGTCAAACTGGTTTTTTCCAGATAATATTGGATTCGTTTCCTGCATTCATTTTTGGGTACTCCGGCCAGGTCGCCCATGTATTCCAGACATTCTTGAACCGTTAGGCTGGGATACAGATCAATCTCCTGTGGAAGATAGCCGATTCTATGCTGAATTTTTGGATAATTCCCCTCACAGTAAAGGATTCCGTCCATACTTACTGTGCCGCTGGTAGGAGGAAGGATTGTTGTCAGCACCCGCATGAAAGTAGTTTTACCGGCGCCATTTTCTCCCAGCAGCCCAAAAACTCCATTAGGGATTTCCAGATCAGCATGATTGATTGCGGTCACTTTATTCTTAAATGTTACTGTTAGATCATTCACTTTGATACTCATATTTGTCAACCTCTTTTCTTCATTACTTTTGATGTCAGGAGTGCCATGAACACACAGATCAGCAAGCATAAGGCTTTACCGTGCAGCCAGCGGAAATCCTGGCTGTCTGTTATATTTCGGAACGTATAAGAAAACACGTTCCAATTTCCTAAAAGTTTTTCTCCAAACGAAGAATTTGTTACAAGCCACAAAACAACACAACATCCAATACCAGCCCACATATTCCGAAACAGGCAGGATAGAAAATTTGATAACATTCCCCAAAACCATAACGTTACTACCATTGCCGCTAAAAACACAAGAAACATCTGAAGTTCGGATTCTGTGCTTTGACCGGCTTTATAAAGAGACTGCGGATTTTGGAAAAGGAAAAACATTCCGTAACCAGCCGCACAGAGTACCAATAAGACGGTTTCCTGAATTACCATTCTCATTGCAATGGAACGCAAGCGCCGATTTAAGGGATATAAGCGGTGTATCTCTGACCGTTTGGATGATTTCCTGCGTATAAGTATCCGCACAGAAAACCACCGCAAGCACTGCCATAGGCGCTTCCATTGCAATGCCAATTTCGTCAGAAAGACTTATACCGCGAATCAGGCTTAAAATAACCACGAAACAGGCAGCGTACGCCATTTTGTATGTCGGGAGACTGATTTTTCTTTCCGCAGGCATCATATTCTTCTCCTCCTCCATAGCTGTATTCCAATGAGAATGATTGCTGCTGAAGCGAACAGCAGGCAAATTTGATTGACCAGAGCCAATGGCGGCGGAGTAACATCAAAAAACATACCTGGGAAACGAACCATGGCTGCTAGTGGGCGCCCATAATACCCATAGACACCTTCCGCATTTCTGCCGCCCATATTTGAATAAACCATGTACAGGACCAGAAGCGGAACGGCGGGAAGCGGGTTTTTAAATAAGAGTGCCACAATGGTATATACACATACGACCATCAGCATATTCGGCAAAATATAGAGGCAGGTTGCCAAAAGGAAATCGGTCAGTCTTATGTCAAAACCGTTTCCGCTGGTACAGATCAGGCAGGCAGCCCAGAATACCAGATTTAAGATTCCGAGAATCATCAGGCAGATCAGAAATCCTCCCATCACTTTTCCGATGACGTACTGTGTGGCACTAATCGGCTTCGTATGCAGCAATTCATAAGTATTTTTTCTCATATCCTGCATAAAAAGAACGGCAAGAAGGACAGTTGCTGTAAATCCCATAAACAGACCGGAAAAATCTGCAAACTTCCTGGAAAAATAATAGGAAAACGAATGTTCATCAAGTTTTTCATCAATGTACGAATTGATTTCTTCCATTGTACCCTTCCCATAGGCTGTATCTTCCCAGATATAATTCGTACCATAATAACCGTACTGTTCTTCCATGTATTGGCAGGCTTCTTTGATGTCCATTCCACTCATTTCCTGAATCACATCGTCAGCTTCGTCTTCATTCATACCAAATTCAGCAAGCAGATTTTCCTGAATAGTTTTCTCCCAAAGGCTCCGATGTTCTTCTTCACTTAATGGAATATACCCTTCAAAAATCTCACCTTCAAGTACAGTTTCCGGATCGTCATTTTCTAATTCTTCCTCTGATGTGATGTAATGGATGTTCAGATACGGACTCAGCTGCTGAAAAACACCAAATATCACAACTACAATAGCGATCCAGAACAGCGGTCTTTTCAGATAGTTTAGAATCTCGCGCCGTATAATTGCTTTCATAAGCGTCACCTCTTTCTTTTTGTTAATTCCATTTTAAGAGGCAAATCACAACAAAAAAACAATGGACGAAAAAAAACCGGATCACTTATGCGATCCGGTGAAATACTGCGGTTACAATAGCTCCGCCTGATTCCTCATTTTCCAGTATCAGATGCCCTCCATGCTTTTCACAGTACAGTCTGCTGATATACATCCCCATTCCTGCATGATTCAGGCTGTCTTTAATATTTTTTTGATGGAAAGCCCTAGTTACTTTTTCGGCATCCTCCTGAAACCCATTTCCATCATCCGAAACGGAAAGCACCAGTTTCTGTGATGTCAGGGAGACTTTTATTTCAATCTTCTCTTTGGAGTAACGAAGGGCATTTGACAACAGGTTCTCCATAACTTCCATAATCACTTCATGGTCTCCGCAGAAAATTTCATTTGTTTCCTTTACCGACAAGCAGATTCTTCTTTCTTTCCCCAGAATATCCAGTTCCGTTTGAATGTCTTTTTGAAGTTGTTGGGAAGAAATTTGAACTGCCGTAAATTGCCGATGCTCCAGACTGTTTACCTTTTGCATGGAATCAATAAAAACGTCCATACGGCGGATTTGTTTCATACCTTCCAACAGCATTTCCACGGTTTTTTCCTTGTCAATCGTTCCATCTGGAATATAATCAATCAGCATTTCCTGATACCCTTTCAAAACAGACAAGGGAGAGCGAATATCATGGGCGATTGCAGACCGCAGCGCCCGTTCCTCTTCAATGATGTGCCATAGCTGTCGGTTGTTTTCTTCCAGTTGTCCACGCATACGGTCAAATTCATGGCATAGGTGGCCCATCTCATCTCTGTTTTCATAAGTAATCCGAAAGTCAAGGTCATTTTCTGCAATTCTTTTAGAAGCAATTTCCAATTCTTCCAGGGGCTTTTTCAGTTTATTCCGGTAAAAGAGAAATACTGCGCCACCGCTGCCGACAATCGAGAAGATCAGCACCGAATAGGTCTGTAAAAAATCACATGCTTCCGATATGGCATGATCCAGCCAGCTCATTTTGGAACTGTCAGGCCGGGGAATTTGAGCCATATATCCTTCACCCTCCAACTCAACCGCTGTAAAATACAAATCCTCATCTGCATATTTCCACCAGATTTCTTCCTGAACACAGGAAGCTATCCATGCAGCACAGGCGGATAAAAGAAAACTGACTGTAAGGCTGATAACTAAATACAACAGGATTGTCTTTCTGACAGAAAGATTTCTGATTTTATCTTTTATTTTATCCATCTATATCCCATCCCCCAGACTGTTTCAATATATTCCGTATCGGTATGTTCTTGCAGCTTTTTCCGTATACGCCGGATCAGTTCCGTAATTACCCGGCTGTCTCCTTCGCCGTCATAACCACAGACTTTTTCGTAAATCCGTTCTTTGTCATACACAATCCTCGGATTCATAGAAAGAAATTCCACAATTCCATATTCCAGCTTCGTTAGTTCAATATCCTGCCCACGAACCTGAACCGTTTTTGCTGAATAGTCAACGGACAAATCGCCTTGAAAGCGATATGTTGACTTTCCCCGGTGCCGTTCTTCCCGTTTTAGGTGGGCGATGATTCGTGCGTCTAACTCCTTCAAGCTGAATGGCTTCAAAATATAATCGTCTCCGCCAGACATAAGACCATTTACCCGATCCTGTTCATCTGCTCTTGCCGTAAGAAACAGGATTGGGCAGGAGACTTTATCCCGGATTCTTCGGCATACTTCGATACCATCGATTCGGGGCATATTAATATCCAATAGGATAATATCCGGTTTCATTTCTACCTTTTTTAATGTTTCTGCGCCGTCAGCTGCCGTAATTACCGTATATTTTCTAAGCTCAAAAAAAGTCCGCAGCATCTTAACCAGCTCTGCGTCATCATCGGCAATCAAAATTTTATTCATTTACGTCTCTCCAGCCTTCTTTCAATAAATACTGTTTCACATTATACCGCAACTTTAATATATTCTCAATTGGAATAATAGTAGCCCCATTCCAATCCGCCTCTATCTCTTTTCCACGCCTGTAAAACTCACAATATTATTCCTCTTCCGCCATCTTCTCCGCTTCCTCCAAAGGAAAGTTCGGTATCTCTTCCAACAGATTTAATGCTATTGCCTGTTTCAAATCCTCGTCCACATAAGTTCTCACGCTTCCATCCGGCTGCCTCTCCTTCACAGTGGCAAGCTCTGTCATATAATCATCGTAATATTTAAGAATCTGTTCAGTTGCCCACTTTTCCCCGGCAACAGCCGCTTTGATAATTT